>MAAJ01000009.1 GCA_002163085.1 Methylophaga sp. 42_25_T18 | reverse complement strand
ACGCTTAAACCTTAAAGGAGCATAATAATGGCACGTTTTTTTAGACGTAGAAAATTTTGTCGCTTCACCTCTGAAGGTGTTAAGCAAATCGATTATAAAGATGTAAATCTACTGAAAAACTACATCACAGAAACAGGAAAAATTGTTCCTAGCCGTATCACTGGTACTAAAGCACGTTATCAACGTCAGCTTTCTACTTGTGTGAAACGTGCGCGTTTCTTGGCGTTAATTCCTTATTGCGACATGCATAAGTAATTAAAGGTGATAGTGTTCAAAACATTTAGTCAAAGGTAAAACGTAACAAACATGTTGAGTGGAATTGCAACATTTGCAGTGCAAGGAAGATGGCAAGCCGCTATCACCACCGCATTGCTTTCATTCGCCGCGTTAATGTTACCACCACTTAGTTATTTAGCCAGTGGTGTACTTGTGCTCACTACGTTACGTATTGGGCCCAAAGAAGGAGTAAAAGTTGTTGCAGCTGCAACCGTAATATTTACATTACTTGCGGGATTGTTGCTGGGACAGTTTTATATCTCTGGCGTGTTTTTGTTATCAAGTTGGTTGCCAGTATTGGCTGTCACCTTGGTATTGGGTTATACCCGCTCACTGGCTGCGAGTTTATTGGCAGCCTGTGGATTAGGCATTTTGGTGGTATTAGGCACACATTTAGTGTTGCCAGATCCTGCGGTGTGGTGGCAACAGATGTTATCACCACTGTTAGAAATGTTAGGTCAGCAGCCAGGTTGGCAGCTTGATCAAATGCAAACTCAAGAGTTACTAGTGAGTTTGTCGGGAATGATGACCGGTTTAATTGCTGCCGTACTTAGCGTAAATGTGATGTTTGGCTTATTAATAGGCAGAGCATGGCAAGCTAAAATGTTTAACCCAGGTAGTTTTGCTGTGGAGTTTTGCCAACTTAAATTAGGCAAACAAGTGGCATTAATAACGATAGTGTTAGTGGTGATAGCGGTATCACCATTGCAAGGAAGTTTGAGTTTACTGGTGGATTGTTTGCCAGTTGCTTTAACGGTTTTTACTTTGCAAGGACTATCCGTTGTTCATGCCATCGTTAAGCAGCAACAGAAACATAAGTTTTGGCTAATAGCAGTGTATGTACTGCTCGTTGTAATGATGCCGCAGATGGTGGTATTACTCGCAACAGTAGGTGTTTTGGAACAGTGGATGAATTTTCGTAGATATTCAGCTGAATAAATACGAGTAACTTTTAGAGCAGTTTAATACTGCGAATGAGGGTAGAACGATGCAAGTAATTTTGCTAGAGAAAATGCAGAAGCTTGGTAACCTAGGCGATGAAGTTAGCGTTAAATCTGGTTTCGGTCGTAATTTCTTGGTACCAAATGGTAAAGCGTTACCAGCGAACAAGAAAAATAGAGAAGTGTTTGAGTCTCGCCGTGCTGATTTAGAAGCTGTAGCAGCTAAAGTTCTGGTTGAAGCTGAGAAGCGTAAAGAAAAACTTGTCGCGGCTGGTGATGTAAATATCTTAGCTAACGCGGGTATTGAAGGTAAGCTATTTGGTTCAATTGGCGCAGCTGATATTGCTGAGCAGTTGAATGCTGCTGGTGCAGATATTGAAAATAAGGAAGTACGCCTACCTACAGGTGCCTTACGTCATACTGGTGAATATAATATTGATATTCAACTGCACGCCGACGTTGTTGTGACTGTTAAAGTCGATGTAACATCAGAAGCAGAAATTCAAGCGAAAGCTGCAGTAGAAAGTGCAGCAAAAGCAAAAGCAGCGGCTTTAGAAGAAGCCGAAGCAATTGCTAAAGCGCAAGAAGACGAGTAAATAGTAAGAAAGAAGTAAGATAATGGAGTCGTGCTAGCACGACTCCATTTATTTTTTAATTATGGCCACTGGGTGTGGTAGTAATTATGTTTATTTGCAAAACAGATAGGTGACTGCTGTGGAAGATATGACATATCCAGATTCGTACAAGGATACGGCCACAGAATCACTTAAAATCCCCCCCCATTCTGTCGAAGCTGAGCAATCTGTGCTTGGTGGACTGATGCTCGATAATAGTAGTTGGGACAAAGTTGCTGACTTATTGGTTGAGCAAGACTTTTATCGTCGTGATCACCAACTTATTTTTCGTGCTGTTGCACAGCTCTTTGAGCAATCCCTACCGGTTGATGTTATTACGCTAGCTGAGTTTCACGATAAACGTGGCGAACTCGATCAAGTGGGTGAGCTGGCCTACTTAGGCATGTTAGCTAGAAACACACCGAGTGCCGCTAATATTGGCGCCTATTCGGCTATTGTCCGAGAGCGTTCGGTACTACGCCAGCTTATTCAAGTTGGCTCTGCGATTTCCAATGTCGCATTTAATCCTGAAGGTCGTAGCAGTGAAGATATGCTGGATCTGGCTGAGAAACAAGTGTTTGAGATCGCTGAAAAAGGCGCCAAACGTGGTGGCGGCTTTGTTCAGGTTAAAGAAGTACTGAGTAAAGTTGTTGATCGTATTGATACCTTATTTGAAAATGATAGCCCGATCACTGGGCTTTCTACTGGATTTAGCGATTTTGATGAGCAAACCTCTGGGTTGCAACCGGCAGATTTAGTGATCGTTGCTGGTCGACCCTCGATGGGTAAAACAACATTCGCGATGAATTTGGCTGAGAATGCGGCCATTAAAAGCAAAGAACCTGTTGCTGTATTTAGTATGGAAATGCCAGCGGATTCCTTGGCAATGAGGATGTTATCTTCACTTGGGCAGATAGATCAAAGTCGCCTGCGTTCTGGCCGGTTAAATGATGATGATTGGCCTCGGTTAACGTCGGCTATTGCGTTACTGAATGAAGCTCCGTTGTTTATTGATGATACGCCAGCGTTAACGGTAACCGAATTACGTGCAAGAGCTCGACGTTTAAAGCGGGAACATGGTTTGAGCCTGATCGTAATCGATTATATTCAGTTAATGCAGGGCAGTAGTGGTAGCTCTGAAAACAGAGCTACAGAAGTATCAGAAATTTCACGATCATTAAAAGCATTAGCCAAAGAACTTGAAGTGCCTGTTATAGCGCTGTCTCAGTTGAATCGTAGTTTAGAGCAACGACCTAATAAGCGCCCCGTTATGTCTGATTTACGTGAATCAGGCGCGATTGAGCAAGATGCGGATTTGATTGTCTTTATTTATCGAGACGAAGTGTACAACGAAGATTCGCCAGAAAAAGGCAAAGCCGAAATTATTATCGGTAAACAACGTAATGGTCCGATAGGTAAAGTGATATTAACGTTTCAAGGCAAGTACACCCGCTTTGAGAATTTTGCCTATAACGACTATGACAGTTATGGTGATGAGTAGTTGTGACATCATATCCTGTCGCCAGTATTGATCTTGCTGCACTACAACATAATCTTAACCACATAAAACAACTTGCTCCCAATAGCCAAGTTATATCGGTTATTAAAGCCAATGCTTATGGTCATGGCACGTTAGAAGTTGCGAAAGCTTTAGATGAGAGTGATGCTTTTGCTGTAGCACGACTGTCAGAAGGCATGCAATTACGCCGAGCAGGCATCAAACACAAAATAGTGTTGTTAGAAGGTGTGACAACAGTCGAAGAACTACAACTAGCTGCCGACTACGATCTATCCTTAGTTTTTCATCATCAATCTCAGATTGAGTTGCTGGAACAAACTGATCTTGTTAACCCCTTAAGTTTTTGCTGGTTGATGATTGAAACAGGCATGCATCGATTAGGCTTTTCAGTAAATGATGCGGATGAGGTGTTAGCTGCGCTGGAAACAAGTAAAGCCATTGTTGGGCCGGTAGGATTAATGAGCCATTTTGCTAATGCCGACTTAGTTGATGACCCACGAAATCAACAGCAAATGACAGCTATTTTAGCCATTACTGAAGACGATCATAGTATTAGTATGGCCAATTCGGCAGCTATATTATCGTTTCCGGTAAGTCACCAGCAGTGGTTAAGACCTGGACTGATGCTCTATGGCGTCTCACCATTTGCTGATAAAACAGCGGCTGATTTAGATTTAAAACCGGTGATGCAATTAAAGTCGGTATTAACAGCAATCCAAAACATAGAAGCTGGTGAGCAAGTAGGCTATGGCGGTGACTGGACAGCAACAAAAGATACCTTAGTTGGCACTGTTAGTATCGGCTATGGAGATGGTTATAGTCGCCAGTTATCCAACGTTGGCCAAGTATCCATTAATGGAAAACTTGTAGAGGTATTAGGCCGTATATCTATGGATATGATTTGCATTGATTTACAAGCCAGCCCAAGTGCCAAGATAGGTGATGAAGTGGTGTTATGGGGTAATGAGCAACTTTCAGTTGAGCTGGTCGCTAAACTAGCAAACACTATTCCTTATGAGTTAATGTGCCAAGTGAGCACACGAGTGGCAAGGGAATACCATTATGGCCAAAGTTAAACGCTTATATCGTTGCAACGACTGTGGGTCTCAAACGCCACAATGGGCTGGACGCTGTGCGGATTGTGGTGCCTGGAATAGTTTGGAAGAAGAAATTCAAACCCCATCAACGGCTGCCAATCAATCGACAATTAGTCGGCACAACGGTTATGCTGGCGAACAAAAAAGTGAAATTCAGTCGCTGAGTCAGGTGACATCAGAAAAAGCGATACGCTGGACGACAGGGTTACCTGAGCTAGACCGTGTATTGGGTGGTGGTTTGGTAACGGGTTCAGTGGTATTGATAGGTGGCGATCCAGGTATTGGTAAATCAACCTTATTATTACAAGCCATGGCAATGATGGCCAAAGTCAGTGGTGTTAGTCCATTATATGTGAGTGGTGAAGAATCACTGCAGCAAATACGGTTGCGCGCAGAGCGTTTGCAATTGGAACAGTCCCCCCTAGATTTATTAGCCGAAACGCATGCAGAGCAAATGATTGCTGTAGCAAAGACTCGTAAACCACAAGTGATGGTCATTGATTCTATCCAAACCGTATTTACGGAGTTATTACAGTCTGCACCAGGAACCGTTGCTCAAGTACGTGAGAGTGCAGCTCAATTAGTTCGGTTTGCTAAATCCAGTGGCACGACAATGATTTTGGTAGGCCATGTGACTAAACAAGGTGCCTTGGCCGGTCCTCGCGTATTAGAACATATGGTGGATACGGTATTGTATTTTGAAGGTGATACTTCAACACGATTTCGAATTTTGCGTGCGGTTAAAAATCGCTTTGGCGCGGTGAATGAGCTGGGTGTTTTTGGCATGACCGAGCTCGGTCTTAAGGAAGTCAGTAACCCATCAGCTATATTCTTATCTCGGGGAGAGGAAGCTGTGGCTGGCAGCGTTGTCACCGTCACTCGTGAAGGTAGTCGCCCGATGTTGGTTGAGGTTCAGGCCTTAGTGGATGATAGTCCATTAGGAAATCCAAGGCGTGTCTCTGTCGGTTTAGACCAAAATCGTTTGGCCATGTTATTAGCCATCTTACATCGGCACGGTGGAATTACCTGTAGCGATCAAGATGTCTTTATCAATGTCGTTGGTGGTGTAAAACTGAGTGAAACTGGCGCTGATTTGGCTGTCTTAGCAGCTATATTATCGAGTTTGAGGAATCGACCTATTCCTCGTGATTGGGTCTTATTTGGTGAAGTCGGTTTAACAGGAGAGATACGGCCTGTCCAAGCGGGAGAAGATCGCATACGAGATGCAGGAAAACATGGTTTTTCTCATGCTATTGTGCCGACTGCAAATGCGCCAAGAAAACCGATTAAAGGCATGACTATTATCCCCGTCCAACATTTGGGTGAGGCAATTGACGCATTAAAAAACGCTGGTTAGTGGATTAAGGCTGATAGTTCACGTTGCAATAGATCTTCATCACCAAGGTTGAGCTCAACTAGGCGTTTGAGGTGACTGATGCTAGTCAAATCAATATGCTCACAGATAAAACCAACAGAAGTGTTATCAATATGTGCAACGGCTGTATTCATGTTGATTACGGTCAGGCCATTTTCAAGTAACAATGCTATTTGATGGGGAGCAGAGTCTTTGCCTGTCCAATTAGCAGGTTTTACGATGAGTAAACCATTTAGCGAGATATCGATGACTTCACAGTTAAGATAGGTTTCCCCTGTTTCAGATTGAATATTAGCTTCAACGTGAAATGGAATACGACTGAATCGACGTCGTTCGTTTTGACTTTCCGTGGCCATGATAAGCTCCGCAATGGTTTACACTGATAGTAACATTGATTGATACATGAGGAGAAAATAAAGGATGTTATGGGTTAAAGCCTTTCATATCATTTTTGTTGTAACTTGGTTTTCCGCTTTATTTTATTTGCCACGTTTATTTGTTTATCACGCTATGTGTGAAGATGAGGCGGGCAATGAACGGTTTAAGATAATGGAGCGGAAATTGTATCGAGGCATTATGGTACCAAGTGCGATCGCTACTTTAATGTTGGGTGGCTGGTTATTGAGCTTTTATAGTTTCGATGTCATCGCAACGATGCATTGGTTGCACCTAAAATTAACCTTAGTGATTTTTTTATTTGGCTATCACCATTATTGTGGTCGGTTAGTGCGTCAATTTAAAGACGATGCTAATCAACACTCACATGTGTTCTATCGCTGGTTTAATGAATTGCCAGTGGTGGTATTGGTTGCTGTGATTATATTGGCTGTGGTTAAACCATTTTAAATAGAACAGCCCTGAATCTGGATTAAGGGCTGTTTAACTCTAATCTATATATTCAAATATTTTCACTACGCGTTGGACACCTGCTGATTTGGTGACAACATCGACAGCTTGCTCTGCTTCTTTATGTGTAAGTATACCCATCAAATATACGATGCCATTTTCAGTTACAACCTTTACATAGGTGGGATCAATCGTTGAAGACGTAGCGAGCTTTGTCTTAATTTTTGAGGTGATCCAAGTATCACTGCTACGAGAAGTTAAAGCACTCGGTGCACCGATGGTCAGTTCATTATGAATACGTCTCACCTTCGGAATCACTTTCACTTCATCCGATATTTTTTGTTTTAACTCTTCGGTTAATGTTTCCCCGGAGATCAAAATAATGCCATTGTAGCTAGTGACGTTGATATGGCTTTGGTCATAGATCGCTTTATTTTTAAATAAAGCATACGAGGCTTTAAATTCGATACCTTGATCATCGATGATGGAACCAGTTGTACGTCTGTCTGGAACAATGGCAGCCCCTTCAGTACTTGTGACAACTGCGGTTGCACAGCCTTGCAAAAAGGTGAATGGAATGAGAAGTAGAATAATAAATCTAAACTTTGGCATTGTTACATCCTGACAGGGTTGGAGCGGCTATTATCGCTAGCAAAAATGAACTTGGCTACATTTAATTAAGTTGGAATGCATCTTTTATCCAAGTGATCTCAGGAGCGTGTTGATTAGGACTGATAGCTACAACATCAAAACGATAACTATTATGTGAAGGTGTTTGTTGCTGTTGGAGGTAATGTTGGGCCGTATGTATGATACGTTTTTGCTTAGTATGATTGACACTTTCCAATGCGCCGCCAAATGTTGCTGATTTTCGATAGCGGACTTCAATAAAAGCCAATGTGTTGTCATCGATCATGATTAGATCTATTTCACCTCGACGACAATGGTAATTACGGCTAACAACAGCAAGTCCTTGCTGTTGTAGATATTGCAAGGCCTGCTCTTCTGCTTGAGCCCCGATATCTTTAGATGACATTACTGAATAATATTTTCTGAACTAGATGGTAATGCTGTAGTAGCTGGTAAAGCTTTAATCTTGCCGCGTTTAAATTTTGCCCAACGTGTTTCGCGAGTGAGGTGACCAGTTTTATCTATTGATAAGACACCGGTAGCACCTATAAAACTCAACTCTGAAGATCGACTCAAACTATTCAAATTAGGTATCAGACGGTAAGCGTCAGCACCAAGTGCATAAAGACGAATGAAATTATCGAAATGTTGAGGGGTTGAATTTTGCAAAGCAAGATAAGCTGGATCGGCCATAGCTGAGTCAGCAAATACCCAAGGAATATCGTTGATTATTAGTCCATTGAGATCGATATCTTGCTGACTGTTTTCTTGGCCACTGTATGCATGCGAAGTGGCAATCACCGGTAATTGACCAGAACGGTGAAATTTAAGCTGGGGCACTAACTGTCTAGCTTTTAATGGGCGGGCGACCAGAAACAGAAAGTCGATATCCTGACGACGTCGAGGTTCGAATTCAATGGATAGGCCTAAGGTCTGTTTTAATTTTTGTTGGCGTTGTTTACTTGCGTCCAGATCAAGTAATGGTTTGATAACGGTTGAGAAGTCACTTTGGTTTTCATCATAATGAGATCGACTTAACAAGGTGCCGCCGTTTGCTAGCCACTGCTCACTAAATGCTGATGCAACTCGATTTCCCCATCCACCAGTGGGAGCGAGGACAACAGCACGTTCATAGTTTTGAGTAATAGCAAAGTTTGCTGCAGCAATCGCATCATCTTCTGGGGCAAGCCCAAATTGAAATAGGTTATCTTTTTGAGTCAAATCATTAAGGCGATTAAGAGCTAAAACAGGAATAGGTAATTCCTCAGCGTCAGCCAGTACTTGTACTGATACTTTATCTAATGGTCCAATCACTAAGTTTGCATTCTTGCTAACCGCTTGTTGGTATTGCTGCCAAACATTGCTCGTGCCAGATTGAGTATCTGTTTCTACGGTAAAGAAATGTAGGCGGGTGGATGTTTGACCATCAAAATGGGCGGCAATAATACCTTGTCTTATTGCATCAGCAGCAGCTGCGTAAGGCCCAGAATTAGGCAGTAAAATGGCAATATCATTTAATTGTTTTGGCAGCCGAGTTCCTGTTTTTAACAGTTCTTTATAGAGTGAGGTATCAGCGGGGTGATTAGGATAATTACGTTGCCAATCTTCTATGGCGACGATCAATGCATCGGGGTTGGTTTGATAAGCACGCACGATATAAGCTAAAGCGAACCAACCACTGTCGACTGCAGGTGCAATACCAGGGTTAAATAACTCCAGAGCTTGTGGGGTTAGCTTCAGCAATGTTTGCCATAGAGTTTGTTGATTATCAGCAATGGCTTCGCCATTTGATAATAAGCTTGCCAGTGCGATATGTGCATTAGCTTTTTCTAACCAGTTTTCGGTTAGCTCATAAGCGTTAACTTTTAGTTGGTATGCGGCTAGTTGTTGAGTGGGTGTTGCATCTCTCAATTGAAAAGCTGCTAAAGCTGCTAAAGCTTGCTCTGCTTGCGAAAAAGATAATGCGATATCTGCTTCAAGAATTGCAGCATCAAGCTGTTGGGCTTCACTTAACATGCTTTTATCGATATTAGCTAACGTTGCCGAGACGTGATCTAGCTGATTGATTTGAAAATATGCTTGGGCAGCATGCAAATAATATTGTGCTTGTCGTGCGCCTGAAGCTGCGTTGGCTAAATCAGAATATTGCTGAGCGGCGGCTAGATAATCACCTGATTGCTCTGCTGCCATTGCTTGAGTTTCAGCAGTAGTATCAGGTTTAGTCTCTATTGGCTGCGTAGGCTGACAGGCAGTTAATATTAAAAGTAGTACAGCTGGTAGTAATAGATGTAGTTGTCGGGTCATAGCTTGCGATCTATGTGAAAACATTAAAGGCAACATCTTACCTGTTCGCGTATATTACGACCAGAACCAGTTACTATTTTTAAGGTAAATAACGTGTCCGAACAACAAACCGCTAGCCTGTATATCGTTGCCACACCGATTGGTAACTTATCTGATATGTCAGCGCGTGCAATTGAAGTATTAAAAGAAGTGGCGGTAGTTGCAGCTGAAGATACTAGGCACAGTGGTCATTTGTTACAGCACTTTTCGATTTCTACACCGATGATTTCGGTGCATGAACATAATGAACAGCAGCGATGTGAAAAGATATTAGCGCGTTTGCAGCAAGGTGAATCAGTGGCATTAATCAGTGATGCGGGCACGCCATTAATTAGTGACCCTGGTTATCGATTGGTTACTTTTGTGCGTGAACATGGCATTGATGTGGTACCTATACCTGGGTGCTGTGCATTGATTGCAGCTTTGTCAGCATCGGGTTTGCCATCAGATCGTTTTTCCTTTGAGGGCTTCTTACCTGCAAAGCAAGGGGCGCGTAGACAAAGTCTGGAAAACTTAGCGAATGAAAGCCGGACCTTAATATTTTATGAAAGCCCGCGACGTTTACAGGCAGCGTTGACCGACATGAGCGATATTTTTGGTGAACAACGGCTGGCCTGCCTTGCTCGAGAGTTAACTAAGTTACATGAAACCATTACTACTAGGCCATTAACAGATTTACTAGCTTGGGTTTCAAGTGATCACTATCAGCAAAAAGGCGAATGTGTTGTCCTTGTTGAAGGTGTTAAACAACAGCTTGATGCGAGTGATAGTGAAGTGAATCGTATCTTAGCTTTATTATTAAAAGAGCTGCCAGTAAAAAAAGCAGCAGCTATTACGGCGTCATTATTAGAAGTAAGTAAAAATAAAGCATATGACATGGCATTGAAACTTCAGCAGAAATAAAGCTGCTGAGGTAAAATACCTGCTGAGATGGCCAAGGCAGTCGCGCCTATGTTTTTACATAAGTGAGGAAAGTCCGGGCTCCAAAGGGTAGGGTGCCAGGTAACTCCTGGGAGGCGAAAGCCTACGGCTAGTGCAACAGAAAGTATACCGCCTGACATTGTTAGGTAAGGGTGAAAGGGTGCGGTAAGAGCGCACCGCGCAACTGGTAACAGTTGTGGCAAGGTAAACCCCACTTGGAGCAAGACCAAATAGAGGAACAGTTTGCTTCGGCAGACAAATGCGACCCGTATTGTTCCTGGGTAGGTTGCTTGAGGCAAGTAGTGATGCTTGTCCCAGATGAATGATTGTCCACGACAGAACCCGGCTTATCGGCCATCTCAATTTTTATTCCTAGCTTAAAATTCTCGAGTTAAATACAAAATCCGCGACTAATTTATTTTTTGACCATTTTGGCAGTGAGTTTTTCCTGACCGAATGGATACTTGTTTTTAATAAATCCAAATTATATAGCTAGAATTCACTTTAACTTCCGAAGCCAGTTTTTTGAAAGAAAAGACTACTTTTAACGCGAGTTCTTAATTTTTATCCCACCTTGTGAAAAGCAAGCTAAGTCATTGAGCGCAAAAGAGGATTTTGTGTATTCCCATGCTTGACATGGGGTGATCGCACTCCTATAGTGTCGCTAAGTGGGGAAAAGTGGATCAAAGTGGATCACGTTGATTTAGGGGATGACAAGTGTTTCGAGGTGTTGCAACGTTCAATCTAGATGCTAAAGGACGGATGGCTATTCCAGCCAAGTTCCGTAAGCATCTTGACGTCTGTTGTGAGGGCCGATTAGTAATCACCATCGATCATGTCGATCGCTGCTTACAACTCTATCCCATGCCTGAGTGGGAGTTGGTCGAGCAAAAGCTGTCTGCATTGCCAAGCATGAATCCTAAAGTACGCAGTTTGAAACGCATGTTACTCGGTTATGCCACGGAATGTGAAATGGATGGCAATGGCCGAATTTTATTACCTGCCAAGTTACGTGAGTTTGCCGACTTGGAAAAAAGCATGGTCATGATTGGCCAAGGCAACAAATTTGAACTATGGGATGAACATAGTTGGAACAGTTTGATGGATGCCTGTCTCGAAGAAGATTTTGACGGCATTTTGCCCACTGAACTTGAAAACCTGTCGATTTAGAGCGAAGTTATGACTGATACCACTTCAGAACATCTACCAGTCCTGCTAGATGAAACAGTCGCTGCCTTATCGGTTAAACCGGATGGTATTTATATCGATGGTACGTTTGGTCGTGGCGGTCATGCCCGAGCTGTTTTAGCTCAGTTATCAGATAACGGTTGTCTATTGGGCCTTGATAAAGATCCTGCGGCAATTAAAGCAGCACAAAGTTTGGCTTCACAAGATAGCCGGTTTTCAATAGAGCAATGTTCGTTTGCAGACTTAACTACTGCAGTCAGTAGTCGCTTATGGCAGGGCCAAGTAGATGGCATTTTGCTTGATATCGGTGTGTCTTCGCCACAATTAGATGTGGCTGAACGTGGCTTCAGTTTTCAAAAAGATGGCCCCTTGGATATGCGCATGGATCCTGACTCGGGTATCAGTGCTGCAGAATGGTTAGCCACGGCTGACATGGATGATATTGCCACGGTGATCAAAACACTGGGGGAAGAGCGTTACGGTAAACGTATTGCCCGAGCCATTGTCGAAACACGTGAGCAGTCTCCAATTTTAACGACACGACAATTAGCGGTGTTAGTCGATAAAGCGAGCCCATCGCGAGAAAGAAACAAACACCCAGCTACGCGAACATTTCAAGCTATCCGCATCCATATCAATAATGAATTGGAAGATCTTAAAGTTGCTTTGGATCAAGCCTTGGACGCGTTGGCTATTGGTGGACGTTTGGTTGTTATTAGCTTTCATTCTTTGGAAGACCGAATTGTGAAACGTTTTTTTCGTGATGAAGCTAAAGGCGATGACTTGCCACCTGATTTTCCAATCAGGGCTGATCAGCTTAATCCGCGCGTTAAAATTATCGGAAAAGCGATTAAGGCCAGTGAGCAGGAATTAGCTGTCAATCCACGTGCGCGTAGCGCGGTATTACGCGTTGTGGAGAAATTGGCGTGAAGATGCCAGCACTATTCGAATATGCCCGTATAGATATGCCCGTTTTATTTATGGTGTTAGCAGTGTTGGCATCAGCAATAGCAGTTATTTACACCAAACATAGTGGTCGAGGCCAGTTTGTTGAAGTACAACATCTAGAACAGCAACGTGACAAGCTAAATGAAGAATGGGGGCGCTTGTTGTTAGAGCAGAGTACTTGGGCCGGTCCTGGACGGGTCGAGCAACAAGCACGTGTTCGCTTGAAGATGATCGTGCCTACTGCAGAGATGACTGTGGTAATTCGACCATGAAAAGACAACGTAAAACAGTTAACCAGATCGGTGTTTGGCGTCTTAATCTAGTTCGGCTGATTTTTATGGTATTGGTATCAGGCTTAGGTTGGCGCTTAACTGACATTCAAATTTTAAACACTGATTTTTTGCGTAATCAAGGTGATGCCCGTCATGTTAGAAAAGTGCCGGTAGCAGCACATAGAGGCATGATTTTAGATCGGCATGGTGAACCACTAGCAATTAGTACACCGGTACATTCAGTCTGGTTGAACCCTCAAGAAGTCGATCCTAATAACCAAGATTTAAAACAATTAGCGCAAGTATTAAATCTAAAAACAAACTCAATAAAGAAAAAAATAACATCCAATCAAAAACGTGAATTTATTTATCTAAAAAGACGTGTCACCCCTGAATTGGCTGCGAAAGTTAAGCAGCTTGAAATATCAGGTGTTGCCTTGCAACGTGAATATAAACGTTATTACCCGACCGGTGAAGTTACTTCACATGTAGTTGGTTTCACCAGTATTGATGATGCAGGCCAAGAAGGTTTGGAGTTAGCACATGATGATGTGTTAACGGGGGTGCCTGGCTTGAAACGCATGATTAGAGATAGTCGTGGGAACTATGTCGGTGGCGGTGAACAGTTACGAGCGACAAAAGCAGGGCAGAATATTAGTCTAAGCATAGATTTACGCCTACAGTACTTAACGTATCAAGCACTAAAATCAACCGTAAATAAGTTTCATGCGCGGTCAGGATCTGCGGTCGTCTTGGACATTAAGACTGGAGAAGTGCTGGCGATGGTCAATCAACCATCGTTTAACCCAAACAATCGACGCGGTCTCAAAACGAGTGATTTTCGTAACCGTGCGGTTACTGATTTATTCGAACCTGGCTCGACAGTAAAACCATTTACAGTGGCTGGTGGATTGAAATCAGGTAAATTCAACTTAGCATCGGAAATTGATACCCGGCCAGGCTTGTTTAAAGTTAGCGGTCATACTATTAAAGATTTTCGGGATTATGGCAAGATTGATCTTGCAACGTTGATTCAAAAGTCGAGTAATGTCGGTGCAAGTAAAATTGCGTTAGCGCTTGAACCACAAGAGTTATGGCATAGTTTTTCTGCATTCGGTTTGGCTGAAGCGACGGGAGCCTACTTTCCTGGCGAAGCGATGGGTAAAATGCCTGATCCTCAATCATGGCGAAAACTAGATAGAGCTACCTTGGCATATGGATACGGGGTGGCAACGACGGCTTTGCAGCTAGCTCGAGCATATAGCGTGTTGGCTAATGGCGGTATATTGCGTCCGGTCAGTTTTCTCAAAACGGATCAGGTGCCAATGGGTCGTCGTGTGTATTCAACCGATACCATGAAGCAAGTGCTCACCATGATGGAAAAGGTTGTTCAACTTGGAGGCACAGCACAAAAAGCTGCAGTGGCAAACTACACCGTTGCAGGTAAAACAGGAACAATTAGGAAAGCCATCTCGGGTGGCTATGCTGATGACCGCCATTCATCATCATTTGCAGGTGTAATTCCAGCTAAAAACCCGCGTCTTGCGATGGTAGTGATAGTCGATGATCCTCAAGGAGGTAAGTATTACGGTGGATTAGTGGCAGCACCTGTATTTGCAGAAGTAATGACGGGTGCCATGCGCTTGTTAAATATTGCACCAGACAACTTACCAATATCACAGCTGCAGGTGGCACAGAAATGATAACTGCAGATTTAAAGGTGCATGCATTATTAAAGGGTATGTTTTCTGAGCAAGTACCTTCACCCGATATCAGTGTGACGTCTATTACCTTAGATAGTCGTCAGGTAGAGCCTGAAAGCCTATTCCTACTATTAGCAAAAGATGATGAGCAACGATTACAGTATTTAAGCCAAGCTATAAGGCAGGGAGCAGTCGCCGTTGCATTTGATAGTGCGCAACAACTATCAGGTGAAGAGCAGAACGTATGCCACCAGCATAAAGTGACCTCATATGCTGTAAATAATTTGTCAGACAATGTCGGTGAAATCTCAGCAAGATTTTATGGTTATCCATCTAAGAATTTAACGGTTATTGCGATCACGGGCACAAATGGAAAAACATCTGTTAGCCAGTTTATTGCCCAAGCGTTCGAGTCATTAAGCATTCCCTGTGGTGTGATTGGCACGCTAGGTGTAGGTCGAGTAAATCAATTGACATATACGGGTATGACAACACCGGACCCGGTGACATTACAAGCGGTGCTCGCAGACTTTAAAACACAAGCTATTAACCATGTTGTGATTGAGGCCTCATCACATGCATTAGCGCAGGGGCGATTAAATAGTGTTGATATTGATATCGCAGTATTGACTAACCTTAGTCGCGACCACCTAGACTATCACCAATCTATGGAAAGTTATGCGGCTGCAAAACAGCGTTTATTCGAGTTTGCCAGTATTAAACATGCGGTGATTAACCTTGCTGATGGTTTTGGGAGATCGGTAGCTGAGAAAATAGATAATACATCAGTGCAATTGCTTACATATAGCACTGAGAGCCTGTCACCACAAAATCACAAAATGCATATACAGGCGGTAGCAATTAACACTAAACCTGAAGGTATCAGTTTTAAATTGCAAAGTAAGTTTGAACCTGTAGATGTTAATAGCTCGCTGCTTGGTCGTTTTAATGTTGATAACCTTTTAGCTGCCATTTTAGCGTTGCAGGCAACAGGTATTGAGTTTCAACAAACGATAGAAGCAATTACTCACTGTCATGCAGTAGAAGGTCGAATGGATGTTTATGGTGGGGGGAATCAAGTTCAAGTGGTCATTGATTTTGCCCATACACCAGATGCATTAACTCAAGCGCTTAGCTCACTTAGAACTCATTTAACCAAAGAAGGTCAACTATGGTGCGTATTTGGCTGTGGTGGTGAACGCGACAAAGGTAAACGTGCATTAATGGGGACGAGTGTGGAGCGAAATGCAGATAAGTTAGTCATTACTGCTGATAACCCTCGCAGTGAAGCGAACGAAATGATAGTTAGCGATATTGTTGCCGGTATAAAACATGCCAATGAAATACACATTGAGCATGATAGGCTCAAAGCCATTAGTTACGCAATTAATACAGCAACGAAAAATGATATTGTTTTGGTGGCCGGTAAGGGGCATGAGCAGTATCAAGAAATTGCCGGTATCAGACACCCATTTAGTGATGCACAAGCTGTGGCCAAGGTACTTAGCGCTGCAAACGATGACCATCGTTTTAATGTAGGAGCAGAGCAATGAGCATGCACCTACTCCTATCTGAAATTACCAAGGTTATAAATTGTCCATTGCCAAAGGTAGATGCCGTTGTAACGGGCACGGTGATAGATAGTCGGAAAGTAGAAGTTGGTGATTTGTTTATTGCTTTAGCTGGCGAACATGTTGATGGTCATGACTATTTGACTCAAGCGAGATTGGCGGGTGCAAGTGCAGCATTAGTTTCACAGCTTCAAGACGATGAATTACCGCAATTATTAGTAAAAGATGTAGTCAATGCATTTGGACTCATTGCAGCTCATTGGCGGCAAAAATGTGATGTGAAAGTGGTGGCTATTACCGGAAGTAATGGTAAAACAACAGTGAAAGAAATGTTGGCTTCTATACTAAGTCAAACTGGCAAGGTACTCGCCACACAAGGTAATTTGAATAACGAACTGGGTGTACCACTTACCTTCTCACGCTTAGATAAGAACGATGACTATGCGGTGATAGAAATGGGCGCGAGTAAAATGGGTGACATTGCAAGTCTAGTTGCCATTGCACAACCAGATGTCGCGCTTATTAATAATGTAGCGCCTGCTCACTTAGAAGGGTTTGGTGATATTGATGGGGTTGCCAAGGCGAAAAGTGAAATCTTTGCTGGTTTAGTCTCGGATGGTATTGGCATCATCAATACTGACATGGCATATGTTGATAGCTGGAAGCAAGTACTTGCTGACAAAAAAGTGATTTCATTTGCACTTGATAATGATGCAGATATTACAGCTCAAGATATTCAACTAGATACAGGCTCAAGTCACTTTATGGTAGAGCTTGCAGAGCAATTCCACTACATCAACCTACCGCTTACCGGGCGTCATAATGTGGCCAACGCCTTGGCTGCAATTTCGGTTTGCGATGCATTAAATATTCCTGCTTCTGCAATGGAAAAAGGTTTAGCGGCAATGAAAGGTGTACCTCATCGATTGCAGTTAAGAGCGGGTTTTAATCACTCCCAGATTGTTGATGATACCTATAACGCGAACCCAACTTCTTACAAACAAGCCTTAGCAAGCCTGCAAACCTTCTCTGGAGAGCATTGGTTGGTATTAGGTGATTTTGGTGAACTAGGTAATGAGAGTAAGCAGTTACATCAAAAAATGGGTAAGGACGCTAAACAAGCAGGCATAAAACGTTTGTTTTCAATTGGTGAAAGTAGTCATTTCGCAGCCCAATCATTTGGAGAGGGTGCCGTTCATTTTGAGGATATGAAGCTATTGCAGCAACAGTTACAACAAGAATTAACACACGAGATCACTTGCTTAATTAAAGGATCTCGTTTTATGCAATTAGATAAGTTAGCTGATGGTTTAGCTGATGGGGGAGAAGGCTGATGCTGATCTATTTAAGTGAATATTTAAGTCAGTTTTATAGTGGTTTTAGTGTTTTTCAATATCTAACGCTACGTGCAATTCTAGGTGTTATTACCGCTTTAGGTATTGCCTTGATCGTGGGGCCAACCATGATCCGCCACCTTAGTTTTAAACAGATAGGCCAAGTGATCAGAGATGATGGTCCTGAATCACATCTGAGTAAAGCAGGCACACCAACGATGGGTGGAGCCCTTATTTTAGTGGCCATTGCCGTCAGTACCTTACTGTGGGCAGATTTATCAAATCGATATGTATGGGTGGTATTGGTAGTTACGATGGCATTTGGTGTGATTGGATTTGTCGATGATTACATAAAACTAGTACGCCAAGATCCAACTGGACTACTAAGTCGATACAAATATTTTTGGCAATCGGTGGTGGGTGCTGGTGCCGCAGTATTTTTATATCAAACTGCTGTCATACCTGCTGAAACTCAGTTGATAGTTCCATTCTTTAAGGATGTCATTGTTCCATTGGGTGGATGGTATATGTTGCTGACCTATTTAGTCATTGTCGGCAGTAGTAATGCAGTAAATTTAACGGATGGTTTAGATGGCTTAGCGGTAATGCCGACGGTAATGGTAGCGTCAGCCTTAGGCTTATTTAGCTATGTAACGGGCCATTATGAATTTGCGAATTACTTAGCAATTCCGTATATACCAGATGCAGGTGAATTAACCGTATTTTGTGCGGCTATGGTCGGTGCTGGTTTAGGTTTCTTATGGTTTAACACCTATCCGGCACAAGTCTTTATGGGAGATATCGGTGCATTAGCATTAGGCGCCGCCTTAGGTACTGTTGCAGTATTAGTCCGCCAAGAGCTGGTATTAATGATAATGGGTGGCGTATTTGTCATTGAAACTTTATCGGTCATATTACAAGTTGCGTCATACAAACTACGAGGCAAACGTGTGTTTTTGATGGCGCCTATTCATCATCATTATGAATTGAAGGGCTGGCCTGAACCTCGAATTATTGTTCGTTTCTGGATCATTACCGTGTTCTTGGTATTAGTTGGTTTGGCGAGCCTCAAAATACGATGAGTGCACAGGCAAATCATATGCATCAACCAACAAATTGTCTGATCATCGGACTCGGCAAGACAGGATTATCTTGTGCTAAATTTTTGGTGCATCATGATATTGATGTTGCCATTATGGATACGCGAGAGTTGCCACCATCATTAAGCATACTGCAGCAAGAACACCCAGAAGTTGTGGTTAAAACGGGTGGTTTAGACCTCGCCTGGATGAAACAGGCAGATATGATTGTATTAAGCCCTGGCATCGATCCGCGTTTGCCAGAAATTGCAGCAGCAAGAGCGGCTGGTGTTGAAATGGTGGGTGATATTGAACTGTTTTCTCGTTATGCCAATGCCCCGATCGTTGCTATTACTGGTTCAAATGGAAAGAGCACGGTGACAACCTTACTTGCTGAAATGGCTGAAAAAGCGGGAAAAAATATCGCTGTAGGAGGAAACCTAGGCACACCGGCATTAGATTTAATTACAGAGTCAGCGCCTGATTTTTATATCGTAGAGTTATCGAGTTTCCAATTGGAAACGGTTAAATCACTTAATGCGTTTGCAGCAGTGATTTTGAATGTAAGCCCAGATCATTTAGATCGTTATGACACTATTGATGCTTACCAACAAGCTAAAGCACAAATCTTTAACGGTGATGGTGTCATGGTAATAAACCGTGATGATGATGTGGTAAACCAGTTAGCACAAGCTGAACGAAATCAAATTGGTTTTAGTTTGCATGAAACTAAGGGTGTAGATTTTGGCCTGATAGAAAAAGAAGGTCGGCAGTGGTTAGCAGAAGGTTCACAAGCGCTTATTGCTGTGGAGGAGATGAAGATCGTTGGTAAACATAACGTGGCCAATGCTCTGTCGGCTTTAGCGCTAGGCTCGGCGATGGCTTTACCAATGACATCAATGTTATCAGCATTAGTTGAATATAAAGGCCTACCTCATCGCTGTTGCTATGTTGATGAAGTCAAGGGTGTGCGCTGGTATAACGATTCTAAAGCAACTAATGTCGGTGCAACACTTGCCGCCACCGAAGGCTTAGCGGATCTAGGCAAGATGATATTAATTGCTGGTGGAATCGCTAAAGAACAGGATTTTTCAGCATTAACACCAGCATTAGAGCAATCTGTTCGAGCTGTCGTATTACTTGGACAAGATGCGGCTCAGCTAGCGGCAGTCATACCTAACACCGTAATAACCATCCATGCGGACAGCATGTCAGACGCAGTGAACAAGGCAGCTGAAATCGCAACTTCAGGTGAGAATGTATTGCTATCTCCGGCCTGTGCAAGCTTTGATATGTTCAGTGGTTATGAAGATCGTGGTGAAAAGTTTGAGCAAAGTGTGCAGGAGTTGTCAGTATGAAACAGACAACGCTAACATTTGATCGTAGCTTGTTGTTTGTCACCATGACATTGTTAATCATAGGTTTAGTGATGGTTGCTTCTGCTTCAATCACGATTGCTGAAAGCAAAATGTCACAGCCTTTATATTATTTCATTCGCCAGTCGATATTTGCAGCAGTAGGTCTAATAATCGCTTGGGCAGTTGTTTCTATCCGCTTATCTTTCTGGCAGCGATATGCGGCCCAGTTACTGATGATTGGCGTTGGCTTACTAATTTTAGTATTGATTCCTGGTATAGGCCGAGAAGTGAATGGTAGCTCGCGATGGTTGCCATTAGGCCCCATAAATATCCAAGTCGCCGAGCTGATAAAGTTATTTGCAATTTTCTATATTGCAGACTACTTGCAGCGTCATCATGGCCAATTACATGGTTCTTTTTTTAAAGTATTAGCACCATTGGTTTTGTTAGGTTTTGCAGCATTATTATTGCTTATGCAGCCGGATATGGGCTCAATGGTGGTCATACTTTCTACCGTTTTAGCGATGTTATTTCTAGGCGGAGCACGTCTTGATGTATTTGCAGGCTTGATTGGCGTTATGGGTGCTTTATTTGCAGCGTTAGTCTGGCTAGCACCGTATCGATTGCAACGATTACAGAGTTTTATTGATCCATGGGCAGATCCTTTTGGCAGTGGCTTCCAATTAACACAAGCGTTAATCGCATTTGGCCGTGGTGATTGGCTAGGTGTGGGATTAGGTAGCAGCATGCAGAAACTGTTTTATCTACCAGAAGCACATACCGACTTTTTATATTCTATTCTGGCAGAAGAGCTAGGTTTAGTGGGTGCAATGTTGGTGATCGTTTTGTTTTTTGTATTTATCTGGCGCGCTCTAGCGATTGGTCGTGCAGCTGAATTATCAGGGCAAGTGTTTGGTGCTCAAGTTGCTTACGGTATTGGCATTTGGTTGGGTTTACAGGCCTGTGTGAATATGGGCGTGAACATGGGGGCCTTACCAACTAAAGGCTTGACCTTGCCACTAATGAGTTATGGCGGAAGTAGTTTAGTTATCGTCGGTGTGGCTGTTGCATTATTATTTCGTGTTGATCAAGAAACGCGTTTCCCTGAAAAAGCATCGGCGAGGGTGAAACGATGACGACACGGGTTTTGATTATGGCAGGGGGCACGGGCGGCCATGTTTTTCCTGCACTTGCAGTGGCAGAAGAATTAAAAAATCGTGCGGTTGATGTTTTCTGGATCGGTACAGAAAAAGGCATAGAATCGAAGTTAGTGCCTGCTGCGGGATTACCAATTAGTTTTATTAACGTTCAAGGATTGCGTGGTAACGGTCTGCTTGGCTGGTTATTAGCACCCTTTAAATTAGTCAAAGCAGTGATTGAAGCGCTGAGTGTCATTAGAACGATTAAACCTGATGTGGTGCTAGGTTTAGGTGGATTCGCCTCTGGGCCTGGTGGAATTGCAGCAAAATTAGCTGCGAAGCCCTTAGTAATACACGAACAAAATGCAATTCCGGGTTTAACCAATAAATTATTATCTCGTCTTGCTCAAACGGTAATGGAGGGTTTTCCGCATAGTTTCCCATCAACGTTAAATGCTGAGTGGGTGGGTAATCCAGTACGTATAAGCATCGAAAAGATAGTTGAACCGCAACAACGATATAAAAACCGAACAGGTCCATTAAGGTTACTTGTCTTAGGGGGCAGTTTGGGGGCAAGAGCACTCAACACGTTTATTCCCCAAGCTTTAGCTTTATTGGATGAAACCTCGCGGCCTCAAATCAAACACCAATGTGGTCAACGACATATAGATGATTGCCAGCAAGCCTATGCAGCGGTAGAAGTGAATGCAGAAATAACTGCATTTATTGACGATATGGCAATGAGCTATGCGTGGGCAGATTTAGTTATTTGTCGAGCTGGAGCGTTAACTATTGCAGAACTGGCGGCAACTGGCGTTGCTGCATTGCTAGTGCCTTATCCCTATGCGGTTGATGACCACCAAACCCATAACGCATCAGCGTTAGTGAACGCTGGCGCTGCGAAACTTATGCAGGAACAAACATTAACAGCAGAAATGCTCGCTACGGAAATAAAACGTTTAACAAACGATCGTGAGCAATTATTAACTATGGCAAAAGCCGCACGGACACAAGCAAAGCTTGGTACTGCTAAATATATCAGTGATGTATGTATGGAGTTAGCGCATGCATAAGTTAACGTCTGCCATGCAAAGTAGGGTCAAACACATCCATCTTATTGGTATCGGTGGTGTTGGTATGGGCGGCATTGCTGAAGTATTGATTAATCTAGGTTATCAGGTGTCTGGTTCCGATTTAGCTGAGAATACGTTAATTCAGCATCTACGTAGTCTTGGTGCTGTGGTAATGATTGGCCATGACCCCGCGTACTTAAAAGGCGCTGACGTGGTGGTTGTGACCACTGCGGTGAGCGATGATAATCCTGAAGTCCTTGCTGCACGTGAGCAACGTATCCCTGTGGTCCCACGTGCAGAAATGTTGGCCGAATTGATGCGATTTAGCTACGGCATCGCCGTTGCTGGCACACATGGAAAAACCACTACCACAAGTTTAGTCGCTGCATTATTAAGTGAAGGCGAGCTAGATCCTACCTTTGTGATTGGCGGACTATTAAACAGTGCTGGTAGTAATGCGCGTTTAGGTAGCGGCCGTTATTTGGTGGCGGAAGCAGATGAAAGTGATGCGTCATTTTTATATTTGCAACCAATGATAGCTATTGTGACCAATATTGATGAAGATCATATGGCAACCTATGAAGGTGACTTTGAAAAATTAAAAGCGACCTTTATTGAATTCTTACATCATTTACCGTTCTACGGTTTGGCAGTGATGTGTATTGATGACCCCGTAGTACGTGAAGTGCTTGTCGATATTACACGACCATTAATGACTTATGGCACCAATGATGAAGCTGATTTCCAATTGCTGGAACTTAGGCAGGAACAAGGACAAAGCCATTTTCAAGTAGCAGATAAAAGAGCTGGACATCGTTTTGATGTCACGTTAAACATGCCAGGTTTACATAATGCATTGAATGCAACAGCCGCATTAGCCGTTGCTAGAAACTTAGGTGTGTCGATAGAGGCCTGCCAACGAGCATTAGAGAAGTTTGCTGGTATCGGACGTCGATTTAATATTGTTGGTGAGATCGCTACCCATAAGGGCAAGGTGTTATTGGTTGATGATTATGCGCATCATCCCACTGAAATTTCAGCAACATTAGCAGCCACCAAAGCGGGATGGCCCGATAAGCGTTTGGTTGTGGTTTTCCAACCACATCGCTATAGCCGTACACGGGATCTGTTTGAAGATTTTGCCCAAGTATTATCCAGTGTGGATGTCTTAGTTATATTAGAAGTTTATCCTGCCGGAGAAACTAAAATTGCAGGGGCTGATGCTCGTAGCTTATGTCGTGCGATTCGTCTGCGTGGTCAAGTTGAACCTGTATTTGCTGAAAATAAACAGGATTTGTTTGAGCTATTACCGGGACTGGTAGAAGACGATGATTTGTTAATTACCTTAGGGGCAGGTGACATAGGTGCAATGGCACGTGAAATACCCCAACAGTTGGGAGTGAATTCGTAATGAACGATCGCTACCAAAATCTTCAGGGTGAATTACGCATAAATGAGCCGTTAGCAAAACACACCTCTTGGCGAGTTGGCGGATATGCACAGCAGTTTTACCGTCCAGCTAATGTGAAGGACCTAGCGATGTTTTTATCACAACTGCCAGAAGCTGAACCAGTTTTATGGTTAGGTTTAGGCAGTAACTTGTTGATACGAGATGGAGGCTTTGCCGGAACAGTAATTTCTACTGCTGGAACTTTGCAACAGTTAAACATTGAAGATGATGGCGTAGTGAGAGCAGAAGTAGGTGTTTACTGCGGGAAGTTAGCTAAACGAATAGCCAAATCAGCTCAAACAGGTGCAGCATTTTTAGCCGGTATCCCAGGCACATTAGGTGGGGCATTAGCGATGAATGCCGGTGCGCATCAATCTGAGATCTGGCAGTTTGTTGCTGATGTCACCACGGTTGATCGAAGTGGCACATTACGTACACGTAAGCCAGAAGACTTTAAAGTAAGTTATCGCCATGTCGAGTTGCCGACAGGAGAATGGTTTGCAGCTGCTAGCTTAAAATTTACTGCCGGTGATGCTGATGAGGAATTAGATCAAATAAAAACCTTGTTAAAACGACGTAATGCCAGCCAGCCAACAAACCAGCCATGTGCAGGTTCAGTATTTCGAAATCCTCAAGGTGATTATGCTGGCCGTTTGATTGAAGTAACGGAGTTAAAAGGGCTGACAATTGGTGGCGCTAGCGTTTCTAACAAGCATGCAAACTTTATAGTTAATAATGGCACGGCTACAGCAGCTGATATTGAAGCATTAATTTTATTGGTACAGCAGAAAATTGAACTTGCTCAAGGGATAAAATTAATTCCGGAAGTTCATGTAGCAGGAGAGCATGCATGATAAAACATGTCATCACTTCTGCTGCTGAATTTGGTCGAGTCGCAGTGTTAATGGGCGGTCGTTCTGCTGAACGTGAAATATCTTTGATGAGTGGTGAGACAGTATTAGCTGCCTTAATTAAAAAGGGTATTGATGCATATAAGCTCGATGTTGATTTTGATGTAAGTGAGCAGTTACGTACTGGTGAATATGATCGTGCATTTGTGATGTTACATGGCCGTGGTGGTGAGGACGGCCAAATTCAGGGATTATTGCAGTCGATGAACATCCCGTTCACAGGAAGTGATGTAACGGGTGCTGTTTTATCAATGAATAAGATGATCAGCAAACAATCATGGTTGCAGCAGGAATTGCCTACAGCGAAATTTGAACGCGTCACCATCGAGTCCGATATTGACAGTATTTTGCAACGTTTAGGACTACCGTTGATTATCAAGCCGGTGAATGAAGGTTCAAGTATTGGCATGACAAAAGTCAACTCGGCTGATGAGCTATTAACAGCTATTGAGTTAGCAACACAATATGATGCTGAAGTGATGGCAGAACGATGGATTCATGGTGCTGAATATACCGTGGCGGTGTTAGGTCACACTGCATTGCCGATGATAAGACTGAAAACGCCACATGAGTTTTATGATTTCAAAGCGAAATATAAAACTAATACCACTGAGTATTTATGCCCTTGTGGTTTATCTGAACAAGATGAACAACATTGTCAGCAACTCGCCTTAAAGGCATTCAATGGCTTACGCATGAAGGGATGGGGACGCGTAGATCTTATGCAAGATACCGACGGCGAGTTCTATTTGCTTGAAGCTAATAGTGTGCCGGGTATGACTGATCATAGTTTAGTACCGATGGCTGCCAAGCAATTTGGTTTGAGTTTTGAGGATCTCGTTTGGCAGATCTTGCAGACCAGTATGGAGACGAACCAATAATGGCGAGCATAAATAAACGTGGTGCAACACGTAAGCCCGTGCGGCAAGATCGTCAACCGCTAGTGTGGCAGCAGTGGTTACGCACATCAGTGATCGTTGTGATGTTGATTTCGACCATTTCTGCTGGTGTGTATTTGAATCAAGATGATACCTTGCCAATTTTACATGTCACCGTAGAAGGTGATTTTGTTTATGCCAATAAAAATGAATTAGTAAAAGCAGTAAATCCTTTCGTAACAGGAAGCTTTATCAATGTAGACGTGGCAAGTATTCGTCAAGCAGGAGAAGCATTGCCTTGGGTAAAACAAGTGCAAGTTAGGCGGATATGGCCGGATAGTTTGCATTTAATAGTAGATGAACAAATAGCAGTGGCGCGCTGGGGTGAGAATGAACTGGTTAATGAAGACGGTGAAGTGTTTAAGCCATCTAAAGAAACAATTCCAGCAAATTTAGTGAAATTTCAGGGCTTAACAGGGTCGAGTGTGGTGATGACCAAACGATGGTTAGCTATTGAACAACAAGTCTCACTACTAGGATTGAAAACAGAAAAAATCACGATGGATCAGCGTCGTGCATGGACAATATATTTTGATAACAAAATGCAGCTGATACTGGGTAGAGCAGAGAGTGAGTATCGCTTACAACGCTTTGTAAAAGTTTTTAAAGCGGGTTTACAGCGTTTTCAAACAGATATTTTGGTTGTGGATATGCGTTACACCAATGGATTGTCTGTGATATGGAAACAGAGTCAGAAACCTAATTTTATCGGAACAGTATGATGTCAAAAAGAAATGAAAGAGAACTTATCGTTGGCTTGGATATCGGCACATCAAAAGTGGTGGCTATAGTTGCCTCCCCCAATCCGGATGCCGGCCCAAAAGATAATGCTCTAGAAATTATTGGTATAGGCTCTCACCCTGCTCGAGGTATGAAAAAAGGGGTAGTGATTAATATTGAATCCACCGTGCAGTCTATCCAACGTGCAGTTGAAGAAGCAGAGTTAATGGCGGGCTGTCAGATACATTCTGTTTTTGCAGGCATTGCTGGTAGCCATATACGTAGTTTGAATTCACATGGCACGGTAGCTATTCGAGATAAAGAAGTCACACAGGGTGATATTGATCGAGTATTAGATGCAGCGAAAGCGGTACATTTTCCTGGCGATCAACAGTTACTTCATGTGATGCCACAAGAATACATTATAGATAATCAAGAAGGAATCCGTGAACCTATTGGCATGTCAGGTGTGCGTTTAGAAGCCAAAGTACATTTGATAACGGGAGCAGTGAGTGCGGCTCAGAATATTACCAAGTGTATTGAACGTTGTGGCCTGTCCGTAGATGGCGTTATTTTAGAGCAAATGGCCTCCAGTTATTCAGTACTTGAACATGATGAAAAAGAGTTGGGAGTCTGTCTGGTAGATATAGGCGGTGGTACAACAGATATTGCAGTATTTATAGATGGTGCTATTCGACACACGGCTGTCATTCCAATTGCTGGTGATCAGGTTACTAATGACATTGCAGTTGCATTAAGAACCCCTACGCAATATGCCGACGAAATCAAAATTAAATATGCCTGTGCTTTAAGACAATTAGCACGTGAAGATGAAACGATTGAAGTGCCAAGTGTCGGTGAACGTCCGCCGCGTCAATTAGCAAGGCAAACACTAGCCGAGGTAGTTGAGCCTCGCTATGAAGAACTATTGATGTTGGTACAAGCTGAATTGAGAAAGAGCGGTTTTGAAGAGCTGTTGGCAGCAGGCGTGGTGTTAACAGGTGGAAGTTCCAAGATGGAAGGTGTGATCGAATTGGCAGAAGAAGTATTCCATCTGCCAGTGAGATTAGGACTACCTCAGCATGTAGGTGGATTGGCAGAAGTTGTACGCAATCCGATTCATGCAACAGGTGTGGGTTTGTTGTTATTTGGCAATGAAGAAGTCACAAATGGACAAACGGATTTAAAGGTCGGTGACGGATTTAAAGGCATGTTGGCCCGTATGAAAAGCTGGTTCCAAGGTAATTTTTAAGAATTAAAGTAAAGATAGACATAATAAAGTAATAAAACTGGGGAGAGAGAAATGACATTTGAATTGATCGATACATATACACAAAACGCGGTGATCAAGGTTATCGGTGTTGGCGGTGGCGGTGGTAATGCTCTGGAGCACATGGTTGCTAATGAAATTGAAGGCGTGGATTTTATTTGCGCTAATACCGATGCACAGGCATTGCGTAAAAGTGCGGCAACAACCCAATTACAGTTGGGTACTGATATCACAAAAGGATTAGGAGCAGGCGCAAATCCAGATGTGGGACGACAAGCAGCATTGGAAGATCGTGAACGTATAATGGAAGTTATCGGTGGCGCCGATATGGTGTTTATTACTGCAGGTATGGGCGGAGGAACAGGGACTGGTGCGGCACCAGTTGTTGCTCAGGTCGCTAAAGAAATGGGCATTTTGACGGTGGCGGTTGTGACTAAACCTTTTCCGTTTGAAGGCATTAAACGTTTAAAAATTGCGAATGCAGGTTTAGAGGAATTAAGTCAGCATGTCGATTCATTGATCACGATTCCAAATGAAAAATTATTGGCTGTGTTGGGCAAGGACATGAGCCTGTTAAATGCATTTAAAGCGGCAAATGATGTGTTGTTAGGTGCTGTGCAGGGTATCGCTGAATTGATTACACGGGAAGGCATGATTAATGTCGATTTCGCGGACGTTCGTACAGTTATGTCTGAAATGGGCATGGCAATGATGGGAACAGGTCATGCATCAGGTGAGGGTCGAGCAACTGAAGCAGCAAGAACGGCAGTATCTAGCCCATTATTAGAAGATGTCGATTTGTCTGGTGCTCGTGGTGTATTAGTAAATATTACTGCCGGTTTGGATATGACGATTGGCGAATTTGAAGAAGTGGGTAATATGGTAAAAGAGTTTGCTTCTGATGATGCTACGGTGGTCGTTGGAACTGTTATTGATCCTGAAATGACTGATGAATTACGCGTGACGGTTGTGGCAACAGGATTAGGCGGTAGTAAACAAGCTAATATAGCAATGCCTTCGGAAGTCGTTTCACCACAAATTGAAATTGTGAAAAAGCCAGTGGATATTGATTACGACAAACCGACTGTGATGCGTCAAGAAGAAAAAGAAACACAAAAGCAAGTTGCTAATAGTGATATCAACATGGATTATTTAGATATTCCAGCATTTTTACGCAGACAAGCTGATTAGTTGGAGTGATGTGGCTTGTGATACAATCTGCCGATCTGTATATAAATTTTAGTTAAGGGGGTTAAGCACCGTGATAAAGCAACGAACATTGAAGAATGTGATTCGTGCGACCGGTGTTGGGTTGCATAGTGGTGATACGGTATATCTCACTCTGCGTCCTGCTGCGCCTAATACAGGCATAATCTTCCGCCGTGTAGATTTGGACCCAGTAGTTGAAATCGAAGCTAAGGCTGAGAATGTGGGGGAAACAGCTCTATCAACGACCTTGGTTCAGCATGGTCAACGTGTATCCACGGTAGAGCATCTTTTGTCAGCATTTGCTGGCTTAGGTATAGATAATGCCTATATCGATCTGAATGCACCAGAAGTACCGATCATGGATGGTAGTGCCGGCCCATTTGTATTTTTAATTCAATCTGCGGGTATCGAAGAACAAGCGGTTGCCAAGCAATTTATTCGTATTAAAAAGACCTTGCTAGTTGAAGATGGCGACAAATGGGGAAAGTTTGAACCTTTTGAAGGATTCAAAGTTAGTTTTACCATTGATTTTCAACATCCTGCGTTTACTGGCAGGCCTCAACAAGTTGATGTTGATTTCTCCTCTACGTCATTTGTTCGTGAGGTTAGCCGTGCTCGCACCTTTGGGTTTATGAAAGATATCGAAAAATTGCGTGAGAATAATTTAGCATTGGGCGCCAGTGTTGATAACGCAATTGCATTAGATGACTACCGTGTCGTCAATGAAGATGGCTTGCGCTACGAAGACGAGTTTGTCCGTCATAAAGTTTTGGACGCAATTGGCGACCTGTATTTATTGGGATATAGCTTGATTGGTGCGTTTAGTGGCCACAAGTCTGGTCATGAAGTGAATAATAAATTATTGCGTAAATTATTGGCCGATAAAGATGCTTGGGAATTGGTGAGCTTTGAAGATGAAAAAGATGCACCAATTCTGTTTATTCGTCCTGCGGCATCGGTCGTAACTTAAGAATTTTGTTAAAGCTTGTTACTGCGTTGAGCGAGTTTTTCCAACGCAGTTTTTAGTGCGCCTGCTTCGAGTGAATCGGCAGTTTGTTGTAAGGATTCTGCAGCTTTAACTGGAAGAGTAATTGTTGTGTTGGACGTTGTTGATAACGGTGCGATGTTTGATCTGACTTTAACCTCAAGTTTATTAACGGGCTGAGGTAAATGTTCAGATAATGTTTTGCATAAAACGGGTGCCTGAAAACGTAATAAGCTGGCATATGACGCGTTATCGGTATGAATGATAATGTGATCAGCGGTGACATTGGCTAAATGACAATGGCTGGAAAATTGGATTGGCAAGGCCTGTTGCATAACAATATTGAGCTGGTTTAATCGCTGAACTCGTTGAGTTAGCTGATTTAATTGGCTGTTTTGTTCGCAAACAGCATTTATGGGTTCAAGTTTGTTTGCCATAAAAAAAGACCGACTTTATTTGGTTAAAGGATAATAATGCAGATCATCATTATATCGCCTAATAACAAAACTCATAAACATTGGCATTTGAGTCGTACTAAGTTGATGTCATTGATTGGGTTATTTGTTGCCTTATTAGCGATTAGCAGTCTAGCAATAATGAATTATTGGAACGCAGCAAGCCTGCCTAAGACCAATAGTCACTATTCGCAAGTAAATATTTCTCCCCTAGCGTTAAATAACGACTTAGCTATAATAAAAAACGTTGCATATGTAGAAAACTTCTATGCTAAACGATTAGGTCAGCTGCAAGCGGAAGCCATTCGTTTAAAGGCGCTGACGGAAAAACTGGCAAGTCTGTCAGGTATGGATGTATCAGAGTTTATGCTTAGTGAAAACAGTGCCCAAGGCGGTGTGGAAATGCTGGGGAATGATCTTTCGATTGATGAGTTTGATAATGAACTGAAACAGTTATCCATAGGTTTTGAACAGCAGCATAAGCAATTAGTCACATTACAGGACTTTCTGATTACACATGACAATATTGAGTCAGCAATACCACAAGGACGACCTATTGACGGTGGTTGGATATCATCTTATTACGGTAAGCGGATTGATCCATTCACTGGAAAAAAAGCCTTTCATAAGGGCTTAGACCTGGCTGGCAAAGCGGGTAGTGGTGTTAATACTGTAGCTGATGGAATGGTCACTTGGATAGGAAAACGCAGTGGTTATGGCGCTTTAGTAGAAGTTGACCATGGTAATGGCTATGTCACACGTTATGCTCATAATAAAAAGATAACCGTTAAAGTAGGTGAGAAGGTTATTAAAGGGCAGGTTATAGCATTGATGGGCTCCACTGGACGCTCAACAGGACCTCATGTGCATTTTGAAATATTGCGTGATGGTAAAAACATAAATCCCTACAATTTTGTCAAACGCTAAATGCAGGATCGAGGTTATAACTATAACCACCATTTATACCTAACTGTTTGAGAATACGGTGTCAGAGCGTCAGGTATGACGCAAGAAATCACACGTACTGTTCACATGTTACGTATATATCTAAATTAGTTTCACACCCTATACACAGCACGCGTTATAATCGCGAGCTTTATCAAATAAAATCTGAACAAAAGATTTGATCTAACACAGGTAGTAATACGTAATGGTAAGCAAGTTTTTCAGCAAGTTATTTGGCAGTCGTAACGACCGAGTACTCAAAGGTATGGGTAAGGATGTCGAACAGATTGCTAGTTTTGAGACGGATATTGAACAACTTGATGATGCTGCCATACAGGCTAAAACAATTGAATTTCGCCAACGCTTAGCCGATGGGCAAAGTTTAGACGATATCTTACCTGAAGCTTTTGCAGTAGTACGTGAAGCAGGAAAACGTATTCTTAATATGCGTCACTTTGACGTGCAAATGATCGGCGGTATGGTATTAAATCAAGGCAGAATTGCTGAGATGCGTACTGGTGAAGGTAAAACTTTGGTTGCAACCTTGGTGGTGTACCTGAATGCCTTAGCTGGAGAAGGTGTTCATGTGGTTACTGTGAATGACTATTTGGCACAACGCGACTCTGCATGGATGAGCAAACTGTATGGCTTCTTGGGATTAACTACCGGAGTGATTGTATCTGGATTAGAGCCTGAACAGCGCCGTGCAGCCTACGCTGCAGATATTACTTACGGAACCAATAATGAGTTTGGTTTTGATTATCTTCGCGATAACATGGCCTTTAGTTTAGAAGAGAAAGTCCAACGGACATTACATTTTGCTGTAGTCGATGAAGTGGATTCAATTTTAATTGATGAAGCACGTACACCCTTGATCATTTCAGGCCCAGCAGAAGATAGCTCTGAGATGTACCAACGTGTGAATGCATTGATTCCGAATCTGACTAAACAGATTGGCGAAGGCGAAGAAATCGAAACAGCTGGTGATTACACGCTCGATGAGAAAAGCAAACAAGTACATTTCACTGAAGATGGCCATGAAAAAATTGAAACATTACTGACAGAAGCTGGTTTATTAGATGAGCATGGCAGTTTGTACGATGCGGCTAATATTAGTCTGATGCATCATGCAACAGCAGCTTTACGCGCTCATGTATTATTTAAACGTGATGTTGATTACATCATTCAAGACGATCAAGTGGTTATTGTTGATGAATTCACCGGGCGTACTATGCCTGGACGTCGCTGGTCAGAAGGTCTACACCAAGCTGTTGAAGCAAAAGAAGGTGTATCGATTCAAAACGAAAACCAAACTTTAGCTTCAATTACATTCCAGAACTATTTCCGCCTGTATACCAAGTTGGCAGGAATGACTGGTACTGCAGATACTGAAGCATTCGAATTACAATCAATCTATGGGTTAGAAGTTCTCGTTATTCCGACGCATAGACCTATGCAACGTAAAGATGAAGCGGATCAAATTTATTTAACTACAAAAGAAAAATATGATGCGATTGTAGTTGATATCAAGAGTTGTATTGAACGGAAGCAGCCGGTATTGGTTGGTACTTCATCAATCGAAAGTTCAGAATTTTTACATGACTTGCTGAAAAAATCGAAGGTACCTCACGAGGTCCTAAATGCTAAGTTTCATGAAAAAGAAGCACAGATTATTACGCATGCTGGTCGTCCTGGTGCCGTCACTATTGCTACGAATATGGCTGGTCGAGGCACCGATATCGTTTTGGGCGGTAGCCTGGAAGCTGAACTAGAAGAGCTGGGTGAACAAGCAAGTGATAGTGAAATAGAAAAAATCACTCAAGCATGGCAGCTACGTCACGATGAAGTGTTAGCTGCCGGTGGCTTACATATTGTGGGTTCAGAGCGTCATGAATCACGCCGTATCGATAACCAATTACGAGGTCGTTCAGGTCGTCAAGGTGATGCAGGCTCAAGTCGTTTCTATCTATCTCTAGAAGATAACCTAATGCGTATATTTGCCTCAGAGCGAATGGCTGGATTGATGCAAAAGTTGGGTATGGAAGACGGCGAAGCTATTGAGCATCCATGGGTATCACGCGCAATCGAAAATGCTCAACGTAAAGTTGAAGGCCATAACTTCGATATTCGTAAACAGCTATTAGAATTTGATGATGTAGCGAATGATCAACGTAAAGTTGTTTACGAGCAACGTAATGAATTAATGGCGACAGAGGATGTATCTGAAGCCGTCGTTTCCATGCGAGGCACTGTGTTGAACGATGCTGTCGACTTATATATCCCGCCCAATAGCATCGATGAACAGTGGAGCATTCCTGGTCTTGAAAGTGCCTTGCGTGATGATTTCTCATTGGAATTAAATATCAGTAATTGGCTAGAGCAAGATGATGAACTGCATGAAGAAACATTGCGCGAGCGTATTGTTGATGCAGCAAATGCGGCTTGCCAAGCTAAAGAAGAAACCGTCGGTGTAGAGTTAATGCGTCATTTCGAAAAGGCCATTATGCTGCAAACCTTAGATGCTCAGTGGAAAGAGCATTTAGCACAAATGGATTATTTACGTCAGGGTATTAACTTACGTGGTTATGCTCAAAAAGATCCAAAACAAGAATTTAAACGTGAAGCTTTCCAATTATTTACGGGTATGTTAAATACCATCAAACATGATGTAATTTCATATATTTCAAGAGTTCAAGTACGAGCTCCTGAAGATGTTGCCGCTGTTGAAGAGCAGCGTCGTCAATCAACAGAAGTTGAATATCAACATGAACAAGCTGAAGGATTGGCGGTTGATGCAGAAGAAGCCGCGGTAACGCATGAGGAGCCTTATACTCGAGATGGCAAGAAAGTAGGTCGTAATGATCCATGCCCATGTGGTTCAGGCAAGAAATTTAAACAATGCCACGGAGCTTTGTCTTAATGCCAGTTAACCTGGAAGCACCGATAAAAGATAAATTATTACCTATCAACGGTATAAAGCTGGGCATAACCAGTGCTGGAATAAAAACACAAGATAGACCTGATCTAGTATTAATTGAATTAGCAGAAGGTACAACGACTTCTGCGGTCTATACCCAAAATGCATTTTGTGCTGCTCCTGTGACCTTAGCGAAACAGCATCAAGAGCAGATGACGTCACGTTATTTATTGATTAATTCGGGTAATGCTAATGCCGGTACAGGTGAAGCAGGTCTGCAAGCGGCACAACAGTGTTGCCAATCCGTAGCAGAATTATCTGGCTTATCAGCAGAAGCAGTTCTACCCTTTTCAACGGGTGTGATTGGCCAACAGTTACCGATAGATAAAATCATCCAGGCGATACCTTCTGTCTTGCAAAACTTAGCCGAAGACAATTGGTTTGATGCAGCTCATGGCATTATGACGACGGATATTGTTGCCAAGGCGATCTCGAAACAAATCGAGATTGATGGAAAGATCATTACGGTAACCGGCATGGCGAAAGGTTCAGGCATGATAAGGCCAGATATGGCAACCATGTTGTCCTATATTGCAACTGATGCAGCGGTAGAGCAATCCGTCTTAGATGACATATTATCGCGATCTGTAGCCCAGTCATTTAATCGAATTTCAGTCGATGGTGATACCTCTACCAATGATGCTTGTGTTTTGATGGCAACAGCAAAGGCAAATAATTCTGAGATCAACGTGGTTGATTCTTTAGATGCTCAAAATCTGTATCAAGCTATCGCAGAAGTAAGTCAGTTTTTAGCTCATGCTATTGTCCGTGATGGTGAAGGTGCTACGAAGTTTATCGCTGTTGAAGTGGAACAGGGACAAGACCATGAAGAGTGTCGACAGGTTGCTTATACTATTGCTCATTCACCTTTAGTTAAAACAGCCTTATTTGCGTCTGATCCGAATTGGGGCAGGATTTTAGCTGCGGTAGGTCGAAGTGGGCTCAGTAACTTTGATTTATCAAAAGTCGCCATTTATTTGGGTGATGTTTGTATCGTTGAGCAAGGTGAACCCGCTTCAAGTTATACTGAAGATCAAGGTCAACGAGTGATGGATCAAGATGAAATTACTATCAAAGTTGAATTGGGCAGAGGATTGGCTAATGATACTGTTTGGACCTGCGATTTTTCTTATGAGTATGTCAAAATAAATGCTGAATATCGCACTTAGTATTTGGGGCTAAGACAGTGGCAACAGACAAGATCACAACCTTAAGTGAATTCCTCCACCAAAGTGGTGCAAAGTATCGTGTTTTTGATATGGGGCGGCGCGTTGTTAAACTAAGCCCAGATGATTTTGTCAGCTTCGAGTGGGCTAAAAAACCTTACCCCTATCCCTTTCAACAAAGTGCTTTATTTGGCGTTATTTTCTGGAACCCAAAACTGCCGGATAGCCACTATGTTTGGTTCCTAAAGTTTCCATTAGACGAACAGGGTTTATTGATTCAAGCTGCCCGAGATGAGTTTTTGGTCATGTTACTCGACCGTGTGGGTGAGTGCATGTTGGCTGCTGAAGATGGAAAAAATATAGAAGGTGCTCTTAAAGATAGCCCGTATACCTTTACGCCTCGTGAAGACAAAATGGCGGCATTTAATGCTCAAGCAACCAAGAGCTTGGCTGCCGCACCCTCTCATTATTACGAGAAAGCGTTTAATTACTTTACCGGTAGAACTGACATTGCACAGTGGCAAAACTTAGGCATGCAGGGAGTCGCGGATGTAGCGGTAAGGTTGGAAGACTATGAAGAAACCTTAGGTCTGATTGAAACAATTCCTAAATTACCGGATGAACCTTTTTCAGTATTAAGTACTTTTTTGGAGCATGCAGAACCGACGGCTGAAATTGTTGAGGTACTCGATCAACGGGTGAATATGGAGTTACAGGAAAAAAATCCAGATATAGAGCGTGTCTGTGCTTGTTTGCGTGCAGCGTCAAATAGCCCGGCAACAGGCTTAGTTGATCAAATGGTGATACGCGTGTTAAAGCATCAATGCAGCGTAGACATCGAAGTGCTGGCTATTATCTCCGGCCGCATTTGGCGGGTGTTAGAACAAAAAATGATCTGTAATTTGTTCCTAGAGCAATTGGCAAAAACAGAGTATGGTTATTCAGGTTTTAGCCAATTATTGTCAGATGTACTGTATATGCCAGGTATGCGAGAGCATGTATTGCAAGCGCTACGCTCGCCAGACCGTTCAGATAAACTCAGTCGATATGTAGGGCGGATGTTCGGTTAACGACACTGCTTTACGCTTTAGCAAAACGTTTTTGCCATTCTTGTTCCATCATAATTTCATCGGTACTTTCCACTCGGTCTAGAAAAACAATCCCGTTTAAATGATCCAATTCATGTTGAAATATTCTGGCAATAAAACTAGTATATTCAGCTTCAATCGCTGCACCAGTACGTGATAGATATTTCACTTTTATAGTATGATGTCGCGGTACCAAACCTCGAATCCCGGGCAAACTTAAACAGCCTTCCCAATCTTTTTTCTTTTCTTCTGAAGCCCACATTATTTCTGGGTTAATCACAATAGTTGGCGCCATTTCAGGCGCGTCAGGGTAGCGTGAGTTTGGCCGTGAACACATAATAAACACACGTTGGGCGACATCGACTTGTGCTGCGGCAATTCCCATACCGCCCTTGTCGATAACAAATTGTAATAATGAATCGATGAAAGACTGGAAGTAAGCAGAGCTTAAATCTGAAATGGCGGTGGATGTTCTGCGTAGGTGAGGGTGACCCAGCTGAAGAATATCGAAGTTGTTTTTATTCATGCGCTTAGTTATTAGTAAAAAATGTTGGTGAATTCATACTATAGATCCATTTTTATATCGGCCGCAAGCAGAAGTACCGTGATAACTTTTGCTAGCTGAGTATTAAGCAAAAAACCAATACGCTACAGTGATTGCTGCAATAATGCCTGCAAAATCGGCAGCAAGACCACAAGCCACAGCATGGCGAATATTCTTTATGCCTACGGATCCAAAGTATACCGCTAGCACGTAAAAGGTTGTTTCAGTACTGCCTTGTACGATTGATGATAGCCGACCGGAAAATGAATCAGCGCCATGAGTTTGCATGGTATCTATCATCATGGCACGAGCACCGCTGCCACTAAATGGTTTCATTAATGCGGTGGGTAAAGCATCGATAAATTGATCATCCATATTAAAACTTAAGACTAAACTACGAAGACCATTCGCTAACATATCTAAAGCACCACTAGCTCTAAATACGCCTATGGCAACTAACATAGCAACGAGGTAGGGAATGATAGTGATGGCAGTTTCAAAACCTTCTTTAGCCCCATCAATGAACGCTTCGTAAGCATTTACTTTTTTAATTACGGCTCCAGCGATAAATAACATGACTAAGGAAAACAGAATAACATTGCTGATTAAGGCCGATTGCGTCAACATTTGTGCTTGTGGCAGGTTAGAAAAATAGCTAAGTATGGATGCAACCAACACAGTAAAACCACCTATATAGGCAAGCACAACACGATCTAATAAATTGATTTTTTGCACCCATGCAACGGTTAATAATCCAATCATGGTGGAGGCATAAGTTGCGATCAAAATCGGAATGAAAACATCAGTCGGATTGGCTGCACCGAGTTGAGCACGGTAGGTAAATATAGTGACTGGAAATAATGTTACTGCTGATGTATTTATGACTAAAAACAAGATTTGAGCATTACTTGCTGTGTCTTTGAAGGGGTTTAGTTTCTGTAACTCTTTCATTGCCTTAATGCCCAGTGGCGTAGCCGCATTATCTAAACCTAAGGCATTGGCCGAGATATTCATCACCATGGCACCCAGAGCAGGATGGTCTTTGGGCACTTCAGGCATAAGTTTGGCAAAGAGCGGGGTTAAACCACGGGTGAGTAAGTCGATAAAACCACTGCGTTCACCGATACGCATTATGCCCAGCCATAAAGCTAAAATTCCAGTGAGGCCTAATGATATTTCAAAGGCTGTTTTCGATAAGCTAAACATGGCAGTCATCAATTGACTGAAGATTTCCGTATCACCAAAAATAAAAAGCTTTATTAAGGCAACAATAAAAGCAACGGTGAAAAAACTGATCCAAATGAAATTTAGCATGGCCTTATTTTACATGCTGTGCAGCAGAGTGAAAGTTAAAAAAAAGCCCTCGTTAACGAGGGCTTTTTTTTAGTCACTTGACGGTTATGATCTTCGTGGGCGTCTAGCAGCATCACGTGGACGTGAACGAGGTTTGCCAGAACGTTTTGGTTTATGGCGTGGCTCATCGCTGCTAGTACTAGCACTGCCTTCACTCGCTAAACTTAAATTTAACTGTTTATTGCCGACCCATACTTTTTGTAATTGCTGGAACAAATCTTTAGGCATACCTTCTGGTAAATCAATGGTACTAAAATCATCTTGTAGACTGATTCGACCGATATCTTTACTGTCGATGCCCGCTTCATTGGCAATCGCACCAACGAGGTTTTTTACTTCTATTCCATTGTTTCTACCAACTTCAACACGATAAGTCTGCATGCCTTGTTCGGCTTTATGTTCACTAGACCTGTTACTACGACGGGGCGAACGTTCGCGATCTGAATTATCTCTACGGCCACCACGTTCTCTATCTTCTCTAGCTGGACGACGCTCTTGAACGTGTTTAACCGGTTTAAGTGGACGTGATTTTTGCACCAAGTAAGTCAATGCAGCTGCCACTTCTAATGGATCTGCATCGTGTTCTTGTTGGTAATTACTGATGACCGTTTCAAAGAAACTTAAATCTTGTGCTTCGATTGTTTCGCTGAGTTGTTGGCTAAATTGCATAACTCTGCGATCGGCAATATCTTCGGTGCTTGGCAATTGCATCTTGGCAATGGTTTGGCGTGTTGCTTTTTCAATCGCAAATAACATGCGCTTTTCACGTGGCGAGACAAATAAAATTGCTTCACCTTTACGACCAGCACGACCGGTACGACCGATACGATGAACATAAGATTCAGTATCGTAAGGAATATCGTAGTTAACGACATGGCTTATGCGCTCAATATCCAAACCACGAGCGGCCACATCGGTAGCAACTAAAATATCGAGTTTGCCTTTTTTCATGCGTGCAATGGCTTTTTCACGTGCAGCTTGATTCATATCACCATTTAATGGTGAGCTAGAATAGCCACGTGCCTCTAATTTTTCAGCCAGCTCAGCGGTGGAGTTTTTGGTACGGACAAAAATGATCATGGCATCAAATTCTTCAACTTCAAGAATACGTGTCAAGGCATCGAGTTTGTGCATCCCGGTGACTTGCCAATAACGTTGATTGATTGTTTCCATGGTTGTAGTTTTCGATTTGATACGAATTTCTACAGGATCTTTCAAGTATCGGGTAGCAACACGATGAATAGGCCCAGGCATTGTTGCTGAGAACAATGCTACCTGGCGGCTATCAGGTGTTTCTTTAAGAATAGTTTCAACATCATCAATAAAGCCCATACGTAACATTTCATCAGCTTCATCTAAAACGAGTGACTTAAGTTCACCAAGTTTTAAGGTGCCACGACGAATATGATCAAGGATCCGCCCCGGTGTGCCGACGATGACCTGTGGGTTACGTTGCATTTGGCGTAGTTGAATGCCCATGCTTTGGCCGCCATAAATAGGCAACACATGTAAACCTTTCATATGTCGAGCGTAACTTTGAATAGCTTCAGCAACTTGAATGGCAAGTTCGCGCGTTGGTGCTAATACCAACATCTGCGGCATCTTAGATTTCACATCAAGACGACTTAATAGCGGCAATGAGAAAGCAGCGGTTTTACCTGTACCCGTTTGTGCTTGGCCTAATAGATCGCGGCCTTCTAATAACGGTGCAATACTTTGTGCTTGTATCGGTGACGGCGTTTCATAGCCGGCTTGTTGCACAGCTTTTAAAATAGGATCAGATAAGCCTAACTCAGAGAATAAAGGCGTAGATTGTTGTTCTTCAGTGGACATGTATTAACCTGTGAAAATCAGCCTTGAAAGTAAAGCTGAATAGGAGGGGGAAATCAATCGAGCAATTATACGCAAGTTTGATAATAAAATACAGTCAAATCAGTCTGTTAAATATTATAATCTAATCTCTATGTAAAAACACAGTAATTAACACAGAAGAATACATCGTTAATCGTTACACTGAATGTAGGAAAACGGTTGTTACAATGAACTGATACAATTTTACTTAAGTATTTCGCTGTATTTCTTAATGAATATCTTACGAAATTAATATTTTTAAGGAGAAAAATCATGACAGAGCATACGTATAAACATATTGAACTAACTGGTAGCTCGGCTGAAAGCTCGGATCAGGCGATTCAAAATGCCATAGCCAAGGCGGCAGAAACAGTGAAAAATTTGCACTGGTTTCAGGTGATTGATACTCGTGGTTATATCGAAGAGGGCGGGGTGAAATATTGGCAAGTGACGATAAAAGTAGGCTTTAGAATTGGCGACTAGCCAATCTAAAGATTCACAAAGTAGTAACAAAAATGTGTTACTTTGCTGCTTGAAAAATAAATTAAAGGAATAGTTTGATGGCAAATATACTCATCGTTGATGATTCGAATTCAATGCGACAGATGGTATCGTTCACCTTAAAACAAGCAGGTGGTCATACGCTGACAGAAAGTGCTGATGGCCAACAAGGCTTACAAGCGGTGAAATCGCAACAGTTTGATTTGATCATTACCGATATGAATATGCCGAATATGGATGGCATGGAGTTCGCTAAAGCGGTTCGAGCACGGAAAGAGTATAAATTTACCCCGATATTGGTGCTGACCACAGAGTCGAGCCCAGAAGTAAAACAACAAGGTAGGGAGGTTGGGGTAACAGGCTGGATAGTGAAACCGTTTAACCCAGACCAATTGGGGACGGTAGTTAAAAAAGTATTAGCTTAGAAGACACTGTCAGCAACTATATGCTGACAGCTCAAGTTCAACGTCAGCTTAATTCGTTTTTTCGAATTTGTGCACCCAAACAAGATGGCTAATATCCCATTCCATACCTGCATGCATTCTTAAGATAATTGCTTTGTACATTTCCATATTGGGATAACCTTCAGCTTGTGCTTCGGCATCGCCCATGTCACCTAATGATTCTCGTTCTAGCGCTGTGACCGTGAATTCAACACCTTCGAGTTCAAAGGTTTCGCCGGGATAGGCATAAACACCATCACGACGTTGCTGCGTTTTTGTCCCTGCTAAGGCCGATGCAACTAATTTAGGATGAGTGACCAAGCGATCAATCTCACAGCTCTTTTCTGGGTAATTTGTCTCTGTCATAAAGTTATTTCTCAAGTTTTGTGAATTTTGAACCTTCTAATGTCAGGTTATACATCAGTCCTTTGTTGCTAAATACAAAGCCGATAATTGGATCTTTAATATCAACGGTATTAATATCTTCACCCACTCCCCATTCAATCAAGGCAACGGAACCATCTACGCCAGCCTTCCAGCCTTTGCTTGCTTGAAAACCTTTAAGTGCATCATTAGTCATAAAGACCAAGACGACTGATTTGGATTGAGCACCGAGTTGAAAGCCAAATGAAGCCGCAGCGGTACTGTAATAATTCACAATGGCATCATTAACTTTTAAAGCGCCTTCTCCATATTCGCCACCAATGACAAAGCCGGCCTTAATAATGCTGGGAAAAACTAATACGCCTTTGGCTTGTTTGAGAAACTCTTCGCCCCCCGATATTTCTTGCTTGAACCGGTTTAAGGTTTCGGCAACACCGATATTGATTTCGGCGGCAGAGGCAGCGAGGCTGGTTTTAGGAAAGGTGGAAAATAGAAAAACAAATAAAAAGAAGATTACAGTGAACGAGATATTTTTATTTTGGTATGTCATCAGTGGCTTCCTTTCTTCGCTAGTGATATACCTTGTAAAGTAGCACGTAAGATGTACAGAAGAAAGGGTGAGCACAAGAGTTAACACGTTTAACCCTTGTGCTCAGTATGAGGTGTTACTTAATACCTTGGCTGACAAGGTATTCTTCATAAGTACCATCAAAATCAACAATACCATCATCGGTCATATCAAAGATGCGTGTTGCCAAAGATGATACAAATTCACGATCATGACTGACGAAGAGTAAGGTACCTTCATATTGACTTAACGCCATATTCAAAGATTCAATCGATTCCATATCCATATGGTTAGTTGGTTCATCCATTACCAAGATATTTGGTTTTTGTAATATCAATTTACCAAACATCATCCGGCCTTTTTCACCACCCGATAATACTTTGGCTTTCTTTTCGATCAAATGACCAGAGAACAGTAAACGACCTAAAGTTCCGCGGATGACTTGCTCATCATCTGTTGGCTTGCCCCACTGAGACATCCATTCAAATAGATCCAAATCATTTTCAAAGAAATGTTCATGATCTTGAGCATAATACCCAATGTTGGCATTTTCAGACCATTTCACTTCACCTGATTTAGGCGATAATTCTTTGACCAATGTTTTCGCTAATGTTGTTTTACCAATACCGTTAGGGCCTATAATTGCGATGCGTTCGCCCACTTCAGCCATAAATTTGAAGTTTTCGAATAATGACGCTTCATCATCATAAGCTTGGTTAATGCCGGTCACTTCAACGGCATTACGGAATAACTTTTTCTCTTGCTCGAAGAGAATATATGGATTTACACGGCTAGAAGGTTTGATATCATCCAGCTGGATTTTGTCAATTTGCTTGGCACGAGAGGTGGCTTGTTTTGCTTTAGATGCATTCGCAGAGAAACGGCGAACAAAATCTTGTAGCTCTATAATTTGTGCCTTTTTCTTAGCATTATCAGATATTAATCGTGCTCTGGCTTGTGTTGATGCCAACATGTATTCGTCATAGTTGCCAGGGTAAAGGCGCAACTCACCAAAATCCATATCAGCCACATGCGTACATACGCTGTTTAAAAAGTGGCGATCATGCGAAATGATAACCATCGTACCGCTGCGTTGATTGATCATATCCTCTAACCAACGGATGGTATTGATATCCAAGTGGTTAGTAGGCTCATCAAGTAACAGAATGTCAGGTTCAGCAAATAGAACCTGAGCAAGCAAAATACGTAATTTCCAACCTGGAGCGACTTCACTCATCGGGCCATAATGCTGTTCGGTAGGAATACCGACACCTAATAATAATTCACCGGCACGAGACTCAGCGGTGTAACCATCCATCTCAGCATATTCACCTTCAAGATGAGCAACTTTAATACCGTCTTCTTCAGACATTTCAGGCAGGTTATAAATGCGATCACGTTCATGATGCACTTTCCACAATTCAGCATTACCCATGATAACTACGTCAATAACGCGCAGCTCTTCATAAGCGAATTGATCTTGTTTTAATACCGCAAAGGTTTCATTTACATCTAGGCTGACATTACCGGCGGTAGGTTCTAACTCGCCAGATAGAATTTTCATGAATGTGGATTTACCACAGCCGTTGGCGCCAATTAAACCATAGCGGTTACCTTCGCCAAATTTAACGGAAACGTTTTCAAATAATGGCTTCGCGCCAAATTGCATGGTGATGTTTGCAGTTGTTAGCAATTTACTTACCCGTGTAATGAATTGAGTCTAAAACTCAGAAATTAGAAAACCAGCCATTATACATGGAGTTAGTGTGTTTCGATAAGAGCTATTTTGTCTTTTCTAGAAAGTTTCTTTATTGCTGCTTCGCGCTTAGATGCGCTGCTGCGATTTGCTTGGGTTTCGTGGTAAACCATTCGTTTAGCAGCACTGGTATGAAAAAAACGAGCGCCGCCTTGTTTGGACTGATGTTCCGCAAATCGACGTTCTAAATCGGTGGTGATACCGGTATAAAAATGACCATTTTCAGCTTCAACGATATAAACAAACCAGTCTTTATTTGCCACGAGCTTTATTTGTCATGGAAGTTGATAGAGACCGAGTTTATGCAATAACGCAGACCGGTTGGTGCAGGGCCATCATCAAACACATGGCCTAAATGGGCATCACAGTGTTTACAACGCACTTCAGTGCGATCCATGCCATGACTATGATCGATATGGTGAGTGATGTTGCCTTGTTCTAATTGATTAGAAAAACTTGGCCAGCCACAACCTGAATCAAACTTGTCATTAGATGAAAATAGTTTTTGATCACAACAAAGGCAATGGTAGTCACCGTTTTCTTTGTGATCAGAGTAGATGCCGGAGAAGGGGGGTTCAGTACCGGCTTGGCGCGTTACTCGATATTCTTCTTCGCTGAGTTGTTCACGCCATTGCTCATCGGTTTTTTCAATTTTATTAACCATGCTTAATGATTAGCTCTGAATTGGTAAACTGTCATTCTATAAAAAATGGGAGAAAATATCAGGTTGTTGTGAGTTTGGTTTTCTATAAGGCTATCTGAAATTAATGCAGGGAGAAGATTTTGAAATCATGTATTGTTATGGTTGTTTTAAATTTTGGGTTGGAAAGTAACAATTTAAGCTGGCTGACCCCTTGATTTCAATTGAAGAACAATTTGCACGGAAATATCATGAGTAGAGTCAGGTTGCTAGGGTTGGGTTTTGGAATATTATTAATAGAATCTATTGTTTTAGCATGCCTAGTCACATTGTTTTTATTAGTATTGGATCCAAAAGAGATTGACTCAATATTTCATACGATTTTTGCTAGCATAATATTGTTTTTTTACTATAAATGCATTGTGGAGCTTTGGTTATTTGTACTAACGGTTAGTATATGTACAGACGTGGGAGCACCTAAATTGAAGTATTTATATATTGGGAAAATAGTTTCAGGAGCACTAATGTTTACTTTTGTCATTATGATTTCAGTTGAGTCAAGTCGTTCGTTTGATATCTTTGTAGTCTATGTTTTATTGTATATTCCATCTGTAGTACTGGCATATTTGATTTCCAAAAAGTGGTGGGTAAGAGGACTTGCTTGGATAACAAAACAACAATTAGGGGCAGCCTGAACTTCCCTCAGAAAAAGACAGCGTAACTAAAAGGGGAGGCTACCCTTTAATTTAGGTTAGCTGCCGCTGGGCATTCATTTCTTTTGTTTGCCCAAAAGAAACGAACCAAAGAAAAAGGCCCCCGACATTATCGCTTGTCACCGAAAAGACTATCTTTTTCGGCGTGGGTAAAAACTCGCTTTGCTCAAACACTTACCCACTTTAATCCGAAAAACACACTCTTTTCGGCGGCGATAAAAACGGGATGGAAAAAACTGAGGCAGAAACCTGCCCCAGAATTTTCAAAGTGATGGATGACTAGAAATTGTAACTCGCACTCATCGTAAAGTTACGGCCGGGTTGGGTATATAGGCCTTGCTCATTGGTCGTAGCCGATAAGCCACGGACATCTTCGTAAACGATATATTCCTTATCGGTCAGATTAAAAATACCACCACGAAGTGTTAACGATTTAGCAGGACTGTAATATGCAGTTAGATCCAAAATACCGTAACCAGATGTGGTGAAGTTGGTTTCATCACTTAAGTCACTTTTGTCTTTTTTGCTAACCAAAGTCCAGTTTAACGTTGAACCCCAACGCTCACTAGGTGCATCATAAGATAAACCAAAGACGGCTTTTAATGGCGCTATGCTATCTATAGGTGTGTTGTCTGTTTCATTTTCACCTTCGGCATAGGCAATGGCTGCTTGTAATGACGTGCCTTCTGGCGCACCAATAAATTGATCCAACCAAATTGCACCACGAGCTTCAAGTCCCCATATGGTTACTTCGTCAATGTTTCGTGATTGAGAGACGTTATCGTAGCTTGTGCCACCAAAGGTAGAATTGACCGTGACACTTTCAATGAAGTCGGTATATTCATTATAGAAGCCGGTTAATTCTAGATTGCCAGCATCGCCCTTGAAGCGTAATCCCAATTCATATGAATCACTTTCTTCAGGTTTTAGGTCTGGATTGGGCAACGTTAGAAAATGGAAGCCAGGTCCATAGTTTCTTTCGCTAGAATAATAAAGATCGATAAGATCTGGTGATTTAAATCCCTGACTGTATTGAGCGAATACGGATGTATTTTCAGTGAGTTTAAATACGGTTCCTAAACGGGCGGTGACTTTATCACTGTCATGATCTTTTAATTCACCTGCCGTTGCTGCTGGTGGTGCAAATGAACTATCAAGGCTAGGTTTCGCCTCGAATTTGTCATAACGTACCCCGGGTGTTAACAACAAACGACCGTCCATAAAACTGATTTGATCTTGTAGATATAGGCCATAGCTTTTGCCATCGACTAAGGGAACACCTCTATCTAGCGTATTACTCGATGGATCTGTTGGGAACAGCGTATCTTGCTTGTTGGTAAGCTCTTTTTCATCGTACTCAAAGCCATAAGTTATTTGATGATTAAGGAAGCTTTTATCAAATTGAGCCGATAACATCCACGTCTCTTCTTGGTGAGAATAATCTTTAATTCTAGCTATGGCTGTAGCAGGTCCAGGTGCATCATAAATCGTGCTGGTTTCTTGGTCCATGGAGCTATTTTGCCAATCTAAGGTCCAATTAACTTTATCAAACAACATATTATTAGCCTGCCATTGATGAAAAATGGTGGCACGTTGTCGTTCGGTGACATCATCACCTTTATAAAAGTCTGAATAGAACGACGAACTCAATTTAGAAGGAAAATCTGATTGGGTGTCTGATTTGTAATCTTCAACGGTTAAGCCAATTCGGTGATTTTCATTTAGCTGATATTGCAGCTTGGCTAAAATGTTATCACTATCAAAATCGAGCGTATCATCCGGGTTAGTATCATTATCATAATTTTCTAGTTCGTCTGTTTCACGATGAGTATAGATAAGTAATGATTCTAGTTTACCCGTTCTATTGGCTAAGCTTAACGTTTCTGAAAGGCCTTCATCAGCACTGCTGTATCGGACTTTGACACTGCCTCCTGTATCGTCACCTTCTGCTGCTAAATAGTCCGCGGGATCTTTAGTGGTAAATGCCACCACGCCACCTAGGGCATCACTACCATATAAGGTAGAAGCTGGGCCTTTAATGATTTCCACACGTTTCATTGTGTCGATATCGACATGATTTCTACCAGATCGTTGGAAGGGATTGCCTTCAGGTGTAAATGAATTTGCTTGGTCGATGCCATCGACTGTTATTTTGACTCGATTTTCATCAATACCACGAATGTTAAAACCTTTGGAGCCAAAACGAGCTGCATCGCCCGTTCCTGAACCCACTTCAATACCCGGTTCATAACGAATCATCTCTCGAATATTACTGGATAGATTGGCTTCATTTTGTTCATCAGTAATGATGCTGACAGTACTAGATATATCTTCTTGTTTTTGTTCCGTACGGGTTGCAGCGACTGAAACAGTATCTAAAGAAAAGGTTTTATTGGTTTGGCTATCTGCTAATGCGGATGTGGCTAAAGTGATTGAAATTAAAGCGGTAAGAGGCTTCCGAAAAAACAGTTTTTTCACAATTAAGAACTCCTTTAGACGAGTAATAAAAGTTAAATAAATTTAATGGTAATGAGAATCAATACCAACAACAGGATACTTCCGTAACAAATAAATAGCAATCTTAATGCGAATGATCTGCATTTGCATTGAGGTGAGATGAAGGATATCATCTGCACTATGTTGGATAGGTTTTATGCAGCGTATTACTAATTCAGGATGATGTTTATGACTGTCATAGCGAGTGGTTAAAAATAGGTGACAGATTCAATGAAACTAGTTTGGCCTCTGCTGTTATCACTATTAATTCATAGCGTGATTGTTCAATGGAAAACAAGGGATGAAGCTGAAAGGACAGGCAGTTCAGGACGTACTGCATTAAATATTCAGAAGATGAAGTTTGTTACAGCGAAAGCAGAAGGTTTAAGTGAACAAGTAGAGCTGATAGATGAACCGGCGACCATGATAGAGGAGGTTGTGGTTCACGATGATATTCCTGATACACCAGTGATTGATGAGGCCATTAGGACTGCAACAGTCGAGAAAACAGTAAAACCAGAGATTAAAAAGTCGCTCGTAAAATCAGTTGAAAAAAAGCATGAAAAGCCAAAAGACAAAACACGTAAAACTGAAAAAAAGAGTAAGAAGAAACAAGTTGAATCTATCGAAGAAAAGCTAAAAAAACCAGTAGAAAAGAATAAACAAAAACAGGTAAAAACAACTAAGAAAGAAATTAAAGAAACGGTAAAGGAACACATCAAACGAGAAGATGTTGAGAAAAAAACAGAGATCGTTGCAAAACATGACACTGATTTAATGAGTGATCGAAAGGTAGAGCTTGAAGTGGTTTCAACGTCAGACAGTAATACAGTGAGTAGTGGTTTTAATCAGATTCCTACAATGGCTGAACCACGATATCGCAAGGCTTTTCCTCCAGAATATCCTCGTTTAGCAAGGAAACGAGGCCAGCAAGGTTTGGTATTACTAAGAGCTAAAGTTGACCAACAAGGTGAAGTTGAAATGGTTGAGTTAATACAGTCGTCAGGGGTAAAAAGTTTGGATAAACGAGCACTGGAAACAGTAGGAAATGGCAGTTTTACCCTTATACGATTGCTGAAAAACCGACAGTGGCATGGGTCAATATCCCGGTAGATTTCACTCTTAAATAATGAACGAAAAATAAAGGTATAAAGATGATTTTAGATCATATTTTAACGGCTGGTCCTGTTGCAATTGTATTGCTTGCCTTATCAATTGTTGCTCTAACGTTATTGCTTGAGCGATTGTGGATTCATTTACGTTATCCAATGGCAAATCAGCAGATGTTGAACGATTGTAAACGTTTGCTAAAAAACAAGGCCTTTGATGCTGTCGACAATTTATTAGCGGCAAAACGGTTTGATAATAAACACGGTGCTGCCGCAGCACTGCGATCAATATTTAATAATCGAGATTTAGCTAATGACCACCGACAACAACTAGCTTCGTATCGCTTACAACATGAACGAGATTATCTTAATAAACGGCTTAAAGTTGTCGGGTTGATGGGTACTTTAGCACCACTGTTAGGTCTATTAGGAACGGTATTTGGCATTATCGAAATGTTTATTGCCATTGCCCATAATACGGGGCCAGTCACACCTGCCTTACTGGCGGAAGGAATGTGGACGGCGATGGTAACTACCGCTCTAGGTTTATTGATTGCTATTCCTAGTTTGGCTGCGAGTCACGGTTTTGAACTATTGGCTCAACAACGCATTCTTTGGATTCAAAATGCACTTAATGAGTTTAATCAAATTTTATTAGGTGAGCAGGGTGCTAGTTTGGATGAATCTACAACAAGCTCACCTCTACAAGCACTTCGTACTCCGGGTGTTGCCTAGTGATCCAACTTCCTCAAGCAGAAACACGTCGATCTCTAATGCCTGATATGACCGCCTTATTAGATGTCATTTTTATATTGCTCATATTTATGATGTTGACAGCAAATGTTGCTCCCCAATTATTGGAATTAGATTTACCTCAGGCATCAGCACCGTCTAAACATGTTGAAGCCAATGCCATCACCGTAGGTATTTCTGAACAAGGAATGTTCAGTATCAATCAGCAAAAATTTGAAAGCTGGGATGAGTTTGAGTCAGCACTGAAAATACAAATAAATGAACAACAGGCTACTAAGCCACAGTTATTGGTGACAGCAGATAAAGATGTGAGTTTGCAGCCCTTTATCAAATTAGCAAATTGGTTATCAGAACAAGGCATTGCTGTGGCTGAAGTGGTGGTCAGTGAAGCAGAAAATCAACATATTAAACGATTATAAATAGAGGAAATACGATGGATCTTATTTGGTTAGAGCAGTTGATGTATCAACTGTCAGGCTGGTTTATGGCACCGGTATTAATTGCAATATCAATACTATTTTTATATTGCCTAAACGAGCTGGGAGCATTTGCTGCACAGTGGTGGCAGCGACAGAAAAATTCGCAATCTTATGATGCAGCGGTTCAAGGAAGAAGAACAGAACGGCAAAAATTAGCAGGCTATCCCTTAATGGCCTATGCCCAACAAAATGCAACATCAACAATGGAGCAACTTGATGTGAGGGCATTAAAACATCTGGAATTATTACGAATCACTGCACGTGTCGCGCCTATGCTTGGGCTGATTGGCACCATGATCCCGATGGCACCGGCTTTAAAATCGTTAAGCGATGGCAATGTGCAAGGCATCAGTGAAAACTTAATTATCGCGTTCTCAGTGGTTATTTTCGGCATGGTGATCGCTTCAATTAGTTTTTGGATTGCAACAGTAAAAAAACGTTGGTTAGCAACAGAGCTCGTCGATATTGCCCACTTACGTACAGCCACAAATAATCCAAATTTAGACAGTGATGATTTAGTTGAGGAGCTAACACGTGAAGCTGCTTAATGAAGATGAGGAGCTCAACCCAGCAAGTTCAATGATCAATTTAGTGGACGTATTTCTAGTATTAATTGCTGCTTTATTGATTTCAATTGCCCAAAACCCACTCAATCCTTTTACTGCCGACAATGTCACCGTGATAAAAAATTCTGGCCAAGATGATATGGAAATGATCGTCAAAAAAGGCGAAACCATTGAGCATTATGAATCAACAGGTGAAATTGGTGGTGGACAAGGGAAAAAAGCAGGCGTGGCTTACAAAATGGCTGATGGAACGATGGTTTATGTTCCTGAATAACACCAAATAAATAATATCTATACGGGAAGAGATAAATAATAATGCATAAGATTTTAGGATTAATAGTCAGTGTGAGTCTTCTTATACTGAGTCAACAAGTATGGTCAGGTGAGCAAAAAATACTGTTTGTTAATGGCACGCATAGTAATAAAGCCAAACTTAGTTTATTAAAAGAGATGGCTGTTGAAAAAGGCATCACCATTGAACGTAAGCCACAAAGTGAACTGAGTGATCTGACAAAAGCAGCTGCGATATTCTCAACGTATGATCTTGTTGTTATGGAAGCGGTGTCTGTACGAGAGAGTAAACAAATTTATGCTCAATATGCTCCCGTTATTGCTCAAACAGAAGGCCGTTTTTTGGCCATAAATTGGCTGGAAGCAACTCAATTACGCAAAGGTGTTTCAGCTGAACAGGCACAGAGCTTGTTTGACTACTATTCAAATGGTGGTGTTGAAAACCTTTCGCGAATGTTGGACTATTTAAGCTATCGAATTTTATCTTCTGATGATCGTAATGTTGCTGAACCTATTATTTACCCAGCAGTAGGGATCTATCATCCAGACTACGAAGGTTTGGTTTTTTCTAGCTTAGAAGACTACTTACAGTGGCGAAATAGTGAAGACAAAGACAAGCCGATGGTGGGTGTTTTGATGCAACGCGCTTTGATCGAATCGGTGGAAACACATGTTGTTGATGACACGATTAAACAACTAGAAAGTAAAGGGATAACCGCCGTACCATTCTTTTTTGAATTAAGCCCACAAACGTCTGATTACAGTGCCTTGATTCAGCAAGAAGGGCAAACAGTGGTTGATTTGATTATTAATTTTAGAGCCTTGCATTGGGCCAGCAAACGCAAACAAGAATTCACTGGTTTTGGTGTGCCCGTTATTCAGGCTTTGACTTATTACGATGGTGATCAACAACATTGGGAGAATAGTACCCAAGGCATCTCACCAGGCATGACACCCTTTGTTTTAGTTTTGCCTGAAGCAGCAGGTGTTGTTGACCCGATGATTGTGGCAGCGCTCAATGAAGAAAGTGGCAAAGCTGAAATTATTGATTATCAGTTGGAACACCTTATCAACAAGGTGGCCAATATGATTAAGCTTAAAACCAAGGCCAATGCAGACAAACGCATGTCAGTCATGGTGTGGGGAAGTCGAGATGTCGGTGCGTCGTTTCTAAATGTACCTGAAAGTTTACGAGTAATGAGTGCTAAGTTAAACCAAGAAGGTTATGACATTAATATTGTTGGTAGTGACTACTTTAGTGAGAAAGTTGATCGAATATTAAGTCCGTTCTATCGGGATTATGAGTTAGATAACTTGCTCGAAGATGATTTAGCTGAACTCATGCCTGTTAGTGACTATCTAGCATGGTTCAATACTTTGCCTGAAAATGTACGCCAACCTATTAATGACTATTGGGGTGCACCCAAAGATAACTTCATGGTGGTTGAACGTGATGGTCAAGCACAGTTTGTTTTACCACGTATTCGCAATGGCAATATGCTGGTGATGCGCCAACCACCACGTGCTGATGATAAAGATGAAGATAAACGTATTTATCACAAAGGTACGGTGCCGATGAATCACTTCTATCTGGCAGCCTATTTTTATGCTCGTGAATTCTGGCAAAGTGATGCCATTATTCATCTAGGAACACATGGTTCACAGGAGTATTTATCGGGTAAGGAGCGTGGCCTATCTATCTATGATCAAGGCAATCTTGCAGTGTGGGATACCCCAGTTTTGTATCCTTTTATTGTTGATGATGTGGGTGAAGCGATGCAAACCAAGCGTCGTGGTCGAGCTACAGTATTAGCGCATATGACACCACCGTTTGCTGCCGCAGGCCTGCAAGGTGAAATGGCTAATATCCACGAGTTGATGCATCAATATAAATCTTTAGATGAAGGTGGCGTAAAACAGAAAACCGGTCAGCAGATCATTGATGACTGTATTGCTAATAATATTTGTGCAGACTTTGGTTGGCAACAAGAACAGATCCAAGCAGACTTTGCAGGTTTTCTTGAAGCCTTACATGACTATCTGGTTGATCTATCAGCTGAGAACCAGCCCTTAGGTCTACATACTTATGGCGAATTACCAGAAGAAGACTTAGTTATTTCAACCTTGGTTCAAATGTTAGGCAGGGACTTTGTATCGACAGTGGCCGAGTTTGAAAAATCGCATTTCGATGCTGATTATCATGGCCATCAGCACGCGTTTAATGCTTCTCATGATGACGATATACCGCAACGTGAGGGATTTGATAAAACGCTTATTCAAGAAAGCGGAGATCGGTTAGAAGACTTGGTGGGCTTTAAAACCGTACGAGAATTTATTGTGCATGGTGAAGCGCTAGAAGCTAATCACATTAATGAACTGGATGATGATGTCTTGGCCTTTGTTGAACAAGGCCAAGAGATGTATCAACGTTTTATCGATATACGAGAAATGAATCATCTTGTAGATGCTTTGGCGGGAAAATATATCCCTGTTAAAAATGGTGGTGATCCTATCCGTCATCCTGAAGCCGTGCCAACAGGATTTAACTTATATGGTTTTGATCCTTCACGAGTGCCAACGAAAGCTGCTTATGAGCAGGGTAAAGAATTAACCGAAGGAGTGATTGCCGATTATTATGTCAAACATGGTGTGTATCCAGATAAGTTAGCCTTTTCCCTCTGGTCAATTGAAACCATGCGCCACTACGGTGTATTAGAAAGCCAAGTCTTATATGCCATGGGTATTCGTCCAAAATGGAGTGACGATGGTCGAGTTATTGGCACTGAAATTATTCCTGCAGGAGAACTTAAACGTCCACGGGTTGATGTGGTGTTATCAGCCACCGGTCTTTACCGTGATGCTTTTCCCAATGTAATGCAATTAATGGCAAAGGCGATAGAACAGATTGCTGCCTTAAAAGAAGAGTCAAACTTTGTATGGCGTAATAGTGAACGTATTAAAGCAGAGTTGATAGCTGAAGGTATTGAAGCTGATGAGGCTGAATATCTGTCGACAGTACGTGTATTTTCTAATGCCTCAGGCAATTATGGTTCTGGTGTTGAAGACGCTGTATTTGCTAGTGACACATGGGAAACAGATGACAAGATCGCAGATTTATATCTAGCCAGAATGGGGCATTTTTATGGATCGGATAATAGTCGCTGGGGTCAAAAAGTCGAAAATGTGGATTTATATGCCAAACAGTTATCAGGCACAGATATAGCGATGTTTTCTCGTTCTTCTAATGTGTACGGCATGATCAGTTCAGATGATCCCTTTGAATATTTTGGCTCTTTGGCATTAGCGATACGCAACCTAGATGGTGCTAGCCCTGAAATGGTGATCAGTAATCTACGTGATGCGGACAATCCTAAAGCAGAAGCAGCATCGGTATTTTTGGCTAAAGAATTACGTTCGCGAAACTTCCATAAACGTTGGGTAGAAGAAATGATGAAGGAAGGTTACAGCGGTGCTGTGTCGCTATCTTCACATTTGAGTAATTTCTGGGGCTGGCAAGTGGTTGATCCCAATCTAGTACGTGAAGATCAATGGCAGGAGTTTTATGAAGTCTATGTTAATGACAAACTAGAGCTAAATATCGATGAATGGTTTGAACAAACAAACCCACGATCTCAAGCACAAATGTTAGAGCGTATGCTAGAAGCCAACCGTAAAGAATATTGGCAGGCTGATGCTCAGACTTTAGAACATATGATTGAGCGTTATGTGGATTTGGTCGAAAAGTATGATGTATTTGTAGATAACGAAAAGTTACGTGATTTTGTAGATCAGCAAGCAATGGGTTTTGGGCTTAATTCATTGCCAGCATCTGTTGAAGCCGGAGCTGTTAATAATGAGTCACCAACGACGGTGCAAGTTGAAGGGCAGAAGCTTGAAAAAGTAGAAGAAGCTAAGCCAGTAGAAACTGACTGGGATCTACAATTGTTGTTGGCCTTTGCCTTTTTCTTATTGATGGTGATGTTTGGTTTCTGGCGACAATTACGCAATCAGCCTTATCTTGCAGTGACGTAGCCTATAGTTGTTAACGACGGTTAAAAAAACGCCGCTGAATATAGCGGCGTTTTTTATATGATGGTATGAATTTAATATCTGGAAAAGCCTTTGAAATCATGTATTGTTATGGTTGTTTTTAATTTTGGCTTGGAAAAGGAATCAAGTAGGATGACTTTTGAGCTTTACGATTGATTTTTAAAACATAAGTGCGGTAAAAATGCTTGATTGCAAGACGGTATCTGGCCCTGCTTCTTCTGACTTGAGTAAGGGTTTTATCATAGGAAATTTAACTAATAAAATAGGGATTCACTATGTACGCTGACTTATCATTAGACCATTTCATGAGCGGTTTAAAAAAACGTAATATTAATGAAACAGAGTTTCATCAAGCGGTATACGAAGTAGCTGAATCGGTAATTCCATACATTCTTGAAAATTCAAAATATCAGTATGCCGGCATCATTGAACGCATGACAGAACCTGACAGAACCATTATATTCCGCGTGGTGTGGGAAGATGATGATGGTCATGTGCGAGTAAATCGAGGATATCGAGTGCAATTCAATAATGCAATCGGGCCTTACAAGGGAGGTTTACGATTCCACCCATCAGTAAATTTAAGCATTTTAAAGTTTCTCGGTTTTGAACAAACCTTTAAAAACAGCCTTACGGGCTTGCCTATTGGTGCTGGTAAAGGCGGAGCAGACTTTAACCCTAAGGGTAAATCTGACGCAGAAGTAATGCGTTTTTGTCAGGCATTTATGACCGAATTATCTCATCACATTGGACATGACACCGATATCCCTGCGGGTGATATCGGTGTGGGTGCCCGTGAGATCAGTTATATGTTTGGCCAGTACAAGCGGATGACACGCGAATTTACTGGCGTACTGACAGGCAAGTCTCTGGAGTTTGGCGGAAGTCTAATCCGAACAGAAGCGACTGGTTATGGCAATGCCTACTTTATGGATGAAATGCTCAAGCAGCAAGGTGACTCTACAAAAGGAAAAGTCTGTGTCGTCTCTGGCTCAGGAAATGTTGCTCTGTACTGTGCAGAAAAAATCCGACATCTCGGTGGCAAAGTGGTCACCCTTTCAGACTCGTCGGGTTTTATCTACGATAAAGACGGCATCGATGAAGCCAAGTTGGCTTATATTATTGACTTGAAAACGGTGAAGCGTGGACGCCTGTCTGAATATGCGGAAAAATATGGTTGTGAATATTTCGAAGGGAAACGTCCTTGGGGAGTGAAATGTGATCTCGCTTATCCATGTGCGACGCAGAATGAATTGGATGAAGACGATGCGAAGCTATTGATAGCCAATAATTGTATAGGAGTCTCAGAAGGAGCCAATATGCCTACTGTTATTAAGGCTATTAAATTACTACAAGAGGCTAAACTTTTGTATGCTCCAGGTAAGGCCGCTAATGCCGGCGGAGTTGCAGTATCTGGATTGGAAATGACTCAAAATAGTATTCGAATGGCTTGGTCTTCCGAAGAACTAGAAAACCGCTTACGCGAAATTATGACTACTATTCATAATAAATGTGTTTCATATGGAAAGGAAGAAGATGGCTACATTAATTATGTTAAAGGTGCCAACGTCGCTGGATTCACGAAAGTAGCTGATGCTATGTTGGCTTATGGCATTATGTGAAATGAACACAGGGAGAGGGTTTTGAAGTCAAGTATTCTTACGATTGTTTTTATAACGGTTGTTGTGAATATTGTTTTTACAATGTTTTTTTACTTAAAAAATGTAAGGAACAATAAGCCACTGTTTAATGCCATCAAGTCAGCATCAAGAAATCAAAGAGTATTTGGAAATTGAGAAGGCAAACGTTAATTTTATTGAAAAGTATTTTTTAAGATACAGTTTTTATATTAATTATATTTAATTGGTTATTTGGTTTTACATGTTGCTTTCATAGCTTTACCTAAGTAATCAGGATATTTAGCTGCCGCTGGGCGTTCATTTCTTTTGCATACCCAAAAGAAACAGAACCAAAGAAAAGGGTACCCGACATTATCGATTGTCACCAAAAAGACTATCTTTTTCGGCGTGGGTAAAAACTCGCGTTGCTCAGACACTTACCCACTTAATCCGAAAAGTATACTCTTTTTGATGGCGATAAAAACGGGAATTAAAAAGCTGTTAATTGCTCCCTAATCTAATCGCGAAGCCCATAACGCTAATTTATGTTGCATTGATTTCTGTGAGACCTGATCTTCAGGCAATGCTTGAATGACTTTGTCATGCACTAAGAGCCGGTAAATATATTCAATTTTTTCATTGTGGGAATCAGTGGGTTCAAATTCGACGACACCACGATTTTCTCCGTATTTTACCCCTTCGGTAATCGCCTTTTTAAGCAACGCTTTTTCATTCTTCAATTTTTTCATAACAATCCCTCAATAAGGTTTGTTCATACAATAAATAGTTAACTTATGTTGAATTGATACTAGCATGAAAATAATGGGAAATAATCTGATCAGTTCCAAACTAACGTAGATTTGTTTACCATGGATTTATGAAACTGATTAATTGTGATTTAGGCGAATGTTTAGCACCTGATCCGGATGAAGTGATCATGCCGCTGGTGGATATGGCGAATATCGCTTGTGGTGGCCATGTCGGTGATCATGCCAGCATGGAAAAGGCGATCAAATTAGCGAAGCAGCATAATGTAAAAGTCGGTGCTCATCCGAGTTATATCGATAAGGAAAATTTTGGTCGAATTAGCTATGATATTTCTGTCGAGACCTTATTTGAATCTCTGTTAGAACAAGTCACTGAGTTTCAACGTCTATGCCTGCAGCATGATGTGGAAATGCACTACATCAAACCACATGGTGCCTTGTATCACGATATGATGAATAAGCCTGAAGTGTTAGCCGTATTGTGTCAGCTTATCCATGCTATTAACCCTTCTTTAGATTTAGTCGTACAAGCCGGTATCCGTCAACAAGGCATGGCGGCAAAATCGAAACAAACCGCCATCAACTTTATTTATGAAGCCTTTGCTGATCGCGCTTATCGTGGCAATCAATTGATTCCACGTAGTGAATCAGGTGCGATGTTAAATGATGCTGAAGACATCGTGGCGCAATACCAACTGCTATCACAACAGCATACCTTTACCATTGATACTATCTGTTTCCACTCGGATAATCCGGCTTCGGTTGTCGCGCTTACACGGATCAAAGTGGGCCTCGAGCAAGACTCGCTGAATGTTTGATATTAAGCTGGCGGGTGAAAATGCGATCATCATTTATTTTGGTGATGAATCGTCACCTGAACTTGCAGAACAAATTTCTTTTTACACTGAGTTCTTACACGACAGCTTGGGTCATTTAATTATTGATATCGTGCCGTCATATACCTCGGCATTGATTACTTACGATCTAAATGTAGTCGATCATCAAACTTTTTGTAATCAAGTATCTGAGGCTTTAGCGAAGGCTATTTTTGTTAAACAAGATCATCTATCAGATCTGATTGAAATTCCTGTTTATTACGATCATGAAGTCGGGCTAGATTTAGAGCGTATTTTGGTCGAAAAACAACTAAGCTTGCCTGAGTTTATAAAACTCCACAGCCAACCAACGTATTTGATTTATACCATCGGTTTTAGCCCTGCCTTTGCTTTTTTAGCCGAAGTGGATAAACGTATTCGAATGCCAAGATTAGCTACACCACGAATTCAAGTTCCTGCAGGCAGTGTTGGCATTGCTGATAAGCAAACCGCGGTTTATCCCATCGACTCATCTGGCGGTTGGAATATAGTAGGCAAAACACCGATAGATTTATCGCTCAATGATTATGACAATCTCAAACGTTTTATGGTTGGTTATCGAGTAAAGTTTAAGCCGATCAATAGGCAAGAGTATATTGCTTTAGGTGGCCAGTTTTGACGTTCAAGGTTATAAAATCTGGCTTTTATAGCACGATACAAGACAGTGGTCGTTTTGGTTTGGCTCATCATGGCTTAAGTCAATCCGGTGTGGCCGATGAACATGCTTATTGTTGGGCAAACCATTTACTGGGTAATGACGTTAATGATGCAGTATTAGAAATTACCTTTGGTGGTTGTGAGTTGTTGGCATTAATTGATACTTGCATCGTAGTGGCAGGTGCCGATCTTGGCTTTAAAGTTAATGATAAATCTCAGCATAACTGGCAAGTATTTGCTGTTAACAAAGGCGATACATTAACGTGGACTACACCAAAAAATGGTGTGCGAGCTTATCTCGCCGTGCAAGATGGTTTTCAAACAGAGCAACATTTCAATTCGCGATCTGTAAACCTGCGAGAGAAGGTAGGTTCATTAATTCAAGTTGGTGATGACTTATTAACTAGGCCATCAAAACCCTGTGATACCGGCAAAGCGATGCCTGCTTGGTTTAAACTGAATTACCAAGAACCATTAAGCTTACGCTTATTGGCTAGCTATCAGTTTGATATGTTTACCGAACAACAACGACACACTTTCTTCGGACAGACGTATAAGATTGGCAAGGCATCAGATCGTACAGGATGTCGCCTAGAAGGGCTGCCAATTGAAAACACGCCAGCAACAATGGTTTCCGAAGGCATGGTCTATGGCAGTGTTGAGATCACAACAGCCGGATTCCCTATCATCTTATTAAAAGATGCCCCTACGATTGGAGGCTATCCTAAAATTGGTACTGTGTTTTCACTAGATTTGGCAAAACTTGCTCAACGTCAGCCGGGGTGTGAAGTCAGGTTTGAAATGATAGATATTGAAACTGCCCAAAAACTACGCCGAGAATTTAATCAGTTTTTTACATCATAAGAAACTAATAACTAGACAATAAGCTTTAGTTCTCGAGTGAGCTATTGTTAAGTTGAGTGAACAGGAACACAATAAGACTTCAGCAATATTGATTATATACATCTAACGTCTGAATAAGGATGAAGATGGACATATGAATATTTTCACCGATAACGAAGCCTTCCGGGCGATTGTTGAATCATCGATTGATGCGGTTGTAATCATCAATCGAGAAGGTGATATCGTTTTTTGGAATAGTGCTGCTGAGTTGATGTTTGGCTATAGTGAGACTGATGTACTAGGAAAATATGTGCATGATATTTTGCCAACTCATGATCAGCGAGAAAAAGCTGACGAATCTTTTAAAAAATTCCAGGAAGTGGGCACCGGCCCTTTAGTAGGCAAGATATTGCAGGTTAAAGGTTTAAAGAAGAACGGAGATATTATTGACGTTCAGTTGAGCTTTAATACTGTAGATATCCATGGTGAATTGTTTGCTTATGGATTCCTTCGAGACATTTCAGACATGGTGGCTCGCCAAGAGAATTTAGAAGAACAAGCCAGTATTGATGGGTTAACACACACACTTAATCGACGTGCATTTCTAGAGCAGTCTGAAAAAGCGTTCAGTTTTGCTAAAAGACATGACTCTACGTTGAGTGTGTTGATGTTAGACCTCGATTTTTTCAAAGAGATTAATGATAGTTTTGGTCATGATGCGGGTGATGTTGCACTTGAACTATTTGCCAACAAAATTTCATCAATGTTGAGAGAAGAAGATTTGTTTGGTCGAATTGGTGGGGAGGAGTTTTGCATCGTCCTGCCAAATTCTACGGTAGAAAACTCAGCGATTGTCGCCGAGAAAATACGAAAAGAAATTGAAGTTCAAACTATCTCGACAGCTGAGAAAACGTTGAAAATATCAGTCAGCATCGGTTTATCTTCATTGGAAGAAGCTGACAGCTCTATTATAGAAATGCAAAAAAGAGCAGACTCTGCCCTGTATGAAGCTAAACGAACCGGTCGAAACAAGGTTGTAGTCGGGTGAAATACTAACGGTGAGTTGATGTGTAGTTAGGTTGATTTTGCAACTAAAACCATTTTCCGCATATGCATAAATTGCACACTGGCGGTTAACCAAGTGGCAATGGCGATAGAAACCCACACGCCATAGATTCCGGTACCAATGAGACTTAAAGCGATAAAAATAAAGGTGAGGGGGAGTAATAAGGTTCGTACGATATTGAAGTACATCGGGATCATGGGTTGCTTGACCCCTTGCAATACCGCTCCGGCAACAAAGCTGAGCACATAGGCCGGCAAGATGACCGCCTCTACGCGTAGATAACTCACACCAATTTCGATCACGGCTTTGTTATCGGCAAAGATTGAGATAAGAGGGTAGGCAAAAGTGAAGATCAATATTCCCCCGACTACCATCATTGAGGTACCGATTTTTATTGAATCAATCGCTGCTTGCTCCATCCGATGAAATTGTTTGGCACCAAAGTTAACACTCACTAACGATAATACGGCGATATTCAAACCTATGGTGGGAAGTAATACGAGTTGCTCTATACGCAAAGCAATGCCTAAGCCGGCAACCGCATCTTCGCCAAATCGAGCCACCGCTGAAGTAATGATTAATGAACCTACAGCGATTAGAAACATATTGCCACTGGCAGGCAGAGACTGTTTAAGTAGCGCTTGGTAATGCGTCCAGTTGGGTATTAGATTATGTAATGAAAGGCTATTGCCTAACTTACTTTGCCGTATTTTGATGGTTAAATAGATGGCACTACCCAGTTGCGTTACTACGGATGCTGCTGCCAAACCATAAATGCCCCAACCAAAACCAAACATAAAGAGTGGGTCGAGTACGATATTGGCTAAAAATGCCACGATTAAGCTATTACGAAGGCTGGTGGTATCGCCCAATGAGTTTAATATGCCATTGGCAGCCATGCCGTGAGATAACAAGCCTAAGGTCGGTAAAATAACATAGAGATATTTCATTGCCTCGCTGGTATAAGCACCTTCAGCTTTCATCAATGAAAATAGGTTTGGTGCTGCGATTAATACTAGAAGACCTACTACTAAAGACATCGCCCAAGCAAAAGAAAGGGCATGACCAGCGATTTTTTCGGCTTCTTTCTGGTTGCCAGTACCTCGAGCATGTCCTACTAAGGCACTCGTGCCTTGCCCAACACCGATAGAGATCGCTAGACCCATAAAATAAATCGGTGCCGCAAGTGAAATTCCTGCCAGCGCTGTTGATGACAGCATGCCTGCATAGAAATTATCGACAATGTAATACATCGTGTTGAAAAACATGCCAACACTAGCTGGTACGGCAATTTTTTTAATTAATTGCCTGATGGGATCTTTGGTGAGGTCCAAAATATTTCCTAAGAGTAAGGACTATACATAAATCAAAGTTTGAGTTTTTGCTGGATTAGAGTGTTCTACTCTATTGACCAAAGAGATTAGTCTAACTGTTTTTTTTGATTTTGGAGAGTTAAAAAGTCATTAGCGTTTAAGCGAGTTCAACTCGATTTCTACCTAAGCTTTTAGCGCTGTATAAAGCTTTGTCGACGCGCTCGAATAATTCATTTTGTGATTCATCGCCAAGATAGGCACAAAGTCCGAAACTAGCAGTGATGGCGAGGTTATTGCCTTCAACGGTCATCACTTCATTCTCGATATGAAGACGAATTTTTTCAGCTAGGTCTTGTGCATCACTCAAGTTACATTTAGGCAAGAGAAGCATAAATTCTTCTCCACCCCACCGACATAGCAGATCGGAATTACGAAGGTTTGATTTTAAGATATTGGCAATTTTTACGATAACCTGATCACCGACCATATGGCCGTAGTTATCATTGACCTTTTTAAAGTGATCGATGTCGACTAATATGATACTCAAGGCTTCTTTATTGCGTGTAGCGGTTTTAATGATCTGTTGAAAGGCCGGGTCAAAAGCATGTCGATTATCTATGCCGGTGAGTTTATCTTTGGTGGCCATAATTTCTAGTCGCCGTTGATATTTACTAATGGTGAAGTGAGCGAGTAGCAGCACGATCACGGTAATTAATAAACTAAGTGACAGGTTAATCCAAAGCGTTTTTTGAATATGAGATTGTGGTTTCCCGATTTGTTCTACTAGTAAATACCAATCTAGTTCAGGGACATATCGAGTTTTTAGGAAGATATCTTGTCCATTTCTAGAATAGGTATAAGAACCGCCAGGGCTAGCTAAAACCTGTGTCGCTATCTTGGACAAACCTTCTGTTGCATGTATATCTTCTGCTCCTTGATAATGATTGCCTCGTAAGGCGACTTTACCATCGGGTTCAATAAAATATACTTGGCGGTCGTAGCGGCTTTGATAGAACTCGATCATATCAATAACTGTTTCTGATGATAGACCGACGCCGATGGCTCCTAGGTATTTTCCGTTATAGTCGGTGACCTTATGGTTCACAAAAAAGTTGGTTTGATTAAGTTTAGCCGTGTCGGTATCAACGTTAATTTCAAAATCATCCTTTAAACTGATTACCCTGAAATACCAGCTGTCATTAGAATCATCAGGATCAACCTGTTTTAACAGACCTGTTGAATGATAATAGTTAAGGGTTTTATCAGAAACGAAAAAGGCGGTGGCCGTCTTGTAACGATCCTGTATTGAGTTTAAATAACGAATGATAAGATCAGGCTCTTTCTCTCCTGCCAGAATCCAGTCTCGAACAAAGGTATCTTGAGCCATTAAAGATGAGATGACGATGGTTGGAAGTACATCTCGTTGAATTTCAGAATAGATATTGTCACTCGTAAGGGGGAGTGTATTAGTACGTATATATTCATCTAATGAATTATTAGCAACAAAGTAACTCACCAGACTGGTGGATGAAAACCCGATAATCAGTAGGAGCGATATGATGGTAATAAAGCGGGCTTTGCGTTTAAATCTGATTTTAGAATGTTGCACAATAACGCCTAGGTAGGATGAATATTCAGTTGTGGAACAATACTAGCACTAGTTTTGCCAATTAACCTACATTTTGTATGAGTATAGTTATCGGATAAAAGTGCATCGAATTTAATTCTGTCTTTGGTAATTGGTCTGATATTATTTTTTGGATGAGAGATTTATTTACAAGGGATATACCGTGGTTTTAGATAATGCCCCAAGTTGGCAGCCTGAGTTGAGGTCAGAATTTGATCAGTCTTATATGCATGAACTACAAGATTTTTTACAAACCGAAAATGATCAAAATAAGATTATTTATCCACAGACATCCGATTGGTTTCACGCCTTGGAAACCACACCTCTGGAAGAGGTGAAAGTCGTGATTTTAGGACAAGATCCCTACCATCAACCTAATCAAGCCCATGGCCTATGTTTTTCAGTATTGCCGGGCATTAAAATACCCCCGTCCTTAGTCAATATATATAAAGAGTTGGAATCAGATTTAGGCATTAAACCAGCAAATCATGGTTATTTAGAAAGTTGGGCACAGCAAGGTGTGTTATTACTTAATGCCGTATTAACAGTAGAAAACTCCAATGCCAATGCCCATCAAGGCAAAGGCTGGGAGCAGTTCACCGACAAGGTGATCAGTACTGTCAATGAGCAGTGTGACAAGGTGGTATTTATGTTGTGGGGCGGTTATGCCCAGAAAAAAGGTGCGATGATTGATACCGATAAACATCTAGTATTAACAGCACCACATCCATCACCGTTATCAGCTTATCGTGGATTTTTTGGCTGTCGCCATTTTAGTCAGGCGAATGCTTATCTTAAACAGCATGGCAAAGCAGAAATTAACTGGCAGTTACCTGAAGAGCCTTTGATATAGTAATTTCAAGGGTTTAACCCACATTGAGCAGTGCTGATCGGGTACAATGCGCGCCATGATAAAACTTAAGCAGCTATCTATCCGTCGCGGTGTTCGCCTATTGTTTGAAGATGCCAACTTAACGGTGCATCCCGGACAAAAAGTTGGTTTAACAGGTGCTAATGGCACGGGTAAGTCCAGTTTATTTGCCATGTTTCGTGGTTTATTGCATGCCGACCACGGCACAGTGTCTATTCCTGAATCATGGGTGATTGCCCATGTGGCTCAAGAAACACCGGCAGTTGAACAGTCTGCAATTGATTATGTCTTAGAAGGCGACCAAGAGTTAACGCGGCTGCAAGCTGAACTCGCTAAAGCAGAGCAAGACGAAGATGGTCATCATCAAAGTGAGTTGCATGACAAAATATCCGCTATAGATGGTTATACTGCGCGTAGTCGTGCTGGTCGTTTGATGCATGGTTTAGGCTTTAAAGCTGAACAAGAAACATTGCCTGTGACGTCGTTTTCGGGTGGTTGGCGTATGCGCCTCAATTTGGCACAAGCATTAATTTGTCGTTCAGACTTATTACTACTCGATGAGCCTACCAATCACTTGGATTTGGAAGCTGTTTATTGGCTGGAGGAATGGCTGCGTAGCTATCAAGGTACCTTGATATTAATTTCACATGATCGTGATTTTTTAGATCGGGTCGTGACTCAAGTGGTTCATATCGAGCAGCAGAAAATAAAGGTCTACACCGGTAATTATTCTGCTTTTGAATTGGCACGTGCAGAACATCTCGCTCATCAACAAGCCGCCCATCAAAAACAACAACGTGAAATTGCTCATATTCGTAGTTTTGTTACTCGTTTTAAAGCTAAGGCAACTAAAGCTAAGCAAGCGCAGAGTCGAGTCAAAGCATTAGAACGCATGGAGCTGATTGCACCAGCTCATGTGGATTCGCCCTTTCATTTTAGTTTCTTGCCTCCAATACGATTGACGGCACCGTTAATCAGTTTGGATAAGGTGGCTGTGGGTTATAATGATGTACCGTTGATTGAGAATGTGAAGTTATCGTTGGCGCCTGGCGACCGCATCGGTTTATTGGGCCCAAATGGTGCGGGTAAATCGACTTTAATTAAATTGATTGCCGGTGTATTGCCACCGTTAAAAGGTAAACGTAAAGAAGGCAAAGATATCCGCATTGCCTATTTTGCTCAGCATCAACTAGAGCAGCTGTATGTGGAAGATAGTCCGTTGCAACATTTGCAACGCTTAGATCGCCAAGCCAGTGAATCAGATTTACGTAATTTTATTGGTGGTTTTGGTTTCCATGGTGATGATGCTTTAGCGCCGGTTGGTCCATTTTCGGGAGGTGAAAAAGCCCGTTTAGTTTTAGCCCTATTGGTTTATCAAAAGCCTGCTGTATTACTACTTGATGAACCGACTAACCATCTTGATTTGGAAATGCGTTTGGCATTGACCTTGGCTTTGCAAGATTTTGAAGGTGCCTTGGTTGTCGTTTCCCATGATCGTCATTTATTACGCACGGTGGCAGATGATTTATGGTTAGTCTCAGATGGACAAGCAAAAGTGTTTGATGGTGATTTGGATGATTATCGTCAATGGTTAATAACTAAAGATAAACCAGTTAAAACAGCGACTACGGCAACGACCGTTTCAAATAAAAAAGGTGATCGTCAAGCGGCGGCAGCACAACGGCAAAAGCTACAACCTTTGCGTAATGTGGTGAAAAAAGCCGAACAGCAGATGGACAAACTGCAAACTAAATTATCAGCGGTGGAAGAAACGCTGGCGGATGGCAGTCTGTATGAAGATAGCAACAAAGAAAAGTTAAAAGCATTATTGCTGGACCAAGCAGCAGTAAAATCAGAATTAGAACAAACAGAGTCGGATTGGTTTGAAGCCAGCGAGGCGCTAGAAACAGCACAAGCTGAAGAGGAATAAACGTGGCACTACTGTCATTAAAACAAATTACCGTTAGTTTTGGCGGACCCAATTTACTAGACAAGGTGGATTTTCAACTTGATCGTGGTGAGCGTGTCTGTTTAGTTGGACGTAATGGTGCGGGTAAATCAACATTGATGAAGTTGATTGCTGGTGAAATAAAAGAAGATGGCGGTGAGATCTTAGGCCAAGGTTTGAAGATCGCTAGACTGGAACAAGAAGTCCCCGCGGGTACTGAAGGCACTGTGTTTGATGTGGTGGCTAAAGGTTTGGGTGATATCGCACCTTTATTGATTGAATATCATCATGTGATCCATCAACTGGAAACCGATAGCTCAGAAGCGATGTTGGCAAAATTAGAAAAAGCCCAACATAAACTTGAAGCGGTTGATGGTTGGACGGTTGAGCAGCGTGTTGAGGCCGTTATTTCTCGTTTATCGTTAGATCCTGATGCTGAATTTTCAGCCTTATCGGGAGGGATGAAACGCCGGGTATTATTGGCTCAAGCCTTGGTTGAAGAACCCGATATTTTATTATTGGATGAGCCAACTAACCATTTGGATATTGGGTCGATTACTTGGTTAGAAGAGTTTTTGAAAAGTTATGGCGGGACGGTATTGTTTATCACCCATGATCGTATGTTTTTACAAGCCTTGGCAACTCGTATTGTGCAGTTGGATCGGGGCAATATCACTAGCTTCCCAGGTGATTACGCTAACTTTTTAATACGCCGAGAACAAATGTTGTCGGATGAAGCGCAGCAAAATGCTTTATTTGATAAAAAACTAGCCCAAGAAGAAGTGTGGATCAGACAGGGCATTAAAGCGCGGCGTACACGTAATGAAGGCCGAGTTCGTGCCTTGGAACAGTTACGCCGTGAACGTGGCCAACGCAGAGACAAAGTAGGCAACGTTAAGATGCAACTGCAAGATGCTGAACGCAGCGGAAAGTTGGTACTGGAAGCGGAAGATATTGGTCAAAGTTATGATGGCCGCGTGTTATTTAAAGATTTCACCACAGTGATTCAACGTGGCGATCGCATCGGAATTATTGGTAAGAATGGCTGTGGTAAGTCGACCTTGATATCTATTTTATTGGGTCATTCTCAGCCGGAATCAGGTGAGATAAAACAGGGTACTAATCTAGAAGTCGCCTATTTTGATCAATTACGTAGCCAGCTCGATGAAGAAGTGAGTGTGGTGGATAACGTAGGCCAAGGTGCTGACTTTGTAGAGATTAATGGCGCACAAAAACATATTATCGGTTATTTGCAAGACTTCTTGTTTACACCTGAACGTGCTCGCACACCGGTTAAAGCCTTATCAGGTGGTGAACGTAATCGTTTGTTACTCGCCAAATTGTTTACTCAACCTGCTAATTTATTGGTATTGGATGAGCCTACCAATGATCTTGATGCTGAAACTTTAGATCTATTAGAAGATTTATTGATGAACTATCAAGGCACTTTATTATTGGTCAGCCATGATCGGACATTTTTAAATAATGTATCAACCAGCACCATCGTATTTGATGACGATGGAGAAGTCCGTGAATATGTCGGTGGTTATGATGATTGGTTACGTCAGCGAGCTTTGGACAAACAAGCCGAATTTCAAAAAAAATCGACAGCATCAAAATCGACTAAGCCCAATACTAGCTCGGCTAAGAAAAAATCAAATTTAACTTATCAAGAACAGTTGGACTTAGCAGCCTTACCGAAAACAATAGAACAACTGGAACAAAAACAAGATGAGCTGCATACTGTGATTGCTGAGCCAGACTTCTATCAACAAGATGCAGACAAAGTCACTGCGACACAGGATGAACTGGCTGCATTGACCAAGGAGCTTGAAAGCGAATATGAACGTTGGGAAATGTTGGAAGAAAAACAAGAAGGCTAACGTAGATGGCTGAACGACAACTGTTGTTCAGCCAACAAGATGCTGACTTAACGGTTCGTGTTTGGCAGCAAGACGATCGTCGTTGGTTAGACTTTGACGATACCGTTATTCAATCTGAAATCACCTTAGGTCGTCCCGACTATTTGCCCTTAGCTTTAAACCGTCACATGCTGGCGGGAATAATGTTTGTCGATTTACCCAAGCGTATATTACTCGCTGGTACAGGTGGCGGTGCCACAGCACGATATTTTGCTCATAAATTTCCCGAGGTAAGGGGAGATGCGGTTGAATTGTCACCATTGATTTGCAAAATCGCGCGTGACTTTTTCGAATTTCCGCTTGGTGACAGTTGGCAACTTCATACACAAGATATTAAGCGTTATATAGCAGACTGTCAGCAGCAATATGATCTGATTATTATCGATATCGCTGAAGAACAAATTACTCCAGACTGGATTGTTGAGCGTGAATTTCTACAACACTGTCGATCATTGTTAACAGAGCAAGGACATATTGCTTTTAACTTATTAGTTAATGATGGTACTGCCCTGATGCATTTTTTAGCGGCGATTCATCCAGCCTTTGAGGGGGTAATGAATTGTCTTTCAGTAGTTGACCATCGAAATATAGTGGTACTTGCCTATAATAATCCACCCATTATCCTAGCTGAAAAAATTCCGAATCGGCTAGATGAGTTGGAACAAAAATGGGGATTAGAATTTATGATGTTTTATCAGCAGATGTTAAAAGATAATCTGAAGTGCAGTGGGGTTCTATAATTTAACACTGGTGAAAACAAGTTTGCGAGATAGTGTATATCTGTTTATAGCCAAAAGCGTTCAAGTGACTTAAACCCCCATTTATCAGGGTTCTCCGGCCCTTCAATAGTCACGTTACAACTGGGAGTAGCAAGGTCAATTATTTTAACTGGGATGGCTGCTTTTGCAGTAATAGAGAAGAATGATTTAACTTTAGGTTTCAATAGAGAATCAACACTGGGCTCAACAACAACAGCTAAACGTTTGTTTGATAATCTAACTAAAGAACCTACAGGATAAATACCCACTGACTTAACGAAGATAGCAAACACTTTGTTATCAAAATGCCCCGCCCACTTTGCCATTGCTTGAAGAGCATAGGCGGGATCCCACGCTTTTTTGTAGGGTCGCTCTGATGTTACTGCATCGTAGACGTCACAGATAGCCCCCATTCGAGCTAACAAAGAAATATCATCACTTGTCAGTCCATCGGGATAACCGCTACCATTGATTTTCTCATGGTGGTGTAAAGCAATATCAATAACTTCTGGATCTGCTCCATTTTTTTGTAATACTGCAGCTCCCGCTTGTGGGTGTTTTTTCACTGTAATGAACTCAGCGTCAGTAAGCTTCCCGGGTTTTTGTAAAATATCAGTTGGCATCAATGCTTTACCCAAATCATGCATCAAACCTCCAATACCGGCTAAGCGTGTTTGCTCTTCATCCAAGCCTAAGTGATGAGCCAGGCTTATCATTAAGGCACAAACAGCCACTGAGTGCATATACGTGTAGTCATCGTGTGTTTTTAAACGTGCAACACTGAGAATAGCCGAGGTATTGCGCTGAATGAGCATTTCGATTTCGCCAACTATCGGGACTATTTTTTCTGAGTCAATCGATTTGCCCATTCTTACTTCATTAAACATTTCTTTAACTTGTTCTTTTGCTTCATTGCAAAATTTGCGAGCACGATGAATTTCTTCATCCATTGACCCTACCGGTTCATCATTTACTATTTCTTCTGGTAATTCTTCTGTTGTAAGTTCTTCTATTTGTTCTTGCTTTGGCTTTTGTTTTGACTCTCGAGCTAACCCTTTTGATTCATCAATCCAAGCCTCTTTAATGCCTGCTTGAATAATTCGCTTTATATCATTTTGATCTTCTAGCAAAAAGCTATTACGTAGGAAGGGGTGTTTCAGCCAAGAACCGCCTAACTTATGAAGATACATGCCAACACGAAGATCAGAAGATGAAATTTTTACAGTCAAAAGATTGCCCTAAAACATTCATAATTACATAACATAAAAAGTATGCCTTATTTTTCTCTATTTGTACCGTCACACGTTATAAATCGCAGTCTCAGCAGTTTGATAATTGACGAATATTATAAGGCTCAGGTTTTAAAATATTTTAACTACGACTGCTGACAACATCACCTAATGATTGTTGGTTTTTCTGTCATTCAACAGCCGTATTGAGATGCCGTTGATAATTAATACCAGCCATACTGTATTTATTCCGTCATATTAAAGTGTTATTGTTGTCCCTGAGGCAATGATTATAAAACTGTTGGGAAGATGTATTTATTTCGTTACAAAATTAGATTTACCTTTTTTACCTTATTAAGTTTCTTCTTAATCTCCGGTATCTCTTTTGCTCATCATGCAGACTCGGCCTCATCTCCTGTTAAAATTCAACTAAAATGGTATCACCAGTTTCAATTCGCTGGTTATTATGCTGCGTTAGAACAAGGTTACTTTGAACAAGCAGGACTCAATGTCGAATTGATTGAAGGCAGCCCGACACGCAATCCTAGCGAAGAAGTATTAAATGGGAATGCTGACTTTTCGATTGGTAACTCGACCTTGATTATGGAATATGCTCAAGGCAAACCATTGGTTTCTGTTGCAGCCATATATCAACGCTCTCCATTAGTTATTTTTGCCAAACGTAATGAACAAATAAAATCTATCAGCGACTTAGCAGGAAAAACGCTGATGATTGAAGAGCATGCAGCTGAGTTGTTTGCATACATGACGCTGGCAGGTGTGAATACACAAGCTATTAACATGGTGGCCCATGAGGGGAGTATTTTGGCATTAGATGCTGATAACCCTAATAGTATTGATGCCATGAGTGCATACTCTTCAAATGAGCCTTTTCAAGCTATTCAAGCTGACATTGATTATCGCGTTTTTAGCCCACGTGATTTAGGCATCAATATGTATGGAGATACCTTATTCACTCATGCAGCGTTTGCTAAAGAACACCCGGAAATAGTTCGTGATGTTAGGGATGCGGTGATTAGAGGTTGGCAGTATGCGTTAAAAAACCAAGAAGAAATGGTCAGTTTAATCATGGATAACTATGCGCCTCAGTTATCTGCAGCGCGACTTAATTATGAGGCGAATGAAATTAATGAACTGATAGCAAATGACTTTATTGAATTAGGTTATCAAAATAAAAAACGTTGGCAGCATATCAATGATGTTTTTGCTAGTGCAGGCATGATGCCTCCTAATTATTCATTGGAGGAGTTTTTATTCGAAAATAGTGACACCATTTCACCTTGGGTATATCAATCATTAATCTGGGTTTCAGTGGTGACATTGATTGCTGTCCTGTTAGCAAACCGTTTTTATTTATTGAATCGAAAACTTACACAAGAAATTATTAATCGCGAAGAGTTACAACAAGAATTAATGAGATTGGTTGGCACTGACCCATTATCAAATCTGGCAAACCGGCGGAAATTAGAGAAAAAAGCCAAAGAAGAAATTAGCCGTTGTCAGCGTTATGAGCATGATTTGGCGTTGATCTTATTTGATTTAAATTTATTTAAAAGCATAAATGATCTGTGGGGCCATGCCTGTGGTGATAGATGTATTACCACTGTTTCACAGCTTTGCGAATTCATGATACGAGAGTCAGATCTTGCAGCAAGAATTGGTGGGGATGAGTTTGCCGTTTTATTACCTGAGATAAGTAGAGAAGCTGCAGAATTGACTTTAGAGCGAATTCGCCAAGCCATACTTGAGGCTGATTTGTTTAATGATCATGGTGAAAATATTTCTCTGTCTGCCAGTTTTGGGTTGGCGATGTTATCTGGCTCAGATGATACTTTTGACTCGATGCTATCTAGAGCAGATAAGGCGATGTATCGAGAGAAACATGCCAGTCGTAAAATGTAAAACTTATACCCTGTAGTCAAGTTGTTGGATAAAACCTGTTCCACCATCTTCTTTTAAATACACACTAGAACTGACAAGATCACCTAATGATTGTTGATTGTGTTGTAACTCAAAGGGGGTATTGAGATGGCCAAGGTAGATTGCCCCTACGCCTTTTTCACCTAAACCTATTAATTGTTCATGACCATTGGCATCTATGGTCCATAAACGCAGGTGGTCATAAATACTGTCTGCTTCATCAATGAAGTTATTGCCATCTTCATCATAGTTAGCCAGTTCATTAAAACCATTGCCGGTGCTAGGGCCAAAAAGCTCTGAACCATCGTTTATCGTACCGTCATTATTTTTATCTAAGGCTAAATAGGCATTGCCGGGTTTGAGTAGGGCGACTTGTTCGGTTTGGCCATTGGCATCTAGATCAAATTCAAAGTGGGTTTGCTGTAATTCAGCAGCAGTGCCATTGAAGTTTAAAACCAAAGGATCAATTTTGACGGCATCTCCAGCTCTAAAGCTAAAAGACTGTTCTTCAAAATATTCACGTTCAATATTTAGTTGAGCAGAGAAATTTATCGTTCTGCCATCTTGAGTTTGGATCACTCCTTCGGCGGAGAAGGAGAGGGACTCGTATTCATAATGTGAGGCGTAATAGTCATATTCAAGGCCAAAACCAGCAGATTGCGGTGCTTGACCTCCATTAGCTGCAGATTGCTGAACGGCATCTAAATCAATATCAGCGATATCCTCATTGAGGATGGCAGGATCAAAAAGTTCAAATTTTTTGCCGGTCAGTTGTTCTACCATTTGGCTAATGATTTGTACCATCAGTTGATGTTTGGCATTCATCATCATCTCTTTGAGATCGTGCTGTTCGCGATGAGGTGCGTGACTGGCTTGCGGCGAAATATCTACATTATCGAGTAATTGTCTTTCAGGCATTACTGTTGGTTGAGTAAGTGCTTGTGGACGATCACCTATCCAGAAATTAAGTGACTCTCGTTCTTCGGAGCGAGTGATTTTTTCATGGGATTGCTGTAGAGAAATATTGGCATTGCTGATGATCATGATCGCCTCCCCCGAATAATGTTCCCGTTATAAGTGGAAGTCCAAGTTTTCTAGCACCCATCCTGAATGTGCTAGCGGCGTTATATCATCTAATAATAGAGCGGCTATTATTTAGAGAATATGCCTTGCCAGCCCATCCATTATGCCCACTAGAAAAACAGTAATTCCAATTATCACGGGAACTAAGGCTATATTCGTCTAGCGGCATTATAAAAAATTACTTTAGAGATAAAGTTGAATTAGCTGAAAATTTAGTCACAGTGTTAGCATAGGCTGTCGATTTATGGAGATATCAATGTGGAAATAACAAGCTGGGTCACGGATCTGATTACTAAACTCAATGGGATAGTGTGGGGCCCCTTGATGTTGGTATTAATCCTAGGGACGGGTTTTGTTTTAATGGTAGGCCTACGGTTGATGCCTATCTTAAAACTTGGATATGGCTTTCAAATGCTGTGGAAAGGACGTCAACGAGACCAAGAAGGTGAAGGCGATATTTCAGCTTTTAATGCATTAATGACGTCATTATCAGCGACCATTGGTACAGGTAATATTGCCGGTGTTGCCACGGCCATATTCTTAGGTGGTCCAGGGGCATTATTTTGGATGTGGATGACGGCTCTAGTTGGCATGGCGACCAAATATGCAGAAGCAGTCTTAGCCGTCCATTTTCGTGAAACTAGCAGTGATGGCCATAAAGTGGGTGGCCCGATGTATTACATTAAAAATGGCCTGAGTAGTCGGTTTGCTTGGTTGGCAACCACCTTTGCTATCTTTGGTGCATTAGCTGGCTTTGGTATTGGTAATACTATTCAAGCAAACTCTGTGGCCGATGTTTTGTTTACTAAATTTGATGTGCCACATTTAGTAACCGGTATTGTGATTGCCAGTTTGGTGGGTTTGGTTTTAATCGGCGGTATTAAACGCATCGCGATTGTGGCCGGTAAGTTAGTGCCATTGATGGCAGTAAGTTATGTCTTTGCTGGATTGGCCATATTGGGTATGCATGCAGACAAATTGCCGGAAGCATTTAATCTTATCTTCACTTATGCCTTTACCCCGATTGCAGCCACCGGTGGTTTTGCTGGTGCAGCTGTGTGGGCTGCGATTCGGTTTGGTGTTGCACGGGGTGTGTTTTCCAATGAAGCGGGATTGGGTAGTGCACCTATTGCTCATGCATCAGCGTTGACCAATAGTCCAGTTAGACAAGGTACCGTAGCAATGATTGGCACTTTTATCGATACCATCCTTATCTGTTCGATCACTGGCTTGGTTATTATTGTTTCTGGCGCTTGGACTAGTGGTGAAACGGGCGCGACTTTATCATCCATTGCCTTTGAATCTGCATTGCCCGGCTGGGGCGGTTACATAGTGACAATTGGTTTGAGTGTTTTTGCCTTTACTACCATCTTAGGTTGGAGTGTCTATGGCGAACGTTGTGTCGGGTATTTGTTTGGTGCTCGTTCGGTCTTACCATTTAGAATGTTGTGGGTGGTGGCAGTACCAATAGGTGCAACAGCCAATTTATCTTTTATTTGGCTAGTGGCTGATACCTTAAATGCATTAATGGCCTTGCCGAATTTAATTGCCTTATTACTGTTAAGCCCAGTGGTATTTAAATTAACACGAGAGTATTTCTCAGAAAAACAAAGCTAAGCGATAGCCATAAAAAAAGCCTCGGTGGCTGATGGCGACCGGGGCTTTTTTTGTATCGAGCTGTACGTTTAGTTGGATTTATTCATCCAATAAAGCATCACGGTTATCGTCACGATTACGGGGCATGATCCACATTTCGTACATAGATACAATCCACATAAAGGCAAAAGATAATGCCATGGAGCCACCACCGATAATCACTAACCAGGCAAAGTTTGGATTTAGTTTGGTTAACCACCATGAAGCAATATCGACAATTAAAAAGATATAAGGCATGACGATCACGGTCGCTTTTAATGCTTTTGGTACGCCGGCAGCCAAACTGAAAATTAGGCCAACAAACATAAAGATAAAAGAGATACCAAACAGATGAATGTGTGAAACACGGGCTAATGACGAGAAGCTTGCACCTGTGTCTGTTTCTGCTCGAGGAGCGATATTTTCAAATTCAGTAAAGTCAGGAATTGGCATGCCTGATTCAGCGCTATGACACATGATGCAACGGTTATCCATAACTTGGCGGATGCCAGAATCAAAGAAAGCTTGTTCATCAGCACCTTGGTGCACCCAGTTAATGATCTTGGCACGATCTTCATCGGGTGCCATGACTTGCATAGAACCATTTAATTTGGCTTCTAAGACTGAGCTTGAACGTTTGCCATAGTAACTGTAAACAATATCATCGACAGACAGACCAAACTCGCCATCGGCCATGCCGTGAGTGAATTGAATTTGTACTAAAGCCATCATATAACCGATAGCAACAACAATGAGATATCCAGTGAAGAGTGCTTTAAGTGCTGTGCCTTGGCTACAAAGGTTTAGATTGTGACTAGCGGCCATCAGATTTCCTTTAAAAATATTACAAAATGTGCGGGTATTATACGCAGGTTAATTAATTGAAAAATCAGTATTTTAGTCGGTAAATACTTTTTTCAATAACTCAGTGGTTCTTGCTGCGGGGTTCTCACGAATCTTTTTCTCTTCGAGTGCAATCATGGCAAATAGACCATTGAGTGCTTGTTCGGTGACATAAGCAGGTAGATCTAGATTAATGTTTTCACCCACTAGAGGTATTGAAGCAATTTGTTTAGCAATATCGTTGTAGTACTTTGTACTGCCAACTTGATTTAATGAGTCTTCAATGGTGGGTTGGAATAAAGCAGTTAAAGCTTGGCTTGTATTGGTTTTAAAGTACTGTGTGGCGGCATCATCTTCGCCATGAAGAATTGTATTAGCATCTTCAATGCTCATATTTTTGATGGCATCAACAATAATGTTGGTTGCATGCGGTGCCGCTTTTTCAGCAGCTTGGTTCAAGCTGTTTTCAAATTGATCAGCTTGTTCAGCCATACCAAAGTTACGCATCAAGTCGCCCACTTGTTGTAATTCGGCTGGCATGGGAATGTGGATTAAATCGTTGGCAAGATAACCATCTGGTTTACTGACATCATCGATAGCTGCACGTGAGCCTATGTCTAACGCTTCTTTTAGGCCAGAAATAATGGTATCTAGATCGAGTGAAGATGTGATTTCTGAGTCGTCAGCTAAAAATTATTTACCTGCTTCCTTTATATCATTAAGAAAGTCGCCCCAGTCGGCATGAGCAGTGCCCATATAACAGCACGACAATACTAAGATGGTTGACATCAGTTTTGAGCGTTTCATAACTTCTTCCTTGTTTATTATTTGCTTAGGGAGGCAGCTTACACTGCAGTCTGAATTAATTCAAAATTAGCTTAAGCTGAGGCATTATCAGTATTGATATTTTCATAGGCAGGGTAGGAAATATAGCGTTTGTAGTGTTAGCTATACGTTAATGTTATGTATTTTCTTGCAAACGTTTTTCCAGTTCATCCTGCATCAGTTCCAGTGAATGAGCTCGCAGTTTAGATGCTGCATAGTGGTAGTAGTTCAGCTTGCATTTAACCGGCAGATGAAGTGCATCTCGACCTTGGTCTTCAAACTCTATCCAAGCCAGAATGGGGAGATCGTTCTGCCGTTCATCTACACAGATCCATTCATGCTCTTCAAGCAGCATGACGCAACCTGAATAGTCTACCAATGGTAGTCGCATTGGCATGGTGCAGTGCAATTTTGCCCTGCGCCATAAGTTATAGAGTTTTGCCTCTATTTCGTCACTTCGTTGTGCGTAATAGGGGATATCTCTAATTCTGCTCACGCTTTTACCTTAGCTGGTTAAGCTGGCAAACAGTGTTGGCAGTTTTTCTGGCAAACGGTCTACGTTATCGATAATGGTGTAATTGTTTTGGCCAAAAATACGTTTTACATAATCGTCAGCATTCGGATCCAGTGTCAGGCAATAGGTTAATACGCCTTTACTGTACAATTCTTCCACCGCTTTTTTGGTGTCATGACGTAAATGTTGTGGATCGCGTTCATCGATATCCGCCGGCTCGCCATCGGTGACCAGAAGAATGAGTTTGCGTCTTTGTTGTTGTTTTATCAGATGATGTCCAGCATGACGTAATGCTGCACCCATGCGGGTTGACAGGCCGCCTTTCATACCGGCTAGGCGTGATTTTGCTTCATCATCAAAATGCTGGTTAAAATCTTTGAAGCGATAATATTGCACATCGTGGCGCCCATCGGAGGAGAAGCCATGCAAAGCAAATGGATCGCCAATGCCGTTGATGGCTGTAGAAACGAGTGTTGCCGCTTCACGCGTTAACTGTAATACCGTTTTATCTGAACCTGCCATGACTTCATTGGTGGACTCTGATAAATCCATCAACACGACAACAGCGAGGTCGCGATTTTTTAATACATTACGCATGGTAATACGAGGGTTGGGTTGTTCGCCCATGCGAATCGAGATCATGGCATCAACTGCAGCATTGAGATCAATTTCATCACCGTCTTCTAGGCCACGCATACGCTGCACACCTGCTGGTGTTAACAAATCAATAATTTGTTTAATCCGGTGTGCAACAGGTCGATATTCATCCAATATCATCTTGATATCTTCTGGATCACCTTTTGGTTGACGGCGTTCATATACGGTTGCCCAGTCAGGACGGTGTAACTGGATCTGATAGTCCCATTCTTGATAATGGAAGGGATCAGAAATGGGTTCTTTGCCCCACATATCATTGAAGCTTGCTTGGCCATCCGTCAGATCATCTTCATATGGACGCATATTTGTCGAGCATGTCCAAATCTCTTGGGCATCATCGCCAGCTAATTCACAATCGACTTCGTTGGCCATTTCAATGACACTGACTTGACGACGAACTTGCTGCTGACTGGCGGGAACATACTCGAATTCTGCATTCATATCGAATTCTTCAAATTCCCACACATAGCGATTGTCATCGCGATAAGGAATACGAATGCGCTCAAGGATACGTAAACTAGGCACTTCTCTACGCGCACTGAAGATGTTGTATAAATCTAATCCTAAATGCCATGAGAACTGGTTATCATCTTGGCGCGCTTCAATTTCATGATGAAACTTTTCAACTAGCGAATTAAGTTGGGCATCATCAGAGCCAACAGTGTTGTCCATTAACATGAGCGCTATATGTTCAAGCACTATCATTGTTGGATGTTCAACTTCTTCATCTTGATTTGCTAGCTTAAGCAATGATGTCCATAACTTTTTCAGACCAGGAAAGTCATTAATGGCTTTATATTCAACGCGGGCATCTTCAAGAAAGCCAATAAAGAACATTTGTGCTGGACTTAATTGTTCTGCAGAAATAGGTTTGGTTGAATAACACATGTGTGCAGCCATATGAGCAGCTGTAGCACGATACAGTTCTAAACCGGCCACTTTATTATCATCCTGGCCAAGATCATCAACCGCATCAGGCATATGTAAAATACGGTGTTCAATATAAGGTCTGAAATCGGTATAGTCAGCGCCAGTTGGACGTAAGAAAAAATCACGGCCCCATAAAGCGCGTAGATAAAAGTTTAACTTGCGTTGTACTTTTATAAACAAAACACCACTACGTTCTTTTTGTAGCATCGCTTTAGAATCTGCAGACTCTAAATTGAAGTAAGAGGTTAAGTTGGTAAAGTCACGGCGATATGCCTGAGCGCCAAAGTTTGCCCAACGACGTAATCCACTTAACGTTAACTTGCTGAGTAGTTCATCAATATGGTTCAGCATCGGTCGTAAACCACGCGCTGCAGTTGAAGCAAGTTGATGAATAAACGTTAAATAACCACGAAGGAGTTCTGCGTCGCCAAGACTACGTGCGGCAGTCGGTAAACTAGTTAAGAGTAATGCTATGACCGCGCCAGAGGTAACAGAAGACAGTTTCATTGCAGCCGTAATACAGTCGGGAATAACATCTTCACCGCATTCTTTTACTACCAGTGGCATTTGTTGTAAGTAAGTGATCACCAGATCATTGCCACGGCCCAGACTGGACAATGATTTCGCACCATCCATATAAGTTTCAAGGCCAGCAGGAGACATAAGGTGAGATGCCTCCTTGTACGTGCTCTCTAGGACTTCACGTATTGAAGGTTTATCTTCCAGAAATTCTTCATAATCTTCGAGTTTTATACTCATTTTTAAAGCCTTACGTCAGATCGTTCAGTGTAAGTAGTGCTAGCAACGCTTACGGAAATACTTCGATCTATTAAGATCACAGGATTATTTTCTCTATCGGTGTGATTTACTGGAAAAAGCAATGTTTATCATGAACATCCCCTTTCTAAACGCTATGCGTTCTGTGGCAGATTAGTTCTTAACCAAAGAACGTTTGTACTGCTGCATTCAATGTGTCGCGCATATCCGGATCATCAGTTAATGGCGTGACCATCGTCATTGTACAAGCAGCTTGAGGCTCAACACCTTTACCTATTAATTGTCCTGCGTACACTAACAAACGTGTTGAAATCCCTTCGTCCAGACCATGACCTTTAAGATTACGTGCACGATGAGCAATCTGAACTAATTTTTCCGCTGTTTTTTTATCCACCCCGGATTCTTTTGAAACAATCGCTACTTCTATTTTTTCGGTCGGGTAGTCAAAATCAAGCGCACCAAAACGTTGTTTTGTTGATTGTTTTAAGTCTTTCATCAAGCTTTGATAACCAGGGTTGTAAGAAATAACCAATTGGAAATCAGGATGGGCTTTAATCAGCTCACCTTTCTTATCGATAGGTAAAGTACGACGATGATCTGTTAAGGGATGAATGACAACGGTTGTATCTTGTCGTGCTTCAACCACTTCATCGAGGTAACAAATCGCACCAATGCGGGCAGCCGTTGCTAAAGGGCCATCTTGCCATTTTGTACCATCTTTATCTAACAAGAAACGACCCACTAAATCAGATGCAGTCATATCTTCATTACAAGCAACAGTGATAAGCGGACGGTTAAGTTTCCATGCCATGTATTCAACAAATCGAGATTTACCACACCCAGTTGGACCCTTAAGCATCATAGGCATACGTGCATTGTAGGCGGCTTCGTAAAGCTCAATTTCGTCTGCAACCGGCTCGAAATAAGGCTCATCGTTAATGATGTATTGTTGTGGATCTACTGTGTTTTCTGACATGACACACCTTTTAAATTGATATTGATGTTTTGTTTAATGTTGATAATGTTTTTAAGTAACTAAAAACCGTCACTTGAGCTCTATTTCTCATCATCTGTTTCAACTTCACCAGACCAGCCAGATTTTTTGGCATTTTCGATGGCTAGACCATGAATTTTCTGGTGACGTTCACGTAAATCTTCTGGAAGATAACTAACTAGACAACCATACTTGTCCCACTCGTCATTCACTTTTTGTAATAAGGCATCTACCCCGGCAAAGTTCCAGCCTTCACAGGTTTCAGTTTCTTCTATTATGCCAAATACCCAAGCATCACGAATGATTTTACCAATGGTCGTCATCCCGCCATTTATTTCTTTATCAATGCCAACATATGTATCTGGTTTAGCCATAATTACTTCTTTTATTTCTGTTCACTTGTAAAAAAGCCCCTGAACTACAGATGCAGCTAGGGGCTTTTTATTACGGTACTAGCCCCGGAGTCTTAAACAGACTTACCGCGGTAAATAACCATTGCTGTACCTGCAGATTGTGTAAAGTTGTTATAACCTAACAGACGCACATGGTTGTTTGGGTGTGCTTTATGACAAGCTTCAATTTCTGCAAGGATAACATCTACATCTGTTTCACCGAACAGTGGCAATTTCCACATGTACCAGTAGTTACTGATCGCATGTTCAGGTTCAGTGTGTTCAATACCTGGGTTCCAGCCGTTATCAACGATGTATTGAATTTGAGCACGTGTAGATTCTGCGCTTAAAGGTGGTAGGTATGAAAAAGTTTCAAATTTACGGCTTATAGCGGGTTGGCTTAAGCTTGATTCATAATCTTGTACATCACTCATGTGATTTACTCCAATTTATAGTTAAAATTGATTTTGATTAAACAGCAAGGTGCAAAGCACCTTGCGTTTGATGATTAATGTCGTTTTGCTTATTTATGCGCAACGTCGATTTTATCAACAGTATCAAATTCAAATTTGATTTCTTTCCACGTTTCCATAGCGATCTTGAGTTCTGGGCTACTTTTCGCAGCTTTAGTAAGGATGTCCTTACCTTCTTTCTCAATTTCAACACCAGAGTTACGAGCTTCAACACAGGCTTCAACCGCAACACGGTTAGCAGCAGCACCAGCAGCATTACCCCAAGGATGGCCTAATGTACCACCACCGAACTGTAGGCAAGAATCATCACCAAAGATGCTAACCAATGCTGGCATATGCCATACATGGATACCACCAGAAGCAACAGGGAAAACACCTGGCATTGCGCCCCAATCTTGGTCGAAGAAGATACCGC
>MAAJ01000002.1 GCA_002163085.1 Methylophaga sp. 42_25_T18 | reverse complement strand
TTCAAAATCCAGTTTCTTCGGAAGTGGGGGTTCGATTCCCCCCCCCGGTACCAAATTCATCTTCTAAATATTGCATTTCTGCATTGCTTCGACATCAGACGATTTAGTCACCTTTCCCTTTTTGTGTTCATACAAAACAAAATCCCTATAATAAACAAATAGCCGTATTTGTTTATTAGTTTTGATCTAAACTAAGTTTAAACATAATTGCAGGGATTTCGTTATGGAAAGAAATGAAGCAATGTCACTCATCGTGAAATTATTAACGATGATGTTAGAACAAGATGGTTCCGACCTGTTCATTACCGCAGGCTTCCCCCCAGCAATTAAAATAAAGGGTCAGATGACCCCTTTATCCAAACATCCTTTATCTGCAGAAGACGCTAAAGCCATCACCCAGAGTGTGATGAACGATAAGCAATTAAAAGAATTTGAGGCTAGCAAGGAGTGTAATTTTGCCATTGCGCCAGCAGGCTTATCACGATTTAGAGTCAATGCTTATGTGCAACAAGGGACGCAAGGTTTAGTCGTTCGAACCATCGCTTCTGAAATTCCAAACCTTGATGACCTAGGACTACCTAAAATATTAAAAGATATCATCATGACCAAAAATGGTTTGGTGATCATGGTGGGTGGTACGGGCTCAGGTAAATCAACGACGATGGCAGCCATGATCGATCATCGTAATGAAAGCAGTCATGGGCACATCATTACTATTGAAGATCCCATTGAGTATGTGCACCCCCATAAAAATTGCGTGATCATGCAACGTGAAGTGGGGGTTGATACTGATAGCTGGGAAACGGCACTTCATAATACGCTGCGACAAGCACCGGATGTGATTGTATTAGGTGAAATTCGTGATCAAGAAATCATGGACTTCGGCATTGAGTTTGCTCAAACCGGTCACTTAGCGTTAGCAACTTTGCATGCTAACAATGCCAATCAGGCAGTTGACAGAATATTGGGGTTTTTCCCTTCCGAAAAGCAGCTTAAGTTGATGCAAGATTTATCATTAAACTTACGCGCCATCATCTCCCAACGTCTTATTCGAACGCTTGATGGTGGTCGTTGTGCCGCTATTGAAATCCTAATAAATACACCACTTATCTCAGACTTAATCGCCAAAGGAGATGTTTCTGGTATTAAGGAAATTATGGCTAAGTCTAGAGAGCTGGGCATGCAAACCTTTGATCAAGCGCTATTTGACCTTTATAAAGAAGGACACATCAGCTATGACGAAGCGGTTAAGAATGCTGACTCAGCTAATGAGGTGCGTTTGCAAATAAAACTGTCTAAAGAGGTCAGTGACGATGAGAGTGAAGACAGCGCTGCCGGTTTAGAACTGGAACTCCCTGAACTACCTGATGAAGAAGACATAAAAGAACCAGCCTCTTCAAGTCTTAGCAGTCTCGGGCTTTCATTAGTGCCTGATGAGGAAGATGAGGAAGACGAAGGTTCATCCAACTCATAATCGACATTACTAGATTTTAATAATAAGGCGAACACTGTTATGGATATTTCACCCTATGTAAAATTAATGCTTGAAAAAAAAGCAGACTATCTAAAATTTGATGCTGATGTTGCTCCAAGGGTAAGCATGGAAGGTCAAGAACGTGCGGTTGGCAACACGGTAGTCACCGATGACATGCTGCACGAAGCGTTCAACATCATCACAAACGACACTCAAAAATTACAACTTTCCATTAATAAGAAGATCCGCTTTGTTGCCTCACTCTTAGGTGGCATAAAACTCATCACTGAAATTAGTGAAGACGATGAAAAACTTTCCATCGTTATCCGTCAGGATAAACGTGACCATATTGAAAAAACTCAGACGCCAACCGATCTGTCAGTACTTGGTGATGCACCAGATGAAATACTCGATATCATGCCCTATCTAGTTAAAATGGTTGAAATCGATGGTTCTGACTTATTTATTACTTCAGGCGCACCGGTGAAGTCTAAGGTTCACGGCATCGCAATTGAAATGGACAGTTACTTATTAACGCCTGAACTTACTCAATCAGCGGCCTATAATATTATGACTGAAGCTCAAATTGAGGAATTTGAGCAAACTAAAGATCTAGATTTTGCCATCAGCCTGCCAGATAACAGCGCTAGATTCAGAGTAAATGTATTTTCACAACGTAAATCCGTTGGCATCGTATTACGTTTAATTCCATCAGAAATCCCCACTGCGAAACAACTAAAGTTGCCTGATGTCCTGTTAGAACTCATCATGGAAAAACGTGGCTTGTTATTAATGGTGGGCGGAACCGGTTCGGGTAAGTCCACCAGCTTGGCCGCAATGATTAATCATCGTAACCACAATAGTGCAGGTCATATACTCACCATTGAGGACCCAGTAGAGTTTTCTCACCCTAACTTGAAATCTATCGTCAATCAACGAGAAGTGGGGATTGATACTGAGTCCTATGCCACGGCACTTAAAGCCAGTTTGAGGGAAGCGCCAGATGTTATTTTGATTGGTGAAATCCGTGACAGAGAAACCATGGAAGCTGCTTTAGAACTCGCCAATACGGGCCACTTATGTATTTCAACCATGCATGCTAATAATGCCAACCAAGCGATGGAGCGTATCATCAATATGTTCGATCAAGCCCAACATAAACAACTATTCATGGACATCTCTGCCAACTTAGGCGCGGTGATATCTCAACGTTTAATTCCGGATGTGCATGGCAAACGCTGTGCAGCAATCGAAGTTATGTTGAATACACCTCATATTGCCAGTTTGATCTTAAAAGGTAGCTTGAACGAAATCAAAGAAGCCATGGCTAACAGTGGTGCTGATGGTATGCAAACCTTTGACGATGCCTTAATCACACTCTATAAAGATGGTCGTATCAGTTTGGATGAAGCATTGAGAAATGCGGATTCTCGAAATGATCTAGAAGCTAAAATCAATTTTGGTTAAATGATGGATGCCGAACAGACAGCACAATAAATTTAGACTGAGTTATCTCTGTGGTGAGGAGAGTTCGACTAGCAGGAAAAGCACAAAACCACTGAGACTTCCCACATAGATTTAATGTTTAATAATGCCTAACACCATAGCGATATGAGCCAATTCGGCAGCGGTGCTAGCATTCAATTTATGTTTAATTTGAGTGTTGTAGTTCGCCACCGTTTTATAGCCCAAGCAAAGTTGTTCGGAAGCTTCATGAGCGGTCATGCCCTTGGCAACTAAGCAAAATACATCAAATTCACGTGGAGATAATAAGTCCACCACCTCACGATATTGTTCCGCTTCATTTTGGGCAGTGTGACCTGTTTCAGCTCTCAGCCCAGACTCTATATATAACTCACCTTTTACGACTGTTTGTACGGCTTCAGCTAAAATCTCGGGGGCACTATTTTTACTGACATATCCTTTCGCTCCAGCCTGCATGGCTCGCTCTACATAGATCGCTTCATCATGGATGCTATACACCAATACTATGGCATTGTTATTTTGTTTTATTAACCGACGAATGGCTTCTAAACCACCAATGCCGGGCATGGATAAGTCCATGACCACCACATCCGGTTGAAATTTAGCATATTCCTGAGTGACCATTTCACCACGATCTACATCTGAGATCTCACCAATGAAATCTTGTGCTGACAGTAGCATGCGAAAACCGGCTCGCACTACGGCATGATCATCAACCAGTAACACTTTAATATTATTCATATTCGTCATTGTTCTCTATAAATGGCATCCATGCATGGACTTGTACGCCGTGACCAAGTTCCGAATTGAACTCAAATTTCCCACCTAAGCTTTCCACTCTTTCGCGCATTCCAAGCACGCCAAAACCTTGTGCATCTGCCTTACCGCCTATGCCATCATCTGCAACTAGGATCTCGACCCGGTTTTCTGTCTGTGACTGATTAATGAAAGAAATCGTCACCTTTACTGTTGAGGCTTGAGCATGCCTAACCACATTGGTCAAACATTCCTGTACTACGCGATAAACATGGATGGCGACTTTATTATCCAATTTTTCCAAGGCCTCATCATAGTCCAACAATACCTCGAGATCTGGTTGGCGGCGGTGCCATTCATTAATCAAATCGGTTAATGTTGCCCCCAAGCCCAACTCGGCCAAACTTAAAGGATGTAAGGTACGCATCATTGACCGCACTATGACGGCTAAATGGTTACAGACTTCAATAATCGAATCTGCCGCCAGAGTAATATCGACATTGGGTTGTTTGGTGGTAACGGCCATCGCCTTGATCGCGGTTAGTGACTGTCCCATTTCATCATGTAATTCTCGCGACATATTCTGTCGTTCTGTTTCTTGAATTTGTATGGTGTGCAACGCCAAAGCCTGATTGCTTTCTTCGGCCATTTTTAATGCTGCTGACATGGCGTTTATCTCTGATGAGATGGCGTTAAACTCGCTGATTTTAGACGTAGGTAAGACGAGACCATATTCACCCGACTCGACCTGCCGCAAACCCGATAAAATACTTTGTACGGCCTGTAACATCGAATGAAAGACTAAGTTTATCGCAAAAAATATGACGATCAACATCGCTACGATTGACCAAAAAAAAGCCTGGGACTCTCCCCAGGCTTCAATAATTTCATCCATAGGATCCGCTTTGATTAACAGTGTTTTCACCCCACCATTAGGCATCTTAATCTCATAGTCGGCAGTGAGATAATCGGTCATGACGGCATTGATAAACCAGCTTGGCGGTATGGCTTCATTGTCCTCCGGCTGTTGCTGGTTAAATAACTCGATGGGCGGTTTACCTTCTTCAGCAATAGAGAGTTGTATATGCCGTACTTGTTGTAACGCCGATATCTGGGGCAGCCAATTACTGCCATAGCGATTCGACGCAGGCATTTGAGCAAAGCCAAACTCGATCATCTGTAGTGCCAAATTTATCGATGATTGCACTTCTTTTGCCACTGACTGTCGAGCTTGCCATACGGCAGTCATGCCACCAAGCACCATAATGATAATGACTGACAAGACGATTCGGAGGTTAATTAAGCCTCGTAGACTCATAGTTTGGATCCAAAAAAGTAGTTATCTGCGGTCATAGTGCATTAAAAAAACATCCTGTGCTCTAGAATTTAGATTCAAAGGACTATCTCCCTATTTCTGACTTAACTACGAGCTGTTATTATCATGAGCAATGATGATGTAGCCTATACAAACACTATTTTAATATCGACTTAACTATGAATTTTAACAAGCTGCGGTCTTTAGGACCTATAGAATGGATGCTGGCACTGTTATTGTTGGTGGCCCCACTCTACTTTCACCCGAATATTGGCGGCACCGGTTTTCGAATTCCTCATAATATTATTCTTTGGTCCGTGGCCAGTATTATTGCTTTCTATTCATTATACAAACTCACTTTCAGCCAATTTTTATATCTACCGAGATTTTATCTTTATATCTTAAGCTTCCCTGTTCTTGTGTGGTGCAGCGGTGTATTAGCAGGCGTTGAAATCGCGACTCATTGGTTTTTTAGGTTGCTCTATATTTGGGGCGGTTTATTGTTTTTGTTTGGTTTGTTCCAGCATCGTTTGAAACAAATACAACTTGATCGTCTATTATTTATTTTGCTGTTTTCTGGCCTTCTACATGCCCTCGTAGGTTTAACTCAAATCATCTTAGTTAAAAACATGCCGTCATGGTTACCCGTCAACCCGAGTGGTGTTCCTACAGGCTTATTTCAACAAATTAATAATCAAGCCAGCTTTCAAGTCACTATCATCATCGTTGGTTTATGGTTAGTCACACGGCCCTTTATTCGTCATGGTCATTATTGGCGTTTTATCAGTGTAGTTACAATTATCAGCTTAAGTGCTTTTATTGTGAGTTATTCGGGCTCACGTGTGGGCGCTTTAGGTTTTTTACTAGCCCTGCCTTTATTGCTAAGCAGCCGCTGGCAATTTGTAAAAACGGATAAAAAACGTTGGCCTCTAATATTCGTTGCCCTGCTGCTGGCTATCAGCTCAGCAAACCTTGTCGAGAATAAACGTGGGCTAACCAGTGTTCTGGAAAAAGCCACCGCCATCAACTCAGGTTATTCAAGTACAGCAAGACTGGGCATGTATGATATTTCACTGAATTTAATTAAACAGAAACCACTATTTGGCCATGGTATCGGCAGTTTTGTGCGCGTTTGGCAATATGGAAAGCCTGCATTTTATCAACAACATCCTGATGCCGTATTACCCTCTCAACGGGTTTCCCATCCTCATAATGAAACCATTTTCTGGTTAGTCGAAGGCGGTCTTGTTGCAGGTCTAGGTCTATTATTAGTTGTGACCGGTATCATTTTAAGCTTATCCAAACTTCCGCCTAGTCGACGTTACGCTTATGCCGCGTTACTGATGCCAATTGCATTACATACACAGGTTGAACTGCCCTTCTATATTTCGGCTCAGCATTGGTTTGTCTTTTTGTTTCTACTTGCAGTGACTTTATGGCCAAGTAAAAAAGCATTCAAGTTAAAACTCTCAATGGCTGCCACAAAATCAATTCGAATAATATCCATTATTGCAGCCATATCATCGATAGGATTTCTTAGTCACAGCTATGCCGCTTCTACTGAATTTAAAAACTATTTATTAAAGAAATCCCCCATTGATAAACCATTCCCTATTGCACAGCAAAATCCGTATTTCAAATCACTAGTATTAGATCTGATGATGACCTCATTATTTCATTCAAGTAAGAAGTATGAAATTGACAGTAATATGAAAATTTTTGCCGAATGGACCGAACAAGAAATAATTTATAATCCACATATACTCTATTTCCGCTTGGGTATGGAATCATATCTATCCCTTAAACAGCATATACAAGCCTGTTCCTTCGCTAGAAAAGGCAATGCAATTTACCCCAAAGAAGAATCACTCAAGCAACTTGTCAAACAATGTGATAAAAAAGGAATCGCGCTATACTAATATTGCTTAAATAGTTGTTTCTGTAGACTCTGAATCACCACTATTATTTAGGGGAATCACCATGGATACATCAATGCACACGATGGGGAATTTATTTCTTCAACTGGGCCTGAGCAATACTGAATCCGATATCGATGAGTTTATTGCTACCCATCACATCCAAGGCAATGAGAGTTTAGCCCAAGCTCACTTTTGGACTGCTGCTCAGGCCGAGTTCATTCAAGAATGTTTGACTGAAGATTCCGATTGGGCTGAGGTGGTAGATCACTTAAACGCCCAGTTATCTAACTGAATTTCTGCTATCGGTATCATCAACCGAGTCTACTTCTTCAAGACTTCCTTAAGTGTATTCAGCATATCCATCGGCAGTGGGAATACGATAGTGGATGACTTGTCACCGGCAATTTCCGTTAATGTTTGCATATATCTAAGCTGCAAAGCCTGTGGTTGTTTAGCCAAAACCTGAGCGGCTAATAGCAATTTTTCAGAGGCTTGCAGTTCACCCTCAGCATGAATCACTTTAGCTCGTCGTGAGCGTTCTGCTTCGGCTTGTTTGGCAATTGCCCTAATCATGCTTTCGTCTAGATCGACATGTTTGATTTCAACATTGGCGACCTTAATGCCCCAAGCGTCTGTTTGAGCATCTAACAATGTTTGAATATCGACATTGAGTTTGTCGCGTTCAGCTAACATTTCATCTAATTCATGTTGACCTAATACTGAGCGTAATGTTGTCTGCGCCAGTTGGCTAATGGCATCGTAAAAGTGCTCAACCTGAATAATGGCTTTTTCCGGATCGAGCACTCGAAAATAGACTACTGCATTAACTTTTACTGATACGTTATCTCGAGAGATCACATCTTGTGTAGGTACATCCATGACGATAGTGCGTAAATCGACACGTTCCATTTGCTGGATAAAGGGAATAATAATAATGAAACCCGGCCCTTTTACTCGGTAAAAACGACCGAGAAGAAAGACAACTCCACGTTCATATTCTCGCAAGATCCGTATTGCACTAAAAATTAAAACTAATAACGTAAGTACCAACACTGATAGAAAAGTTAAGGGCATAGCAGTTTCTCCTTATTTGATATCCGGTATCACATCTAAAACCAAACCACGTATTGTTTTCACCTTGGCTTTATCGCCTTTTTTCATCGGTATATCGGTTCGTGCTTTCCATACCTCACTATGAACAAAAACACGGCCCTGGTGGTCAAAATCATCCATCGCAACACAGGCTGCACCGATCATTTGTTCTTGACCTGAAACGACAGGTTTACGCCGGGCTTTAACAACTAAACCTAGCGCTAGAATGAAAAAGGCAGCCGTAGTCACCGCAAAGCCGGCAATAATACCTAGGTTAATGCCATAACCGGGTATATCCGTATCAATTAAAATGACCGAACCGGCAACAAAGGCCACCATACCTCCCAAACCTAATATGCCAAAACTCGGCTGAAATGCCTCGGCCGTCATCAAAGCAATACCCAGTATGATCAACGCGAGCCCTGCATAATTAATGGGTAACACTTGGAAGGAAAATAAGGCCAGCAATAGGCAAATAGAACCAACGGTACCGGGCAAAATTGCCCCTGGATTCGAGAATTCAAAAATTAATCCATAGATACCGATCAACATTAAAATATAGGCGATATTGGGATTGGTAATCACCGCTAAAAGTTTGTTACGCCAATCGGGCTTAATTTCAGTCAGCACCAGACCAGAGGTATTGATTGTTCGGTCATTACCCAACACACTAACTGTGCGGCCATTGATCTGCTCAAATAGATCACTCTGACTAACAGCAATAATATCAATCACATTTATTTCTAAGGCATCTTCCGCCGTTAAACTTACCCCTTCTAACACCGCTTGCTCAGCCCACTCTTCGTTACGCCCTCTTAATTTTGCTAAACCACGAATATACGCAACAGCATCATTCACAATTTTTTTTGTCATCGCATCAGCATGATCCAAATCTACCGGTTCTGATTCGTTTTCTGTCTCTTCTTCTGCCAAGGGATTATCTTTGCCCGGCTTCGGCCCTATTGAAGGAACGATCTGTACGGGTGTGGCGGCACCTAGATTAGTGGCCGGTGCCATTGCGGCAATATGACTCGCATAAAGAATATAGGTACCTGCACTTGCTGCACGTGAGCCACTGGGGGTGACATAAGTAATGATGGGAACGGGAGCTGCAATGATCTGTTTGATGATTTTTCGCATGGATAGATCTAATCCACCCGGCGTATCCATTTTGACTAAGATAAGTTCGGTATTCGCCTGATCAGCTTTTTCTAAGGAGCGCTCAAAATAATCGGCTGTGGCGGGACTAATGACGCCATCAAGCTCTAAGACAAAAGCCTGTTTTCCTTGCGTATCATCCGCTAAAACTGAGCTAGTAAAAACCCAGAAAATGAGCGTAAATATACTGAGTAACTTCATGATTAAGCACCCTCAAGTATGTCATCCTTACTTTCAGGCTACGCTACCTTTGGCTATTTCACAACAACTTGGATAATCGCACATATTATTAGCTATTTCAGCATCTTACTTGTATGTTCGTAGCGAATATCGTGACATCTTAATCTCGCGAATATAAAACCACTTTGTTTTTACCTGCTTTTTTTGCTTGATACATAGCCAAGTCGGCTACGTTGATATGCTCATCTACCAATAAAGTTTGCGAAGCATCAGTAAAAACTGCAACCCCTATGCTGATTGTCATTCCCGTAGTTTCAACATGTTCACGGATCTTCTCAGCTTTAATCATCGCAGATTCCACCGCACAGCCCGCTAAGACAATCACGAATTCTTCACCACCATAACGGCAAATACAATCTATATTACGAATGTGATATTGAATAAGGCTAACTAATTGAACTAGTAATTTATCACCCGCTTGATGACCCTGTGTATCGTTAATTTGTTTAAAATTATCGATATCCAAAACCAAGACACTAAACGGTTCATCATGTCGTTTAAGAAAATTAATTCGTTGGGCGATCACATCTTCAAGATACCGGCGGTTATAAGCGCTCGTTAAGGCATCTTTGGTCGACAGCTCTAATAAATGTTGGGTTTTATGTTTCAATTCATCACGGTGACTTTGCTTAGTTTTTAAAATACGCTCTATACGTAATAACAAAGACTCAGGAACAATGGGTTTATTGATAACATCCGCCACACCAAGTTGAAGTAGATCTACCAACATCTCTGGTTTATTATGATTTGAAAGCACAACCGTATTTATCGTGCTAATCAATTGGTTTTTATTTAAATACTTGCTTAATGAAAACAAGTCCGTAACCAGTAAATCATAATGGAGCTGTTTTACAGCAATGTACGCCAACTCAATATTAGTAAAGCAATTAACAATATGGCCTCTTTGTTCAAGTAATGAAGTTAATAACGTTGCATCATCTTCATTCTCTTCAACTAACAAAATAGTTCCAGAGCTGACCAATTCACCTTGTTGAAAAAAATCAGCATAATTTTCAATATGATTTATATCGTGAAAGTCGATAACACCAAGCGCGAGGGCTTGTTCCTTATGGCTACGTTCTAGCTCGTATGAAAAAGCAAGGATGCGCGTATCAAAAGGAATGTCATGTGCTTGCTTCAATTGTTCCAGCGAGCTTAACGTGTCATCAGGCAGGTGCTCACAACAAATAATATAATCGTATCGACATGAAATTAATTGTTGAATAACATCAGCTAAATTCTGTTCATAGTTAAAAATGATATCGCTGCATTCAGTCAAAAAAGTTTCAATGACAGAGCCTGTCGGCTGATAAGTCTGCAGAACTAACGCTTTTTGACACATAATCTATACCTGTCAGGAGAATCCATTCTTCCCCCTGTTTAGTTACCTATTACTAACTTCCACCTTCATTACGACTCTGTTTTACTATCTTTTTCAGACCAGTTCTTTAGCTGCAACAATAACCATGCATGTAGATCATTTATCTTTATTTCGTTAGATAAGTCTGGATGCTGCTGCTCAAACAAGTTGATTATTTCTCTGGCAACAGCGGCTATTCTGACTCGGCCATTTCGACTAAACCTTTTCATCACGGCAAATACTTCTAATGCACTAAGATGGGTTTGAGCCATTAACAAGCCTGTGGCAACACCAATATCACGATTGTTTTGAATTTTGGTCGACACGCGCTCCACTCTTCGTGAATGTACCGTTCTTTCACGATGTATATGCAGGCCCACTTCAATTTCTAATGCCAACTGATTTAACGTCGGCTCACCAAACAAAAAGCCGACGGCTTGTTGCAAGTGGCCGGTTAAATTTTCCATTGGTGACTCATCATTTAAACTGATGATAAATGGAATATCATGGGTTTGGAGGTTGCTTATTACCGCAGGAGGAGGCGATTGAACTTGTTCTAAAGATAAGATGCAAATATCAAGGCTTTTATCACTCCACTCATCATTCGCACAATGGGTCAGTTGATAGCCTAACTTTAACAGATCTTCACCGTATTGAAGGTACGGGAGATGGCATGGATTAGATATTCCAACAACAACAGTTTCTTGACTCTTTTGACCCACAAACATTCCCTTAAGTTATCCATATTATTTTAATTTTCAGGCGGGGTGTGGGCCTTAAGACTGAAGTATACAGTAAGTTTGCTACATTGCTAGCGCTTATTTTAAAGAAATATATTTCACTAATTTATGACAAAAAACCAATATTATATCGGCTTAAAAACTAGAAACTTTAACAAAGTTTTTTACAATTTTATTACAAAATGCAGTTTGCTAAATATTATGGTGCGGGATTGGGATACTGCACATGAATATGATCGATCGCCGAAATTATACTTTCATCTAGTTGTAAGTTTATGCTGGTGATATTAGTTTTGAGTTGTGCCATTGTTGTGGCACCAATAATGGTTGACGTCACAAATGGTCGGCTACTTACATAGGCTAATGCCATTTGAGTCGGATCTAAGTCATTATCACGAGCCAATTCTACATAGGCCTCGGTAGCAGCTACTGCTTCGGTATTAAGATATCGAGCATAATCCGGCCACAGAGTAATTCGTGCATTATCAGGCCGTGCACCGTTAAGATACTTTCCAGTTAACACGCCAAAACCTAATGGTGAATAGGCTAGCAGGCCCACATCTTCACGATGAGATATTTCTGCACAACCCACTTCATAACTACGATTAATTAAGCTATATGGATTTTGCACTGATACTATTTTAGGCAAGTCATATTCTTTGGCTATGCTTAAAAACTGCATCAACCCCCATGGTGTTTCATTAGATAAGCCAATAGCACGTATCTTCCCTGCCTTCACCTGTGTTTCGAGCGCTTCTAATACATGTCTAATAGGTGTTAATGACTCTTCAGTATCTGGATGTTGATAACCCAAGCGACCAAAATAATTTGTTTGGCGTTCAGGCCAATGTAACTGATACAGATCGAGATAATCGGTTTGCAAACGTTTTAAACTCGCATCTAATGCTTGAGGTATGTGTTCTGCATTAAACCGTGTTTTACCACCTCGAATATGAGAAACCCAGTCAGCCCCAGGGCCAGCGATTTTGCTGGCAAGAACAACGGCTTCTCGGTTGTTATTTTTAGCCAACCACGAACCTATGATTTCTTCTGTTCTGCCATAGGTTTCTGCTTTGGGAGGAATGGCATATAACTCGGCTGTATCAATAAAGTTAATGCCATGTTCAACCGCACAATCCAATTGATGATGTGCTTCTTCTTCACTGTTCTGCTCACCAAAGGTCATGGTGCCTAAACAAATGCCGCTGACTTGAATGCCTGAATTTCCTAAATGGTTATATCGCATGAAAAATACCTAATCCTTTGTTCTTCGCGTAACGTATTAACTGCACCCTCTTACACTGAAATTATACGACAATTTATGACTTCATTACTTTATATTAAAGATAGATAATTACTAAAGCGAAGATGAGTATTTTTTAGTATAGTCACCTTAATACAGCCTCAAGTATATTTTGTTAGTTTTTATCCAAAAGAAATTCGATGGAGCATTGGAAATGATAAAAACAAGGAAGACCATATGCCTATTTTTACTTATTTTTATCTCCTTCATAGACAGCTCGGTAGCAGAACAACGCTGGTCCCAACTTAATGATGAACTGATTGAGTCATTGCAACGTGGCGGTTATATCATTTACTTTCGTCACACAGAAACTGATCATGATAAGCATGGCGCTTTCCCTGTAGATCTTAACAACTGTGACCTACAACGTCCCTTATCTGATTTAGGCCGACAACAGGCAACCTTAATCGGTCAGGCATTTAAAAATCTGAATATTCCTCTTGGACTCATTGTAAGTAGTCCATACTGTAGGGCAATCGATACTGCAAGGTTAGCGTTTGGGCGTACTGAAGCAGATAACTTGCTAGCATCCTCATATGGTACTCAACAACAAGATCGGGAGAAAAGGTCCTCACGGCTTATAGAGCTGTTACATTCTCAACCTGAGGGGAAAAACAATACCGTTATTATTGGACATAGTTCAAATATACGGGATGCTATCGGTGATTGGCCTAAACCAGAAGGTGCTATGTTGATTTATATATTAACGGTTGAAAACCAACCAGAATTAGTCGCCCACATTAGTCCACAAGATTGGAAACACTACATTCATGAATAAACGTTCTAGCCCATTCTCTATATTTAATAAAATCGGCCTAAAACAACGATTCTATATTGGTCCACTTGGTTTACTTATTATCTTAGCCATCTTGTCATCCGTTTTTGTCTACGTGGGTAATGCTCATAAAAAATTCTGGCAAGATGTTAACTATCACCATCAGGAAATAGGTAAGGCCACTGAACAAACCATCGAACAATTTAATCGCCTACAAGAAAACCTTCTACAAACAGTATTATCGGCAGAAATAGGGGCTAGTGAAGAAGACATTTACGACAACGGCATAAAAATAATTGACGAACTGGATCAAACTCGAGACCACCTCAATAACTTGCTTGTCGATGTTGAGGGCATCATTTATGAGATTGTCGACAATGACCGTGATATTTATGAACAAGAGCTGACTCAACTCTCTCTTGCCATCATAGATATGAATGAAGCCTTTTCTGAATACAACATCGTCGTGCGATCAGCTGTTGAAATTGCCTCGGTTGATTTGAATAAAGCCGCCTCCCTATCACTGTCGACAGTAAACGGGCATATCAAAGTTAATAAGGCACTGCTTTCCGTACGTTCCATCGTGTTTTCTAGCATTCAAACATCTATGGATTTTCAGTTAAATAAATACAATAAACTCTATACCAATGTTTGGCTGGGGGTATTACTGTTTACTGGATTACTTTTTTATATTAGTTTTCGTGTGTCAAAACACACCATTACGGCGCTCGACTATATTCACAAATCCCTATTACATACTGCAAATATAGTCTCAGGCCAAAAACCTATGGATGATGCCAAACAAACATCATCAATAGAACAAGTCGAGAGTGCCGTCGATACATTTTCTAAAGTGGTGGTTGAGTTAGAACAGCAGCGTCAACAAATCCAACTTGAGCAACAAAAAGCATTGGCAGCTAGCCAAGCAAAATCAGCCTTCCTGTCATCAATGAGTCACGAATTTAATACGCCATTAAACTTTATTCTAGGGTATACGCAGGTACTCGAAAAAACAAAGTTAGATGATGAACAAAAAGAATGTCTTCAAAGCATTTCTGAAGGTGGAAAAATATTATTAACGATGGTTGAAAAGATCCTGATCCTGACGGACCTCGATAAACATGAACTTCAATCAACTATTGCCGGACATGAAGTGCAAGTAATTTTAAGTAATGCTCTCGATTCCACCTCAAAAGTCGCAGAGCTTATGTCGGTGAAAATGAAGTGCTCAATCATGCTGAACTGTCCAAAAATTAACGTTGATCCACATCTAGTCAATGAAGTTCTGCTTGCCATTTTAAACAATGCCATTATTTACAACCATAACAACGGTAGAGTCGATATTAATGTGTCATCTGAAGATGACAGTTCTGTTCGTATAACAATAGCTGATGATGGCCCAGGGATTGAAAAAGTAGACTTTGACCTTATTTTTCAGCCATTTGAGCGCTTATCACAGAGTAACTCCACTATCGCTGGTGCAGGTGTAGGACTAACTATAGCCAAGAACTTAACCGAAATCATGAACGGTACAATAGGTTTTAGCAGTGAAGTCGGCGTGGGTAGTACATTTTGGGTTGAGTTTCCCATCTCACGCTAATCACTAGCTTACAGATACCGTTTAGTCGATATGAGTATTATCAATAAGCCTTTGAATCTCACGCTGTTGATTCAATTCAAATAGGTAGTCTACTTTTTCAGGCAAGGTTTTTAACATATGCTCAGTAATACGTTGATAGAATTTAATAAATCGAGCAATGTCTTTTTCTGTCATTAAATTTTGATTTTGTTTTTCACTATACGGCGACTGAGCGATTGTCGCACGAAGCTTCGTTTCTTGTTCCAAGCGCCACTTATAAATGCACTCGAACGATGGCGCCTTCAGCATTATCCAAACATCAATATATGAAAATAAAGCTGGGTAAAGCACTTTCAATTGGTTATTTACATAACTTCGCCATATTTTCTCACTATCTTCTTTCGCTTCCAGATCGTTAATAGGCATTACTAACTCGTCTGGATGTTGTGCTTGAGCCCCTAAACACCAACCCTCGACAATTATAATATCGACATGACCTGATATCGTATCCCATTCCGTTTCTGCATATCGGTCATCAGTGACTTTATTAAATCGTGGCATACAACAAATGTCTTCTGCTGTAGAAAGTCGTTGCACAGTATTGATAGCTAGAGGGATATCATGTGTTCCTGGTACGCCACGTGTATTTAATAGCGGGTGAATAGTTTTCGCCAAGTGCTTTCGTTCTTGGCCAGTGTAGTAAAAATCATCCAAAGACAATACAACGGCTGTTAACGCAAAGTCTTGGTCAAATATCTGCACTAATAACTTAGCTAGGGTGCTTTTACCCGATCCTTGTGCACCATTAATTCCAAGCACTAAGGTGTTTGCTGTTTGCTGTTGTTGCTTGGAAATTTTTTCTGCTAGTGAAGAAAACCAGTCTTCAATAGTATGAGAATAATGGAGAGGTAATTGATGGTCTATAAGGAATTTATCTAAAGCAATTTTTTGCATTGCAAATTAACCACTGTAATAGAAAGAACAGAAATTTATTTTGTTACTAACTAGATGGTCATAGATATTTAATTGGTCGGAACAGAAGGATTCGAACCTTCGACCCCTTGCCCCCCAGGCAAGTGCGCTACCAGACTGCGCCATGCCCCGACGAGTTCGCACCTGAATAAAAACAGATGCAGAGTAAACTTAGTATAGATTTAAACGAGTAGAGTTCGAATATCTTCTAACTCTGTCAGCAACTCTTTAATCAGTTGTTTTTTACTTTCTGCTGATGCTTCAGGCTTCGAATCAGTCTCAAGACGTTGGCGAGCGCCGCCAATAGTGAAACCTTGTTCATATAATAACCCACGAATTTCACGGATTAATACCACATCATGGCGCTGATAGTAACGTCTATTACCGCGGCGTTTGACTGGTTTAAGTTGAGTGAATTCCTGTTCCCAGTAACGCAAAACATGTGGTTTGACCCCACATAACTCGCTTACTTCACCGATGGTGAAATAGCGTTTACCTGGAATGACTGGTAATTCGTTGTTATTGCTTGCTTCGAGCATAATTATCCACCCTCGTTTTTAACTTCTGGCCTGGGCGAAATGTAACCACCCGACGCGCAGAAATAGGGATCTCTTCACCCGTTTTTGGGTTTCGACCAGGACGTTCGCTTTTATCACGTAACTCAAAGTTACCAAAACCTGATAACTTTACTTGTTCACCAATTTCTAATGCGGTACGGATTTCTTCAAAGAACATTTCTACAAGCTCTTTGGCTTCACGCTTATTAAATCCCAACTCATCATAAAGTTGTTCCGTCATGTCGGCCTTTGTTAATGCCATGTATACCTCTATAGAATCTTTTATTTCTTATATAATATTACGATCGGATAACCGCTTTTAATTCTTGTTCTAGCGTTTGCGTAATCGTTAACATCAACGCTTCCACTTCTTCATCAGTAAGTGTGCGTTCACCATGTTGGATATGGAAAGCGATGGCAATACTCTTCTTACCAAGCTCGACTCCATCTCCAGTATAGACGTCAAATAGTTGAATTGACTTAAGAATATCAGATTCAATGCTATTCAGGCAACGCTCAATTTCACCCGCTGTAATATTTTTGTCAACTAACAATGCTAGATCACGACGATTTGCAGGGAAACGAGACAAAGGTTCAAAGCTCGGAACTTGTGCTGCTAACGTCGCTGTTAGTGCAAGTTCGAACACATAAACTTTGCCATCAAAACCTAAAGGCTTGTTTAAACGAGGATGCAAAGCACCCAACCAGCCAATGGCTTGACCATCTTTATATATACGCGCTGATTGCCCAGGATGTAAGCTGGAATGCTGCTCTGCAACAAAGCTTATATCACCACCTGAAAAACTCAATAACTCTTCAACATCAGCCTTGGCATCGAAAAAGTCAACTGGACGTTGTTTCTCTGACCATTGCTCATCATAACGACTACCACACACTACCCCACCAATCTGGCGATGCTGTTTTATATTATCGGTGGTACCAATATAAATCCGGCCCACTTCAAATAAACGTACACGCTCATGTTGGCGATTCAAGTTATAGACCAATGCTTGAATTAAGCCCGGCCATAAAGAAGTGCGCATTTCTGATAAATCAGCAGAAATTGGATTTGCCAAGGTGATCGGCGTCATCCCTTCTAACAAGAAATGCTGATGAATTGTTGGATCAACAAAACTATAGGTAATTGCTTCTTGATAGCCTCGATCAACCAATAAATTCTGTAGTCGTTCTGTTGCTAAGGTATGTTCAGATATATTGGTTGTTAACACGGTGCCTTGCGGACGTGTATTTGGCAATAAATCATAACCATACAACCGACCTAACTCTTCAATTAGATCAACTTCAATCGATAAATCAAAACGAAAACTAGGCACGGTAACATTCCAGCCATCTTCTGCTGATTCAACGGTTAAGCCTAAACGGGTGAGTTGTTCTTCAACCTGCTCAGCTTCAATCGCAATGCCTAATACACGTTTGATTCGAGCTGCACGTAAATTAATCGTTTGCTTTTGAGGCATATCAGCTTCAGTAGTAACTTCAGTAATTGCTCCGGCATCACCACCTACGATTGATAATAATAAAGAAGTCGCACGGTCCATTGCTACTTTAGCTAGTTCTGGATCAACGCCACGCTCAAAACGATGGGACGAGTCAGTATGTAGACCGTAACTACGGGCTCGTCCTGCAATGCTCGTCGGGCTAAAAAACGCCGCTTCTAAAAATAAATCTTTAGTTTGGTTATCAACACTTGAATCCTGCCCACCCATAATACCGGCTAAAGCTAAAGGTCCAGATTGATCCGTGATAAGCAATGTATTGTCATTAACAGTGATTTCTTGGCTATCCAACAAGGTTAAGAGCTCACCTTGTTTTGCAGCTCTAACAGTAATATCACCATTAAGCTTGCATAAATCAAATGCATGCATCGGCTGGCCAAGCTCCAACATCACATAGTTGGTCACATCGACAACAGGACTAATACTACGCAAACCGCTGCGGCGCAATTTTTCTTGCATCCACACAGGAGTAAGCGCATTAACATCAATATTTTCAATAACTCGACCCAAATAACGTGGGCAAGCTTGAGTATCTTCTACTTGTACAGCTACTGTTTTTTGGCTTTGTTCGGTAATTGCATCTTGTGTCAAGGAAGTAACATCACAACCGGTCAATACACCCACTTCACGAGCAATACCAGCCACGCCTAAACAATCACTTCTATTGGGTGTTAAATCAACGTCAATCGAGACATCATCTAAGTTGAGATAATCACGGATATTGCTACCAACAGGTGCATCCTCGACCAACTCCATCAAACCATCTGCACTTTCCGCTAAACCCAGCTCTTTTTCTGAGCACAACATGCCAAATGACTCAACACCGCGAAGTTTGGCTTTTTTAATTTTGAAATTTCCCGGCAATACTGAGCCAATAACAGCAACTGGTATTTTTAAACCCTGACGCACATTAGCGGCACCACAAACAATAGACAAAGGTTCATCAGCGGCCACATCAACCTGACAGAGACGTAATTTATCTGCATCGGGATGGGCATCAACGGACAATACTTGTCCGACTACTACACCTTTAAATTCACCTGCGACAGGCTCAATTGCATCAACTTCCAACCCTGCTTGAGTTAGTTTTTCGACTAGTGCAGTGCTATCAAGATCAGGGTTAACCCATTCACGTAACCATTTTTCGCTAAACTTCATTGCAAACTATCTCAAGATTAATTGAACTGACGTAAGAAACGCAGGTCATTGTCAAAGAACATTCGTAAGTCATTCACGCCATAACGCAACATCGCCATACGTTCGACACCTAGACCAAAGGCTAGACCCAAGTATTTTTCACTATCGATATTGACGTGCTCAAATACCTTTGGATGCACCATGCCACAGCCTAAAATTTCAATCCAACCGGTATGACTACACACTCGACAGCCTTTGCCATCACACATTACACATTCAATATCCGCTTCCGCTGACGGTTCAGTAAAGGGGAAGTATGAGGGACGGAATCGTACCTTCAGGTCTTTTTCAAAAAAGGCCTGTAAAAAGTCAGATAAAATACCTTTTAGATCAGTAAAACTAACATTCTCATCCACCATCAAACCTTCTACCTGATGGAACATCGGCGTATGCGTTAAATCTGAATCACAACGATAAACACGACCAGGGGCTATTAACCTTAACGGTGGCTGTTGCTCTTCCATCGCACGAATTTGTACCGGTGAGGTATGCGTACGTAATAACATTTCAGCGTTGAAATAAAACGTATCGTGCATAGCACGAGCAGGATGGTGTTCAGGGATATTTAAGGCAGTAAAGTTATGGGTACTGTCTTCAATTTCGGGGCCTTCAGCAACAGAAAAACCAATTTGTTGAAAATAACGTTCAATGCGTTGCAAAGTACGGGTAACAGGATGCAAACCACCTGTTTGTTCACCTCGACCAGGTAAACTGACATCAACAGTTTCAGCTTTTAACGCTGCATTCATTGCAGCTTCGGCCAATACCTTAGCTCGCTCTCCAATCAAACCGGCAACTTCTTGCTTGGCCAGGTTTACCGATTTACCAATTACTGGACGTTGATCAACACTGACATTACCTAATTGCTTAAGGTAAGCGGTAATTGTGCCCTTTTTACCAAGGTATTCAACACGAAGTGCTTCTAATACCGCGCTTTGCTCAGCGGCGACAACAGCCTCTTTTGCTGTTGCGACTATGTCATTTAGCGCCTGTAACTGTGAATCCAGTTCAGCCATACTACCCCCACCTGAGGAATTTTCCAGAAACAAAAAAGGGGTCGAGTTTATCGACCCCTTCTGCTATCAGTACAACTACCGTCTAACTAAACGGCAGATGTTTTTACTCTGCTAGTGCAGCTTTGGCCTTTTCAGCAATAACTACAAATGCAGCATTGTCATTCATGGCTAAATCAGCAAGCACTTTACGATCGATTTCAATCGCAGCTTTTTTCAGTCCATCAATCAAGCGGCTGTATGACAAACCACATTCACGTGCACCAGCATTGATACGTGCAATCCATAAAGTACGGAAAGTACGTTTCTTCTGACGACGATCACGGTATGCATATTGACCCGCTTTAGTTACCGCTTGTACGGCAACACGATATACGTTTTTACGACGGCCACTATAACCTTTAGCTTGCTTGATTACTTTTTTGTGACGGGCATGGGCGGTTACACCGCGTTTAACTCTAGGCATGAGATAACTCCTTAATTATAGATTTGGCAACATTTTACGAACTGAACGATGATCGGCTTTACAAACGATCAATGTAGCTCGCAACTGGCGTTTCCGCTTAGTGCTTTTCTTAGTAAGGATATGACTAGTAAACGCTTGTGAACGTTTGAACTTACCACTACCGGTGACTTTGAAGCGCTTCGCAGCACCTCTGTGTGTTTTTAATTTTGACATTTCGAACTCCGCATTCGTTAAATATTGTTAATGTGTCTATTTTTTACTAGGTGCTAAAACCATAATCATTTGTCGGCCTTCTTTCTTAGGACGCTGTTCGACAACAGACAGTTCTTTTAGATCTTCAGCTACTCGTTCAAGTAACTTTAATCCTAAGTCCTGATGTGCCATTTCGCGGCCGCGGAATCGAAGACTAACTTTAGTCTTATTACCCTCTTCAAGGAAACGTGTCAGGTTGCGTAGTTTTACCTGGTAATCCCCTTCTTCTGTCCCTGGTCTAAATTTGATCTCCTTAACTTGTATCTGTTTTTGCTTTTTCTTAGCAATTTGCTTTTGCTTATTAGCTTCAAACACATACTTGCCGTAATCCATGATACGACAAACTGGTGGCGATGCCTGTGCAGATATCTCCACCAAATCTAAATCCGCTTCTTCAGCGAGCGCCATAGCTTGCGCTAATGGAACAACTCCAACTTGCTCACCGTCAGCGCCGGTTAGGCGCACTTCTCTGGCTGTGATTTCTCCATTCAGCCTTTTATCATCAGTAGCGATTTTTTTAATCCTCTAAAGTAATTCGACCGCGGCTAGCGACGTCTTCATTCAAGGTGTTAACGAAGTCATCAAGTGTCATTGCACCTAAATCTTTCCCCTTGCGAGTACGTACTGCCACGGCGTTTTCCTGCGCTTCTCGTTCCCCAACAACAACTAAATAAGGAACACGGCGCAATGTATGCTCGCGTATTTTAAAGCCAATCTTCTCATTTCTCAAGTCTATATCAGCTCTAATGCCTTTATCTTGCAATTCTTTAGTCACTTTTTGAGCATATTCTGACTGATTTTGACTGATTCCCATCACCACAACTTGGCGTGGAGCCAACCAAGTTGGGAACGATCCAGCGTATTCTTCAATCAATATTCCGATGAAGCGCTCTAGTGAGCCAAGAATTGCGCGATGCAACATCACCGGCACTTGTTTGCTGCCATCATCCGCAATATACGTCGCATCTAAACGATCCGGCATGGAGAAATCGACTTGAATCGTACCGCACTGCCAAACACGGTCTAAGCAATCTTTTAAGGAGAACTCAATTTTAGGGCCATAAAATGCCCCTTCACCCAGTTGCAGGTCCCAATCCAAACCTTTGGCATTCAATGCTTTTTCTAATGACTGCTCTGCTTTGTCCCAAACCTCATCACTGCCCACTCTATTTTCAGGCCGCGTTGATAACTTAATGATGATTTCATTAAAGCCAAAGTCTGCGTACACATTTTGTAACAAATCAATAAAGGTCGATACTTCAGCTTGAATTTGGTCTTCAGTACAAAAGATATGCGCATCATCTTGCGTAAAGCCACGCAGTCTCATTAAACCATGCAAGGTGCCTGATGGCTCATTACGGTGACATGAGCCAAACTCAGCCATACGTAGAGGCAAATCACGGTAGCTTTTTAAACCTTGATTAAAGATCTGCACATGACACGGACAGTTCATCGGTTTAATAGCGTAATCACGGTTCTCTGTTTCAGTGGTGAAAATCATGTCACCAAACTTATCCCAGTGACCCGACTTTTCCCATAAAGAACGATCAACTACTTGTGGGGTACGTACTTCTTGATAATCATTTTGTTGTAATACATCACGAATATAGTTTTCTACTTCGCGATAAATACGCCAACCATTGTCATGCCAAAAGATCATGCCAGGTGCTTCTTCTTGCAGATGAAATAAATCTAAGTTTTTAGCAATTTTACGATGATCACGTTTCTCTGCTTCTTCGATACGATGAAAATATGCTTTTAATGCTTTTTTATCAGCCCAAGCAGTACCGTAAATACGTTGTAGCATTTCATTATTAGCATCACCACGCCAATACGAACCCGCCAGCTTAGTCAGCTTAAAGGCCTTACAAAACGACATATTCGGCAAATGTGGACCACGACACATATCAAGGTATTCTTCATGATGATACAAACCAACGTCTGTAATAGAGTCATCCATATCATCAATCAATCGTACTTTATATTCTTCACCACGCTCATCAAACATAGCTCTAGCTTCAGATTTTGGCGTCATCTTTTTAACAACGTCATAACCTGTTTTAGCCAACTCTTCCATCCGCTTTTGAATGGTGATTAAGTCTTCAGGAGTAAAACGGTGCTCGCTATGAACATCGTAATAAAAACCTTCATCAATAACCGGACCAATAACCATCTTAGTTTCTGGGAATAACTGTTTGACTGCGTGACCAAATAAATGAGCGGTTGTGTGACGGATAATATCTACGCCATCATCATCTCTGGCAGTAATGATAGATACAACAGCATCTTGCTCAATTAATGTGCAGGTATCAGATAACACTCCATCAATTGTGCCAGCCACTGCTGCACGCGCTAAGCCTGCACCAATATCACTGGCAACATCAAAAATAGTAACGGGATTTTCAAACTGGCGTTGGCTGCCATCTGGGAGCGTAATAGAAATCATGTCATGTTCCATGGTTGTGGCCGATACAAAGGGCCGTAAAAACCAAAAAAGCACTTCTCAAGTGCTTTTAAATAAAATTAAGTAAACACTAGAAAAACCAAATCTCGTGTGAACCGTTGCAGCGGCGTACTATACACTATATATATCTCATAGCAAAACAATGAAAATAGTTCTGTTCAACTTTCATTTTTACCTAAAATAAACCTGTGCCCTTTATTGTACGCAAATTTGCATTTACCTTTGTTGTAATCATGCTCGCCAATACCGTAGCTAATGTTGTTGCTAAAAAAGCTACTGTGGCCGCTATGGACGATCGCATAGATCTAGTTCAGGCTGAGCCACAATATGCTACTAGCAGTAATCAAAGCATTGCCCCCCGATATTTGTCTCGGTATGTAGCCGACTACAGTAAGTCGCTAGGACCACCTCAGATGCTAGAGAAGGAGACCCGTTTATTTTTTTTATTGTAAAACATCATTTATTTCGTCGTTGAGAACTAGCATTCAATTTTTGGCTGTTATGTGGCGTCTGGAACATGATTATTGGAGTGTTATTGACTGATACTGTTACGGCTATTACCTTTGGCTCGATAAAGGGCTTTATCGGCTCTAGCGTATAGCTCACTAAGCTTTAGATGTGGAGAAGAAACGCATTCAACAAAGCCAGCACTGATAGTGATAACATTGGCACAGGCAGAAAACTGATGAGGCTGTGCAAGTTTCTCAATATTACGTCGACACTTTTCGGCAAGAGTTTTTACATCACAATCATTGCCAGAAATGAAGATAGCAAATTCTTCACCACCCACGCGGGCAACCACATCACTTTCTCTTTCAGCAGACGACATCAGGGATCGAGCAACTTGTTTCAGACATTCGTCGCCCTTGCTATGTCCGTAGTTGTCATTAAATTGCTTGAAAAAATCGATGTCTATTAAGATTAATCCAATATTGATCCGGTTACGTTTAGCATAGGCCACCTGAACATTAGCCACTTCGTCGAACATCTTGCGGTTGGGAATGTTGGTAAGTGAATCATGCATTGAGTCGTTAATCGACTTCAAAAATAAAGGCCTTAAGCTAAAATACAGGAAAATTAGCGTCAAAATTAGAATTATTGAACTGAAAACAACGTAGTTCCAGTGGAGTTGGCTCAAGGGATGAGCTAATCCAATAACATCTTGGCTAGGGTCACGCTTAAAGTGGATATAACCAAAGAGCTCTTCTTCAAACTTGATTGAGTTACTGATACTTATCAACTGTTTATTATTATCAAGTAGCAGCCGAGACACACTGGCAATAATCTCTCCATTTTCATTCTTAATCTCGACGAATAAAATCTCTGGTAAACTCCGGATAAGATTGTTTAAATTAGATCGCAAGCTGATACTATCTTCAATAATCAATGCCTCAATGGAGAGTTGTTCAATGAGTTCGAGCACCAGAGAATTTCTGGTATCCGTGAGTTTGGCGCGATAATTGACTTCAGTTAATGAGGTAAAACTAAAACTAACGGAGAATATTAGAATAATGAACGTAATTAAGAGTGCGGCTACTTGCTTCCACAGGCGAGTGAAGGTAATTAGGCTACGTTGCTCCCACTTTTCCACGATTAATTAAAAGTCCTTGCTCAACGTAATTGCTCGTGTAACGGATTTAAAATGTTCGACTGGGTTGCTGGGCAAGTAATATGATTGTTGTCCGCTGAGAATAGCCAATAAAGCATTTTGCACTAGGTCAAAGTTTTCTTGGCTTAATCTATCACTGGCAATCCAAGGCTTTGTTGGTACTTGCATACGTTTAATTGAACGCAGAGCGTACCCGTTTTTAACTAAACTTTTAAAAGTACTTTCTTTTATTGCGCCCGCATCATAAGTGCCATCAGCTACAGCCATACCTACCTTATCATGGCGTTTGAGATAGTCGTAATGACTCAAGTTTTTGCCATAAACACCCGCTTGCAACAGTGTCGATTGAGCCATGTAACGACCAATGGTCGAAGACATATCACCAAAAGCAAAGGAGCGCCCGGTCAGCTCACCGAGAGTTTGAATGTCACTTTTCGCATTGACACAAATGATGCCATAAAAAAACTCTTGATCTTTCTTTTTTTCTATCGCGAGTAAGCGTAAGTTCATATTTTTTTGCTGGGCGATGAGATAAGAAGCAACGCCAAAACGGGAAAAATCGACTCGGCCACTGACGAGTTGGTTGATGGCATCGTGGTAGGAGCTAGAAACATCCATCTTGATAGTGATATCACGACCAGCAATAATACTAAGGTTTTTTTCTAGCTCGTTGAGTGTAGGTCTAAGTTGTTCCACAATCTGCCGAGGATTATCGTTAGCATAAACACCAAAAATCAATTGCTCTGCCTGTAGAATTTTACTTGAGAACAATGCAGCACTGAGTGAAAATAAGAAAAATACCAACGGTTTTAACATATTAGTAAATCTGACTACGATCCTCCAAAAAAACTGAGATAGCCCCTCTAAAACATTAACACAAAATGTATAGCATTTAAATTTAGATGCTAATTACTTTCAGATTTCAGTTGGGACAACTAATAACATAAGCCATCCAATGCAAGAGGAAGTGTTTGATTATTTCCAAGGAGCTAACCGATTAGAAGGCATTAATATATAGATTTTAACTGATAGACACGAGTGGATTATTCAGAGCGTTCGGCCCTTCACCCTGCGGGTTGTGCTTCGCACAATTCTAAATTGTTTATCTCTATGGATGGAGTGTATGCAAAAGCAATGTCAGGAATATTGCTTGCCCTGACAAATTTGTCGAACAAGTGGTTTTCACCACCCTACTACCAAATAAAATTTGGTAGGCACGAGTGGATTCGAACCACCGACCCCTACCATGTCAAGGTAGTGCTCTAACCAACTGAGCTACGCGCCTGCCGTTAAGCGAGGGAATTATACAGCGCTATATTTTTAACGCAAGCAATTATCCTGCTTCTGGCCCTAATGCGACGGCACGCAGATGTTGGATTTCATCACGCATTTTGCCGGCTTCTTCAAATTCCAGATTTTGAGCGTGACGATACATCGCTTGTTCCATTTGCTGGATACGTTTAGCGAGTTGCTTGGGTGTGAGTGCTGCGTATTTAGCCTGTTCTTCAGCGACTTCGGCAATATGCTCTCTATTCTTCTTGTTGTCATATCCACCATCATCCATGCCCATGCGAATGGCTTTTTTGATGCCCTGTGGGGTGATGCCATGTTCTTTATTATGTGCCAGTTGTTTTTCACGACGACGGTCGGTTTCGTCTAGGGCTCGCTGCATTGAGCCCGTTATTTTATCGGCATATAGAATGGCTCGGCCATTGAGGTTTCGGGCGGCACGGCCGATGGTTTGAATCAATGAGCGCTCTGATCGTAAGAACCCCTCTTTATCGGCATCTAAAATAGCCACAAGTGATACCTCAGGAAGATCTAAGCCCTCACGAAGCAAGTTGATGCCGACAAGCACGTCAAATACGCCCAAACGAAGATCACGCAAAATCTCTACCCGTTCGACCGTATCAATATCGGAATGTAGATAACGGACTTTGACATTATGTTCACTGAGGTAATCGGTTAAATCTTCTGACATCCGTTTGGTTAGCGTGGTCACTAGAACCCGCTCATGCACCGCCGCACGTTTATGAATTTCAGATAATAGGTCATCGACTTGAGTACCGACAGGTCGAATTTCAACTTCGGGATCCACCAAGCCGGTCGGACGCACCACCTGCTCGACCACCGCGCCTGAATGTTCTTTCTCATAATTAGCCGGTGTGGCGGATACAAATATTGTTTGTGGTGCTAATCGCTCCCATTCTTCAAATTTCAATGGACGGTTATCTAAGGCGGATGGCAATCTGAAACCATAATTCACTAAGGTTTCCTTACGTGAACGATCACCTTTATACATCGCCCCAATCTGCGGTACCATCACATGGCTTTCATCGATGATCAATAAAGCATCATCAGGCAGATAATCAAAGAGAGTCGGCGGTGCAGCGCCTTGTTCACGACCCGATAAATGGCGAGAATAATTTTCGATGCCACTGCAATAACCCAACTCCATGATCATTTCGATATCAAAACGAGTACGCTGTTCTAAGCGCTGTGCTTCCACCAACTTATCTTCATCGGTTAATACTTTTAAGCGTAACCGTAACTCTTCTTTGATCTCATCTACGGCTCTCAGCAGATTTTCCCTCGGGGTCACATAATGCGTTTTAGGATAAATGGTTAAACGATTCACTCGCTGAAATATTTCGCCCGTTAATGGGTCAAAATGACTTAACTGCTCAATCTCATCATCAAATAGTTCAACCCTAACCGCATCACGTTCAGATTCAGCGGGGAAAATATCAATGACTTCACCGCGAACACGATAGGTACCGCGAGATAATTCAATGTCATTACGTGAATATTGCAGCTCGGCTAAGCGACGTAAAATATCGCGTTGATTAATGATGTCGCCTTTTACCAAGTGCAACACCATTTCTAAATATGAATCTTTATCACCCAAACCATAGATACACGACACACTGGAAACGATGATCGCATCACGCCGTTCCAACATGGCCTTGGTAGCCGACAAACGCATTTGTTCTATCTGTTCATTAACCGATGAATCCTTATCTATAAAGGTATCCGATGACGGCACATAAGCTTCAGGCTGATAATAGTCGTAGTAAGACACAAAGTATTCCACCGCATTGTTGGGAAAGAACTCTTTCATCTCGCTATACAATTGAGCCGCCAGCGTTTTATTGGGTGCTAATACCATCATGGGACGTTGCACCGCTTGCGCAACATTGGCTACGGTAAAAGTCTTACCTGAACCGGTCACCCCCAGTAGGGTTTGCCACATTTCGCCATGTTCTAAGCCTTCAATCAGCGCTTTAATTGCAGTTGGCTGATCGCCGGCGGGTGAAAAGTCGCTCACCAATTCAAATTGTTTACTCATACATATTCAGCATCGTTTTAGGTTTGGGTATACTACCCGACTAATTACCCTATTTGTGTTTCATGAAGGAAAGTTTTTTGGATATCAAACTCGCACAACGCGTTCAAAATATTAAACCCTCCCCTACACTTGCCATCACAGCTCGCGCAGGCGCGCTTAGAGCTGAGGGTAAGGACATCATTGGTCTAGGTGCAGGCGAGCCGGATTTCGATACCCCAGAACACATCAAACAAGCTGCGATTGAAGCCATTAACAGTGGTTTCACTAAATATACGCCTGTTGATGGTACGGCAGATTTAAAACAAGCGGTCATTGACAAGTTTTCGCGTGATAATGGGCTTGATTATGAAGCTAATCAGGTGCTGGTTTCTGTTGGTGGCAAGCAAAGCTTTTTTAATCTTAGCCAAGCTTATTTAGAAACTGGCGATGAAGTGATTATTCCCGCGCCTTATTGGGTGTCTTACCCAGACATGGTGTTATTGGCTGATGGTGTGCCCGTTATTATTGAAGGCAACCAAGAACATGATTTTAAGATCACGCCAGAACAGTTGGATGCAGCAATCACTGATAAGACGCGTCTATTTGTCATCAATAGTCCTTCAAACCCAACCGGCATGGCTTATAGCAAAGCTGAATTATCAGCCTTAGGTGACGTATTACGCAAATACCCTGATGTATTAATTGCCACCGATGATATGTATGAACATATCTACTGGGCAGAAGAAAAGTTTTATAACATCGTCATGGCCTGCCCTGATCTTTATGACCGAACCATTGTATTAAATGGTGTATCTAAAGCCTACTCGATGACTGGCTGGCGCATTGGTTATGCGGCTGGTCCCGCAAAACTGATCGGTGCGATGAAAAAAATCCAATCGCAAAGCACGTCTAACCCGACATCGATTTCTCAAGTTGCGGCACTTGAAGCGTTAAACGGTGATCAGAGCTGCATTGATACCATGTTGACAGAGTTCAAAAAACGACATGACTACGTTGTAGCAGAACTGAATAAAATGGAAGGCATCGACTGCTTAAGCACCGATGGTACCTTCTATGTTTTCCCTAATATCAGCAAGGCGTTAGATCGTAAACCTGAGCTGAGTGATGACCTTGATTTTGCTGAAGCGTTATTAGTCGATAAAGGTGTCGCAATTGTACCTGGTACTGCATTTGGCCTTAAAAACCATATGCGCCTATCTATCGCGACAAGTGAAGAAAACCTGCAAAATGCATTAGTTAGAATCAAGGACTTTATTGCATAAAAGAAATATCAATTTCTTCTTGACCAACCAAGGTCAAATCACTATTATAGCCATCTTTCTGTTCCCCGATAGCTCAGTTGGTAGAGCAATTGACTGTTAATCAATGGGTCGCTGGTTCGAGTCCAGCTCGGGGAGCCAAGAATACTAAAAAGCCTCATCACTTTATTGTGATGGGGCTTTTTTTCGCTTTAAACATAGGGAAGCACTTTGCTCCCTCTGTTCATTATATCCTTCAAGGAGAACGGTTAACGATATCTCTTACTTTTCTATGGTATCGTCACCGTTATAATAAGTTAAGTTCGAAAAAATTTATTAAGGCAACCTATACACAGGGATCGTAGCATTGAAAATACGGATATTACTTCTCTCTTTAGTCATCATTCTACAAGGCTGTGCAACAACTAGCCCTTATTGTGCTGTCCCTCATGAAGAAAGTGCAGATGCTGTCACCTTGGTCATATATAGGCCTGACGCGTCTTATGGAATGCTATATTCAACACCTATGGCTATTGATAATTGCAGAATTCGCAACCTGTCAAACAATTCCTATCTCATCTACAAACTGCCTGCTGGCAACCATCGTATTGCAGCTGAAAGAAGAGCCCTCGAAATTGGGGGGGACGGGTTTGTGGAAGGAAACTTCAAAGCAGGTAAAACTTATTTTTTACATTACTCTATAAGCCCTGACACATATTATGTGTCCAGTAGTTACTTTACGACTTCAACTGATTTCTTTCTTGTGAGTAAAGATCAGGCATTACAGATCATGCCTAAACTCGCGAAAAAGTTTTAAGTCGTCTTGACCCCATTAGGTAAGAAAGTGTTCATTGAGTAATCAACTTCACTTTACCGTTAAAAATGAAATCACAGTCTCAGAATTCACCTCTGTCTATTGATATTTGGTATTGCCATATAAGCAATACTTCAAAGACTCATGAAAGCAGGATTGAAAACTTATTATCTTCAAGTGAGAAAACAAGACTAGACGCAACTAAAAGTAATAATAAAAAACGTGAATTCCTCATCAGTAGAGCGCTTATGAGACATGCGTTAACCCGACAGTTTGGAACGCCTGAAGATGAATGGGAGTTTATAGATAAACCAAACTGCCCACCTATGGTCAACAATCTGCCAAAAGATACATATCTCAGCCTAAGTCATAGTAATGGTCTTATCTGTTTTGCAATATCTTCATCTTCTATTGGCTTAGACCTTGAATATGTACTGGCTAATAGAAATTATGAAGCTTTAAGCCCGCTAGTAATGGATGATGAAGAGCTTAGAATCATTACTCGCAACAAAAATGAACAAGCAAATAATTTCTACCGACTATGGTGTGCAAAAGAAGCTTATTACAAAGCGATTTCTCGAAAAAAACAATTAGAAACGTCTTTAAAAAACATCTCCATTCCAACATTAATAAGTGACAGAAAACAGTGGTTTTTATATGAAGGTAAAAACCAACAGTTTCAGCTTTCACTTGTAGTAAAAAATAAACCGGAAATAATTAAGTGCTATCACTATCCCACTTCAAGTAACGAACAGATGTTTACGTTAACACTGTCAGAGGAGTTTATTGTCTGAAAACAACGATACTTTTAGTTATATTTCACTCAGGTTTATAAGCAACTAAATTAACCATTGTTTCTTCACGTTCACCTTCAATTTCTTTCGCTTTTAAACCGAAATAACTTAACAATCCTAAATCAGGTAGGCTCCACCATAAAAACGGTCTCGATACATATTCCGGTTTGACGATAAACCCAGTTTTAGCAATCAAATCGATGTATTCAAGATCCGTTTTCTGCACATCCATAGGATGGCGGAAAAATATTCTAATCATATAAGAATGAATATATCGTCGACATGACTCTGCAAATAGCAAAATGCCTCCAGGCTTCAATACACGAAAAAACTCTTCCATCGCTTGATCATGATTGATTAAATGGTGGAAGGACTGATGACAAAACACCATATCCACCGATGCATCCGGCAATGCTATTGTAGCTGCATCCGATTGTTGCAGTTCAACAACACAGTTACATTTATTAATGTTATGTTTTGCTCTTGCTGCTGCTTTCGGGTCAACATCTAAACCTATTATTTTACTTGGTTTAAAGTACTTTTCTAGCAGCCATAAAGAATGGCCATGACCAAAGCCAATATCTAGAATCGTAGAGTAGCTATCTTGTCTGGTGGGCATCAATCTAATCAGATCTTTTATCGCTCGAGTTAGGACGCTTCGGACCCATGTTTCTGTACCCAAAAACCAAACCCCAAATAGTGACTCCTTTACCCAAGGTGTTGTTAATTTCTTACTGTTATCCATAAATTTTCTCTGTCGCCATAACATGGGGCACAAATGGCCCCAAAAAAATGGACAGCTGTCTCTTTAATAATCGTTAATACGGTTTTAATTAGCTATTACAAGCTTAGTATTGAGATGTGAATTTCGACGCATGCCTTTTTATTTTGCCATAGGATGTGCCAGCAATAACTTGACGTAATAAATCTATATATACAGTTTCACCACTTTGCCCAACCGCCTTACAGAGCCATGCAGCCGTATCTTGCTCATCACTGTTAAGATTCGGCTGCTTAGTTAATAATGTTAATTTATCAGCCGCTAATGCCAATAAGTCAGCATCTCTTTGCTTTTCATGAAACATTGCACGAGCGGCCAAACGCTGCACCAACACATCATCATCATTTAACATTTTCATATAAGTCGTAACTTCAGCCGATTTTCCTTTTACCTCGAACGAGCTATTTGCTACTGCTCTGTTCCATGCAGCGAAATTGCCAATGTCTCGTAACGCTCTAGTTGCATGAGCTTTAAACTTTCCTGCAAAAGCATCCTTTTTGATCGTATCTAACGTTGCTCGATATTTTTCGTTGCCACTATAACCAAGTGAGCGTATTTGATAGCTCGCTAATTTTATCTGCATATGACTTAAGTTACGATTTAAGTACACCTCTAACAATTGTTTTTCAACTTCATCGTAGAAGCGTGGTGATGTAATACCTGCCCACTGCATACGATTAAGCATTGTCACTTTAGTATCAACACCAGCAGTAGCTAATGTATTTAAATAGTCATCAATTCGCTCATCATCTGTTGTATATGCCATTGCAGAAGAGGCTAAAAACAGAGCCGATATAACGCCAATATATTTCATTTTTTTCAAGAGATACTTCCTTTTATCTGTGGCCTAAGACCAGTGTTTAAAAATTAAAGAGGTATTTATGCCACCAAAAGCAAAGTTATTGCTCATGACATATTCAGTTTCAATATTACGGCCCTCATGAATGATATAGTCTAAATCACCACAAGCGGGATCAACCTTATCAAGGTTTGCTGTTGCATGGAACCAATTCTGAGTCATCATTTCAATCGCGACCCACGCTTCTAGTGCACCACATGCACCAAGCGTGTGGCCGGTAAAACTTTTGAAAGAACTAATGGGTGTTTTATTACCAAATAAATTAAACGTTGCATTTGTCTCTGCCACATCACCTCGATCTGTCGCGGTACCATGAGCACTCACATAGCCGATAGTATCCGGGGATAATTTCGCATCATCCAAAGACAGTCTCATTGCTTTTTCCATCGTTTCAGCTACTGGCTGCGTAATATGACTACCATCTGAGTTTGTACCAAAACCTACAATTTCGGCATAAATTTTTGCGCCTCGAGCTTCTGCGTGCTCTAGTTCTTCCAGAATAAAAGTGCAACTTCCCTCGCCAATAACAAGGCCATCTCTATCTATATCAAAAGGCTTAGGTGAAAGGTGGGGTTCATCATTTCGCACACTCGTTGCATATAAGGTATCAAATACCGCTGCTGCTGTTGCACATAAGGATTCACAACCACCAGCAACCATTGCAATTTGCTGGCCGTGTTTAATCGCTTCATAGGCGAAACCAATACCTTGACTTGCCGAGGTGCATGCACTTGAAGTGGTATAAACTCTTCCTTGCAAGCCAAAATGAACACCAATATTAACCGGTGATGTATGCGCCATCATTTTTATATACGAGTTAGCATTTAAGCCATCGCAAGAATGGTTTGCTATCATGTGGGCAAAACCAGCAAAGGCCGCCGTATCACCAGCAGAAGATCCATAGGCAATTCCCATTTGACCACTGCTTACAAGCTCATCGCCTAATAAGCCTGCATTTTCTAAAGCGAGCTCTGTACTCCTCACTCCAAGCTGTGCTACTCGGCCCATTCCACGTAGTACTTTACGTGTGTAATGTTCCGGCACTTTGAAATCAGATACGGGAGCAGCTAAACGTGTATTTAGCCCATCATATTTATCCCAGTCATCAATTCTGACAATGCCCGTCTGCATTATTTTTAGATTCTCATTAATGGTCGACCAATCATTTCCTATCGGTGAAAACCCCGCCATCCCCGTCACTACTACTCGTTTCATTAAAACATTCCACCATTAACTGAAATAACTTGACGGGTTATATATGCCGCATCTTCTGACAGTAGAAAATTCACTGTACCCGCAACTTCTTCTACGCGGCCCATTCGTTTCATTGGAATCATTTTCAACGCTTCGTCCATTACTACTGACTCAACCATTTCTGTATCAATTAATCCAGGAGAGACACAATTTACCGTTATTTTTCTCTTTGCAAGTTCAATAGCCAATGCTTTCGTTGCACCGATAATTCCGGCCTTAGCCGCACTATAATTAACTTGGCCTCTATTACCCATTTCACCTGACACTGAAGATAGCGTAATAATTCGACTCGGCTTACGTCGCCGTATCATAGGCATGATGATTGGATGAAGTACATTATAAAAACCATCTAAATTTGTTCTTAATACAAGGTCCCACTCATCGCCCGGAATTGCAGGAAAAGCATTATCTCTTGCAACTCCTGCGTTACAAACCACCCCATAGTAAGCTCCAAACTCATCCATATCCTGCTCCAGAACAGTCCTTGCTTGTTCGCGGTCTCCAATATCAAACTGTAAGACTCGTGCAGACTGCCCCATTTCAACGATTTCATTTGCCACCTCGTCCGCTTGTTCACGGTTATTCCGACAATGAAGTACAAGATCATAGTGTTCACGAGCAAGACGTAAAGCAATAGCTTTACCAATGCCCCGACTAGATCCTGTTACCAAAACCGTTTTGTTCATGCTTTTGCTTCCTTTATAAACGTATTGGCATCTTCAGGTTGAAACACATTTATCGTCGCCGTTGCACTAAGCCCCTCGCCAGATAAAACACACTGAAATACATGGAGTCCATTTTCAGCTTTCATTTCACGTTGCACCTTTAACGTTATCGTTTGTCCTAATTGAAAATAATCCGTTGAGCATTCAAACTTTCTTGTTCCTAATAGAAAACCTAGTTTAGGACTACCACCTTTAAGCTGTTCTTCAACACCTGAAAAAGCAGCTATTGTTTGAGCTAAATACTCTAATCCAACTAAAGCAGGTATGCCTTGCTCTTCCAAAAAGAGGGTGTTATCTGAAATATCTACCTGGGCCTCGAGCCAATCATCACCATAATCAACGATACGATCCAATAAACTCATTAATCCTGAATGCGGCACAAGATCATCTACACTAAAATTAGTCATTACTTATTCGCCCGAATAATAAGGAAATACTACTTCCTCCAAAAGCAAATGAATTACTTAATACATAGTTAAGAGGACTGGTCAGTTTTTCTGTCGAGTCGACAAGGTTAATCTTCGGCAATTCTGGATCAAGCACTCCATCCCAAAGCTGCACTGGCACAAAGTCATCCGTCCCAGACTCAAGTGTTAAATAACAAATTGCAGCTTCCACGACACCTGCTGCACCTAATGTATGTCCAACGAATGGTTTGGTTGAGCTGCATAAGGTATCAGGACCAAACACGGCATGCATGGCTATTGATTCCATCTGATCATTTAGCTTCGTTGATGTTCCATGCAGGTTCACATAACCGATATCATCAGGAATTAAGTTTGCGTCATTTACGGCAGCTGTCATACACCTTACAGCACCTGCTCCAGTTGGGTCTGGTGCTGAAAGATGGTAAGCATCGCTATCCTCGCCAACGCCCAATAACTCAACGCCCTTCTCAACAGATGTCATTAAAAACAAAGCGGCTCCCTCTCCAACATTTATACCTTTACGATTATTACTAAAGGGATTACAAATCTCATCACTCACCGCATCAAGTGATGAAAATCCTTGTACTGTAAGTTTGCACAAAGTATCAACACCACCAGCGATAACAGCATCGCAGATTCCCGCACGAATCAATCGTCTCGCTGAAGCCAATGCCTTTGCACCGGATGAACAGGCTGTTGATATTCCATAACTAGGCCCTTGTACGCCTAAATATTCCGCCACATATTGAGCTGGCGCGCCCATTCCCTGCAAACCGTAATCATACTCAGGAGGAATATCTCCTGTCTGAACCCACTGCTCAATCGCAGCTTCACTTTCAGCTGTACCAGAGGTACTTGTTCCAATAATCACTCCTACGCGATGTGCTCCAAACTGTGTTATTGCATCTTGTACTTCATTATTAATTTGCTTAAGAGCTGCTATAGCAAACTGGTTATTCCTACTTTGCCATTTTTTGTCAGTCAGTGTTAATTCAGGCAATTCTCCCTGATAAATACCTAGTGGTAACACTGTTTCCATATCAGTACTAAACGCAGAGCTCATTGTCAGTGTTGTTCGTTGGTTCAGTAAACTTTTCTTAACCATTTCAGGTGAGTCACCAGCAGAACATAGTATGCCTACCGCGTTGAGATAACATCGTTTTGTCATAGTGAATATTTTTCTATAGTCCGAACAATAACTTTATATTGATGCAAATGATGCTCAATTAAAACTGTTTGTTGCTGGTATCGTATTGTAAGTATTTTTTCTGTCAATGTTGATAACGTACGTTGCTCTGAATCGATGGTTACTACCCAACCAGCATCCTGCGTATAGTGTTGTTTAATCGATGGCTCAGGCCATAATGCAAACTGCATAATGGCTAACATTTCTTCACTTGGCAAGCTGATTTCAGCGAACAATTGTTGTGTTACATCTAGGCCATCATAGTCTAGTGACAATAATGACTGACCCGTTGGTAATAAAGCGACTAGCCCTAACTTTTCCGGCTCAAATTTACTCACAACTAAGAATGAAGTTTCTTCTCCGTTACCCTTCACAGTAACAACTTGTTTTAATACGGTGGCTTCCGGTCCCTGTGAGGGTGGCAGTAGCATTAACTCTCGGTTAGTGCTATCTGGTTTTGAAAATAAACTACAGCCACTTAACAACAAGACAAAACAATAGAGAATTAATTTTGACGCTCTCATTTTTCTATAATCCATTTAGCTTTTAGTGGCATATTCAGGGATGTTTTTTCTCATCACAAGTACCAGCATCCAGACTAGCGTTAAACCCACTAACACCGTTAAACCAAAATGATGTAACACTGGAGTATCACTTAAGGTCAGTAAGCCAAAAGCGAGTAAACTCGTATACGCTGAAAGCGAAACCGCTAACCAGGTATGTAATGACTCGCGTGTTTCAGTTAAGAAAATCCCCATATCTAAACCAATGCCTAATACCAAAATAAGTGCCATCAAATGGAACACATTTATCCCTTGTTCCAACTGAGTCAAAATAGCTAGTGTGAAAATTGAAGCCAGTAAAGGCGGCAGTATAATACGCCATACTTGAGTCCGATAACGATGCAACAGCACTAATAATACAAATAAATAAGCAATAAGAACCAAGTTAATAATTTGCTTTCGATACTCTCCCATTATGTTAGATATATCGCGTATCTGATCTACAAAAATAATTTGGTCGTCACCTGCAACTAACGCTGCGAGTTGCTGTTTAGCATGTTGATCTATTACACCTGAGAATCGAACGATCGTGCCAAACTGTCCATCTTTCGCAGAGACAATAAAGTTCTCCCACATTCTGCTTTCCTCATGCTGCTGCCACTCATCAAAACTTAGTCGCTGTGGTAAAGCTTGTGTCAAACTTGCTTGTGCTTTCTGGTAATTCTCAGTTGTCATGTCAAGCTGCTCATAAAAAGAGCTTAGCTGTTGCCTATATAACTCTTTTATTAAACGCGCGTTTTCCTCTTGTTTATTTAAGGATGGCAAAACAGTGGATAAGGCCTGATAGCCTGAAATCGATGTTGTTGAAATTAGCCGTTCAAGTAATGGCCTGAGCGCTTCTTCTTTTTGCAGACCGGCTTCAACACTATTAGCTTGAATTAAAAGAAACTGTGAATTACTACTCGCATTAAGCTGAGTCTTTACAAAGTTTTCTTGCTGCAGCAAACCAGCTGGTGATGTTTGCAATAATCGAACATCGTCCACATTCTGACTCTTTGATAGCGTTAACACCGCGATGAATACACTGATGAACAGCATGACGATGAACGTTTTTTGGCAATTTTCAACTCGAGGAATGTTTTTTAACAATCTCGTTAATTGTGCAGCTGCATTTAAGGGCCTGATTGGGTCGGAGTGCGTTAATAGAGGAAAACACAAAACAACCGTCAACCACGATGCAATTAAACCTATAACTGAAAAAACAGCCATTTGCTGTAATCCAGGGAAAGGTGCCATTGCTTGTGCCGCATAAGCGATAACACTAGAAAACAAGCCTAATAATAAGCCCATTATGATCTTGGACAATAATTTGTCACTGTGTGTCACCCGTCGTTCACACAAATAATGTAAGGCATAATCCAGCGAAACACCTATTAATCCTGCTCCAAACGCTAATGTAATAACATGTATCCGCTCAAATATTAATGTTGTTACCGCAATCGCTACAACACATCCCATTAATACTGAGAATATCATCATAAACAAAGGTTTAAATTGTCGAAAAACAAATAACATCATTATGATGATGCCGAGCAAAGATCCTAAACCTATACTCATGATTTCTTTATTTGCCTGCTCTGCACCCGCTGCGGCATGTAATAACATGCCAGACATCGCCATATTTACGCCACGTTGTTTCATTGCCCGTTTTTGATTATCAATAACACTTAAAACTCGCTGTTGTAACTCTGGAGAATAAGGTTTCTCGGCCAGTGTCATTATCAGCATATATGTTGGTTGCTGGCTGCCCACTACTTTTAATAATGAATTGGAAACTTGAAGGTTGAGTTCTGTCTTACGATCCAGCTTCAGCTGTGTAAATAATCCAAAAGGATCGTCGATTATTGAAATAGCGCCGGTAGTTATTGGGCTGTATAAGTTTAATAACGCCCGTGTTTGAATATCTTTAAACTGCTGATTCAGCATTAATTGACGACTGACAGGATCAATTAAGGCAAAGCGATAGGGATATAACTCCTGCTGACTTTTACTGAAATCACTTTCATTAACCTGCCACTCAACATTGACTACATCAGGCAATAATTCTAGCCTTGCAGCTAACGTGCTAACTACTTCTCTGACTTCGCTATCACTATTAGAAGAAAGTAAGAAGATGACACGCTTTGCAAACATATCGCTCATTTTCTTTGTTGCCTGCTGGACGATAATTTGCTGTTTAGACTTCGGTAGTAAGCTCATAATACTGGAGTCAAAAACTGGCTTTGCATTAAATGCTATAACAGCGATAGCCGTGACAAATAATAACCACAGAATAGGTAAAATCTTAACGTTTGATGTCATTAGTTTCACTGACTTAAGTCATCAAACCGTATTTTAGTGTAATCACCACTTTTTTCGTATATTGTCACTTCGCGTAATAAAGAGTCACCTTGTAGCGTTACCCTTTCCGAAAATTGAGTTATGACAGTATCTATGGGTAACAACTCTGCAACCCATTGACCATTTACATTACTGCCAGACGATAATTTGAAAAATCGCTCTAATCCTTGCCATTCCGCAGTCAAAACTGAAAAAAATAATTCACTTATTACCTGAAGAGCAGGATTTGAACTTACATCTAGGTGTATTAACTCATTTTCACCTTGTCTGTTAATAATGCTTTCTCTTGTCATCACTAGTTCGTGTTGGATTGGCACCATCGTCTGCCAATGAAGCGCTTGACCTCGTTGGTAAGAAAAATGTCCTGATGACTTCAAGCTAACCGATAAATTTGAAATATATTTTTCTTGTTCGAAATGACCTTTCAGTTGTTCAGGCGTAGTTGATATCTTCTCCAACTCTCCATACGTTAACTCAGCACAAACAACTAAAGGAAAAAGTGTAAGGCAAATCAGTAACAGTTTATTCATCAAGAAAACCCAGTTTACGAAAAAGAATGTTCGGTGAAACATACAACATTTCATGGTTTTCCATATCAACAGCCACTTGCACTGTATATGCCTTAGTTAAACGTTTACCACTTTCAGTGTCTTCAAATAAGTACGCTATTTTAAGACGGTTCTCCCACTCGACTAATGTCGCTATCACTTTTACTTTTTGCATAAAACGTAAAGGATGAGCATAACGAACTCTCATGTCGATAACAGGCCAAACATAGCCCGACTCTTCCATTTGAGGATAGTTATAATCAATTTTATCTAATAACGCACTTCGAGCAATTTCCATGTATTTTGCATAATGGCCATGCCAGGCAACTCGCATTAGATCGACATCATGAAATGGAATATCAATAAACACTTCTGCATTGAGCTCTACTTTATCGTTCATATTTAACCTGTTCTTTTTCTTTCCAAAAAGAATAAAAATTAAACCATTGTAATGGCGCAATCACACAATAGTGCTCTAAACGCTGAGCATATTGCTGCACAACCGTATTCATCGCCGACTGGCGTTCTTTTCGAGGAAAAACCAACTGATGTGAAAACAGCTCCAAATAGATCTGGTACTGATTTTTCTGCTTTAAACAAAACAAAAAATAAACCGGACATTTCAATAGTCCTGCTAAAATAAATCCTCCTTGTGGCATGGAGGCTATACCGCCTAAAAATGAGACATCTGAAACCCTAGTTTCTCCAGTAACAGGCGTTCTATCACCAGCGATAATAATATAGCCACCACTATTGATTCGATCTGACAATCTCATTGCCACTTCAGGGGTCATATCTGTAACCTGCAATGACTCAATACGCTTATTATCGCTAGCATCTTTCATCATATTGTTGAACTTAACTGCGTGTTGGGTAAAGGCTAAAATTGTTAATTCAAGATCTGGAAACTGTTGTACTAATGCACTACACACCTCCATATTTCCGAGATGTGAAACAATTATTATTCCACCTTTATTACTCTCATTCATTGCATCAAAAACTGTTGGTGTTGCAAACACAACGTCATCTAAGCCAATTTGATTTGTCCAAACCAAAAATTTATCTAACAGTATTTCGCCAAACATTAAAAAATGTTTAAAACTTGAACGTTCTTCATGCTGTTTTTGTGGTAAAAAAGAGTTAAGTCGCTGTAAATACTCTTTTGATGCACGACGTGCCGTTGCATGAACCCAATAGTAATAGCTTATTACCGGATATAAAAAAACACGAAAGCCCCAACGTCCAAAGAACTGATAGATAAGTAATAATATTTTAATACCGACTACCGTGCCTGATTCACTCAGCTGAGACCAATGACGTTTTCCCCTACCCATTTAGCTTCCGCCTTAATAAGGTAGGTAAACGTAACAACATGCCAAAAAATAACCGTGTATGCATCCACGAAATTAAAACATTGTCATGAACTGCATTGAAATGTGACACACCGTCAACGGGATAATTCACCCGTGTGCCGATCCCCTTTACTTTACCGCCACGCCATAACCAACGAACCATGATCTCAATATCAAAATCCATCCGATCACCGCATTTTTCTTGTTCTAACAAGGTGACTATTTCAGCCAATGGATACACTCTAAAACCACACATACTATCGTTAATTTCAAAGGATAAAGTGTTGATCCACACCCAGACAGAAGTTAAGTACCTACTGTAATAGCGTAATTTAGGTACCGACTCATCATAATCCGGGCAGCCAGAGATTAACGTTGATGGATAACGTTGTCCCGTTGCTAAAAACGTTGGCAAGTCATCTGTATCATGTTGGCCATCAGCATCAATTTGAATCGCGTGACTGTAGCCTTTTGCATGCAGTTCAATTAAGCCCTGTTTAACTGCTGCTCCCTTTCCACCATTGTTATCCAGTCGCAATAAACTGACATGTTCTGAATGACTGTCGCGCAGTTCTTCTAAAACTTGCTGGCACACCCTATCACTACCATCATCTACAAGTAATATAGGTAAGGAATGAGCTAACACCGATTCAAGCGTTGTTACAACCGCTTTTTCATGATTATAAACAGGAATCAAAATAGCGGGGTTAAAGCTTATTTCCTTATTCGAAACAAATACGTCCACTTGCGTGTACTCCTCGTTCAGATCCATAACTAAAACTTAACTTCCTTTTTATTTCGTCATACTTCAACGTAATTGTTATCTCATCTAATGGAAAAAATAACTGTTGAAACTTGATCACTTCTAGTTGCTTAAAGGTGCCAGATATAGAGAAAGCACGCCGTCCCATTACCGAGGCCCAATTAACTTGCACAACACCAGGTAATACGGGGTTATCAGCAAAGTGTCCATCGAAGTAAAGAAGATTTTTGGGGATCACAGCCTGGATAATATAACTATCCTCAACCATATTTTCAGCTCTAATTTCAGGCCATTTAGTCACACTGCCTCTCCCATATTTACAGCATTTTTCTCAAATAATGCTAATAAGTCTGTCATTGGTAATTTACCTTGCTGGTTATACGGCAAGTCCTTAACAAACCGCCACCGCCTTGGTAAGACAACCGCTTCGAGATCATTAGACAAACTAGATTTAAACTGGCGGATCAAGTCCTTGCGACCAAGTTTGTTTAACGTGTTAGAACCCTTAGCCGTTAACTTAATCACCAGTGCAACTTCTATACGTTTTCTTTCTAATACGATAGCTTTCAAGCCGTCGATCAAGGGGCTATTTACAAGGAGTTGTTCAATATTTGTAAGTGAAACACGCTTACCTTCAACCTTGACCACACTGTCTTCACGACCTAATAAACTGAACGTGCCATCATCATCAAATAACACTCTGTCTGGTAAAATCGTTGGTTCATTACTGCCATGAAAACTTGATGACAACTGTAAGGCACCATCATCAGTCAAAGATAACTGAGTAGATGGCAGTGCTTGCCATTTTGCATCGGCACTATCTTTTGTCTGACTTCGCCATGCAATCGCACCTGTTTCAGAACTACCATAAATTTCACGCACCGGCGTATTCCATAAAGCGCTAATTTTAAGACTATCAGCTCTTAATAATGGTGCCGATGAAGATAACATATACTGACAACGCGCACCTATCTCAGCCCAATTAATTTGACTGCTTAATCGGCCTAAATGTGATGGGCTAGAGACTAATAGAAAAGATGAATAATAATTAGCATGATAATAAATATCTTCCGAGTAGTTACATAACTTTCGCCCAAATGCCTGCCCTAAAATAAAAGGTAAAAATAATCGGAAGGTCATACCGTATAAATGTTGATGGGAAACAGTGGTCAACACAACACAGTCAGGTTTTGTGGGCCAAAGAAGAGCCAAACTATGACTTTCATTATCTAACTGCCCGATCGTTTTTGTAATCGGTTTTGGCTGTCCCGTCGAGCCCGAAGTATAAATTTCAAGAGCAATAAAATCTGGCGCTAAGGTAAGCCATTTTCTCTTTCTAGTTGGCATAGCTATATCTATATCAAGTGCAGTGTCAATACTAGGAAACTCACCAATAAACCCAGCTACATAGCTACTTAATCGCTTTACAGTTCCAGGCCGGTTATCACCAGGAACACACGCCGTTTTTTTTAACTGCCACAGAGCAAATAAGATAGCTAAAAATTCAAAAGCATCCTGGTGATAAACAGCCCACTTTCCACCTTCGTCTTGATGTTGTTCAAGGACATCGGTCCACACTTGAACACGATTTAAAAAATCCGCCGTTGTCACACGTGTTTCTTTATGCACCGCAACAATTTGTTCAGGTGCATCATTTAACCAATTTGATAAGGGGGTCAATTTAACCATTGCTAGTTATCTTTAATCTATATCGCCTAACTAACCATTCACCAGCAAATAAACTCCCCATCAAAATGTAAGCAATAAATCCGTTATAAAACACCCATATTTCATTTGTTGCCCATAATGTTGTCGCTGTTGATATTGATCCATTCAACAGAAAAAACCCGATCCATACCCATGTGACCTTATGTGTATAACTGAGCATTTTTGGTGACAAGTTAGGCTCACTAAGACGAGCGAATCGTTCAATAATATTTGGAGGGAAATAGAGGCTATGGACGAACACAGCGAGAAACCCAACATTGATCATAACGGGATATATCTTCAAACCAACCTGACCATCAACTAACCATGAAATGAGCCCTACAGCTAATACTGTGAAGATAATCACAGTGCGTTCACGTCTCTCCGTTGCCAACCAATACCGCAGTATTAATACCAATAAGAGCAACAACAATAAATTTTGAAAGTCATGATGCTGTAATCCCCAATACACTATAAAGGGATAACAAACAGAAAGAAGCACAACAATGAGTTTAATCAAAGCTATGTATGCTAACTAAGCAGCTTTTCTACTTGGTCAACAATATCCTGCACGGTACGAACCGTTTTAAAATCTTCTGGTTGAATTTTTTTCTTCGTCATTTTCCTTAACTCTATAACCAAATCTACGGCATCAATACTGTCAATATCTAAATCTTGGTATAGATTGGCTTCCAATGTGACTTCTGAAGGATCAATCTCAAATAAATTTTCAAAAAGTGATACAACTTTAAGGTAAATTTCTTCTTGGTTGTTCATTACTACTCTCTTTATTTCGTTGTGTACGATTCAACTAATGTCACTAATGCATTAACACTAACAAAATGTTGTCGCGTATCTTCTGAGTCAGCTTTTAATTTAATGTCATAACGTTTTTGTAAGGCAAGACCGATTTCTAATGCATCGATAGAATCAAGCCCTAAACCCTCAACAAATAAAGGCTCCTCGTCGACAATGTCTTCTACATCTATATCTTCTAAATCTAGAACGTCAATTATCATCTGCTTAATTTCTAAGTGTAGATTACTCATACACACCAACCTCCCCGTTAAAATATTCACTCAAAGTATTTGTTAAATTTCTTGCTGCTTTCGATGGTGGTAGATTCACTATAGACGGACCGAAATCCAACTTATCTTTCACCTGTATTGTAAAATGCATCCGTTTATCTGGTATTTGATACCAACGGTTTTCTTTCGTTAATGTTGTTGGCGAACAGTCAATGAGCACAGGCGTAATTTCTGCCCCCGTCCTGATTGCTATATTTGCTGCGCCACGCTTAAGTTGAATTTTCTGTGATGGTGTCGTTCTCGTACCTTCAGGAAAAACAATCACCACTCTTCCTTCATCGAATACTTGTGCTGCAGTAGTAATGACAGCTTCTGCTTCATCATTATTAATAATATATCCAGCCGCTTTTACTGGCCCACGAATGAAGGGGTTTCGAAGTAATTTACTTTTGACCACACAATTTGCATTTGGAACACAAGCGATTAAAAAAACAATGTCCAACAAAGATGGATGGTTCGCTAGAACTAACTTCGCATCCTTTAATTTTTCAATCCCAGTAACTTCATATGTCAGAACGCCCATTTTTTCCAGCGTCCAGATAAATGCACGAAATGAATAATGGATGAATTTTTGCCCTCGATGTTCTCTTTGTAATCGGTTTCCTGGCAATAAATATAGAATAGGCACAACAAGAAGTGGCATTAAAACGCCCCCTAAGCCAAAAACAAGAAAACTGAACGCTGTTGCAAACCAACGCCAGATATAATTAAGCTTTTTCAGTACCATTACATACAGTCCTTGTGAGTTTCCAAATAACTCCGTTTAATTTCGTATTCATTTCACTCGAAAGACCTGTCAACATATTGATAAGTTGAAGTGCCTCTGATTTTTGTGAGTTTTCGGTGATTTTTTCAATGTTATCTGGTTGTATAATCTGTTCAATTTTTAATTGCTCATCACCCGTCTTGTTAAGAATCATAGCAATGGCATAGGGAAATAAATCGCTATCACAATAGCGTTGATATAATTCTGGTAATGGAATGTCATAAATAACACAGAGCACCCTATCAGACTCTTGCAGCTGCCCGACGGCCTCTAATAATGTGTTAACGACAAAACCTTCTACCGCTGTGATCGATGTGACCTTGCTCGTATCTTTACGAACAATTGAAAATAAGCCGCCTACTGCATTGTGGACTGCTAAACTAAAATTAGAAGGAGACATGGGTTCATTCATTCCCATTTGCTCCAACAACGAAAGAGAGATCGCGGTATCACCATAACGAGATGAAAAAATGCTAGGGATTGACTGCCCCTCATCCATGATTTTTAGGCCAGCGGTAACGGCACATCGCCCAAGAGTGGTAAATCGACGCCGTAACATAGGAGGTATTTGTCGAAAGGAATCTTTACTAAAACCTTCGGGTAAGAGGGTTGGTTTTTTTAACCACCGCCTCCAGTCTTCTTTAGTTTCAAGTCCAGGAGCTATTGCAGCCCATGACTCAATTTGTAACGTTACCACTCCAGAATCCCTTCATCTTACTTGCTTAATTCGTAGTCAAATGGAGAAAAAATAGAATACCTGTCCTATTTTATTTCCATATAGCGTACAAATTGAAAATCAGTAATAGTAGCACTATTAATTAATAATTAAGAAAATTTATTACTGACCAAATCTGAAGTCATCAACGATGAGAGGAATATCGTTATTCAGTCAATGAAAGAATTGGGCAGAAGGCAAAATACAACAGGTGTTTTTGAACTTATTGCGTAATGGTGGCCAAGCAATGTCAGAAACAGGGACCACACAAGCAACTATTACCTTAAAGACGGCTTATGACACTACATTAAACATGGTCACAGTGACCATCGAAGATAATGGTCCCTGCATCGATGAAAAAATACGTAACCGTATCTTTGAACCTTTCTTTACTACCAAACCCGTGGGCGTAGGTACAGGCTTAGGATTGAGTGTGTCTTTTTTCATCATTACTGAAGATCATGGTAGTGAGATGACAGTGGAATCTGCGTTAGGGAAAGGAACTAAGTTTTTCATGAGCTTACCGTGCCTTCGTGACAATTAACACTGCCATGAAGCTTGAGCTTAGTGAGCTCAATATTGCTCTAGCTCAATGTAAAACCATTTCAATTTTATCAACGGCCGCTTGCAGGTTCGCTAAACCACCCCGAATAACATCGAACTTGCCAGACTGGTAGTTATTCATCAACTGATTGGCAATTACTGTTACATTTTCATTTAATTCATCGATCTCATTTAACCAGTCCTCGTCAAATAATAGATGAGTTCGTTTTTCTCGCTTAATCCAAACACCACAAGATGTTTTTTTACTGTCTAGAATAGGCCAATGTTTAAGGCTTTCTGGTGACGAATTGAGATTATCCTCAATTTGATGCGCCCAGTGTTTGAGTGCAAATTCAAATAAGGCTTTTCTGCTTTCTTGTATCGTCAGTGAGTGTTTGCCAAAATCTATCCATTCTTGATTAGGCACATATTGAGCTAGCCAAGTTAGTACATCTCCTGCAGGCATAGGCTTGGCAATACTGTAACCCTGAGCTTCTTCACAGCCCATATTAAGTAACATTAGACCATGCTCAGTGGTTTCAACACCTTCCGCGACGATTTCGCGATTAAAGGCGTCGGCCAAACCAATGATGCCATCAATAATGGCATAGTCATCTGGGTCATCCAGCATATCTCTGACAAAGCTCTGATCAATTTTTATGGTATTAACATCGAGGTTTCTAAGATGTGTCAATGAAGAATACCCTGTTCCAAAATCATCTAGAGCAGTGGTGACACCTAATGTCTCTTGGCATAACTTAATCGTCGCATTGATTTTATTAATGTCACCTAGGGCACTATTTTCTAATATTTCCAACTGTAGGTATTGCGGCTCTATATCAGGATAGTTTGCTAATGCTGCTTTTAACTCCTCAAAGAAAGAAGCCGATAACAGGTGGTAAGCAGAAATATTGACACTCACTTCTAAGTCATGTCCCTGTAACTTCCAATTATATAATTGTTGCATGGCTTCATTAATCACCCAGTTACCCATCTCAATTTCTGTACTAGATCCCGCCGCTATTGGCAGAAACTCAAGAGGATATACCATGCCTTTTTCTGGGTGTTGCCAGCGGATGAGTGCCTCTAGGCCAAATAGTTCGCCCGTTTTCATATTAACTTTTGGTTGATAATGCAGACAAAAGTCCTTATTTTTCATCGAGCCTTCGATCTCATGTAAATCTGAGAGTTGTTGAATATTTTGTTGATCTTCAACGGCATCATATCGATTAAATGTATTGCGGCCAGCCAGTTTAGCTTGATACATAGCATGATCAGCATGACGAACTAAAGTATCAAAATCTTCATCATCTGATGGGTAGAGGGTATAACCAATAGATGCACTGATATTAATCTCTTGTTCACCCATCATATAGGGCTCTGCCAACGCCTTAATGATTCTATCTAATAATTTTTCACATTCTAAAATACTCACGACATTACTAAGCAGCATGATGAATTCATCCCCGCCGTGACGGGAAACGGTATCTTCTTCTCGAATCGTCGTTGTAATTCGCTCAGCCACCTCGATAAGCAGAGCATCGCCGACTTCATGGCCATAGGTATCATTAATCGGCTTAAAATCATCCAAATCAAGAAAGCAAATAGCCATGGACGTTTCCGAACGTTTACTGTGGGCGATTGCTTGATTAAAACGATCAGAAAGTAAAATACGATTGGGCAGCTGGGTTAATAGATCATAATGAGCCATCGTCTCTAGGACTTTTTGCTGCTCTTTACTGTCGGTAATATCCGTGTTGATCGAAATATACTGTTTTGGCTCCCCTGCTTCATCCAGCATGGGCACGATAGTAGAAGAAAGCCAATAATAAGATCCATCTTTCGCTTTATTATGGATTTCACCATGCCACACATCACCCTTAGAAATAGTGCGCCACAGTGCATGAAAGAAGGTGTCAGGATGAAAATCTGATTTTAATAACCGGTGACTATTACCCAGCAATTCATCCTGTGAATATTGACTAATCTCACTAAACTTATCATTCACATAGACAATATCACCTTGCTCATCGGTGATACTTACTATCGCATGTTCATCCAGTGCATTTTTCTGAAAACTAAGTTCTTCCACTTTTAAGGCCAACCTCTCAGATGCCTGTTTTTCTTTTTCTTTTGACTCCCTAAGTTGGCCCTCTGTTTCAATTCGGTATTGAATATCATCTTCTAATTGTTTGATTCTACGTTTCTCATCAATGCTATCTTCAACCACCAGCACAAAGGCAATTTCGGATTCCTCACCTTTTATCGCCGTCATCGACAAAGTAACCCAATAACTTTCACCCTTTTTATTATATTTTTTTAACTCACATTCTTGATATCTACCCGTTAAAACTCGATACCACATCAAGCGAACATCAAACTCTTTGTTTGCTCTGCCATAAATTTTAACAAGATCCTGATTTATCACTTCACCGGATGAGTAACCACTTAATTGCTCAGCTCGAAAATTCACGTAAATTACATTTTGCTTCAAGTCAACGATGGTAATTGCACTCTGACTTTGTGATAAAGCCAAAGATAAACGTTGATTTTTTTCTTGGGATGCTTTTAGTTCAGCTTGGGTGCCATAATTTTGGATGGCCTTACTAACCGCCTCCGGTAATAATTCAATAAAAATAGCATCACTATCTTTCGATATGTAATCATACACACCAAGCTTTATCGCTTTTACTGCAATATTTTCATCCCCTTCCCCCGTCAACAAAATGATTGGAAATGGTACATCCTGCTTAAGCAGTTGCTCAGCTAATTCAAGGCCCGTTTTACCTGGCATCATGTAATCAGACACCAATATATCAATCATCACATCTTGATTATTAACAATGTCTACTGCTGCTTCAGCCTCAATGCAATGAATGATGTTGACTGAATAATTACACTTACTGAAAGCCCGCTTAATTTGTTTAAAATCATGCTCACTATCTTCGGCAACAAGAATATTAAGTGTTTTTGAATCCATACCGTAGTTACCCACTATAAAGGCTGCTCGGCTATTTGCCAGAATTCATAAATAGTATTAATGGCCGCAGAAAAATCCTCAAAATGTAAGGGTTTAGTCACATAGGCATTAACATTAAGATCATAACTTTCCATCAGATCTTCGTCTCGTTTTGAGGTGGTTAATACCACTACAGGCAGGCACTTTAAGACTGGATCGGCACGAATTTCTCGCAATACTTCAAGCCCGTTTAGCTTAGGCATATTAATATCTAATAACAATACGCAGGGAAAAGGGGCTGCTGCAGGTGGGGCATAAGGCCCCCTCTGATGTAAATAATCAAGGCACTCTTCACCATCGTTGACGACAATCAGTTCGTTAGGAATATTGTGAATTTTCCAGGCTCGCTGAACCGTCATGACATCATGTTTACTGTCTTCAGCCAACAGAATAGGCAATATATTACTCATGATTTAACCTCCTTTATGGGGAAGTAAACGGAAAATGTCGAGCCATTATTTAAGCTTGAATTTAAAGCAATTGACCAATCAAGATGCGTAACGGCCTTATGAACAATCGCAAGCCCTATACCCGTTCCGTCGTATTCCTCTTTTGTATGCAACCGCTGAAATAATTGAAAAACACGCTCATGGTATTTTTCATCAATGCCAATACCATTATCAGCAACTGAAACAGCGTAGTTATCACCATTTTCATGACCGCTAATTTTTATGTTTTTGGTATCTGATTTATTGTAAACAACCGCATTAGTGATCAGATTTTGAAATACTTGAGCCAAAATAGTGAGAGATACATTAATGGTAGGCATGTCTTCATCTATCTCCACCTCAACCTGCTCATCGGCTAAGACCTTTTTAGTCAACGCCCTGAAAAAATCAGTTAAATTTACATCCTCGACTTCAACCGCCCGGCGGCCCACTCTAGATAACTCCAACAAATCCTCAATCAACGTTTCAGATTCCTCCACGGCATCTTGCATACCTGAGATATATTCTTGCTGTTCAGGTTCCAACTTACCTTCTAAGTCTTCACTCAACCAATCGCAGTAACTGTGGATCGCTCTTAAGGGGGCCTTTAAATCATGTGATACCACATAGGTGAATTGTGATAGTTCTGCATTCGAGTCCTGCAACTCATCTGTTTTTCTTTTGAGCAATAAATTAGTCGCAGCTTGTAACTCTTCATCATTTTTCCGTTGGCTGATATCAAGCCATAGCCCTAACATTTCCGTGGGCTGACCGTGATCGTCATAATAAACTTTTAGCTTATCTAACACCCAAATATAACTGCCATCCGCACATAAAAATCGGTATTCATAGGACAAGCTTTTATCGGTAGAAAATAACTCCGACATTTCAGCAAGCAACTCTTCTTTGTCTTCAGGATGCAAATGATCTAGCCAGAAAGAAGGACTGGCAAGATATTGTTCAGGTGTGTAGCCAGTTAAAAGCTTGATATTTTCACTGATAAACATCGTTGGAAATTGCCCAGAAGGTATACAACTGTATATAACAACGGGACCAGAACGGAGTAGGTACTTTAACCAGTCATGACCCTGAGCTTGAGCTTGAGCTTGATTTTTGAAGTTCTGTTGCCGAATTTCAGAATCAGAGAGTGCTGGACTACACAAACCTATCGTCACAACATAAGATTTTTTTTCTACTTGTGAGACTTCGTTGACGCCATAATCAAGACTAAAAATATCTCCACTTTTAGTCTTGGCTTTTTGTTCGGTTATTTTTGTATTAAGAACACCCTGCTCAACTTGATATTTCTCTTTATCAAAATCAGGGATGAATGTACTCAGTGCTTGACCACAAAACTCTTTATGATCATAACCAAATAATTGTGCGGTTTGCCGGTCAATACCTTCTATACAGAATTCACTATCGAGAACGATAACGCCCATATCCGGCTCCTTATTTCAATAAGGTTTTTATTAACACAATATGCCTATTTAGAGTAAAACTCAAGTTAGTCAAGCCATTGAATTGGCGAGCTTAAGTTATACCCAAACCCTCATCAACCTATTAAAACACTCAAGTACTTATCATCCTGCATATACTGTATTCTTAAACTAGTTAGCTCATAATATTCATACCGTCTCCGAGATAGTGATGACCACTAAATTATTTTTAACTTTATTAGTTTTCTTTATCACTTCGCCTACTCTTCTTGCTGATTCCATCAAGCCTTTTACCAGTGACGGTTGCAGTGCCTTTCCTGATGGCACGTTGGAACAGAATACGCTTTGGTTGTCGTGTTGAACGGCACATGATCATTCTTATTGGCAAGGTGGTAGTTACAGCGAAAGACTGGTGGCAGACCAAGCCTTAAAACGCTGCGTTGAACAAGTTGGTGAACCAGAAATAGCCCTTGTAATGTTGGCAGGTGTTAGAGTCGGAGGCACACCTTTTCTACCCACCAAATTTCGTTGGGGTTATGGCTGGTCATATCCTAAATTCTACGGCAGTCTTACAAAAAAAGAGTTAGAGAAAATTCACCAGTCCCTCACGGATTGAACCAAATAACTTAGCCTTAATCGACTTGGCCAAGAAAAATAACCCATTCACAGTACCGGCATAGGTTTGACTATATGCCAACAATTAGTTGAACTATTAGATGGCGAGATGCGCTTTTAACAATGCCGAAGGTGGTATGACTTTCTGTGTCGAATTTAAACAACTTTAAATCAACAACTTCCTGACAACTAGTTTGATTAACTAGCCAGATCTTGATCTAGATCATGTAGTGACATTACGTACACGAGTATGATCTGCGTAATTTTATGTGAGGCCTTATATAGATCTTCCATTGTTCATCTTTACGCCACCAATCGCAAAATTAACAGGATCGTTAATTAAAACCCTGAGCATAATCAGGGCATGCGCCTTACTTTGGATTTAAGCAACATTGAAAAATAATTTACCTGTTACAAATAATAAAATTCCTTTCCCCATTAATGAAGAAATCATATCGACAACGGACTTAAAAGGAACCCTCACCAGCTTTAACAAAACTTTCTTAGATATCAGTGGTTTCCAACCTGAAGAACTCAGCGGAAAAAATCATAATGTGATCCGTCATCCAGATATGCCACCAGCTGCTTTTGCTGACTTATGGCAACATTTGAAAGCCGACAAACATTGGATGGGCATAGTAAAAAACCGTTCTAAAAATGGCGATTATTATTGGGTCGATGGTTATGTCTCGCCAATTTCAGAAAAAGGTCAGGTTATAGGTTATGAGTCTGTGCGAACAAAGCCATCGACTGAACGAGTGGCGCGCGCTGACAAAATCTATATGCAACTCAATGCCGGCAACGCACCAAAATTAGGCCACTTTTTTGATCGACTAACGTTAAAAAGTCGCAGCATTTTATTAAATGCTATCTCAGTATTTTCAGGTGTCTCGGCATGCTTTATCAGTCCTGATATTAGTGGCTTGCCATTATTACTGGGAACTATAACCAGCCTTGCCGTATTTTATCTAGGTTCTACATGGGCATTTTCTCCCTTACAACACGCAGTAAAAATGGCTAACAACGACATTAATAATCCTTTAATGGCGCTTATCTATACCGGACGATCTGACGAAATAGGTCAAATACAATTACCCGCCGAGTTACTCAAAGCTAAACTCCGAACAGTCTTGGGTCGAATCAAAGAGGTAGCTAGCCACATAGAAGAGCATGCTGATAATACTGCTGACGCACTGAGCAATATAAAGTCTTCAATACAAAATCAAGCATCTGAAACCGATTTAGTGGCAACAGCAATGACTGAAATGACGGCTACCGTACAAGAAGTGGCTAGAAATGCAGCGTACGCCGCACAAAAAACGGAGGAAACCGATCTCCACTCACAAGAAGGTGTACGCCATGCTTCTGGTGCAGTAGGCGGATTACAAACACTGAATCAGGCAATGACGAATGTTGCCAATGTGGTCTCCCAGCTCGATACCGATACTCAAAACATTGGTACGGTAGTTGATGTCATCAAAGGCATTGCCGAACAAACTAACTTGTTAGCATTAAATGCTGCCATTGAAGCGGCGCGTGCTGGTGAGCAAGGTCGAGGTTTTTCTGTAGTGGCCGCGGAAGTGAGAACCTTAGCTGGAAGAACACAAGATTCCACCGCAGAAATTCAGAAATTAATCGCTAACTTAAATATCGCTGTCGAACAAGCTGTATCAGTGATGAGTCACAGTCAGAAATCTGCAAATGAGAGTGAAATGGAAATCTCCAGCGCTATTGATTCTCTCAGCCTCATCGCAGATCAAGTCAGTGGCATGAATGAGCTTAATATTCAAATTGCCACTGCTGTAGAACAACAAAGTGCCGTTAGTGAGGAAATCAATCAAAATATCGTGCACATTAACGGTGGCGCAGAAAATGTGCTCACCGGTGTCAGTTCGGCCGATATTGCCGCCGGAACATTAGCCGAACAATCGCATAATCTAACCGATATGATTCAACGGTTTCAACAAGCATAACGATACAACGGATACCTTTTAACAGCAATTTAAAGTAAATCCGAAAAACCTCTTATAGGTCCTTTTATAATGAATGATGTAGTTTTAGACGCCGATAAACCGCGTTCAAAAATAGCACTTAAAATCAGTCTAATTTATGCTGTTTTTTCACTTTGTTGGATTTTATTCGCTGATGCAATTATACATTCCATCAGCCAAAGTACTGAACTGCTAGCTCAGATACAGGTGTTAAAAGGCTGTTTTTTTGTTATAGCCAGTTCAATAATTATTTATTTTCTCTTATTGAGGGAAATGGCTAATGCTCAGCAAAGTCAAAAAAACTTCTTAGGCATAATTAATTCAACCACGGAAGCCATATTTATCCATGATTCCGAAAGTGGCAAAATGATTGATGCCAATCAAGCTGCAAGTAGTTTATTTGGCTTTTCTAATGACGCTCTTCGGCAACGTTCCATCTCTGATCTTAATTTAGAACCGAAAGCTAAACCCTTTTCTCTCACCCAAAAAATTCCTTCAACGCCTTACATCAAACAAACAAGAAATAAAAATCACGATATTATCTGGGTGGAAATATCCCAGCAGCTAATTACCAATAACAATGACACACACATTATTTCCGCTGTTCGTGATATTTCAGCTCACAAACGCAGTGAAGACGTATTGCGAACTTTAGCCGAAACAGGCTCTGTTAATAACGGTGATATATTTAAAACCATTGTTCGTCAATTAGCTTCATCTCTTGACATGCGTTATGCCCTTATAGCAATCCTTAATCCTAGCGACAAAACAAGAGTGACAACACTTGCTGTATGGAATGGCAATGGCCACGACGAGAATTTTTCTTATCCTTTAGATTGCACTCCCTGCAAAAATGTCACCGAACAAGGTATGTGTAGTTATCCTGACAACATTCAACAACTGTTCCCCGACGACGACATTCTGATTGACATGGATGCCCAAAGCTATATCGGCGTGCCATTAAAAAATAAGCAAAATAAAACTATTGGCCTCTTGGCTCTGCTTGATGACAATCCTATGAAGGAGCGCCCATATACGGTTGAACTCTTAAACAGCCTTGCAACCAGAGCCGGCATCGAGTTAGAACGTAAAAATATAGATGAACAGCTTAAATTATCATCTCGCGTATTTACCGATACGCATGAAGGCATCATTATCACAAATGTCACTGGCACCATTATTGATGTCAACCCAGCCTTCTGCGAAATAACTGAATATTCGCGCGAAGAGGTCATAGGACAAACCCCCTCCATTCTCAATTCTGGCCAACAAGCTCCTGAGTTTTATAATGACATGTGGCAACAAATTGCTAGCTATGGCCATTGGCAGGGCGAGGTATGGAATAGGAAAAAAAGCGGTGAACTTTATGTTGAGTTACTGACCATTTCAGCACTCACCGATGACAACAATGAGCTTATCAATTATGTTGGTATTTTTACTGACATTACCAATTCGAAGAAACAGCAAGAACAATTAGAATTGATGGCACATTATGATGTGCTAACTAAATTACCAAACCGCATCTTATTTGCAGATCGCTTTAATCAAGCGATTGCTCACAGTAAACGGACCAATACGATTGTTGCTGTTGGTTTCCTTGATCTGGATAACTTTAAACCCGTTAATGATAACTATGGTCATATCATTGGCGACCAATTACTTATCGAGGTGGCAAAACGTATTCAATCAAACATCCGTGAAGAAGATACTGTTTCGCGCCAAGGTGGTGATGAATTTGCATTTTTCCTTATTGACTTGGAATCACCGTTTCAAGGTGAGCAAATGTTAGATCGCATTCAACATGCTATTGCCCAACCTTATTTGATAAAAGGTCATACTATTTCTATCAGTGCTTCAATGGGAGTTACCCTCTATCCTTATGATGATGCCAACTTAGATACCTTATTACGTCATGCTGATCAGGCTATGTATCAATCTAAAGTAAAGGGTAAAAATAATTATCATTTATTTAACCTCGAAGATAATCAAAAAATAGTGCATCAACATCATCGTCTGCATGAAATTGAGATTGCTTTATCTAATGATGAACTACAGCTGTATTATCAACCTAAAGTAAATATGAAAACCGGTAAGGCTTTTGGTGTTGAAGCATTAATTCGTTGGCTTCATCCAGAAAAAGGCTTAATTCCTCCGATGGAATTTTTACCGGCTATTGAAGGCCATGAATTAGACATCAAAGTAGGAAACTGGGTAATAAACCAAGCTATGCGGCAGCTTGCTCATTGGAAGAAATTAGGCATTGAACTGGAAATCAGTATCAATATATCTTCTCTTCACTTACTCTCCCCCACATTTTTTACTTATCTTGATGACACCTTAGCCAAGTATCCCGATATTGATAGCAAATATTTACAAATGGAGATACTTGAAAGTAGCGTATTAACCGATATTAATGCCATCCAAAATTGCATCACAATTTGTCAGAACAAATATGGCATTCAATTTTCCTTAGATGACTTCGGTACTGGTTATTCCTCGTTAACACATATAAGAAGTCTGCCAGCACAAACAATTAAAATTGATCAATCATTCATTTTCGACATATTAGATGATCCCAATGATTACACCATTGTGGCTGGAATCATCGCTTTAGCAGAGAGTTTTGGGCGAGATATTATTGCCGAAGGTGTCGAAACGACGGAGCATGGTTTAATGCTCCTGGTCATGGGCTGCGATAATGCCCAAGGCTATGGCATCGCACGCCCTATGCCCGCTGATGATTTGATTCTTTGGTTAGACAACTACACGCCAAATCCTATTTGGAGGGCGTGCAGTAACAAAGCTTTCACACCAGTAGAAAAGAAAGTAAAACTTTTACGCCTAATAATCAATCAATGGGTCAAGCAACTCACTGACTACACTCAATCTGAGGCTAATGATGTAGTTTGGACCGGACACAACCAAGAAAAATGTCACTGTAGTTATTGGCTAAACAGCGAAAGTAAAGAACACTTATTTAGCAAACAATGGCTAAATAAACTCCATCATGCCCATGATAAAATGCATCAGATAGCTCATCAATTAACCCATAAAGATGGTGAAACTAACAATGTTCCAGTAATAACTAACTTAGAGGCTATGTACAGCAGTATTAATGATGTTTATGCAATTCTGGCTGAGTTTGATGAACGCTTAAAACTGCAAACAGTCTCAGCATAATCAATATGGCATAACACAGAGCCCGCCAGCCAGGTCAAACTAAAAACCTGAACCTGTGAAACGAGAGGTCGTTGATAGTTTGCTCTTTATTCTTAGGTGAAAGCAATCGTACGCCACAACGCATGCATTGTTTCGCTGTATCCGACACCAGCGAACCACATTCTCCACATCGTCTCTCTGCCATAACATTCTCCTTAATGTCTGTGACCCTATCCTACACCAATATTAGGAAAAAGCCTGTATTGCTAATAGCAATTTAGGCTTTCTACCTATTTCTACAAGACCCAGTGTTAGCTAACAAGGCTTATAGTTTAAAGCAATCTACTTCCGACTTAAGCCCTTCCGCCATCGACAACAATTGCGTTACTTCATCGGCTGAGGCTGCTGCACCTTCAGATGTCGTTACAGCAACATCTTTGATGCTCACAATATGTTTGTGGATGCCTTCTGCCACCTCACTCTGCACTCTGGCGGCAGTAGCAATCTGTTCACCGGCATCATTGATAATATCCATGATGGCGTAGATATTTCCTAATGCTTCACCAGCATTTTTAGCAATAGTGACACTTTCAGCGCCTTTCTCACGACCACTGTCAATTGCCAAGACCGCTTGGCCTGCATTGGTTTGTAGATCTTCAATAATGACTTGTATCTCTTGTGTTGATGCTTGTGAACGTTGGGCCAAGGTTCTGACTTCATCCGCTACAACCGCAAAGCCACGACCTTGCTCACCGGCTCTAGCCGCCTCAATAGCAGCATTTAATGCTAATAAATTAGTTTGTTCAGCAATGCCTCGAATGACATCCAAAACCGTACCTATATTTTGACTGGCCACTTCTAGTTTGTTGATAACGTCCACGGCCGAATCTAATTCACTCGCCAATGAGTTATTCACATCGACTACACCTTGAACGACATTTTGACCTTCCACAACTAACTCATATGCTGACTTAATTTCATCGGCACTGGATTGCGCATTATTCGACACTTCGGTTGCTGAAGCGGCCATTTCCGTAATGGCTGTTGCCAACATTTCCGTATCATTGCCCTGCTGTTGAACGCCTTCCGCAATGTTTGCACTAATGGAATCTAATTGCGTGACTGAGCTAGCCACATCAGTTGAGGCCGATGAAATCTGGCTCACTAATTTTTTAAATTTAGTGTGCATATCATTCACTGCATCAATTAATAGACTAATTTCATTTTGATTACTATTGCTCGCGACCGAAGTACCTTTGCCATGTTTAACTAATTGATGGCTCAAATTGCCATCACCGATTTCGCGTAATTGGTGAATAACGGGTTGTAACGGTTTCAAGCTAAATACTAATACTTTATAGATCAAAATCACCATCACGATTAATGAAATCAGACTGAGACCAATTAATAAATTACGAACCTTCGCACTATTTTTAGTGAGCTCATCAATATCCACTGTGGCTGCCACCACCCACTCCCAATTTGGCAAAGGAGAATAAACAACAAGGTTCTTTTTATTTGAAAAGGCATTATCAGCGTAAGACCAGGTGCTGACTGTCATGCCAGCTTCATCTGAAAATAGAACGTCAAACTCAGCTTGACCGGTTGTATTTTCTATATCTAGGATATTGCCGCCATTAAAATAGGGATGAATAACGGCTTTACCTTTCTTTTTGCCTGCAGCGTTTAATACATAAGCAAAACCTGTATCACCAAATTTCATATTTGATAAGGTTGTTTTTAACGTTGCCAATCCTTCGGTAAAATCAAAACCGATATACAAAATGGCTATCACCTTATTATTTCTGTCAGTGATCGGCATATAACGAGCCATATAGTCACGACCAAATAAATGGGCATAACCATCATATACTTGGTTATTCATCAGCACTTCATAACCGGGGTGTTGTTTGCCAAGCAAAGTACCAATAGCCCGTTTTCCTTGCTCATTTTTTAACGACGTCGTAGCTCGAAGAAAATCATCTTGATAACGCACAAATACCGTGGCGGTGCCGCCGGTGAGGCGAGTAAACTCATCAACTTTATCAAAGTTCAGATTAACAACATTACCATCATGATAAATAAGTGGACTGTTATACGAGCCAATACGTACCGTATCAGTACGATCAACTTGAAAAGAACCATCATAAAGCTGGAAAAACAGCGCCCCCAGCTTTTCAGTATTATTCATCACCGTGCTGTGGTAGAACTCAAACATTTTCTCGAGCAAATCAACTTCTTTTCTTAAAGACTGTTGTGATTGCTCAATCAGAATTGCCTCGGTTTGACTGGTAGCAACAAAGCTCAGACTACTAAATATGACGACGGAGGTCATCGATAAGATAATGGCAATTTGTTGAATAATTGACAGTTTTTTTATTTTTTCTAGCATGATAATTATTTCCTTAAAGCTTTTTTGTTTTTATTATTATTTTTACTTGTATTGGAATCCGCACAGGGCGTTCACACGTTAACGGTGCGATATTAGCTAATCTTTAATTTTATCGTTATTCATCCTCTCATCTCTAGCCGTTATTACTTAATTGTTTGCATCCCAGCCTGTATCTAAATCCTAGTAAAACTATACCCCATTATTAGCTGTAGCTCTAAATTTCGCCTCATCAATAAGCGGTTAAATTTTGATAACCGGCTATCCATGACTTTCACTTTAATTACACAACTAATTCCTGCGCATGCATAATCGATAACAGTTGACATTGCCCACTCGATAAGTCGGACCACTTTCCGTCAAACGTAAGTCTAGCCATGGATGATGGCGACAAATGAATATCATCAACAGCTGTTGATACTAATTGTTCAACTAAAACTTCAAACGCAGGGTTATGCCCAACCAATAATACGCGCATCACTGTATCGGGTATTTGTTGAACTATATTGAGTACTTCATGCCAATCAGCATTATACAAAGCTGCACGTACATCGATAGTGTCTGAGTCAATAGAAAATACATCACAAACAATATTCGCTGTCGCTATTGCCCGTTTTGCTGATGATGAAATAATGGTGTCGGGCACGAGCTGTTGTGAAGTCATATAACTCGCAATATTGAATGTCCGCTCGCAACCTGTTTCGGTAAGATCTCGCTCAATATCACTGCAGTGAAGATGCGTTTCGGCTTTACCATGTCGTAATAATACTAATTCATGGTTGGCGTTATTCATCCTAACATACACCTGTGGTGTCGATTATTGTGGCGTGAATTTTTAGGTTGTTGCATACAAAGTTCCTTTGTATTTAAAAAACACGTTCTAATGACATTCCACGGTGCTCTTTTAATATTAAGCTGACTTAACTTTATGCTACACCCTTAATTTAATGATTTAAATGCTTCTTAATTTTCATTTAGTATCTACATGCTGTTCACGCTTTTATATCAAGCCTAATTTAGGCTTTCTCAGCGGATTCAAATTATCCCTAATAAACAGGCTGATTTTATTGTTAATTTTCAATTATCTAGGTAGTATCAGTTCTTTTATTTTGCGATAGCCCTCTTATGAGTGAGCAAGACTCGAATCAAGCTGCCTGTGATTGCCCACCTGAAGGGTTACCGGCTTATATCGGTACCTTTGCCGATCTGATGTCACTGCTCATGTGCTTCTTTGTATTACTGCTTTCCTTTTCAGAAATGGATGCACTTAAATGGAAAATGGTGGTGCGCTCCATGGAGAATGCATTTGGTGTCGACACGCCAGATAGCTCTGATACCATTCCCATGGGCACCAGTGTTATTCAACAGACCTTCTCTCCTACACCCAATCAACCAACACCTTTATCTAGCCTGCGCCAATCAGCGGTTAATGATGCGAAGGCCTTGAAAATCGATAATGTAGATCAATATAAAGCCGCAATTAGAAACACGCAAACAGAGCAATTAACCCAATTATTAAAAGACGAAATTAAACTCGATCTTGTCAGCATCGAAACCATCGAAGATCGTGTCACTATTCGCATTAATGAGCAGGCATCATTTCCATCCGGTAGAGCTAATCTAAAATCAGCTTTCGTACCCATCCTTGCAAAAATACGGCATTCACTGGCACAGACAAAATCAAACTTTATTGTGTCTGGCCACACAGATGATATACCCGTTAACTCTTCGCGCTATCGTTCAAACTGGGAATTATCAGCCGCTCGCGCAAATGCTGTCGTGCATATCATGCTCGATAATAATGAAATTAAACCAGGACGATTTCGTATCGAAGGTCATGGTTCTACCCAGCCGATCGTCGCTAATAACAATATTAAGAATAGAGCGATTAATCGCCGTGTTGAAATCAGTCTAGTAAATTAACAACGAAAATCCGCTCAAAACTGCACGGCAGTCTTATATCGAACTATCCGTTATTCGGCCAACGGTAGTTCAAACCAAAAAGTTGAACCGTGATCTGCCACACTCGTAAAACCAATCTGGCCATTCATGATTTCAACCAGTTTTTTAGTGACGACTAAACCTATGCCAGTGCCTTCGATATTAGAATATTCATGGCCAAGACGATCAAAGGCATTAAACACCTTGTGTTGATTTTCTTCGGTTATGCCGCTACCTGAATCAATAATGCTGATTCTAAGCTGATTTTCTTGACGGATTTGCCAATCAATACTAATCGAACCACCATCACGGTTATATTTAATTGCATTGCCTACTAGATTTATCAAAACCTGTTTTAATTTGGTGTAATCAGCCATTACCGTCATATCAACATTATTAAGTATCTGTATTTCTGGGTTGCCATATTCCGTTATAACAGGTCTCAATAAAGAGAATGACTCATTGAGAGCATCCAATAACTTAACCGGTTCAATAGATAGTTCCAGTTGGCCAGACTCAATTGCCGATAGATCTAATACGTCATTTATCAATTCTAATAAATGATTGCCGCTACTAATGATATATTCCACTTTCTCTTTTTGGGCGTTATCAAGTGGCGTTTGCTGATCACTTTCTAATAATTGTGAAAAACCTAAAATAGCATTCAGTGGCGTACGCAGCTCATGACTCATCGATGACAAAAACTCGGATTTTGCTCGATTAGCCTCATCAGCATGCCTTTTTGATACTAAAGCGGCATATGCCTGTTTTTCACTTTTATAAAATATTGCTATGCCCACAAGGCCAATAAACCATATCCCGATATGTGAAAATAATAATCGTTTAACGGATGTTTGTTCTTGCAGATAATAAGGTGTCATCGGCACCGACGTTGATAACCCACCTAATACATCGCCCACCTCAACTTTTGTTTGACTATGACACTCTAAACAGCTTTCTTTAAGCATAATGGGACGAATCAAGCGCATTTCGTCTCGCCCACGTTCATTCATCACAATATCAGTAACTTCACGAGCACCAAACTGTATCGACTTTAACGCTTGGCTCTCCCACTCATCGGGGGTATTAAGGGTATTGATTGGATCCCAACCAATCATATGAGCACTGCCACTGAACTCATCCATGTAATTATTTTGTATATCTCTTAATAGATAGGGCGTATTTATCAGGGTGAGCTTCAACCCCGAGAGCGTTTCTAAATCACGACGACTACTTTCTAAGGCGGTATTAGGAACTAGCTCATCACTCACCGTGACATAAATACCACCATGCGATGCAAACCAAGCACGAAAGGCATCGATTTTTTTAAAGCTGGTGTCTAATTGATTGGTCGCAAGCTCGACTGTTTCTTGCTTTTCATTAAGATAATTCCACTGCAACGATGCCATTAATAACACGGTCCATATCACAGCTAATAGTGTAACGACGTGTTTAAGTCTTACATATTCACTCATACCGATTAAATTTTCATCTCCATGTCATCCACCTTGGAACACCCACTTAATTTCCTACAACGTATTGAAAAACTATATCCTATTTCCCTATACGTCAAGCTATCCATAAAGATACGTGACAGTAATGCTGCTTGTTTACCGTAATCATAGACACATAGGGCAAGATAGCAAACTGGCAGAGAGCCTTATTGACTTAGATCAACTATCGTCTTAAATTAAGTACTCTAGAACATCAAATAAAGATAACTTAATTTTCGAAAAACTGTAAAATTAACGGCAGGCCATTAGCCCAAAAGGAATTAGATCTTAATGTTTGATATTACTGAAGCTACCGCCCAAAATATTATCAATGGTTTTCAGATCCCAGCCAAACCTCAAGCCTTAGCCGATTTACAGCTCGAACAAGCTCAGCCAGACCCTTCCCCCAACGCCTTTGCAGAAGTCATCTCTAAAGATGTCGCCTTATCTGCCAATGTATTAAAAACGGTTAATTCACCCGTTTTTGGTCTCAATAGAACGATAACGGATATTAAACAGGCTGCCATGCTGCTTGGCTGTGACAATATCAGTAATTTAGTTTCCTTTTTCCAACTACAAACCGCGTTTGATGGCAAAAACTCATCCATCTCTCACGAAAAATATTGGGATACTGCAATGGAAACCGCCAATATGATGAGCATTTTATTGGCACAGATGAACTTGCAGAGCGAATGTCCTATCGAGGACGCTTATGCTTTTGGCTTATTTCGAGATTGTGGCATTCCCCTTATGGCAATGAAATATGCTGACTATAAAGAAACATTAATGGAAGCAAACAATCATCCTGAAGCCATTTTCACTGATATAGAAGAAGAGCATTATCAAACTAATCATGCCATTGTCGGCTTTTTTGTGGCTAATTCATGGAACCTACCCAAGAGCCTATGTGAATTAATATTAAGGCATCATGAATCTGATTTTTTAGATGCTAGTGATGCGAACGACTTACAGAAAAAATTATACGCCTTAGTAAAAATAGCAGGTAATGCTTTAAATCAATATAAATTTATGACTGACGATAGTGAATGGCTACTGGCTAAAGAGTCGGTCTTAGACTTTTTGGGTTTGACCGAGTTTGATCACCACGATATAGAAGAAGATATCAAGGAAAACTTTAGAACGCAGTTTGGTTAACCGTTTTCATTAAACTGTTTTCCGATGCCCAGTTGGTTTCCATGCTGGTGCAATCACATTAGGCATGGTTGAGCGTTTCATCAACCGTGCTGGTGCTAAGGTAAATTCACCATAACGATTATTCACATCATCTATCGCATGGTTAAGTTCACCACGTTGCTGGCCGATTTCAAGCTCACCAAATAAGTCCTGCTGTATAAAACGTTGTGGATTTAATGCCGTCACCTGGACTTGCCACACTCCCTGCCCTTGCCAAAAAAACTGAATAAACTGCTGACATAGACGATAGATTTCTCGGCCATCATCAGTAAAAAAAACAGTGCTTGCCTTATTTTTTAACCAGCCATGCTGAGTTTTTAAACCTATAAAAAAATGATTGGCCTGATAATGATGCTGTCGTAACCTGGCTGCTACCTTCTCCGCCATATGTTGAAAGTAAGTCAGAATAATCTGTCTATCTTTGGTTTCAGGTGGCATGACTTTGCCATGACCTATCGTTTTAGGTGGTTTGACTTCTGTTAGCAATGGTTCCGGATCTTTACCTTGTGCCATTAACCAGATACGCCGACCTAGATTGCCATAACGTTTCGCCAATATACTGATCGGAATCTGTTTCATGTGTTTACAATGCGTCACTTGATATTGTTTGAGAAAACCGGCCACACCTTTATTGATACCGCTTAGCTCAGTGATAACTTCTTCAGCAAGTATTGCTTCAGCATTATCGGGATGAATAATCGTCAGTCCATCCGGTTTATGTTTTTTAGCAGCAAACTTCGCGGTTGTTTTATCGCCGCTAATGCCAACAGAACAACTTAAACCTAAAGAAGCTTTATTCACTTGCTGTTTGATTTTCTGGCCGATATCCAACGGGCTATGATACAAATGTTGGCAATGCGTCAAATCAAGAAAGGCTTCATCCACACTGTAAACCTCAATATCTGGCGTGATATTAAGCAATGATGCCATGATTTTTGTTGAAATATCAGCATACCGATACGGCCTAGAAGGCACCTGAATCAGATGAGGGCACAATAGTCTGGCTTGTTTTAACCGCATGCCAGTTTTAATACCGTATGCTCTCGCCTCATAAGACGAGGTAATAATAGTGGTACCCAAGCGGCCATTCGTCACCGCCACCGGTTTCTTTTGCCAGTCAGAATGATCTTGCTGTTCTATCGCTGCAAAAAAACAATTCATGTCCACCAAGGCGATCATACGTGGCCATGATTGCAAGTCCTTCATATCAACTACTGCTTAAGGATAGGTACGTAATTGGCCAACCACAATGCCCTGTATTCTGACACGCTCTGATGACAATGTAATCGGTTCATAATCAGCATTAGCAGGCATCAACGTCACCGTGCCATCATCATTAATTAATAATGTTTTTAAGGTGGCATCATAACCATCAACTAAAGCAACAACGATTTCACCATGGCGTGCCCGCGGTTGTGATTGCACCACTACCCAGTCACCCGACATGATGGCTTTATCAATCATCGAGTCACCATTAACCTTAAGCACAAAACGGTCCTTACCCGAAAACATTTCACTTAAATCAATTTCGGTCTCATCGGCGACGGCTTCAATCAAACGACCAGCAGCAATCTTTCCCATCACTGGCAATATCACCGGCTGTGTTAGTTCATTTTGCTGTTCCGCAGATTGTTTAACCAAAACCAGACCACGCGTTCTACCAACATGACGTTCCATCAGCCCTGCATCAACCAAGGCTTGAATATAACGGTGTGTTGTACCTTGTGAACTGATGCCTAGTCCTTTTGCGATTTCAGCTACTAAGGGTGAGCGTCCATGACTTTGAATATAGTTACGGATAAAGTCCAAAGTATCTTGTTGACGTTCAGTAAGCATTATCTCCTCCTCTCTAGTGAGAACAATGTGAGAAGAGAAAATATAGAGAATAAAATTATTCTCTGCAAGTATTTACTTAAACTTAACGATAAATAGACATCAAATAACCATGCTTTATTTATTCATAACCATGCATAACATGGTGTTAACAGTGAGTAAGCATTTATCAAGTTATGCACCTCCTACAATTAAAGCTCAAACCCAAGGTGAGACATTTGCGCTAAGTTATTGAAACAGCTAAAAATACCTCTAACATGCTGATTTTTATAAACTATTAATTTCTGGTCATTTATTGACCAATCTTTCGACTGACATTATTAAAGAATGACTTAGCGAGTTCTCTGCCAATTACTCACAGACTTATCCACAGATTTTGTGGGTAAGTGACAAATTTGTGACAATATCCATTGCCTCGCTCCACCAGCTGGACTTTCACCGTGTAAATAAGGATAATTAGCGCCCATCTCTGCGAGCTATTCTAGTGTTCCCGTTATCGACAAGACTCTACGTTACTGATGAAGCATCAGTGCAACGTTAAATATTCAAGTCATGTGGTTATCGCCAAGCAAGCTCAGCCATTTTTGCCCAATCATTAAGCCTCAAGGTATTACATGTTTACTCTTCTTACCCAAAGACCGAGCAACGTCAAAAACGACGTGTTATCCGGTTTAACTGTCGCCCTCGCATTAGTGCCGGAAGCCGTTGCTTTTGCTTTTGTTGCTGGTGTTGAACCCTTAGTCGGCCTTTATGCTGCCTTCCTTGTTGGTTTAATTACCGCTGTTATCGGCGGACGTCCGGGCATGATCTCCGGTGCGACTGGCGCCTTAGCGGTTGTCATGGTCGCCTTGGTCGCTCAACATGGTGTGCAATATCTATTTGCTACCGTGGTATTAATGGGAATATTCCAAATTCTGGCTGGAACATTCCACCTAGGGAAATTTATTCGTATGGTGCCCCACCCCGTAATGCTGGGTTTTGTTAATGGTTTGGCTCTGGTGATTTTCTTGGCACAATTAAAATCATTCAAGGTTGAAGATGGTAACGGTGTCGAACAATGGTTAACCGGTAACCCCTTATGGACCATGTTGGCATTGGTCGGTCTGACCATGTTTATTAGTCAGTTTTTACCAAAATTAACTAAGGCTGTACCTTCCTCTCTTGCTGCCATTCTTGTCGTATCTTTACTGGCTATTGGTCTTGATTTGGATATTCGCTCAGTGGGCGATATTGCTTCCATTGCCGGTGGTTTTCCTGAATTTAGTATTCCCACTGTGCCATTAAACTGGGAAACCTTAGTCATTATTGCCCCCTATGCCTTCATCTTGGCCCTGATTGGTTTGATTGAATCGTTATTAACTTTAACCTTAATTGATGAAATGACCGAAACTACCGGCCGACCTAATAAGGAATGTGTCGCTCAAGGCGTTGCCAATACCGTCACTGGATTTTTTGGTGGCATGGGTGGTTGTGCGATGATTGGTCAAAGCATGATCAATATTAATTCTGGTGGTCGTGGCCGCTTATCGGGTTTATCGGCCGCCCTCTTTTTATTATTCTTTATTTTAGTTGCCTCACCGCTTATCGAGTTGATTCCCATAGCCGCCTTAACAGGGGTTATGTTTATGGTGGTATTAGGTACCTTTGAGTGGGCTAGCTTCCGCCTACTTGGCCGTATACCCTTATCTGATACTTTGATCGGTATATCTGTGGCTGTAATCACCGTATTCACCGATCTAGCGATTGCCGTAATCGTCGGTATTATTATTTCCGCCCTTGTATTCGCATGGCAACATGCCAAGCATATTTATATTAACAGTGCGGTGAATGAGCAAGGTTCGATGGTGCATGAATTGAATGGCCCCTTGTTTTTTGGTTCGGTTCGCAACTTCGCAGAATTATTTGACCCGAAATTAGATCCTAACGACGTGATCCTAGATTTCAAAAATTCGCGTGTTTATGACCACTCGGCAATCGAAGCCATTGATAGTCTTGCCGAGCGTTATATCAAAGCAGAGAAAAAACTACATCTACGTCACTTAAGTGATGAATGTAAACTGCTATTGAAAAATGCTGAGAGTCTTATTGAGGTCAATGTTTTGGAAGATCCTCACTACCATATTGCCGATGATAAATTGGCATAATAGCGCCGTAACTGCTATTGTTAGCTCAAATTTCGTAAAAAACTATATTTAAAAAGTAAGAGAAAACATCATGGAAAAACTAGAAAAATTTGTTGTTGAACAGTTTCCTTTCATCATTTTTTCATTTGCAGCATTTTGGTTCGCCTTAATTGCCTATGGATTGATTTTTTCTTAAAAAAACTAATTTCTTCATTAAAAAGCCAGTCTCAATGACTGGCTTTTTTGTATCTAAAACAAAACCATCCTTGATCCAGATCAATGTCTAATACTCCCAGATGAACGATGATTGAGTTGTACAAATAACTTAATCAAACCAGCTCGGGGGATAGCATGGAATTTTTAGAAAAGTTCATTGTTAATCATTTTACGGAAATCATCATCATCTTTGCCATTATGTGGATCGGCTTAGTTGCTTACGGTTTAATCCTGTCATAAAAGTCCATTTTAGTTTGCCAGCATGAAGGTCGTTTATCTTTCGATAAGCGGCTTTTTTATGCTTATTTATTGCCAGATCAATTTCTGTGGCATAGCATCACGGTATTAGCTCCTTAAACTAAGGACAGTTGAATGACGTTTAAGTACATACATTTTTTCTCTGACATCGGCATTGATGATGTAGCCAGTGTTGGTGGAAAAAATGCATCCTTAGGTGAAATGTATCAACAACTAGCCGCTCAAGGAGTCAAAGTGCCCAATGGCTTTGCAACCACGGCAGAAGCCTATCATTACTTCTTACGGCACAATCAACTTGAAACGCCGATAGCAGAAGCATTGAGTGGCCTTGATATTCACGATACTAAGGCCTTAGCCAAAACGGGAGAAAAAATTCGTCAGTGGATCAGCAATGCCACACTGCCGGATGACTTACTCAAAGAGATCCATCTCGCCTACCAACAGTTAGAACAGGAGTATGGTGATGGCGTTGATGTTGCCGTACGCAGTTCGGGTACCGCCGAAGATCTGCCCGATGCCTCCTTTGCTGGCCAACAAGAAACCCATCTTAATATCAGTGGTTACGTTGAATTAATCCATAGTTGCCGTCACATCTTTGCTTCACTGTTTACCAATCGCGCCATTTCCTATCGTGTGGATAAAGGTTTTGCTCATATGGCCGTAGCCTTATCTATTGGTGTGCAAAAAATGGTGCGTTCGGATAAATCATGTTCAGGTGTATTGTTTACATTGGATACCGAAACAGGTTTCCGTGATGTTGTTTTGATCACCGCTTCATGGGGATTAGGTGAAAACATTGTGCAAGGCATGGTTAATCCCGATGAGTTTTATGTCTTTAAACCCACTCTAATTTCCGGTTATCGTCCTATCTTAAAAAAACAGCTGGGTAGTAAAAAAGTCAAAATGATTTATGCTGAAGGTCATACCCATATGGGGTCTACCCGTAATATAAAAACTAGTCGTGAACAACAATCTCGTTTCTGCCTTAGCGATGATGAAGTATTGCACCTAGCCAAAATAGCAGTCACTATCGAACAGCATTACAGTCAGAAAGCCGGCTATCAAATGCCTATGGATATCGAATGGGCCAAAGATGGTAATACGAATGAGATCTATATTGTTCAAGCCCGACCTGAAACTGTTGAAGCAACAAAACCGCTTCATGCCTTAGAAAATCATGTATTAGATGGCCAGTCAGAGATTTTAATTCAAGGAAAAAGCATCGGCAGAAAAGTGGCGGCAGGCAAAGTACGTATCATTCTAGAACCTAGCCAAATGCATGAATTAAAACCAGGGGAAATCTTGGTCACCGATATTACCGATCCTGATTGGGAACCGGTGATGAAGATTGCAGGCGCGATTGTCACAAATCGTGGAGGCCGAACGTGTCATGCTGCGATCGTCGCGCGTGAATTAGGTATCCCGGCAATAGTAGGAACAAATCATGCGACGCAAATATTACATTCTGCTGCTACGGTAACGGTATCATGCTGTCAAGGTGATACCGGCTTCGTCTATAAAGGTCGCCAACCTTATCATATTGATCATATTGATATGACGACCATTCCACGACCACAACATACCCAGATCATGTTGAATCTAGCGAACCCTGAAATAGCTTTTTCCACCAGCATGTTACCCAATGAGGGTGTCGGCTTAGCTAGAATAGAATTTATTATTAATAATAGTATTCGCATTCATCCTAATGCCTTAATTAACTATGAACACCTGCCAGCTAAGCTACAACAGAAAATAGCGGGCATAACCTCCGGTTATGCCAGTCATACCGAGTTTTATGTACAACGTTTAGCAGAAGGCATTGCTACCATCGCGGCTGCCTTTTATCCCAAGCCCGTTATTGTCCGACTAAGTGACTTCAAATCTAATGAATATGCCGCCCTGGTTGGTGGCGATTTATATGAACCCGTAGAAGAAAACCCTATGATCGGTTTTCGTGGTGCGGCGCGCTATCCTAGTCCTGCATTTACTGATGCATTTTCACTAGAATGCATCGCGCTTAACTTAGTACGCGATACCATGGGCCTAGATAATATTGCGGTAATGATTCCTTTTGTTCGGACTGTTGATGAAGGTCGACGGGTAATAAAAAAAATGGCTGAACATAATCTTAAACGAAGGGACGGCGGCTTAAAACTATATTTGATGTGTGAAATTCCAGCTAATGTTTTACTAGCGGAGCAGTTTCTGGAATTGTGTGATGGATTTTCAATCGGCTCGAATGATCTCACTCAGCTCACACTCGGTGCCGATCGCGATTCCAGCCTGTTGCATAACTATGATGAACGTAATGAGGCTGTATTAAAACTTATTAGTATGGCAATCGCAGCCTGTCGAAAGGCGAGGAAATATGTAGGGATTTGTGGCCAAGCAGCATCCGACTTTCCTGAAATCACTGAGTTTCTCGTCAAAAATGGCATCGATTCGATTTCTTTAAACCCGGATAGCGTGGTTGAAATGACCCAAGTCGTTTATGACATGGAGCAATCACTCCACAATTAATTCAAACTCTTTTTTGCCATACGGCTGCCCATTAATTAACAGCTCAATCTGATGTGTACCTGAATAATATTTCCGTGTTGATATGGGCTTAAAAGAATGTCGTTTAACCATCTGTAATTCTTCGTTTGATCTCAACGTAATATTCTTCCATTTAAAGACTTTAGCCGTTGTTTTGCCATTAGCTTTAACATGATGAATTTTATAATCCACCACCATTTTCTGTATTTGTGACGATTTAGAAAACAAATTCACTGTTATTGCAACATTGTCCCCGAGCTCTATTACTGCTTTATCCAAGTCAATTTTTTGTAAGTTCACTTGCGGTTCAGCCGTATAACCTAATAACGAAAAGACTTCAGGATGACCAGATTTAATTAACGTTCTTAAAGCATGCCGAATAATCCACAACCTGTCAGCCGACGCATTGTCGTACCAGCATTGGCATAAGGCAACCACTTGCTTTGGATGGTCTTTACTTATGTCATTAAGGTTATTAGCCACAGACTTACGCACATACAGACTGACATCATCCTTCAAGCGTTCTAAAATCGGAAATATCGCTGTCGGATCATCACAAAACTGGGTTAATTGTTTACCCCAAGGTAATCGAGGCCGCATGCCTTCAGAGGCCAAACGTCTAACATGTTCGTCCTCATCTTCCGCCCAAAGTAATAATTGCTTGTAGGTAAGGTCAAAGTGCTGATCAATAAAGGTGCGGATTGCAAACTCAGCTGAGAATAAAGGGGTAAGCGTTTTTAAAACGTCTAATGCTATTTCTGGATCATTAGTTCCATATTCAGCCACATAATCAATCAATGGCCAAGCAGCAAAGCTAAACCAATTGTCTCCACCTTCCGGTTTGTGCCAATTGCCTTTAACAGCCTTTAACACCTCGAAAGTTTTTTCGAACTCATCTGGCAGATATAGTGCTAAGACTTTAATCAAATGATTGACTCGTTGTTTAAGTTCTAACTCATCCAGCCCAGCCAAGGCATCTTTTATAAATGAACCTTTATCAAACCTGTCCATAGAAACGGACAATATATCTGCAATGTGTCGAACTGCATCTTGGCCAAGATTCTCTTTCATATCACACTTTTTCTGACAAATAAAAAGCCGTATTGGTTGCCCAACACAGCTTCTCACATCATAGCTTAATATTTAACTATGCTGACAATTTTGCTTTTCTACGCAGACCAATAAACCCTAAAAGTGCAGGTCCAAATAAAAATAGTGCCGCCGGTACTGGCACTGCTGAAGCGGTAATCACACGAATCCAATCACCTGGTTCAGTCACCACCATGCGAAGATCTAATAATAAGCCATTGATGATATACCCATCACCACTGGCAATATTATTTGACTCTAAACCTGCGGCATTAAATGGTAAACTACTTCCCGTTGTAAAATAGTCATTAAATGCAGCAAACAAACCATTCGTTGCACCCATCAAACTACCACTCTTATTTGACATCACTCCTAAGATGATGCCATCAAAGCCCCATGTTTGGCGATCATCAACGCGTGTATTGCCTTTAGAGTTTAAAAAGATAAGATGACTATCTACAGTTTGTCCGGCTGCAATAGTGCCGCCATCTACATTAATTGCACTCGTTAAAAAAACAGATTGGTTTTCATTGAATGCTTGTTGATGGTTGTTGGTTGGGCTATCTTCTTGCACGCTGACGGCACCAATAATATCTGGGCCACTTACTAGTGCAGCCTGTGTTTGAAATGACAGCAGAACAGCTGCCAGCAACACTAAAAATTTATTCCTATTCATATACATTTTCCTTTCTCGAAAATGCAACCCAGCCATCTTTAGTCGACTAAAGACCTGTGGCTTTCCGTACCCAGTTCACACCGAGCTTGGCTTAAATTAATTTAAAATACCCACGAACTCAATAAGCACTATTTAGTCCGAACGATTAAAGCTAGAGTAAATCGATAGTCGCGTCAATAGTACTTTGGTACTAATCAGTCATTTTTAACAAACAAGGCTATTGATTCAACATGTTTAGTATGGGGGAACATATCCATCACGCCAGTAGATACCAAGGTATAACCATGGTTATTGACCAACTCACCTGCATCGCGCGCGAGAGTCGCTGGGTTACAAGAAACATAGACCAAACGTTCTGCACCTAAATCGGCAAGTTGATGTAATACTTCAAACGCACCACTACGTGGTGGATCTAATAAGATTTTGTTAAAACCAGTTTTGGCCCAGGGATAATCTTTCAATTCTGTTTGAGTTAAATCGGCTTGCTCAAAGATGGCATTATTTAATGCATTTTTAGTTGCGTTCTCTTGAGCGTGACGTACCAAAGCTTCATCGCCTTCAACTCCAACTACTTCTTTAATGCGTTTGGCTAATGGCAAACTGAAATTACCAAGACCACAGAACAAATCTAAGATGCGATCATCCGCGGACACTTCTAGCAATTCCATGGCCCGTTGAATCATAACTTGGTTAATACCGGCATTAACTTGAGTAAAGTCATTGGGTTCAAACTCTAGGTTTAACCCTGCTTCCGGTGCATAACTTAATTGTGGGTTTTCAGGCCACAGAGGTGTAACCGTATCTGGTCCGCCCGATTGCAAATAAATCCATAAATCAGTTTTCTGACCATAGGCAATCAAAGCATCTTGATCTTGCTGAGATAAAGGATCGAGATTTCTAAATATCAGAGCAACATGTTCATCATCCATTGCCACTTCAATTTGAGCAATGCGATTATGCGCCTCTAAACCAGCGATCATTTCACCTAACTCAGCCAAACGTGGCCCTACGCGCTCATCCAATACTTCACAGCGCTCTAATACGGCTAGGTATGGCGTGCCTTTTTCTCGAAAGCCCACCAAAACACGTTCTTTTTTCGGCACATGTTTAACCCCTAAACGGGCTTTACGCCGATAGCCAAACAAAGGCCCCTTTAGCGGCTCCAACCATGATTGTGGCTGTAAGTTACCAAAGTGGGTTAAATGTTCGTTTAAGGTATTTTGTTTTAACCTTAATTGAGCATCTGGATCCATATGCATCAAACTGCAACCACCACAGACACCAAAATGTTGGCATTTTGCTTCAACGCGATCTTCAGATGCCGTTAATACTTCAATGGTACGAGCTTCATCGTATGTTTTATGTTTTTTTGTATATAAAAACTTAACCTGTTCGCCAGCCAAAGCACCATCAACAAATACGGTCTTTCCTTCAATTCTAGCGATGCCTCGGCCATCATGAGACAAAGATTCAATACTGGTCTCTACGGGATCTTGCGGTAGTTTTTGTCTGCGGTGACGTCTGGCCATTGTGTGTATCTCTAATATCTATCTGAAAAACAAAAAATCCAGCGATGTTTAACATCACTGGATCCTTTTTCGTGAAACGCGTTGGCTTATTTTTTATTTTTTCTGCCAATTACCGCCGCTATTATACCACCATCCTTTGGCCGCTTTGTTCACCCAACGACTAGCAAAAGTCGCTTGGATATCGGCCTGCCATTCAGGATGACCATTAGCGCGTGCAATCTCAGCATATAAGGCATTACGATCTTTGTTTTCATCCGCAACCAGCCCTTTCACCTTATTTCTATCCTTTAAAGTAATCGCCTTAGCATCACGCACCGTAATCAATCCTTTCGATGTTAAGCCAATCGCGCCACTCGTATAATGTGGTTTTAAGGCATTATGGCGAGCTTTCATTTTTGCTTGAATGGCATTAATTGCAGGAGAATTAATATTTAAATTAGCTTCAGCTGCTGTTGCAGGTGTCACCAGCCAGTTTAAAACCTGTATGGCAACTTGTTCACCAGCGCTAGGTGAAGTAATCAATTGTGATTGTTGCTCAGTCTCTGATTCTGCAGGTTTTTCCGGTGCTGTTGCCGGCCCCCACACATCTTCAATAATACGATCCGCAGCTTTCTCTGCAGCCGCAGCAGGAAAATAAATATTAATTGTCACACACGAGACCAGCATCAACGTGGTCATCATGCTGCCGGTCAACCATTTCACTAATTTCATATTCTCTCCTTTTTATTGAATCACTGGCCCTGAGCTCTGGCTGACACTTTTTAACCGTTCAATCAAATCCGGCCAGTCCACGCGGCGAGTATACCCCACTACATTTATTCTCGGCGGTAATCCGCCACCTTTTACGATGTAATAGCCGTGTTCAGCTTCACTCACACCGGTCATTTCACACACCTCATTGGTCAATTTACAGCTTAGACCCAAACGTTGGTATGAAAAATCCTCAAAGAAACGTAAAAAACTACGTGACAATAGTCCACCTGCTCCACCACCAATTTGGGATAAATTATCCACCGCTTTTTGACTGATACGTCGCCGACTTTTATCACCGACCGGGGTATAAAAATGGGCATCAAAAGCAACGGGCTGCCAATTTGATAACCGTAATTGATTAATCTGACCATCCAGCTTGCCGGTGATTTTGCCAAAATCAAAGGTTTGAGTTAGCGTTTCCAAATCTAGATTGTTTATATCAACATTGGCATACAACTGGGGCAAGGCTCCAAAAGGCTGATCTAACTGCAATTCTCGGATAATCGTGGTGCCATCAAATAATTTCACCAATAAGGCACCATCAACATGAATATTGTGATCTACATAACTTACTTTGGGTATCACACCAGATAACTTCCCATGCAAGGTCGGCCATTCAAGTGCACTACTCAATGATTCCATTGATATTGGCGTTAACAAGCCATCAAACGTCCATTGAACGTTATCATTTTCCGGTCGTTGAAAACTAAAGCCATTAAGCTGCAATTCGCCATCTAAAATGGGTAATGTCCATGTTTGTTGCAAATTTAACTGCGATAATTTGCTCTGCGCAACTATTGTAGAAGCCCCTACCGGTATCGCATAAACATAACCACCCTGCCACGTGATCTGGGATGTTAATGGCTCAATGGTATTAGTCCATCCTAGAGTTCCATTAAGATCATACAAGCCAAAGAGTCCATCTTTATCATCAACAAAAAGATCCGTTAAATCCACTGTCAATTGATAGTCATCATTTTTCAGCTTGAACTGCATCGCAAGTTGGCCAGCTAACTCTAGATTTGCGGCAGCAGTATCTACTAAAAATGGTTGTAGCCAGATCGGGTACAACTTACTGATATCGCTCTGCTTGAGTGTAAGATTAAGCTCCTTTAACTGTGTGAAATCACTTATCAGTTCAAAGTCCAGCTCAGCGATATCTTGGTGAATGATTGTTGCTCGTTGAATGCTTAACTTGTTTGATTGTTGCTGCCAACGCCCATCCACATTAAATGACAATGGCGATGCTGAGAAATCCAAGAAAATGGGGTCAGCATATGCCTGACCGCTGGCAATATTCAGAGCTGCATGCCATTGCCAATCTTCGTTTGTCTGCGCTAAATCTACAATTAGGTTTAAAGCTGAATCTTCGGCTACATGGAGTCCCTGACTATCACTGAAATTTAACGATGATGCCGTCAACGCTATATTTGCTTTGCCCAGCTGAGTAGCTTGGCCCTGCAATTCAGCCGTTATCGCTAAATCAGCGCCATAACTCCATTCACTCAATTGCTCGATTTTTTCTTTGGCTAGATAGGGTGAGGTCAACTCAACAAGCTGAGTTAATGATACTCGGGGAATATCCAAGGATACCTGCCAGTTTTCCTTATCTAGTTTTGCTGTAAATGAAATTTCAGCCTCAGCTAATTTCAAACCGGCAATTTGGATGTCGTAACGGCTAATTTCTAGTTGTGCTTTAACGGAAAAGTGTAATTTCTGAGCACCTAATTCAGCATGCTGGAATGCTACAGTTCCTTGTTTGCAGGAATAGTGCTCTGACAATAATGTCAGTTCAGTACATTTTAAGCTGACTTTCTTTAGCTGACCAATTGGTTCAGCGAGTGTCATGCTATCTGCACTGACCACAACACCCAAACCTTTACCGGTCAACATAAACTCAAGGTTTAAATTGTCTGCAGCGTGCTCTTCAAAGCTCCATAAACCGATCGTTATATTTATTCGCTCAGTGGCAGACGAAATGCCTTGCCAGCAGACCAACATGGCCGCACTCAGAATCAGCCATATTCGAATAAAATTCATTATTCCGCAGGGAAAACGCCCGTCGATAAATACCTGTCACCTCGATCACAAATAATGCTGACAATCACGGCATTGGTGACTTGTTGAGATAGCCTCAATGCTGCGGCTACCGCACCACCGGAAGAAACACCACAAAAGATACCTTCTTCCGTGGCTAACCGACGCATTGTGTCTTCTGCGACCTCTTGTTCCATATCGATGGTGTGATCAATGCGTCCAGGCTCGAAAATAGTGGGTAAATATTCTTTAGACCAACGGCGTATGCCAGGAATACTAGCGCCCTCGACAGGTTGCACACCGACAATTTGTACATTTTGGTTCTGCTCTTTTAAATAACGTGACGTGCCCATAATCGTGCCTGTGGTACCCATCGCACTGACGAAGTGCGTCACTTGACCATCAGTATCTCGCCAAATTTCAGGACCCGTAGTTTGATAATGAGCCAATGGGTTATCTAAATTACCGAACTGATTTAATACTTTACCTTTGCCTTGTTTCTCCATGTCCAAGGCTAAATCACGTGCCGTTTCCATGCCATCCGTCAAAATAATTTCAGCGCCATACGCTCGCATCGATGCTCGGCGTTCAAGGCTCATTTTCTCAGGCATGATTAATAGCATTTTGTAACCCAAAATAGCTGAAATCATGGCTAATGCAATGCCGGTATTACCACTGGTAGCTTCTATCAATGTATCACCCGGTTTGATATCACCACGAGCTTGTGCATGCTGAATCATGCTCAATACCGGACGATCCTTAACCGAGCCCGCTGGGTTATCACCTTCCAGTTTGACCAAAATTGTATTACTGGTTTCACCCGGCAACCGTTGTAAGCGAACCAGTGGCGTATTACCAATGAATGTTTCGATTGTCGGGTATGAATTCATATCAATCAGATTCCATTAAAGTCACAAATGCTATGGCGTATTCTTTTTCATCACTTAAGCTTACTAAACTTCGGCCAATATTCAGCTCTTGTAGTATTTCTAGACCACGTTTATGAAAGGTTAATTCCGGTTTACCTAGTTTATTATTTTCGACTGCGATATGACGTAAACTTAAACCATCGCGGAAACCTGTACCTAAGGCCTTGGCAGCAGCTTCTTTTGCAGCAAAGCGCTTAGCCAAAAATGCAGCTGGATTTACTGCTTGCTTGAAAGCTTCAAATTCAGCTTCACTTAAAATCCTTGTGGCAATCTTATCAGCATGTTTATCCAACAATGCTTGCATGCGTGGAATATGAACGATATCAGTGCCTATGCCGAAGATCATGCCCGTCTGGCATCCTGCATTAACTGTTTCATTTCTCGTACGGCTGTTTGAAAACCGGTAAATACTGAACGAGCTACAATCGCATGCCCTATATTAAGTTCAACAATATCAGGGATTTCAGCAATAGCGGTCACATTATGATAATTCAATCCATGACCAGCATTGACTTGTAGGCCTACACTCTTTGCATGTTCAACAGCAGTGACTATAGTTTGCAGCTCATGAGCTGCCTCTTCTGGATTTTTAGCATCAGCAAATCGGCCTGTATGTAGCTCAACAACCGGTGCGCCACAGGCTACCGCCGCATCAATTTGAGCCAAGTCAGGATCAATAAATAAAGATACTGCCACATTAGCTGCAGCCAATCGCTGACAGGCTGCTGTCATACGTTCTAATTGTCCGGCTATCTCAAGTCCACCTTCAGTAGTGAGTTCTTCGCGACGCTCAGGCACTAAACAACAATCTGCCGGACGATATTTTTCTGCCATGGCTAACATTTCATCGGTGACAGCCATTTCAAGGTTCATTTTGGTTTGCAAAATATCAGCGAGCATAGCCACATCACGTTCTTGAATATGACGACGATCTTCACGCAAGTGTAAGGTAATGCCATCGGCACCCGCTTGTTCTGCTTCGATCGCGGCTTGAATTGGGTCAGGATAACGTGTACCACGAGCTTGTCTTAATGTAGCTACGTGGTCAATATTGACACCTAAAAAAATTGCCATTCGTTTCTGTTACCTTCTGAGATTAATGTTTATTAGCATAGGTCTGCAGTTGGGCAAATAATTGTCTACTTTGCAAAGGTTTACCGCCAAGGTAATGGTTTATTACCGACCGCATAAGTTGTTTTATTTCTTGCAGGCTTTGTTGATCAAAACCAGCTTCATTAAATAAGTGTTGCAAGCTTCGGCCCGAAATTGTGGCATGACTCAAGCCTTGTTGCCAAGGCAGCAGGCCCAAGTCCGGCTGATAATAATACTGCTGATGCTCGGTGATCTTATCGCCGCTTATTGCTTCGTACTCTAATATTAAACCATAACCTAGTTGAGTTAATAATCGCTTCTCAAACAAACGTAAAACGATTTCATTATCTTGCTCCGCTTGCAAACCTGCTAATGCGAGTTGATAAGCATTAAATATATCCGGCTCAGCTTCATTCAGTGGCAGTAGCCTGACTAAAAGCTCATTAAGGTACAAACCACATAAGGTCGAATTTTCTTTTAATAAATACCTCGGCCCCATCACTTCTGATGCATTGACCGTGTGTAATTCGCCATAGCCGACTAGCCACGACAATAATAACGGCTGATAAAGCTGAAATTGGCCCTGTTGGCTACGTTTTTTGTTGCGGACACCTTTGGCAATAAGGCTTACTCGACCGTGGTCCTGACTAAAAACATCCAGTAACAAGCTGGTCTCACGGTAAGCCCGATGATGCAAAATATAGCCTGGCGTTAGATCAACCTTCAAGGGTTGTGCCCACGTTATAAATCGTCGTTATAACCGAGGTTTTTCAGCATGCGTTCATTATCTGACCAACCCTCACGCACTTTAACCCAAACCTGCAAGAAGACTTTACAACCAAATAACTGCTCCATTTCTATTCGAGCATCCATACCAACCGATTTAAGCAATTCACCTTTTTTGCCTATAACGATATTTTTTTGGCCACCACGTTCAACATAGATAACTGCGTTGATACGATACAAATTATCTTCTTGTTTAAACTGTTCTATTTCCACGGTAATTGAATAGGGTAATTCTTGGCCTAGATGACGAAATAACTTTTCCCGTACTAATTCAGCCGCTAAGAATCGCGAGCTACGGTCAGTTAATTGTTCCTCTGGGAATATTAACTCGCCTTCCGGCATCAATTTTAATATCTCAGTTTCTAATTGCTCAACATTCACACCCTTACGTGCGGAGATAGGCACAACATTAGCAAAATCATATTGTGCGGCAAGTTCAGCTATATGAGGCAATAACTCGTTTTTATTCGCTAACTTATCAACTTTATTAAGTACCAAGATAACCGGTACTCTTGCATCACTTTTTATGCGGCTTAATACCCGTTCGTCTTCATGTGTCCACTTGAGGCCTTCAATAACAAATAAAACCACATCAACATCATCAATTGATGCGGCGGCAGCTCTATTCATATAACGATTCATCGCCCGCTTACCATCAACATGGATGCCGGGAGTATCAACATAGATCAACTGACTGTGTTCCGATGTTTTTATGCCAAGAATACGATGACGCGTGGTTTGTGGACGACGTGAAGTAATACATAACTTCTGTCCTAAAACACGATTAATTAATGTGGACTTACCTACATTTGGACGGCCGATAATGGCCACATAACCAGACTTAAATTTGCTGTCTGTCATAATTTACCTTCGATTAATGTCAGCATACGTTCTGCTGTTTTTTGTTCTGCTTTACGATGGCTACTTCCCTGAGCTACGATAACTTTTTCTAATATCGACACCTGACATGACGCTTCAAATATCGGTTGATTTTCAGCCGTTTTCATTTCCTTGACCGTATATATTGGCAGGGGTTGTTTTCGGCTTTGTAATAACTCTTGTAAGCGTGTTTTAGGATCCTTTACCGTTTCAGTTACATCGATCGCATTTAAACGCTCATCAAATAACTGCAAAATCAAGGTTTTAACCGTATCTAAACCACTATCTAAATATAAGGCGCCCAATATAGCTTCGACAGCATCAGCCAAAATAGATTCGCGGCGAAAACCACCACTTTTTAATTCCCCCTGACCAAGAATTAATACCTCACCTAAGTTCAACTCTCTGGCAATTTCAGCCAAGGTTACCCCTTTGACTAAGGATGCCCGTAATCGACTTAACTTACCTTCTTTAGCTTGGGGGAAACGTCTAAATAAATCTTCCGCGATAATAAAGCTCAAGATAGCATCACCAAGATACTCTAAGCGTTCATTATTATTCGTACCGACACTGCGGTGCGTCAGTGCCTGTTGCAAAAAATCTGTATTCTTAAATGTGACTTGTAACTGTTTACATAGTGCCTTTTGTCGCTGGCTGATCATTTACGTTTTGGCTCAACATCAACTTCTGTTTTGAAATGTCCAATCAAATCAATCTGCGCCATAAAGGGTTTACGCACTTCATAATCAATGACGATCTTGGTCACATGCACATTATTTTTACCACGATGTAGCTCAATGTTTTCTTGTTCAACACTAAAGATATAGCCGGTATCAAAGCGTTTGTTTAATAACGTCATTACTTGTTGTTTAGTCAATTTATTATTTTTTAATTCTATTTCCATGCCATCCATGATTTGCAATACACCATAGTATTCTTGATACATAGGTAATAGTCGCATTACAAATGTGGCTATGAAGGCAATAATGCCTAATACCATTACCCAACCAATCAGTGTCATCCCACGTTGTTTTTGCATGCTTTTCCCCTTAATCAATTGAGTTACCCAAACGATCCCACACAATACCGCCGGCATTCCAATCCCAACTCATCCAGATGATAAATGCCTTACCCACTAAGTTTTCTTCTGGCACTGTACCCCAGAATCGACTGTCATTACTATTATCTCGATTATCACCCATCACAAAATAATGACCATCTGGTACCACCATCTCACCTTCAACTAATCGTCGGTCTGGATCAACTAATAAATCATGGCCATTTTCACCCAGCTGTTCAAACCGTAGCTCAGCTCTAGCAGGTACAAGGCCTAATAGGCTCACATCCTTTGATTTCACCTCTTGCTCAATGGCCTTACCGTTAATAAAAACGGTCTTATCAAAATAACCGACTTTATCACCAGGTAAACCAACAACACGTTTGATGTAATCAACCTTTGGGTTCTTAGGAAAACGAAAAACTAATACCTCACCTCTTTCCGGCTCTGCCAAATCAACGATCTTGGTATTAAGTACCGGCAACCTAATGCCATAGGCAAACTTATTAACCAAAATAAAATCACCAATATGCAAAGTTGGCAACATTGATGCGGATGGAATACGAAATGGTTCAGCAATAAATGAACGAATCACCAAGACCAATAAGATAATGGGGAAAAAAGATCGAGCATATTCAACAACAACGGGTTCTTTTTGTTCTTTAACTCGTTGTGGCGCCCATAACAGAGCGTCTATTAACCAAATGATTCCGGTCACAACGACAAGTGTCACCATTATTGCTGGAAAACTCACTATTCTTGCTCCTTTAAGATTTTTTCGACAGTTGCAAAACAGCTAAAAATGCTTCTTGTGGCACATCAACCTTACCGATTGATTTCATTCGCTTTTTACCTTTCTTTTGCTTATCTAATAATTTTCGTTTGCGGGAAACGTCACCGCCATAACATTTCGCCAGTACATTTTTTCTTAGTGCTTTCACCGTTGAGCGAGAAATAATATGTCCACCGATGGCTGCTTGAATGGCGATATCAAACATTTGTCTCGGTATCAATTCCTTCATTTTTTCAACTAAAGCACGACCTCGTGAAACACTATCATCACGGTGCACGATCATGGCTAAAGCATCGACCCTTTCGCCATTAATCAAAACATCCAGCTTCACCAAATCTGCTTGCAGAAATCGGGTAAAATGATAATCGAGTGACGCATAACCACGACTCACCGATTTAAGTCGGTCAAAGAAATCAATTACCACCTCATTCATGGGTAATTCATAACTTAACGCGACCTGTTTACCCATATACTGCATGTTTTTTTGTATGCCACGTTTCTCAATACATAAAGTAATAACAGAGCCTAAGTGTTCTTGTGGCACTAAAATATCGGCAACCACTATCGGCTCACGAATCTCATCAATTGAACCTACATCAGGTAATAAAGCTGGATTTTCGACATTAATCACATCACCCTTACCCGTAAGCACCTCAAACACCACTGTCGGTGCAGTGGTAATCAGATCGAGATTATATTCACGCTCTAGCCGTTCCTGAATAATCTCCATATGTAATAGACCTAGGAAACCACAACGAAAACCGAAACCTAAGGCTTGGGAGTTTTCAGGTTCGAAAAATAACGAGGCATCATTCAGACGTAATTTGCCCAAAGCGTCTCGAAATGCTTCAAAATCATCTGAGCTCACAGGGAATAATCCGGCATAAACTTGTGGAGTTACCGCCTTGAAACCCGGTAACATTTCTGTTGCACCGCCGTGTGTATGCGTGAGCGTATCACCAACTGGTGCACCATTAATATCCTTAACACCAGAAATGACGTAGCCCACTTCACCACAATACAAGGCATCTTTTTTTGTTCGTTTGGGGGTGAACACCCCGACCTGTTCAACTTGATATTCATGGCCGGTCGACATCACTTTAATTTTGTCACGTGCCTTGATTGAACCCTGCATGATTCTAACCAAGGAAATAACACCCACATAACTATCAAACCAAGAATCGATGATCAGTGCTTTTAATTCACCATCAGGATCACCCGTTGGCGCAGGAACTCGTTCGACTAAGGTTTCTAATAAATCTTCAATGCCCAGTCCAGTTTTAGCACTACAGTGCACGGCATCCATGGCATCAACACCAATAATATCTTCAATTTCTTGGGCAACCCGTTCTGGCTCAGCGGAAGGCAAATCAATTTTATTAAGAACAGGAATCACTTCAAGTCCTAAATCTATCGCGGTATAACAGTTGGCAACACTTTGCGCTTCGACACCTTGCGCGGCATCGACCACCAGCAAAGCACCATCACAAGCGGCTAAAGAACGGGATACTTCATAAGAGAAATCAACATGACCGGGGGTATCAATGAAATTAAGGTGATAGGTTTCACCATTGCGCGCCTTATAATCCAATGATACACATTGTGCTTTGATGGTAATGCCACGCTCTTTTTCAATATCCATTGAATCAAGTACTTGCGATGACATTTCACGGTCTGACAATCCACCACACACCTGGATAAAACGATCTGCAATCGTCGATTTTCCATGGTCAATGTGGGCAATAATAGAGAAGTTACGGATGTGATCCATAAAAAATAAACTTACCTTTAATAACTGTAAAAAAATCGGCCGGAACAGATTGTTACCGACCGATCTAATGATCTAACCGTTAGATTTTACGGCAAAACAGTCTTGCTGTCGTGCCTTGTCTGAATGTAGTGTTATCGATTGATCATTCCTGGTCTTGTTTAATTCGTAATGCAAGAAAGATACTTCCTGAGCCACGCTGAACCAATACCGGAATCGCCTTATCCTCCGGCAAGTTTTTCGCAATATCTAAGAACTGTTTGGCATCCGTCACTTTCTGACTATTAATGCTAAGAATAACATCGCCGCGTCTAAGTCCAGCAGCAGCAGCTGAACCCACATCAACTTTGATAACGGCAACTCCACCTTTTGGAATCGCAAGTTCTTCACGTTGTTCATCACTCAGGTCGATGACTTCAATGGCTAAGCGATCATCAACGAGACGGCCAGATTTCCCTTCCACGCTCGCTATCTCTTCGCTCTCAGGTAATTCTTCAATTTTCACTTGCAGGGTCTTACGTTCATTATTGCGCATCACTTCAACGTTCACTGCTCTACCAATTGTAGTTCGTCCTACAATGGGTGGTAAGGCGGAGGATGTTGAGACTGGTTTGCCATCAAACTTCAAAATAACATCACCAGGTTCAAGGCCTGCTTTTGCAGCTGGACTATCAACCAATACTCTAGATATCAATGCACCATGTGGTTTTTTCAAGCCAAATGATTCTGCTAACTCACGCGTGACGTCTTGAATCACTACACCTAACCATCCCCGACTCACATAACCTTGTGACTTGATTTGATCGACCACATTCATCGCAACATCCATGGGTATAGCAAACGATACGCCCATAAAGCCACCCGTACGGCTATAGATCTGAGAATTGATACCAATCACTTCACCTTCGAGGTTAAATAAAGGACCACCTGAATTCCCTGGGTTGATAGCTACATCGGTTTGAATAAAGGGTACATAACTATCACTTGGTAAACTACGGCCTAAGGCACTGACAATGCCTGCCGTCGCCGAATAATCAAAACCGAACGGTGAGCCGATGGCCAATACCCACTCTCCAACTTTTAATTGCGTAGAGTCCCCCAATTTAATCGCCTTCAAACCGGTCGCTTCAACTTTCAATAAAGCCACATCACTGCGTTCATCACTGCCTAGGATCTTAGCCTCGAGCTCATTGCGGTCACTAAATCTAACGATGATTTCATCGGCATCCTTTATCACATGATGATTGGTCAAAATATACCCATCTGATGACAGGACAAAACCTGATCCTAACGAATGAGATTCATACGGTTGTTGGCGTTGGCCTGGACCAAAAAAGTGTTTAAATAAATCATCAAACGGTGTGCCTTCTGGAATTTGCATACCCGGCGGCAAACTTGGTCGTTGTTGGCCCTTATTATTTTTCGTGGTACTAATGTTTACAACTGCGGCGCCATTCTCAGCTACTAAAGTAGTAAAGTCAGGTAAATCTCTTGCCTGTACATTTAAACTTACTAATGACCATACCAAGACAAGGCTTAAGACTGTCCACAATTTGTAATTTCTCATTTTTATTCCTCTACTATCTTGGCTTGTATGCCAGCTTTATTATTTTTAAATTGAATATGAACCCAATAAAATCCAATTGCTAAGCCAGCAAAGCCAGCAACAACTTCCATTATCTCGCTAAAATCTAAAACTTGGGCAAGAGCTGCAGATAAAAACATCATTACTAATGGGGTCATGTACATCATCAATGCACCCTGAAGTAATGATTCTTCTGGTATACCAAGATGAACTTGCTGACCTACGGTAACGTCACCTTGTTTTTCGACTGAGATTCGTGAAAAACGTTTGCCTACATGATTTGCTAACATGCCCGTTCCGCAGCCTTTTTTTACCTGACATTGGCTACAGGTAGATTGTCGTTCAGTATCAAGCCAAACCGTGGTGTCATCTGTTGCAATGACGGTTGCTTTTTGTTTAATCATCGCTGTTTACCATCTGCAGGACTAATTGATGCACCAATTTTTTCAACGGTTTTCGCCGGTACTTCTCCCACCACCGTGACAAAATGAGCACTTAAAATGGTACCAAATGCATTCACTGCTCCCATTTTTGAGCCACCATGCAGGTGACTATGCCGCGCACGAATTTTTTCAATGAATACCGATACTGAACTTAAACCATCGCTGTAAACACGTTGTTCAACTGTGGCACCATTCTTTGCTTTGATTCTATTTTGTTGTGCTACTAGAGAAAACCCCTCGGGCAACCAAGCTATATGCCACCTTGGTAACAGATTCGTGGCCGCCATATTGGCCGCTGATACAGGTTCAGTTCGATCCCAAGTCATTTCAGTACCTGATGAAATTTGTGATTGCAGCAAACTGTCCGGAATAGTTTTACCCATTTCTACCGTTGAAAAAGCAAAGGTTTCCAAAACATGGCCATCTTCTGCTAACAATTCAGACTTGAGTAATAAATCGCTCTCTTTATCCACCCATAGACGAAAACCATAACGATAATTATCAATAGGCTTGATGATTAGTTCGCCAACCAAACGATCAGCAACCCGACCCTGTTTCCCCTTTACAACTTCGTAATAAGGGGTAGCTGAACCTAAACGTCTTAACAAATCGCTTGGGAAACCACGGCCTAATGGACGTCGATTTACATTAACTCGTTTACCTTCAGGAAAAATACAGGTGACCAAATCATTGGTTCGAATAACTTCCCGGGCTGCACCATTAAGTGAAACCAATCGCTCAGTTTCACCTTGTTCATCAGCACGGTGAATAATTCGAATAGATTGTAGGTTTTGACCCGTTTGATAAGCAAACACACCTTCATAATTAAGCTGCTTAGCCGCAATACCCATTCGTTCTAGCACCTTCATCGCTTCGGGTTCAGCAAAACTATTTGTTCCGACTACTAGACACAGCGCCAAAACCAACCGAATAATAAGCCGCATTACTTATTGCCCTGCATCATATGAGACTACTCGCGCATAAGAAAACACGCCGGATGCACCGGCATATTCATTATGGTCTACCAAATATGTATTTAAACGATCGGCTATTTCGGCTTCTTCAACAGTCCAACGGTTACCGCTCGCGGCAACAGCCCTTATTTGTGTCGGAGCTTCGACAGCGGCAGTCGAGAGCATTGGTATAAGCTGACTTTGAGGTTGTGAAATTACTCCAACAACAGCTAAAGCACCCACCGAGGCTGCCATGGCTAAACCAGCCGCTTGTTTCCAAAATGGTTGCGGCAATGAAATAACCTGAGCCTTTTGTTTCGTACTGATATTCGCTGTATAGGTCGGCTCATCTTCTAAGGATGCTAATAATCGCCCCGTTAGATCAATCTGGCTATTGTCATAGGCATTACCATGTAATACGTCACTGGCAAATTGGTAACGCTGTAATTGTTCTCTTGCCTGCTCATTATTGTCTAAGAATTGCAATGCATGGTCTAGCTCTTGACCTTGTAATTCTCCATCAACTAACGCAGACAATATTTCATTCTGATTGGCTGTCATTGTTGTTCCCCTTGGTTCATTATTTCATTGACTCGTTTGTCTATTGCTTCACGTGCTCGGAATATACGTGAGCGTACCGTTCCTATTGGACAATCCATTGCCTGTGCAATTTCCTCGTAACTCATACCATCAAACTCACGCAACTTAATCGCGGTAGCGGTATCTTCTGGCAAGTCCTGTATAGCTTGATGTATCGTCTGCTCTAACTCATCACTCATCAAACTACTTTCTGGCGTTTCATACTCTTTTAACTCCGGCGCATCGTAATAAATGGTTGCATCGAGGGCATCGACATCCATTGCCGGAGGTCTCCGAGCTGCTGCAGTTAAATAATTCTTAGCGGTATTGATCGCAATTCGATATAACCAAGTATAAAACGCACTATCGCCACGAAAATTGGGAATAGCGCGGTACGCTTTAATAAACGCTTCCTGTGCCACATCTAAGGCTTCAACAGGATCATGAACAAACCCGGTAATCACATGCACAATTCGCTGTTGGTACTTTATGACCAACAAATCAAATGCTTTTTTATCACCCGCCTGTACGCGCTCCACTAGCTCTTGATCCACTCTCATCCCTTGTTCCGGCGTACTCCGATATGCCGGAGACTATGTTTAGTTCTAGCTTGATTGACCATAATGATTTAACTTTGTTCCTCATTACGTGCAAAATATTGTTAATCCATTCTACCTGTTTATTAAATTAATGACTGCATCCCATCACTATGACGTACTGATTCTTGGCAGTGGCACTGCTGGCCTGACCCTTGCTCTGCAACTTGCAGATCATGCCAAAGTAGCCGTGTTATCAAAAGGACAATTAGAAGAAGGCGCCTCTTTATACGCTCAAGGCGGCATCTCTGTCGTGCTTGATAAAGCAGATTCTCTACAATCACACATAGATGACACCGTACAAGCCGGTGCGGGCTTATGTAAGGAAGAAACGGTTCGTTATACGGTTGAGCAGGCACGAAGTACCATTGAGTGGTTGATCGAACAGGGCGTATCGTTTACCAAAGATGGCACATCATCTGAGCGTTATCACCTTACTCAGGAAGGCGGTCATAGTCATCGGCGTATCATACACGCCGCTGATTCCACCGGACGTGAAGTCGAAACAACACTGTTAGATAAAGCAAAAGCGCACAACAATATTTCTTTATTTCCCTTTCATATCGGCATCGATCTTATTACCAGTCAGAAACAGCTTAATGACATGGATAACCGCTGCCTCGGCTGTTATGCCCTAGATATTAAAACAAATACCACCAAAACATTTACCGCGCCGATTACGGTATTGGCAACCGGTGGCGCGGGCAAAGTGTACCTATATACCAGTAATCCGGATGTCTCCACTGGCGATGGCATTGCCATGGGTTGGCGTGCGGGCTGCCATGTTGCCAATATGGAATTTGTTCAATTCCATCCCACCTGTTTGTTTCATCCAAAAGCAAAATCATTTTTGATTAGTGAAGCATTACGTGGAGAGGGGGCAAAACTCGTATTAGCTGATGGCACTCCATTCATGGAAAAATATCACTCTCAAGCTGAATTAGCACCCCGAGATATCGTGGCTCGTGCCATCGATCATGAAATGAAACGCCTTGGTGATGACTGTGTTTACCTTGATATCAGCCATCAATCCAAAGAATTCATTGAAGAACACTTTCCCACGATCCATCAACGCTGCCTTCAATTTGGCATTGATATGACACGTGAAGCGATTCCTGTGGTACCCGCTGCACACTATACCTGTGGGGGTCTTATTACTGATATAGAAGGCCAAACCGATATTGCAGGTTTATATGCTATTGGAGAAACTGCACATACAGGGCTTCATGGAGCCAATAGAATGGCCAGTAACTCATTGTTGGAATGTTTGGTTTTTGCCCGTTCTGCTGCTGACAGCATAAAAAAACAATTACCACTAAGCTCGGCTGAGGCCGATATTCCAGAGTGGGATGCAAGTCTAGTGGAACGCGCTAGAGAAGCAATATCCATTAGTCATAACTGGGATGAGTTACGCCGATTTATGTGGGATTATGTCGGTATTGTACGTTCAAATGAACGATTACTTCGCGCGCGTCAACGGCTAAGTTTACTTCAACAGGAAATTAAAGATTATTATAGCCAATATCACATTACACAAGACTTACTCGAGCTACGAAACCTTGCTGATATCGCAGAGCTTATTATCACCTCAGCCTTACAACGTAAGGAAAGTCGTGGCCTACATTACACCTTAGATTACCCTAATACTGATACCATCAAGCCTCCTCAAGACACCGTTATTATTGGAAAACCTTAGGATCTCTTAAGTACACACGTAACTGCCGAAATAAATCTTTATCAACTGCATCAGCAAAAATAGTGATCGATAATCGTCGCCAACGACTATCATTTTTTAGATAAATAATGACTAAGTGGGTAGTTACAAAACTGGCATCAATTGTTAAGGCTGATTGTTTTTTGCCTTTCGCAGCATCGAGATGCCACAAGCCACTTTCATCACGTAAAATTTGTGTCTTAATTAAAGTACCTCTCAACCACTGATGTCGACGACTGGTACAAACGAAGCTTAGACTTAGAGCTCCTATAGCTGTGGCGGACCAGTCTATGCCTATCGGCAAACTGAAAATAGTCAGCATCATAACGGCGTGAATGACGATAAAATAACAAAAAAGCCATCTTGATCGCCCTATTTCCATGCGAAATACCATTCCGTTTTCCATAACCACTCCATTGCTGAGCATAATCTAATAACGACATAGACCAAAATTACTTGGGTATAATAATCCCACTTACTACCACTCTGATAAAATTATGACTGACTTTTGGCAATCCCTACTCGAACAACATTCTGTCACCCAATACCCTGACTTTGACGACGGTAACTACCTTATGCCGTTATCACAATTAGGTGTATTACAAGTACAAGGTGACGATGCGGCTGCTTTTTTACAAAACCTTCTGACCAATGATGTTGCTGCTTTAACAGTTAATCAAAGTCAGCTTAACGGATTTTGTAATGTCAAAGGCCGCCTATTAGCCATATTTCTCCTTATCCGCCGTGCTGATTGTTTCCAGATCGTAGTACCACAAAATATGTGTGCAGGCCTACAACAGCGTCTATCCATGTATGTATTACGCTCCAAGGTAACCATCTCGGATATCAGTGAAGATTTATCTCTAATCGGTTTAGCTCAAAGTGTTGATGCAACTAACCATAATATAAAGCTTCCTGATAAAAACTATTACGCAACTGAGCAGGATAATAAACTATTTATTAAACTTCCTAGCTCAACAAACCGCTACTTATGTCTTGGCCAAACGGCCGACGTAGATGCTCTTTGCCAAGAGTTAGTGGAACAACACTGGCTGCTAGCAGAGGAATCCTCGTGGCAGTTATTTGATATTGATATGGGCCTAGCGACGGTATTACCCGACACAAAAGAAAAGTTCACGCCCCAACAACTAAACTTCGAGCTTATCGGTGGCGTAAGTTTTAATAAAGGGTGTTATCCAGGCCAAGAAATAGTTGCTCGACTACATTATCTTGGCAAACCTAGTAGAAGACTGTTTTCGGCGAACTGTGTCAGCGATAAGCTACCCGAGCCAGGACAGGAGTTCACAGACCGAGATGGCAGCATTCTAGGCCATGTGGTGAGCGCTCAATTTAGTTCGATGGACAACATAAGACTGTTATTAAGCTTAAAATTAACAGAAAAAGATAAAGCTATGTTTATCGATAACTCAGTAGTAGTTAATGATCTTCAAGCACTGGCACCAGACTAAAACAATTCAATATCATCATTGTTATTTTTAACTGAATCTGGGGCGTGTTTGAGGATTTCATCGACTGACTTGCCCTGCATCACTAATTCAAACATGTGGTGTTCCGCTGGCATCGAATACTTAGAAATAATTTTTTCTTGTAATAAAGACCACTCTATCGGGTTATACAGCCTTGAGGAATCTGATACTAGGTTTCCTAAAGCATCGAGAGAATGAGATACATGACTCAAACGCTGAGTGAGTTTATCGTAAAACTGAAAAGCATGAATAACATGCTGCATTTCATCTGTTACCGCCTCACATTGCTCAATAATTTGTTCTTTATCAATATCATTATCCGACTTAACCATTTTCTCAATAACCTGAACTCTGGCAACCATCGTAGTAAACGCATCAGTCAAGGTATCTACTGACTCATCGCCTTCTTTCATCGACATTTCCGTTTGCGCTACAGCCAAGTTCAACATACGCACAGTTTCACGTACCTGACTCCAATCTAAGTCTGGGTGTGTTGATGATGATGTTGTCATAGTTTCATCCCTAATCTATTATTCCACGTTCAATTTTTTGAGCTTATATCGTAATGCCCGAAAGGTAATACCTAATTTTTTTGCCGCCGCAGTCTTATTCCAACGAGTTGCCTCTAATGCCTGCGTGATCAGTTGGCGCTCTTGCTCTTCTAACTGACTTTCAAGATCATTGTCTGCTGATAAGTTTGAATTTAACTGTGTTTCAATCACATGCAAAGCTTTTATTTCAACTTCAGGCAGCATCAAATCATCCTCTGAAATCATATCACCTTCAACCCACGTTAACGCCCGCTCAAGTATGTTTTCTAATTCACGTACATTGCCTGGAAAAGAATAACGTTTAAGCTCGGCTAATGCGGCAGGTGTAAATGTTGGATTCACCACTCCATTTTTTTCCGCTATCTGCTGCAAAATATACTCTGCAAGCAATGGAATATCAGCTTGTCGATCTCGTAATGGCGGCACCAATAATTCAATTACATTCAAGCGGTAAAACAAATCTTCTCGAAATGTGCCCGAAGTAACACATGCAGCTAGATTTTTGTGTGTAGCCGATAAAATGCGGACATCAACGTTTAATTCCTCTTGACCACCGACTGGTCGAACTGCTTTTTCCTGAATAGCACGTAATAGCTTCACTTGCATCATCAATGGCAAATCAGCAACTTCATCTAAAAACAAAGTACCACCATGCGCAGCCTGAAATAAGCCCTCTTTATCTGCGATCGCACCAGTAAAAGAACCCTTTTTATGACCAAAGAATTCACTTTCGACTAATTCCGTTGGAATAGCGCCACAGTTAACTGCAATAAACGGTTTATCTCCACGCGCACCTAACTCATGAATTAGCCTTGCGACCAGCTCCTTACCCGTGCCTGATTCCCCACTGATATACACCGGTGCCTGACTACGAGCTAACTTTGAAATTTTGCCACGTAACGACTTAATAACATCCGTTTCGCCTAATAAACGATCGCGAGAACGACGTTCTTTAGTTGCAGTGGTTGCCGGCGATAATTTCATTGCAGTTGTGACTAAATCTCTTAATACTCGTAACTTAACCGGTTTCGAGACAAAATCGAAAGCGCCTAATTTTAATGCCTGCACCGCTATATCAATATTGCCATGAGCAGTAATCACTGCAACAGGTAACTCAGGATGGTGTTGTTGCAAACTTTTCACAAAATCCAAGCCATTGCCATCGGGTAATCGCATATCGGTCAAACACAAATCAAATTTATGCTGCTTCATCGCTTGCTCAGCCTGAGCTAACGTCTCTGCTGTCACACAATCGATCGACATACCGGACAAGGTCATCGTCAATAACTCAAGGATATCGGGTTCATCATCAATCACTAAGGCTTGTGGATTCATTGCACACTCTCTTGCCAATCAAGCGGGACATTAATACGGAAACAACAGCGTTCCTTTTCATCGGGTAAATAATTCAACCTAGCTCCATTTGCTTGGCATAATACACGTGCCAAATATAATCCCAATCCAGTTCCACCAGTACGTTGAGAATGAAATGGTTCAAATAAATGTTGTTGTACAGCCTCGGTAATACCTTCACCATTGTCACTGATATCAATAGATATTTCATTCTCATTACTAGCTAGAATCACTTGTATAAGCTGTGTAGTCGCATTTTTATCGGAATAATGCCATGCATTTTCCATCAAATTACACATCACTTGGTGTAATTGCTCCGCGTCCATATACGCTTTTGCCAATGGAGCCGTAGCGATTAATTCAATTGCCCCTATTGGAATATGTTTGATCTCACAAAACTCATTAATAAATTTTTCTAACCAGGGCGCTAAAACAACCACCGTTGGTTCAACCGTGTTACGGCGACTCATATCTAATATCGTTTCAATAATACCATTCACCTTGGCACTATGGCGTTGGATAATATCTGTCAGCTTAGTAATCTTCACATCATCGGCATAAGCCTCGGCTAATAATTCTCCCGCATGACTAATAGCCCCTAATGGATTTCTAACTTCATGGGCAATACTGGCCGTTAAACGACCTAGCGAAGCTAATTTTAATTGCTGAACTTGTTGGGCCATTGCTGATGTATTATCAATATAAATCAGAATTTCACCGCCATCTAACTCACTCGCACGTGCCAATACTTCTGGCAGATCTGCTCGAGCCTGAAAAGGCACAAAAGTGGTTGCATTATGATGTTTCCACGCCCATATTTGCTCAGCTAATTGCGGTACATAGTGTTTTAGCTGGTAAGGTTTACCTGGCTTGCTGATAGCCAATAATGATCGTGCTGATTTATTACATCGTGTTACCTTACCTTCAAAATCAATTACCAATAGTCCCGTTTGCATGCGACTGATAATACGTTCATTTAAGGCGGCTAATTTAGTCACATCCTGAGCACGTTGTTCAGCCAAAATTTGTGATTTTTGCATTTTTTTAGCTAAGGACTGTGCCAATAGTGCCGTTGCAAAAAAGGTGGCGCCTAATAAGCCCGCCTGACTATATTTGGTCACGCCATCACCGGCTATTTGCGAATAGCCGGCTTCTAGCAATACAGATAAGGTTGCAACGGCAGCAATGAATACCGAAATCCGACCAGGAATCAATGCCCCACCCGCAACCACAACCACTAACAGCAATGATCCTAGACCTGTTTTCAAACCGCCACTGGCATGAATAAGCATGGTAATGACGAGGATATCAAGGACCAGTTGAATCTTAGTTTGAGACTGAAACAGGCCCCAGTGTTTACTGGTAAATACCATTAACACCACGGCAGTCAATAAATAGAATTGACTAAAAACGCTATATAGAACTGGAGCGCTTTCCCCCAAAAACTCGGGTGGTAACTTGAGATAAAAGACAAAAAACAGCATGGCTGCTAAAAATAAGCGATAGCCAGAAAATAGCCTTAACGCTCGCCATGAAGTTGAATCAGTAACCTGATCTATCTCAAACTGTAACAACGGTATTAATTCACTTGTCGATGGTCATCAAGGTGCGCTTGCGAACAATAAAAATCATCTCCCGCATGAACCGCTTCTTTTTTCGGAATATGTATTCCACAATGGCCACATTTGACCATTTTTTCCGTCACCACATTAGGTGAGCTTCTGTTTTTCCGTAACAAATTGCTGATGATGATATATAGCAACAATCCAATGGCTATCAAAACTAAAATTCGCATATTAAACCTCAAAAAAAAAGGTACCCTGAACAGGATACCCTTTTTCTATTATTTCATGTTTGGCCATTAGCCACGAGAAGCACGTTTACGCTCATGCTCCAGTAAGAACTTTTTACGCACACGTAATGATGTTGGTGTCACTTCTAATAATTCATCTTCACCAATAAACTCAAGCGCCTGCTCTAAACTCATTCTAATTGGTGGCGTTAAGTTAATCGCTTCATCTGTACCTGATGCACGTACGT
>MAAJ01000011.1 GCA_002163085.1 Methylophaga sp. 42_25_T18 | reverse complement strand
CCGTTGAAGACTACAACGTTGATAGGTTGGGTGTGGAAGTGTGGTAACACATGAAGCTAACCAATACTAATTGCCCGTGAGGCTTGACCATATAACCCCAAGGTCACTTGGGGTGTACATACACTCTCTTGATTCTTCCCAGATTTGTCAGTATTTAGACTGACGTACAAGTTATGCTTGGCGGCCATAGCGAGTTGGACCCACCTGATCCCATCCCGAACTCAGAAGTGAAACGACTTAGCGCCGATGGTAGTGTGGGAGTTCCCATGTGAGAGTAGGTCACTGCCAGGCTTTTATTTAAAGAAGGTCATCCTCATTGAGGGTGGCCTTTTTTATTGCCTTAAATTTGGTAACAGACATAGCTTTATGCAGTGACAACGGTAGATTACGCGTTAGTTAGATAGAAATATCTTAAATTTAGGGTCGAGCATTAACCTTTGAACTAAAATAATTCCTAATTGTCGCTAGACTCGCCCAAACTTTGCTGCTATGCTGACTTTCAATTTCTAGAACAACCCCCCTTTTATATAAATCAGTGCAAAGATGCACGTCTCTAATATATTTCTATTTAAAATTCCAAATCTAGGTAATACATGAATCTAACTGATCTTAAGAAGCAGTCTGCTGCTAAACTTATGGAACTGGCCATCTCTATGAAACTTGATGGCTTGGCTCGAAATCGAAAACAAGATTTAATTTTCGCTATCGTAAAAGCACATGCGAAGCAAGGCGATGAAGTTTATACCACAGGTGTTCTTGAGTTATTGCCCGACGGCTTTGGATTTTTACGCTCACCAGAAGATTCCTATATTGCCGGACCGGATGATATCTATGTGTCACCAAGCCAGATCAGACGTTTCCATCTACGTACTGGTGATACTCTTAAAGGCAAAATACGGGCACCTAAAGATAGCGAGCGTTATTTTGCTTTAATCAAAGTCGAAGAAATTAACTTTGAAAAACCAGAACAATCAAAAAATAAAGTTCCTTTCCAAAACTTGACTCCATTATTTCCCAATGAACGTTTTACGCTTGAATTGGGCAATGGTAGCACCGAGGATTTAACCCCACGAATTATTGATCTGGCTTCACCGATAGGTAAAGGACAACGTGGTTTGATTGTCGCGCCACCAAAATCGGGTAAGACTATGATTTTGCAAATGATTGCACAATCAATCACTGCAAATCACCCAGATAGCACGCTGATTGTCTTGTTGATTGACGAGCGTCCTGAAGAAGTAACTGAAATGGTACGTTCGGTGCGTGGTGAAGTGGTATCGAGTACGTTTGATGAACCTGCAACGCGCCATGTGCAGGTAGCAGAAATGGTGATCGAAAAGGCAAAACGTCTAGTTGAGCACAAACATGATGTTATTATTTTGCTCGATTCAATTACTCGTTTGGCTCGTGCCTATAATACGGTTGCACCTTCATCAGGTAAGGTGTTAACAGGTGGTATCGATGCGAATGCTTTACAACGACCAAAACGATTTTTTGGTGCGGCGCGAAATATTGAAGAAGGTGGTAGCTTGACCATCATTGCTACTGCATTGGTAGAAACAGGTTCACGTATGGACGAAGTTATCTTTGAAGAGTTCAAAGGTACCGGCAATATGGAACTTCAGCTTGAGCGTAAGCTTGCTGATCGACGCATTTATCCTGCGATTAACATCACTCGTTCTGGTACGCGTCGAGAAGAATTACTGACTGAAGATGATGATCTGCATAAATTATGGATCTTACGTAAGTTACTCGCACCAATGGACCCTGTTGAATCGATGGAATTTATCATGGACCGGTTTAAAGCGACCAAAACAAATGCAGATTTTTTCGATACAATGAAACAGGGTTGACCATAGACATATCTTCGTCAACACTTCCACCGGCGTTATTTATTATGGGGCCGACTGCTGCGGGTAAAACAGATTTGGCGATAGAAATAGCCAAACGTTTTCCAGTCGAAATTATCAGTGTTGATTCTGCGCTTGTATATAAAGGCATGGATGTTGGTACGGCCAAACCAAGTATCGAAGAACTAGCACAGTATCCACATCATCTAGTTGATATTATTGAACCTATAGATAGTTATTCAGCAGGTAGTTTTCGTAAAGATGCATTGCGCTTAATGGCTGATATTACGGCTAGGGGTAAGGTACCTTTGTTAGTGGGTGGCACTATGTTGTATTTCAAGGCATTACAATATGGTCTCGCTGAATTACCTTCAGCAGATCCTAAAATACGTGCCCGTTTAGAAGCCGAAATTACGCAACATGGTTTAGCGCATTTACATAGTCGACTCGCAGATGTTGATCCTGTTTCTGCTCAACGTATCCATGTGAATGATCCTCAACGATTGCAGCGCGCGCTAGAGGTCTATGAAATTACCGGAAAGTCACTAACTGAACTGACCAAAGGTAAACAGCAGGCATTACCTTATCGCGTTATTAAAGTGATTTTAACGCCTTTTGATCGTGCTGTTTTGCACCGACGTATCGCCAAACGTTATGAGACGATGATGGAAAACAATTTTATTGAAGAAGTAAAAACCTTGTTTTCTCGTCCTGATTGTCATGCTAATTTGCCCGCTATCCGCGCAGTTGGTTACCGCCAAGCATGGTCATATTTGGCAGGGGAATACGACAAGAACACGTTTATTGACAAGGCGATTATTGCGACGCGTCAAATGGCCAAACGGCAATTAACGTGGTTACGCTCACAAAAAGATGGCGTATGGTTCGATAGTGGGGCTGATCTTCCTGTCGAATACGTTGTTCATTATTTACAAGATGAACTTCATTAGAATTAAAATTAATGCTTGACGAAGTAACATTGGCTTTTACAATAGCTCGTTTGCATATATATTTGTCGTTAGAATAATAACTGGGCTGGAGAGAGTCATGGCTAAAGCACAATCATTACAGGATCCATTTTTGAATGCCTTACGGAAAGAAAATGTTCCTGTTGCCATTTATTTGGTAAATGGCATTAAATTACAGGGGCAAATTGATTCGTTTGATCAATTTGTTATTTTATTAAAAAACTCGGTAAACCAAATGGTGTATAAACATGCTATTTCAACCATTGTACCGAGCCGAAATGTAAATTTTAGTATAGATGAATAAGGGAGCTTATTGATTGTTTGACCGCCCCGATAGTAATGCGGCTTTTGATGAATCATCAGAAAAAGAAGCAGTTGTACTTGTACACCTTAATTTTAATGACCCAGACTTTGCCGAAGCAGAACAAGAGTTTATCGAGTTAGTTAATTCAACAGGTGCAGATATCTCTGTGATCGTGCATGGCAAACGCCACCGCCCAGATCCTAAATATTTTGCTGGTACTGGCAAAGTTGAAGAGATACGTGAGCATATCCTTGCTAATAATGTTGCTCTGGTATTATTTAATCATGAGTTATCTCCCAGCCAAGAGCGTAATTTAGAGCATAAATTACAGTGCCGAGTCATCGGTCGAACCGGATTGATCCTTGATATCTTTGCGAGACGTGCGCGTTCACATGAAGGTAAGTTACAAGTTGAGCTTGCTCAGTTGAAGCATATGTCAACTCGTCTAGTACGAGGTTGGACTCACTTGGAACGGCAAAAAGGGGGGATCGGCTTACGAGGGCCAGGCGAAACGCAGCTCGAAACTGATAGACGCTTATTAGCTCAGCGTATTAAGTCACTTAAAAAACGCTTAGATAAAGTTCGCTCACAACGTGATCAAGGACGACGATCTCGACAACGTGGTGGTGTGCCTGTTGTGTCTCTGGTTGGTTATACCAATATGGGTAAGTCCACCTTATTTAATAGGATGACAAGCGCTGATGTGTATGCTGACGATCGACTGTTTGCTACCCTGGATCCCACCTTAAGACGCTTAAAACTTATGGATACTCAAGCCTTAGTTTTGGCTGATACCGTTGGTTTTATTCGAAAGTTACCTCACGATCTGGTCGAATCATTTAGTTCTACTCTGGATGAAACACGTGATGCTGCTCTATTGCTACATATTGTTGAAGCGGGTGTATCAAATCGAGATGATTTAATCAGCCATGTGGATGATGTTTTGCGCCAAATTGGAGCGGATGAAATACCGCAATTGATTGTCTATAACAAAATTGACAAGCTTGAAGAGCTTTCGCCGCGAATTGAACGCAATCAACTCGGTCAGATCACTCGAGTATGGGTTTCAGCCCAGACAGGTGAAGGTTTGGATTTACTTAGATTGACATTACAAGAATATTTCCCCGAACTACAGCAAGAATATCAATATAAGAACTAATTTATGACAGTATTAGGTTGCGCTTGCCTGACATGTCCGTAAAATAGTCGTGTTTGTATTAAATAATCCTATTTTCTCATTTTGGAGAGCTATAAATGGCTTGGAATGAACCTGGTAATGGCGAGAAGGACCCATGGGGTAACCGTGGTAATGATGGTCCCCCAGATCTTGATGAAGTAATTCGTAATATGCAGCGCAAATTTCAGAGTTTGTTTGGTGGGGGCTCATCAAATAATGATGGCACTTCATCAAATGGCAGTAATGGGATCGGTGCTGGTTTATTGTTAGCTGTTGTTGCTCTTGTTTGGCTTGCATCAGGGATTTACATTGTTGATCCACCTGAGCGTGGTGTCGTTTTACAGTTTGGCAAATATAAAGAAACCACGTTGTCAGGCCCTCATTGGCATATACCTTATCCAATTCAAACAGTCGAAGTGGTTAATGTTGATGAAAGTCGCACAGCTGAGATTGGTTTTCGTTCTACTGCTGGACGATCTGGAATGGTGGCTTCAGAAGCTTTGATGCTGACTCAAGATGAAAACATTATCGAAATGAAAATAGAAATTCAATATCGGGTTGAGAAACCAGCTGACTTTTTGTTTAATGTTGAAAATCCAGTGAGAACCCTACAACAAATGACAGAAAGTGCTGTTCGCGAAGTGGTTGGTCGATCATTGATGGATGACGTGTTGACAACTGGACGTCAGGAAGTAGCCATTAAATCAGAAAAATTATTACAATCATTGCTCAGCGATTATGGCACAGGGTTATTAGTGACTAGCTTTAATATTCCTGATGCGCAAGCACCTGCTCAAGTCCAAGCGGCATTTGATGATGTAGTGAAGGCCGGAGCGGATAAAGTACGCATGAAAAATGAAGCTGAGGCATACGCAAATGACGTTGTGCCAAGAGCTCGTGGTGCAGGTTTCAGGGTAGTACAAGAAGCTGAAGCCTATAAAAGTCAGATTTTAGCGAAAGCACAAGGTGAAACTAGTCGTTTTTTACAGGTAATGAACGAGTATGAAAAAGCACCCGATATCACTCGCGAACGTTTGTATTTAGACACGATGGAATCAGTCTATAGTAGAACCCAAAAAGTCATGGTTGATGTGTCTAAAGATAGCAGTAATGTTTTATACCTACCTTTAGACAAAATGCGTGGTAGTAGTAAATCAGACCCTACAAGAATTGATTTAAGTAATATGACGACATATCCAACATCTAACAGTAATGGCTTAAATACAGGGGCTGCACAGGATAGTGCCCGTAGTAGAGGAGGACGTTAAGATGTCTACACGTATGAATTTAGTGTTTTTCTCAGCACTGCTAGTTTTTGTGGTACTTTACATGTCAGTTTTTTATGTTGATCAGCGTGAACGTGCGTTGGTGTTGCATTTAGGACAAATTGAACGTGCCGATTATCAGCCTGGTATACATTTTAAAGTACCTTTTATCGAAGACATAAAACGTTTTGATGCGCGAGTTTTAACGGTAGACGTAAAACCTGAACGGTACATTACCCGTGATAAAGAAACGCTACTGGTTGATTCATTTATTTTATGGAAAATTAAAGACGTAGCTATATATTATACCGCTATGGGTGGTGATAGAGCTCGTGCAACGTCACGTATCTTTAATATTGTTAATAATGCCTTACGTGATGAGTTTGCTAACCGTTCAGTACAAGATGTGGTGGCTGGTGACCGCACGGCGATGGTGTCTGATATTTTAAGTAACACCAATGAAGCAGTGAAAGCATTCGGTATTGAACTTGTTAATGTACGGGTTAAACGGATTGATTTCATTAGTGAAATTAATGCGCGTGTATTTGCTCGAATGAACTCTGAACGTGAACGTATCGCAAAAGAAACAAGGGCTGAAGGTGCTGAAGAAGCTGAAAAAATTCGTTCAGATGCCGATCGTCAAAGCACAATTATTATTGCAGACTCAAACCGCCAAGCTGAAGAGTTACGCGGTAACGGTGATGCTTTAGCGACAGAAACTTATGCCGAGGCCTATGGACAGAATAAAGATTTTTATTCTTTGTACCGTCGTTTAACCGCTTATAAAAACGTATTTACTGGTGACGATATGTTGGTGATAGAACCTAAAGGTGACTTCTTTAGTTTATTCAGTGACCCACAACAATAAAAGTGTCGCTTGAGCTGATACATAGCTTATGGATTGCCACCGCGTTAATGTTAGTTATTGAAGGCATTATGCCTTTTATCAACCCTACGGTATTCAGACGTGCTTTATTACAGATGGCGAGCATGAAAGATCAACACCTACGCATGATTGGCTTGTTTAGTATGATCTTCGGCGTAGTGCTACTTTATTGGATAAATTGATAAGATGAACATCAAAGATCGTTGGTTACTTCCTGAAGGCATAGATGAGTTAATGCCTGATGAAGCAGCTCAGCTAGAAATATTACGTCGCAAGCTGGTTGATATGATGCAAAGCTGGGGTTATCAGCTTGTCGTGCCTCCCTTAGTCGAATATCTGGATTCATTGCTGACAGGCACAGCTAAAACGCTTGATCTGCAAACGTTTAAACTGATTGATCAAATGTCGGGACGTTTATTGGGCATTCGTGCTGATATGACGCCACAAGTAGCCCGTATTGCAGCGCATAAATTACGCGGTCAAGATGCTGTTACTCGTCTAAGTTACATCGGTAGCGTATTGCATACTTTGCCTGAAAGTCAGGGTACCTCACGTAACCCGATTCAATTAGGTGCGGAAATCTATGGTCACACTGGCCCTGAAAGCGATATGGAAATATTGCAACTCATGGTGGCAGTGTTAAATGTAACAGACGCGGTTCCTGCCTTATCGTTAGATATCGGCCATGTTGGCATTTATCGAGGTCTGGCTCAGTATGCAGGATTGAACAATGTACAAGAGCAACAATTGTTTTCTGCATTGCAGCGTAAAGCGTTGCCAGAAATTGAGTCTTTATTGACGGAATATCAATTGTCAGCAGACAGTACGGCCATGTTATTAGCCTTAGCTGAACTCAATGGCGATGTCACAGTGTTAACTCAAGCCCAACAGGTATTTAAGCAAGCACCTGAGGATGTCAAACAAGCCTTGGCCAATCTGCAGACAGTGGCCGACATGGCAGCACAACGTTTGCCAGAAGTTAATATCAACTTTGATTTGGCAGAGTTACGTGGTTACGACTATCACACTGGCCTAGTATTTTCTGCCTATCAAGCTGGTTCTGCCCACGCGGTGGCTATGGGTGGTCGCTATGATGATATTGGAGAGGACTTTGGTTATGCTCAGCCTGCTACCGGTTTTAGTTTAGATTTGAAAACCTTAGTGACACAATTACCTAAATCTGAAGCTAATAATTTGGCGATTGCTGTGACTTGGTCAGACGATCCACAACAGCATAAAGCGGTTGAAGAGTTACGTAATAAAGGTGAAGTGGTCGTGTACCAATTGCCCGGCACGAAAAGCTCAGAATCAAGAATACTTATACAACAAGACGGTCACTGGTTAGTGACTGCAGTAGGATAATAAAACACGTGGCTAAAAATATCGTTGTAATTGGCTCCCAGTGGGGCGATGAAGGTAAAGGCAAATTGGTAGATTTGCTGACAGATAATGTATCAGCAGTAGTACGTTTTCAAGGTGGTCATAATGCTGGCCATACCTTAGTTATAGATGGAAAAAAGACCATCCTGCACTTAATTCCATCAGGAATTTTGCGTCAGCACGTACAGTGTTTGATTGGTAACGGCGTGGTGTTGTGCCCAGAAGCCTTGCTTAAAGAAATGACAGAATTGGAAAACAAAGGTGTTCCAGTTCGTGAGCGTTTGAAAATTAGTGCGGCTTGCCCTCTTATATTGCCATATCACATTGCGTTGGATCAGGCTCGTGAACGCCGCCGAGGTAAAGCTGCGATTGGCACTACTGGCCGCGGAATTGGTCCAGCCTATGAAGATAAAGTGGCTAGACGCGGCTTGCGTTTAGGCGATTTGCTGGATAAAGACAGTTTTGTCAAAAAGCTTGAAGAAGTGATGCAGTTTCACAACTTTTCCTTGATTAATTATTATCAGGCGGAGCCAGTGAGCTTTGAACAAGTGCGTGATGAAACGCTGGCAATGCGAGATGTTTTGTTACCACTAATTGCTGATATTCCTCACCTGTTACAGCAATACTCTATTGCTGGCGATCGTGTGATGTTTGAAGGGGCCCAAGGTGCTTTATTAGATATCGATCATGGTACCTATCCTTATGTAACCTCATCAAATACCACGGCAGGTGGTAGTGCTGCAGGTGCAGGTGTTGGTCCATGTCATATCGACTATGTATTGGGTATTACCAAAGCCTATGCTACCCGAGTTGGTGCTGGTCCTTTCCCGTCAGAATTACTTGATGACGAAGGTCAAGTTAATGAAATCGGCCAATATTTAGCTGATAAGGGCCATGAGGTTGGCGCAACGACAGGGCGTGACCGCCGCTGTGGTTGGTTAGATATGGTGGCGTTAAATCGTGCCTGTTGGATCAGCAGTATCACCGGTCTGTGTCTAACAAAATTGGATGTATTAGATGGTTTAGAAACCATACGCCTGTGTATTGCTTATGAACGCAATGGCGAAAAAGTTGATGTCTTACCATTAAGTGCTGATGAGTTTGAAGGTTGTGTACCCGTCTATATCGATATGCCTGGTTGGTCTGAATCAACCTTAGGTGTGACCAACTTTGATGATCTGCCAATAAATGCACAAACTTATATACAAAAAGTAGAAAGTCTAGCTGGCGTACCGATTGATATTATTTCGACGGGGCCTGATCGTAACGAAACTATCATTCAACGCGATATATTCGAGATTTAATTATAATAAATCAGCTTCGCGTTAGTCGCGACGCTGAGTTAAGTGGTTGAAAAAAAACCGAGCTGCATCACACATAGCTCGGTTTTTTTATAGCTGACGATTAAAGCATATTCTTCAATGGTTATTTTTTTTGGCTGAATTATGATTGTTAGTCATCTTTCTGTGAGTTTCTGATAGAAACCACATTGTCTGACTGAGCAATTAATGCATCAAGTGGTTGCGGTTTGCTAATGCCATAGCCCTGACCATAATCAACGCCAATTACGGTCAACATTTTTTTGATCTTGTCGTTCTCTACATACTCAGCAATAGTCTTCATTCCCATCACGTGGCCAATATCGTTAATTGATTTCACCATGGAATAATCAATTGGCTCGTTGTCCATATCTTTGACAAAAATACCATCAATTTTCAGATAATCTACCGGTAGATTTTTTAAATATGCAAATGAGGACAGCCCACTGCCAAAGTCATCCAAGGCAAAATGACAGCCCAGCCCTTTCAGTACAGAGATGAACTTGAGGGCCATACTCAAGTTTCTAATGGCTGCCGTTTCAGTGATTTCAAAACAGATTTTATCTAATGGAAGCTCACAACTCATTAATTGGTGAATGACCGAGTCTTGGAAATCTTCATCGGCTAATGATTGCCCCGAAAGGTTGATCGAGCAATAGCCGACACTTTGCAAAAATAACGGCGATTTTTTCAATAATTCCAAGCTGGTATCAATCACCCAGTGATCTATTTTTGGCATCAAGTCATAACGTTCAGCTGCTGGCAAGAATGCGTCTGGTGCAATGATGTTCCCTTTGTCACCTCTCAACCTGATCAGGAACTCATAGTGCAATTTCCCACCAGCCTTGAGAGGTGTTATTTCTTGGGCGTAAAGACAGAACTGATTGTTTTCAAGGGCTTGATTGATTCGTGTTATCCATAACATTTCACCGTGGCGCTTACTGAGTTCTTCATTTTCAGGATGATGCACCTGGATACGATTACGTCCCTTATCTTTAGCCATATAACAAGCGACATCAGCAGCGCTTAATAATTCTGCTAGATTGACCGTGGTGATTTGCATGGGCACTAGCCCCATACTGACGCTAATCTTGAGGTTGTGTTCACCCCATGAAAACTGGTGATTTTGTATCGCTTTTTGAATAGATGTGGCGATTTGGAATGAGTCGTTAAGTGATGTATTTTCCATCAACATGCCAAATTCATCCCCACCTAAGCGTGCGAGTGTATCGCGTTGGCGCATTGATGCTTTTAGTACTGAAGTAACTTGGCGTAACAGTTCATCGCCGGCGACATGGCCATAGCTATCATTCACTACTTTGAATTGATCGAGATCCAGATAACACAGCGTATGATCTGCAGAGCCATGTTTCATAGTGGCAAGCAACCACTCGGCACGGCGTTCAAATTCGCGACGGTTAATCAGGCCGGTAAGATCGTCATGGTTCGCCTGGTAGATGAGTTGCAGTGAACGATCTTTGACCTTTTGTTCAAGCACATCGTTGAGTTGTTGTATTCTTGCTTCCGCAATCTTGCGTTGACTAATTTCGTATTCAAGCTCTTGATTTTTTGTTCTTAGTAGTTTGGGGCTAGGTAAGGCAATAATTTGCGGCATGAGATACCAAAGGATAATTGCTGTGGCAACAGACACAATGCCTGTTACGGCCTTAATGACCGCTTGAGTTCCAAAATCGGGGGTCCAGATAGTCCAGATACTAAAGAAATGAGTGCTACCACACGCGACAAAGATCAATATTCCAAACGGAATGACAAACTTTTTATAGGGTATATCATCTCGGTTCAAGAAAAAGTAAAGTAATCCTGCTGCTACAGCAAAATAGGCTAAGCCAATGGCAAGGTCGGAAATGACGTGGGTAAAAAGAATATCTTCACGCCATTGAAAACACATGCCATGTGGCATGAACCCCGTTGAATTAAAGAGTGATTCCATTTCAAGTTCCTCGGTATGCATCGTTAGATACTTAAATTTTTGATATATCTAGATTACATTGAGTGTTGCATTAATGCTTTTCTATCACAGCTGAAAACAGTGCTGAATAATCAGTATTCGCAAGTCCTTGTGATAAGGTTATCTCTAATAGTCGACTTATTCCTTCCAATGCACAAGTCTCTAGACCAAGTTCATTTGCCACTTTTAAGAATAGCTGAGTATCTTTGGCCAAATGTTTCGTTGGAAAGTTAGGGTTGGCAAAATTTCTATTTAACATGCGATCGAGTTTTTTATCAAAAGTGGGTGCGTATAAGGCACTGCCACGCACTATTTTCATAAATTGTTCAGTTTGAATGCCTTCTTTTTCGACTAAAGCTAGGCTTAAAGCAAAACTAGAGGTTAAACCTGCGATTAATTGGTTCATGGCTAGTTTGACGGTAGCACCTTGGCCTGTATTACCGATGTATTGAGGATCTTTACCAATGAGTTGTAATAAAGGTAATGCCGTTTGATAATCCGCTTTATTACCTGCCGCCATCAAGATTAAGGTACCCGTTTTAGCTTCAGGCAAACTGCCTAAAACAGGACATTCTAAATAGCGCCCTCCAGCTTCACCGATTCGCTTAGCTAACTGTCGAGATTCTTCTGGCGCGATAGTACCCATTTGAATAATGATTTTGTTATGAAACGTTTCATCTGCAATGCTATCAATTACTTGGTTTATAGCATCGGCATCACTTAACATTAAGATGCAAAAATCACTGGCCTCAAGCGCATCTTGCGCAGTTGAGGCAGCATTGGCGCCTAATTCAACTAATTTTGATGTTTTTTCAACACTACGATTAAATACTGTTATTTGTTGATTTTCATTAAGTAAATGCTCAACTAAAGCCTGCCCCATTAAGCCTGTACCTAATAATGTTATTTTCATGGTCTATTGATTCCATTTTGTGTCAATAAAAAAAGCACTATGCCATAGAAGCTTATGACGTAGTGATATAGAATATGCCCTTATTTTACAGTAGAAACAGGGGAAGACTGTGTACAAGAAAAACATGGCCATTGCTGGTTTTGATGATGAGCTTCTACAAGCGATTGAAGCAGAAAACCAACGTCAAGAAGATCATATTGAACTGATTGCTTCAGAAAACTATGCCAGTCCACGTGTTATGGAAGCGCAAGGCTCTTCTTTAACTAATAAGTATGCAGAAGGTTACCCTGGTAAACGTTATTACGGTGGCTGTGAACATGTAGATAAAGCGGAAACATTAGCCATCGATCGAGCCAAAGAATTATTTGGTGCAGATTATGCCAATGTGCAACCGCATTCTGGTTCACAAGCAAATGCAGCTGTATATTTAGCTTTGTTACAACCCGGCGATACTATTCTCGGCATGAGCTTGGCACACGGTGGTCACTTAACTCACGGTTCTAAAGTCAGTGCTTCAGGTAAAATTTATAATTCTGTTTCATATGGCATAAACACTGAAACGGGTGAAATTGATTATGATGAAGTGGAACGTTTAGCTAACGAGCATAAACCTAAGATGGTCGTAGCTGGTTTCTCTGCTTACTCACGTATTGTTGATTGGCAGCGTTTCCGTGATATCGCTGATTCTATTGGTGCTTATTTATTAGTAGATATGGCGCATGTCGCTGGTTTAGTGGCAGCAGGCGTCTATCCTAGCCCAGTGAACATTGCTCACGTCACCACGACAACAACACATAAAACATTACGAGGCCCTCGTGGTGGTTTGATTTTGGCTAAAGCGAATGCTGAGATTGAGAAGAAATTAAACTCTGCGGTATTCCCTGGTTTCCAAGGCGGCCCATTGATGCATGTGATTGCAGCTAAAGCGGTTGCGTTCAAAGAAGCGATGTTACCTGAGTTCCAAACCTACCAGAAACAAGTTGTTGAAAATGCACGTGCAATGGCCACTGTTTTTCTAGCACGTGGTTATGATGTAGTTTCTAAAGGCACAGACGATCACCTGTTTTTAGTAAGCTTTATCGAAGCAGGTTTAACAGGTAAGGAAGTGGATGCTTGGTTGGGCGATTCTAATATCACCGTGAATAAAAATGCGGTACCTAATGATCCGCAATCACCCTTTGTTACTTCAGGTATTCGTGTTGGTACCCCTGCTGTGACAACACGTGGCTTTATGGAACAAGAATGTACAGATCTTGCTACATGGATGTGTGACGTGATTGATAGCCAAGGTGATGCGACTGTGATGAATGACGTTAAAGCTAAAGTGTTGGCCGTGTGCCAACGTTTACCTGTTTATTCATAGGTTGAAATAAACAATGCGTTGCCCATTTTGTGGTGCTGATGACTCCAAAGTAATCGACTCGCGGCTTTCTGCTGAAGGTGATGCGATTCGACGTCGACGCATGTGCAGTGAATGTAATGAACGGTTCACTACTTATGAAACTGCAGAACTGACTTTGCCGAGGTTGATCAAACGGGATCAATCTCGTGCATTGTTTGATGAAGACAAATTACGAGCAGGTTTTGTACGTGCCTTAGAAAAAAGGCCGGTCAGTATTGATGCCGTTGATACGGCAGTAAAAGGCATCATTCATCGTTTGCGTGCCACTGGCGAACGTGAGGTTGAGAGTCGCTTAGTAGGCGATTGGGTCATGGATGCTTTGCGTGAATTAGATGAAGTAGCCTATGTACGATTTGCCTCTGTATATCGCAGTTTCCAAGATGTAAATGCCTTTCGTGAAGAAATTGAGCGAATGGAAAGTTCGTCAGAAGCAATAACCAAGGATTAATAACATGCTTAGAGTGATTATCTTTTGTGATATATGCAACCCTCAGGGAATTCGTTATATTGAACAAAAAAGAAGTACTCAGCGTGGTGATACAGAAGGCCGACGTGTTACGGATGGTCGATCTTGGTTTGAAGGATCTTTAGATGACGCGCTGCAATTAGATTGGATGCATGAAGATGGAGCACACGTATGCCCACGCTGCAGGAGTCGTCAAAACGATACTTAACCATGTCTGATCACGAACGTTATATGGCTCGTGCTTTGCAATTAGCAGAACGCGGTCTTTTTACAACGTGCCCCAATCCCCGGGTAGGCTGTGTCATTGTTAATGGTGGCAAGATTGTTGGTGAGGGCTGGCACCAACGAGCAGGCGAAGCTCACGCCGAAGTTAATGCCTTATCCGCTGCTGGAAAACAAGCAAAGGGTGCAGATTGTTATGTGACTTTGGAACCCTGCAGTCATTTTGGTCGTACACCACCGTGTGCCGACTCATTAATTAAAGCTGGTATCAAGCGTATTTTTGTTGCGATGACTGATCCTAATCCAGTGGTAGCAGGGACCGGAATTGCCAGATTAGAAGAAGCAGGTATTGAAGTCATCGTAGGCATGCTTGAGCAACAGGCAGAAGACATCAATCCTGGTTTTTGTAAGCGCATGCGAACTAAGCGACCTTATGTACGTAGTAAACTTGCGATGAGTCTAGATGGTCGAACGGCTATGGCTACTGGTGAAAGCAAGTGGATTACTGGCCCAGAAGCCAGACTTGATGTGCAAAAATTACGGGCGCGGAGCTCAGCGATTTTGACCGGCATTAGCACGGTATTAGCGGATGATCCGGCATTGACTGTTCGCCCTGATGGCGCAGACTGGTACCCATCAAATATGAATGTCAGACAGCCGCTACGTGTAGTGGTAGACAGCCAATTACGAACGCCAATAAATGCCGGTTTATTTGATAATAAGGGGAAAGTGTTAATTGCCACGACGGTTGAAAATCCATCAACATTGTTACCTGCAAAAATTATCACCTTGCCGACAGAAAACAATCAAGTTGATTTATCTGCATTAATGACAAATTTAGCGGCTCACGGTATAAATGAAGTGATGGTTGAAGCCGGCCCAGTGTTAAATGGTGCCTTGTTATCAGAGCAGTTGATTGATGAATTGGTGATCTATATGGCACCAAAATTAATGGGTAATGGGGCCAATGGTTTATTCCATTTACCTGACATTAAAACCATGGCGCAAAACGTTGAATTACAGATAACTGATATATCTGCGGTTGGACGAGACTGGCGCATTACTGCAAAACCACAATAGAGAGGATCTTTAGAGATATGTTTACCGGCATTATTGCTGCAATTGGTAAGATTGAAGCGGTACAACCCAAAGGTGGGGACTTGAGCTTACAGGTGGCAACACAAAGCTTAGATCTCACAGACGTTGCTTTAGGCGATAGCATCGCTATTAATGGCGTCTGTTTGACGGTTGTTAAAATTGATGCGGCCATCTTAAGTTTTGATGTCTCACGTGAAAGTCTTGAGCGCACCAGTCTTGGCAATATAAAAACTGCCTCAGAAGTTAATCTTGAAAAAGCATTAGCCGTAGGTGAGAGACTGGGCGGCCATTTTGTTAGTGGACATGTTGATGGGCTTGGCAGTGTGATTTCGATGCAGGCATCAGCGCGTTCGACTCAATTTCGCATTGAAATTCCAACGGGCCTAGAACGTTATATTGCTGAAAAAGGCTCTATCTGTATTGATGGCGTGAGTCTGACGGTGAATAAGGTTGGAGAGCAATGGTTTGAAGTGAATATAATTCCTCATACGATGCAGGAAACAATCATTAGCCGCTATCAAATAGGAAGTAACGTTAACCTTGAGGTCGACTTGATCGCTCGTTATTTGGAGCGTTTATTACCTAATACTGACACAGGTGTCACTCGAGATACGCTCTTAAAACATGGATTCATTAACTAATGAAATTAAATACAACAGCTGAAATTCTCGACGATTTGAGACTAGGTAAGATGGTCATCATTATGGATGATGAAGATCGTGAGAATGAGGGCGACTTGGTAATGGCGGCTGAAAGTATCACCGCTGAAGCCGTTAATTTTATGGCTCGTTTTGGTCGAGGGCTCATTTGTCTCACGCTGACCGATGAACGCTGTAAACAATTACGATTACCGTTGATGGTTTCGGATAACCAGACCGCCTATGCAACCAATTTCACAATTTCAATTGAAGCTGCTGAAGGGGTCACCACAGGTATTTCTGCAGCAGATCGAGCCTTAACTATTCAAGCTGCAGTCACGGCTAATGCCAAACCAGAAGACCTTGTTCAACCAGGACATATTTTTCCTTTAAAAGCACAAGCTGGTGGGGTATTAACCCGTGCAGGCCACACAGAAGCGGGCTGCGATTTAGCACAACTGGCAGGTAAAGACCCTTCTGCGGTTATTGTCGAAATTCTAAATGAAGATGGCAGCATGGCTCGCCGTCCAGATTTAGAAAAATTTGCCCAAACACATGAGCTCAAAATAGGCACGATTGCTGATTTAATTAGCTACCGTTTAGAAAATGAAATGACGGTAAGTCGATTGTCTCAATGTACGATGCCAACTGAATATGGTGAATTTCAGTTATATAGTTTTCAAGATACGGTAAATAGTCAGGTACATTTGGCTATGGTTGTAGGTGACATAAATCCTGAAGAAGAAGTGTTGGTGCGTGTGCATATGGCTGATCCTTTAAGTGACTTATTGGGTGCGACACGCGAGCCTAGTCATTGGCCGTTACCTAAAGTAATGACACAAATTCAACAAGCAGGAAACGGTGTTTTAGTTGTTTTGCGTCAGCCGCAACAAAGTAAACAATTAGCAACAAAGATTGCCCAATACCAACAGCAGGATTTGGGTGCGGTAAGTCCAATAACAAAATCAACATGGGATTTACGAACTTTCGGTGTGGGTGCACAAATTTTGTCTGATCTAGGTGTGAAAAAAATGCGCGTTATGGGCACACCAACAAAACTAACCGGCTTGTCAGGTTTTGGCTTGGAATTAGTGGGGTATTCAGAGGAAGAGCAGGCTTGAGCCAGACCAACAAAATTGTTGTCATAGCGGGTGAAGCATCTGGAGATGCACATGCGGGCCGAATGCTCGCTGAGCTAAAAAAAATGGCACCTGATATTCAAGTGTCAGGCATTGGTGGTGACAGCATGCGAGCAGCGGGTGCTGATATTAAGGTCGATTTCTCCGAATTGGCGGTGATGGGCTTAGTCGAAGTATTAAAACGTTATCGTCAGATTAAAAAGATATTTAATCAACTGGTGACTGAGCTAGAAAATGACCGGCCAGATTTATTGGTTTTGGTTGACTACCCCGGTTTTAATTTAAAGTTAGCTAAAGTCGCTAAAGAAATGCATATTCCAGTTATGTACTACATTAGCCCTAAAGTTTGGGCTTGGCGTGCTGGTCGAGTAAAAAAGATAAAACGCTATGTTGATCATATGGCGGTATTGTTTCCTTTTGAAGTGCCTATTTATGAAAAGGCGGGCGTAGCGGTCTCATGTGTTGGGCACCCACTTGTCGATGCTGTAAAAACAGAGCTGAATACGGTAAAAGCAAAGGGGAAATTTGGTTTAGATCCGGAACACCGTGTGATTGGGTTGTTTCCCGGGAGTCGACGTAGTGAAGTGGAAAACTTACTACCAATAATGATTGATGCTGCAGAAAAAATTCATCAGCGACACTTTGATGTCAGCATCGCTTTGCCATTAGCTCCTGGCCTTGATATATCGATACTAAAGAAAATATTAAAGCGTACAAAAATGCCAATAAAAATCGTCGATGGTGACTTTTATGACTTTACGAAGAGTTGTGATGTCATCGTAGCTGCTTCCGGCACAGTGACTTTAGAGATTGCTTTATTAGGTGTACCCCATTTGCTTGTTTATCGAGTCGCGCCGATGACTTACCGCATATTAAGTCGACTAGTAAAAATTCCTTATGTGGGTTTATGTAATATCGTTTCTGGAAAACCGCTGATTCAGGAATTACTGCAAGATGATGTCACGGTGGAACGGTTAGAACAGGAAATCTCAAACTTGATGATTCGACAGGGTAGTAAACATCAAGCAGAAAAAATTCGACAACAAGTACTAGCAGCACTAGGTCCTTCAGGTGGTGCACATAATGCCGCTCAACAAATAATAAACATGCTGGATTAATCGATCATGACAATACAAATATTTATAGCCGGTGTAGATGAAGTAGGACGAGGACCCTTAGCCGGGCCAGTGGTCACTGCTGCAGTGATACTGGATGACAATAATCCTATTGAAGGGTTAGATGATTCAAAGAAGTTGTCGGAGAAACGTCGCGAGAAACTAGAGGGTATTATTAAGGAACATGCACTTGCCTGGTCCTTAGGACGAGCTGAACCGGAGGAGATCGATCAGCTGAATATTCTGCAAGCAACGTTGCTTGCAATGAAGCGAGCCGTAGAGGGCTTAGCTATCAGCCCAACACATGCGCTGGTTGATGGTAATCAGGCACCACACTTAGCCTGTCCGGTCACCACGATTATTAAAGGTGATCAATCTGAACCTGCTATTGCCGCAGCCTCTATTTTGGCGAAAGTAGCGCGTGATAGAGAAATGTTGATAATGGACGAAATTCATCCGGGCTATGGTTTTGCTAAACATAAGGGGTATCCAACGAAATTTCATCAACAAGCGTTAATGGCGTTGGGACCGACTATCATTCATCGACAATCTTTTAAACCCGTACAGTTGGCGATGAAATAATTAATGTCTGAGCAACAGACCCTAGTCTATTTCCACGATGTTGGATGGCTCTTTATACGAAGAAGCATGGTATTATTCTCGACTTATGTTATCGCTAAATAAAATCTTTTCTAAACTAAGAAAGAATAAAACGAAGAAAAATGGTAAAGCCTCGCCACCGCAGCGTGATCCATTAATCATTCCTCGACCTGACCACACAATTTCTCGCTCTCAGATTAGTTCTGCCGCGTTGAAAGTATTGTATGGCTTGAAAGAGGCGGGCTATGACGCTTATTTAGTGGGTGGCTGTGTACGAGATTTATTGCTGGGCCATGAACCTAAAGACTTTGATGTGGCAACCAATGCTTCACCAGAGCAGGTACATAAGGTATTTAAACGTAGTCGTTTGATTGGCCGACGATTTAAACTAGTTCATGTCCGCTTTGGTCGTGAAGTGATTGAAGTTGCGACCTTTAGAGCTCCGCCTGAAGCGGAGCAGCATGTTGATGACCAAGGGCGCATTGTACGAGACAATGTCTACGGCACCTTAGAACAAGATGCTTGGCGACGTGATTTCACTATTAACGCCCTGTATTACAATATTCAAGACTTTTCGATTGTTGATTACACCGATGGACTTGCCGATCTACAGGCGGGAAAAATCCGATTAATTGGTAATGTAGAAACACGCTACCGTGAAGATCCTGTGCGTATCCTCAGGGCCATTCGGTTTGTGGGTAAACTCGGCCTCGTAATGGATGATGACACCGAGGCGTGGATACCTACGTTAGCAGGATTATTAAAGGATATTCCACCCGCACGCTTATTTGATGAGACGTTAAAATTATATTTAAGTGGCAATGCTGCAGTTACCAATGAACTATTGAACCACTATGGTGTATTTGAGCATTTATTCCCGCAGACAGACGCGTTATTGCACGAAGAACAGGATGGTTATCCACGGGTTTTATTAACCAAAGCGCTAGAAAATACCGATAAACGTATTGATGATAATAAGCCGGTGACTCCGGCCTTTTTGTTTGCAGCATTATTATGGGAGCCGGTAAGACAACGTTGGCAAGATTATATGGCCAACAACATTCCTGCTATCCCTGCATTACAACGTGCGGCGTCAGAAGTGATCGCTGAACAAGTTCAACGTGTCGCCATACCTAAACGTTATACCTTAGTGACACGAGACATCTGGGTATTACAAATACGCTTAACTCAGCGACTGGGCAAACGTGCATTTCGGTCGTTAGCACATCCAAAATTTAGAGCGGGTTACGATTTCCTACTATTGCGTAATGAATCGGGAGAAGCATTGGAAGAACTGTCTGAGTGGTGGACTTTATTCCAAGAACAAGATGAAGCAGAACAGCAAAAGATGATTAATGCTTTACCTGCGTCAGCGGGTGGAGCTAAGAAACGTCCTCGCCGTCGCCGTCGTAGAAAACCTGTAGTAAAGAGTGATTAATGCGCGTATTTATCGGTTTAGGTAGTAATTTAGAAAGTCCGCTCGAACAGATTAAAACAGCCGTGAACGATATGCAGTTAATGCTTGAGACGGAGTTTATTGCCTGTTCATCCTTATATAAAAGTCCGCCGATGGGGCCACAAGATCAGCCGGATTATATTAATGCTGTGATTGAATTGGACACGGAACTCGCTCCTCATTTGTTGTTAGACCAGTTACAACAAATTGAACAACAACATGGACGCATTCGTAAACGTCATTGGGGCGAACGTACATTAGATTTAGATCTACTGGTGTATGGGGACGTGATTATCCATGATGAACGGTTAACTGTGCCGCATCCTGGAATAGCAACGCGCGCTTTTGTTCTTTATCCGTTGGCTGAACTCGATGAGCAGTTAGTAATTCCAGGATGCGGCAAGGTTAAACAGTTAGTTAAACTCTGTCCGCGTGATGGGCTACAACAAGTGGAAAAGATAGGTTTATGAACTCTATGCCACATCAATATATCGTAGTTGAAGGACCAATTGGTGTGGGTAAAACCCATTTGGTGAAACGTTTGGCTGATAGCTTTTCTGCCACATTATTATTGGAACAGCCAGAGAATAATCCTTTTCTAGAGAAATTTTATTTAAATCCACAGCAGTCAGCACTCCCCACACAGCTGAGCTTTTTGATGCAGCGCGTGAAGTTGAGTAAAAGTTTGCAACAAGATGATCTGTTTTCAACTATGCAGATAGCTGATTTTATGGTGGAGAAAGATCGTCTGTTTGCGCAGATCACCCTCGATGATGATGAGCTGGCTTTATATAATATGGTCTATGATAATCTCACCATGGATCATCGCACGCCAGACTTAGTGATTTATTTACAAGCATCACTGCCCGTTTTAAAATCTCGAGTATCACAACGTGGCATAGGTTATGAACAACGTATAGAAGATGCTTACTTGAAACGATTGGCGGATGGCTATGCCGACTTTTTTCACTATTACGAAGATTCAGCCTTATTGATTGTCAACGCAGAACAAATTGATTTAGTGAACAGCGAGCAGGATTATCAAAACTTGTTAGAACAAATTAGCCATATTCAAAGTGGTCGTCAGTATTACAACCCGCTGCCAGTAAAAGGGAGTTAATATGAGTCGCATAAATTTAACCAGCCTGCGAAAAATGAAAGCAGAGCAAAATAAAATTGCTGTATTAACGGCCTATGATGCGAGTTTTAGTCATGTACTTGAACAAGCTGGTATCGATATTATTTTAGTGGGTGATTCGCTGGGCATGGTTATTCAAGGTCAAGAAAGCACCTTGCCAGTGAGCGTCGAAGATATGGTCTATCACACTCGTAATGTTGTACGAGGTAGCGAAAAAGCATTTGTTATCGCCGATATGCCGTTTATGAGTTATGCCAACCCAGATCAAGCCATTATGAATGCCGCTCGTTTGATGGCTGAGGGTGGCGCTCAAATGGTCAAACTTGAAGGTGGCGCCATTGTCGTTGATACCGTTAAACAACTAGTTGAACGTGGTATTCCTGTATGTGCCCATCTAGGACTACTCCCTCAATCAGTGCATCGCCTTGGCGGTTACCGAGTACAAGGGCGTGATGATGAACATGCCCAGCAGTTAATTAATGATGCAAAAATATTACAAGATGCAGGGGCAGATATATTAGTGCTTGAATGTGTGCCCGCTGACCTAGGTGCACGAGTAACAAAGGCAGTAGATATCCCAGTAATAGGCATTGGCGCAGGTAATGACTGTGATGGCCAAGTATTAGTCTTGTATGACATGTTAGGCATCACACCGGGAAAACGTCCTCGGTTTAGTCATGACTTTTTAGCTGATGCCGGTGCGATCCCTGCCGCAATTGCTAATTATGTACAAGACGTGAAATCAGGTGCATTTCCCTCAGCTGAACAACAGTACTAATGCAACGCGTTGAAACAGTAAATGCGTTAAGGGCGCAGGTAAAGGCATGGCGAGATCAAAATAAAATTATTGCTTTTGTACCTACTATGGGAAATTTGCATCAGGGTCATTTATCGCTAGTACAAAAAGCACAGGAACTGGCAGATAAAGTTATTGTAAGTATTTTTGTTAATCCCTTACAGTTTGATGACCAAGCAGATTTATCCGCTTACCCAAGAACGATGGATGCCGATATTAAGCAACTGATGTCAGTGGCTACTGATCTGGTTTTTACTCCCAATATAGACGTGATGTATCCGCAGGGCATGGAAGCGCATAGTACCGTCGTCGTACCAGGGATGGATGACAAACTTTGCGGCAAGAACCGACCAGGTCACTTTGATGGCGTGGCGACCGTAGTGAGTAAGTTTTTCAATATGGTGCAAGCTGATATCGCTATATTTGGAGAAAAAGATTACCAACAATTGTTATTAATTAAAAAGCTGGTCTTAGATTTAAATTTACCTATTGAAGTAATAGGTTCTGAGACATTTCGAGATGAGTCAGGCCTAGCAATGAGTTCACGTAACCAGTACTTGACTGATTCTGAACGTAAAAAGGCTTCTGTTTTGTATCAAACCTTGATGGAGCTAAAAAACCAGCTTGAACAAGGAGAGCAGGATTTTAAACGTTTGCAGCAACAAGCAGTTGAAAAACTTAAGTTAGCCGGTTTTAGCCCAGACTATGTAGAAATTAGACGAGCAGGGAATTTAGATCTTGTTAATACTGAAGATACTGATCTTAGAATTTTGGTTGCTGCTTATCTAGGAAAGGCACGATTGATTGATAATATCGCCTGCAATCTTGCTTGATGAAGGCTAAAAAGCGATAATATCGCATTAGCTACTTTACTGATCGTCGGATATGCAACTGACTTTATTAAAAACAAAACTACATCGTGCCTGTGTGACTCACTCTGAACTGGAATATGAAGGTTCGTGTGCGATTGATGGCAAATTGCTTGAAGCCGCAGGTATTCACGAGTACGAACAAATTCAAATCTATAATATTGCCAATGGTGAACGCTTCACCACCTATGCAATCCGAGCTGAAGATGGTTCAAACATTATCTCAGTCAATGGTGCAGCGGCACATAAAGCTTCGCCTGGAGATCGCATAATCATTTGTGCCTACACGAGTATGGATGAAAAAGAAGTGGCAAAGTTCAAACCTACGCTAGTCTATTTAGATGAAAATAACGACATTATTCGTATGGGTAACTCTATTCCTGTGCAAGCAGCCTAAACCTGAGTTTTAATCGAGAAACACTATGGAACGAATGTTTGAAAATGCGCTATGGAATAGTCGTTTTGTCGTAATTATTGCGGTTATTGCAAGTTTAGTTACTGCCTTTGCTATGTTTTTCATGGCTTCAGTGGATGCATTCTTCCTTGTTACTCACTTAGGTGACTACATGTCGGCCGACTTGGTTGGCGAAGCTCGCAAAGATTTTCGAGCAGAAACAGTGACGCATGTTGTCGAAATTATTGATGGCTATTTATTAGCAACGGTCTTGCTTATATTTTCCTTGGGTTTGTATGAGTTATTTATTAGCAAAATTGAACAAGCGGAAACTTCAGAAACCCCTTCTGTTTTAGCCATTCACAGTCTGGATGATTTAAAAACACGTCTAGGCCGCGTGATCATCATGATATTAATTGTGAACTTCTTTGAGCATGCTATTACGATGGAGTTCCTTGCTCCATTAGACTTGCTTGCCCTTGCTGGTGGTATTGCTCTGATTGGCCTGACTTTATATCTTACCCACGTAGAAGATCATTAAGTTATAGCATGTGACAACGCTTTAACTTTTTCCCACTGCCACAAAAACAGGCTTCATTCCTGCTTAGTTTAATCGGTTCCAAAATATCTCCGTCAGTGTAATACCACTGCTCATCTTCTTGAATAAACCGTGATTGCTCATGCAATTGACCGATGGGGTTGTCTTGGTAGAAAGCAATAAACTCTACAGTTGCGGTCTTAGCCGATGGTTTATGGTTAATAATTTTAAGACCTAACCATTGGGTTTGTTCAATTGTTTGCGCCAAGGTTTGTTTATCGTCTTTTTGACGAACGTTAGGGTGCAATGTACTAATTAGATACGCAATGTTACCTAGATAAAAAGCACTATAACGTGAACACATTAATTGTTCAGCGCTACTCGCTGTTAATTTTCCATCATGTAAGGGCTGGCAACATGCTGAGTATGACAAACCACTGATGCAAGGACATAACTTAGGGTTTTCTGACATAAGGTTACTTGTAACCTTCGAAGTCTATTTTCATTAATTCGGGGTGTAAAAATGAATACTTTAATATTTGTTTTACTTTCATATTATTGATGATTTTATACTGCTGCTCTTCGACATCTAAAAATTCAGGTAAAGCTAAGCCTAAAAGCTGTCTTGCATAGGTATAAAATTCACGTTTAGTTGGGTGGCTATCAGCGCAAGCATTAAAGGTTTCCCCCCAGGCTTGTTGTTGAATAATTGTTTCTATGATACCGATGCAGTCATCTCGATGAATCAAGTTAACTGGCGCATCTGGCTGAGGAATTTTTTTACCATTTTTAAAGAAGCGACCAGGATGACGCTCATAGCCTATTAGCCCTGCAAGGCGAACTATCGTTGTTTGAAAGTGCGTGTTGTCTCTAAACAGGTTTTCAATGTGAAAGAGGGCACTTGTAGCTGACTCAGCACCATCTGCTTCTGAAACGTTGCTGTTGGTATTCTGGTAGACCGAAGTAGAGCTAATAAAGATGACTTTCTTTACGGAAGATTGTTCTATTTCTGCGATCAACTTGATAAAGCCATCACTGTTTTTTGAAGTGATATTGATGATTAAGATAGGAGCATCAAGAAATGACTTAATCGTGTCAGTAAGTTGATCAATATCAATAATAAACGGCAGGATATTTTTTGACTCAAGTTCAACCAAGCGGTGAACAGAACGAGTGGATATTTTGATATTAAATTCGGTAGTAGAAAGGTGTTGTGCCAAGGGATGGCCGAGCCAACCACTGCCAAGGATACTAATATTTTTATCGTGATTTCTAATCATGAAAATGGTTTATAGGCTGATAGTATTTACGGGGTATATTTATTGTTTTTTGTCGTCAAAACAAATAAATCTTCGACTTTCTTTCTTGCCCAGGGTGTTTTGCGTAAAAACTTGAGGCTAGATTTAACCGATGGGTCAAGCGTGAAACAGTTGATTTTAACTCGTTGACCAAGTTGCTCCCAGCCATAGTGCTCAACCAATTTGTTGATGATCTGCTCTAAAGTGAAACCATGTAGCGGATTGTTTTGTTGTTCACTCATAATATGGATGTTTGTCTTTCATTTTTGGTAAGAAGCTGTCTATTCTACTATGGACGCAGTCGCGTTACAGCAGAGCGATCAACAAGGTTTATTTTTTACCTAAAGTATAGAGTATGTTCAACTCCAGCCAAACACCTTTGTCAGTTGCTAGTTCATTTACTTCTGCCAAATGTTCTTGTTTGAACTTAATAAGATCATCAGCAGAAAGTTGGCTAACCAGTGCTCTGAAACCTGCATTCCAAATCATATACCACCAATCAGCAGCATCACGGAAATGGTAACCATGAACAACCTGCTGACAACTCACGTCTTTTAGACCTGCATTATCAAACAGTGCTACACATTGTCCTGTTGTAGCCACTCGTTTCCAAGCTAGACTTGGTATTTCGATACCATAAGTTTCTAGACGATCTAGGAATAAAGTGACGAGTGGTGAAAATGCAGTATCAAAAAATGTGCTGGTAATAATTTTTCCACCATCTTTAACTTTACTCGCAATATGCTTTAACTGTGCATCCATGTCTTCAACAAAGAAAATACTAAACGCACTGACAGCGGCATCAAAATGATCGGCTGGAAAACCAAGATTTGTCATATCCATCTCGGTTAAGGTGATGTTGCTGGCATTTTCTTCAGCAGTTTTACGTGCTGCTTGGACTAACATGGCATCAGATAGATCAATGCCAGTAACATGTCCGCTTGGCAGTTGTTTGGCCGCTTCTATTGCTACCCACCCAGTACCTGTGGCCACATCGAGTATATGTTCATCACCTTGAAGGTCTAATAAAGAAACTGCGTGTGCCGCACATGCAGGGAAAAAACGTGTTGGCGTTCCGTCATACCCATCTGCAACAGCATTAAAGGTAGATTTAAAATATTCTTTTAATTGAGCGTCATCCATTTTTTGTCTCTTAAGGAATTAATGAATACACAAGTGCATCAGTAGGTTGTTCGTTATGGAGCAAACGGTTTCGGGCTAGACATTCAAATTTAGCACCTGATTTTTCGGCAAGTCGTCGACTAATATGATTTTCTTCCAAAATAACAATTTCTAAGCGTGTTAGCCCCAGCGATTGGAATCCAAAAGTTTTGATAAGCTCGAGAGCTGCTGACGCAATGCCTTGATTTTGTAGTGACTCTCGCACCCAATAGCCAACGTTGCCAATCATATCCATGCGGTTAATTCGATTAATGGATATGCCTCCGGCCAATTGCCCTGTTTCATTTAAGAAAATACCAACATCATATGCAATGCTTCGCTCAATGTTGTGTCGACAGTATTTAAACCAAAGCTGTGCTTCCTCTATTGAATATTCAGGAGTACACCACGGCATCCATTGGCCAACGGTGTTGGCACTCTCTTTTACAGCGATAACAAATTCATCGAGATGTGTTTCGTTAAAGGGTTTGATGGTGATTAATGCGTTCTTTATGATTTTCATTCGAATTTCAGGGGTATGGATTAATAACTTAAGTTGTTTTTCTGACTAGTTTTTTTGAATCAGGCCATGATCCATATTGAGGTAAATTGTCAGTGATTTCATGCCATGTTGCTTTAGAATCAACAAAAATATGTGCTTGAGGTTGACCTAGGTTACCTTCTAAGCCGCCAATAGGTACTCCAATTACATCAGGTTGCTCTGCATACGTACTAATCAATGATGAGCCACAGTTTGAGCAGAAATATTTAGTCACTGTTTCCGAAGAGTTATAAGTAGAGAGCGATTTCACTCCTTTTAACCATTTAAACTGACTTTTATTTATAGAGCCACGAGTTCTATATGTAGCGCCATGCCATCGCCGACATTTAGAACAATGACAATTAAAAATAGGGCCAAATTCACCTTCTATTTCATAGATGATTTGTTCACACAGACATTTCCCAATCATGTAGCTCCCTTCTTAGTTACGCAGAACTAAGTTTTAGCTTTGAGACGGTTTGTTATTTTGTATAGACGTAAACAGATTAAGCTTACCACTGCGAGAGAAAAAGGCCAGAAGAATGCATGTTCGAGTTTACCTAAATAAGTTGTAGTGAAAATGACTAATAAAAAGTAACCGCCAACAGTATGAAGGCTAGTCCATAGTCTGCGACCTAACAGTTTCACCGCCGCATTATTTGAAGAGACTGTCATTAATGCCGTTAATGAAAATGCAGTAATACCCATATAGATAACTCCTGCTGTTATATCTGACATGAAAGGCTCAGGGTATAAGTTTGCTAGTAATAAAATAAGAGATGCATGAGTGAGAAAAGCAATACCAAATGAAATGCCTAAGTAGCGTCGATTTCTGAGCAACCACGCAGAAAAAGTGGATTGAAAAAGTAGTTGAATTGCCGAAGCACCAAAGCTTAGAAAGAAAAAGACAAAAGCGATATCGACAGATCTACGTATTGCCCAGCGAACGGAATCTTCAGAAAATGAAGCTACAAGCATTGGCATGACGGATATGAGAAAAAGTGCAGTAATAATGAAGTAAACGATTTTTGTCTTATTCATAGGACGTTTATTTATATGGGGAAAATTAAGAGTGGATTATGGCATAACTTGTGGTGTTCACTGCATGAGTTTGTCATAGGGCATATAAAAGATATTACTAATTGCTAGGGTTATTATCATGGCGCAAGTCACCTTAACACTACCATCGATATAACGAACCTTATATTTTCGGCGTCGTTTAATTACTATTACTGCCGACCAACACAGTAAGATATATAGCAATAAGGTGTAGATAGCGAGTCATTAAGTGGCGTCCTTTAAACCGCAAAATAAAGGGCCGTAGTTTAAATACAACCGGACAGATGTCCATTGGTATATGTTTTTACTTTTGGGGCGATTTCACCTGATTTCGACCTGCATTTTTTGCGGAATATAGGGCTGTGTCAGCCACTTCCAATAAATGCTGACCCGTTTTAGCATGAGCAGGAAAGGTGGCAATACCGATGCTGGCGGTAAGATTGATATTTTTAGTGCTTGCTATAGGGAAGTGTGATTCGGCAATTAGCTGGCGTATACGCCCAGCGAGATCTTCTGCATGCGCTAAGGGGGTTTCAGGAAGAATGATGATAAACTCTTCGCCACCGTAGCGAACAGGATAATCGGTATTGCGAATTGAGCCTTCTAAGATTTGGGCAAAGTTTCTAAGCACGGAGTCTCCGGCCGAGTGCCCATAGGAATCGTTAATAGCTTTAAAGTGATCGATATCCAACATAAAAACAGATAGGTCATGCTTATAACGAGATGCTCGCTGTATTTCATCATTAAGCTGTTGCATCATCACGTTGCGGTTATAGAGTCCAGTAAGTGGATCATGGGTCGCTAAGTGTTTTAGTTGAATTTCCATGTGCTTGCGCTCAGTGATGTCAACGATGACACCATCGAGATAAAGTAGATTAGCTTGGTCATCGAAGATGCCTTGTCCCTTCTCATAAACCCAGTGCTCAGTGCCATTAGCATGAACGATGCGAAATTCGATAGTATAAGGCTGCATTTGTTTGAGCGCCTCCATGATGACGTCATTCATTAACTGGGAGTCATCGCGATGAATGATCGAAGCGTATGAACGTACAGCATTGTTAATAAAATCAGTGGCAGGGTAACCGCTAAGCACTTCTACACCGTCACTAATATATTCCATGGTCCAGTGTTTATCGCATGCGCAGCGATAAGTAATACCTGGAATGTTTCTAACTAAAGTGCGAAATTTTTCTTCACTTTCCCGAAGTGATTTCTCCGCCTGATTACGTTTATCCCTAACTCTAATTCCTTCTATGCCATAGGCGAGGCAACCGGCCAGGTTTTCGAGTAATTCCAACTCGTTGTTATCCAAGGCATCAGCTTCGGCTGCGTACATCGATATCACAGCTGGATGCTCCTTACCTATAAATAAGGGGAAGGCCACAACAGAGGCATAAGCCCTTGCTTCTGCCGCTTCGCGCCAATGTATAAAGTCAGAATGTTTTTGAATATCTCGGATTACAAAGGACTTGGCTGTTCGTATCGCTAACCCTGCAGGGCTCTGTCCTTGTTCACTATCAGCCCAGCTGAGCTGTTGTGACTCTAAATAGGCGGATTCATAGCCACAGTATGCAACGGGCTGAATAGATTTGTGTATATCATTATTAGGATACCCAACCCAGGCCAGACGGTAACCACCCGCTTCTACAATGATACGGCAGACTTCATCCAGAAGATCCTGTTCCTTTTCAGCAAGAAATAGAATTTGGTTGCACTCGCGGAGTACCTTTAGTGCCCGGTTTTTATTGAATTGTGGGGCCATAGCATTTTCTTGTTTAGTTGTTTAAAAGAAAAACTACATAAAATTATTATAACGCCAATTCAAATTGAGTGGTTTTGTTAACTTTTAAGTCAGCGCAGCCTTTAAAAATGACTACCTTTACATCTACGGCAGTGGTTTATCCAGAAACAAGTCAGAAGCAGTTTGAGTACTTCGAGTAGTCGGATCTTTCTAGGATAGATGAATTTGTATCACCTTCATGTATTCAAATTCAATACCGGCAATGCTTTCAGTATTGGGGTAGTAGATGATATCGACGTGAGCACCCTTAAGGGATCTATATTTTTTTTGGCGTTTATATTTAAATGGAACCTCATACCCTTCAATCAAAACGGTATTGTTGAACCATTCACCATCTTGACGTTGAACATGTGATTCAACCTTCATCATTTTGGAATGAATTAGCTGATCATTTTCAGCTAATAGTTTTTTAAGTGATTTTATAGTCATAAGTATTAGCTGAATTGTTGATAGCGTTTAAATAATATCTGCACGCGGTCAACATAAACCTGAGTTTCTTGATAGGGAGGAATGCCATTATATTTTTTCACGGCATTAGGGCCGGCATTGTATGCCGCTGTGGCGAGACGAGTATCGCCATTAAATTTTTTCAACATTAAAGCGAGATACTTGGCGCCACCATCAATATTTTGCTTGGGATCAAAGGCGTTTTTTACACCCAACTCTTTGGCCGTAGCCGGCATAAGTTGGGTTAAACCTTGTGCTCCTTGACGAGACAGTGCTTTTTCTAGAAAGGCTGATTCAGCGTGAATGAGAGCGCGAAGTAGGGCGGGATCAATATTGTTTTTGCTGGCAGCTTGTTTGACTAAGCCAACATAGTCTTTGGTATTTAAGGCGACGGAATGCCAGTCGACTTTGGAGTTGGGGTTACAAGCGAAACAATCGAAACGTAAGACTTCATAAGACACATGTTCAGGTTTTTTATCTGAAAAAGTGGTGACATCATTATTGGTTGATTTATAAATGGCTGTTTGGCTGGTTTTGCGGTTATTAGTAATCAGGTTTTTGCTATTGCCTTTCACATTGGAGTATTCAACGCTGCCATCTTTATGTTCAATTCGACGCACTGTATCTGCTGAGAATACAAGTGTGGACACAAGCAGGGTGAATATAATGAGTATTGTTTGGCTCGTCATCATCAGGTATCGCGCTAAAAGTAGCGTCCACTGACGGCGATGGCAATAACACATAGTCCAAGAGTTAGGTTAATCGCGATAAGCTGTCGGATTTGGTTTAACGCTTGTCCACCGGAAGGCCAGTCTTCTGCTAAAACAGCTTGATTGAGACGCTTGTATGGGCTAAAAAATAAATGCATAAAGATAATTACCATAACTATGCCTAATACTAGCATGATGTGGACATGAGGGCTGGCACTGTGTATGTTGCCGAACATGCTGGCAACTAGCCATGAACCACTTGCTAATAAGGTAATGATGGCGCCCCAGACCCATGGGAAAAAGCGTTGAAAAACGTGTGACCAAAGTGTAAGCCGTACTGGTGGTTCAAAAAGCTTGGCAGCAACAGGGCGAAGTATCAGGTAGGCGAAAAACATACCACCAACCCAAGTAACGGCAGCTAACATATGCAGGATAAGAGGAAGTGCCAATGTCATTACCTATATAATCAATTAGTGTATAGACGGCATGGAGATATCAGCGATTTTTTGCCGCCATTCTATGGGGCCAGTTTTATGCACTGAGTCACCGAGACTATCGACGGCCACCGTGACCGGCATATTTTCGATATGAAATTCACGTACAGCTTCCATGCCGAGCTCTTCAAAAGCAATGATTTTTGAAGATTTGACGGCTTTTGATACGAGGTAAGCGGAGCCTCCGACAGCAATCAAATAAACCGAGCGGTGCTTTTGAATCGCTGCAATGGCGGTAGGTCCGCGTTCTGCTTTACCAATCATGCCGAGCAAGCCGGTTTTAGCCAACATCATCTCGGTAAACTTATCCATGCGGGTAGCAGTGGTTGGGCCTGCGGGGCCGACCACTTCACCTTGAACTGGATCGACAGGACCCACGTAATAAATAAAACGGTTTTTGAAATCGAGGCCTTCGGGTAATGATTCACCCTTAGCAAATAAATCAGCAATGCGTTTGTGAGCAGCATCACGGCCCGTAAGCAGGTGACCAGATAACAATAAGGTTTCACCCGGTTGCCACTGTTCAATATCAGCTTGAGTCACCGTGTCTAAGTCTACATGGCGGGTATTTTCAGCCGCTTGCCATGTTACATCAGGCCAATCTGATAGAGCAGGTGGTTCTAGTTGTGCCGGGCCTGAGCCATCTAAGGTGAAATGTATATGGCGAGTGGCGGCACAATTGGGAATGATGGCGACGGGTAAGGATGCTGCATGTGTCGCATACTCTGAGACCTTAACATCTAAAACTGTGGTCAAACCACCCAGACCCTGAGCGCCAATGCCTAGCTGATTTACTTTTTCGTACAGTTCAAGGCGTAGTTTTTCTGCTGCAGTTTCAGCGCCTTTTTCAATGAGTTCTTGAATGTTGATCGGTTCCATTAAAGCTTCTTTGGCCATCAACATGGCTTTTTCAGCGGTACCACCAACGGCAATGCTTATAATGCCAGGTGGACACCAACCTGCACCCATTTTCGGTACAGTTTCCAGTACCCAATCCACCAAGTTATCGCTAGGGTTTAGAATGGCAAATTTGGCTTTATTTTCTGAGCCACCACCTTTGGCGGCAACATGAATGTCAACCTTATCACCGGGCACGAGTTCAGTGTGAATAATGGCGGGAGTATTGTCACCGGTATTTTTACGCTTGCCGATAGGATCTGAAACGATTGAGGCTCGTAAGACATTATCAGGATGTAGGTAGGCACGACGCACACCTTCATTGATCATGTCATCGAGACTTTGTTCTGTTTCCCATTGCACCTTCATGCCTACTTTGATGAAGACATTTACAATGCCGGTATCTTGGCATATAGGTCGCTTGTCTTCTGCGCACATGCGAGAGTTAACCAATATTTGGGCGATGGCATCTTTGGCAGCAGGTGACTGTTCTTTTTCATAGGCCTGTGCCATTGCCTGGATAAAGTCCTTAGGGTGATAACAGGCAATAAATTGCAAACTATCGGCAATGCTATCGATAAGATCGTTGGCTTTAATTGTTGTCATGCTGGCTAACTCTCCCTGAAATAAATATTAATCGGTCATGCGTTTTTGTATTACAGCAACTACATCGTCGATGGCAAACTCATCAGCTTCACCATCGGCCCGACATTTATATTCGATCATGCCGTTATCTAAACCGCGCTCACCCAAAATCAGACGATGTGGAATACCAATCAATTCCATATCAGCAAAAGCAACGCCTGGGCGTAGACCACGGTCATCATAAAGCACGTCCACTCCAGCATCTGTGAGCTGCTTATATATTTCATCGGCGGCTTCACGAACACGTACTGATTTGTGAGCATTAATAGGTACTAAAGCGACTTCAAATGGCGCAATTGATTTTGGCCAAACGATGCCTCGATCATCATGATTTTGTTCAATGGCTGCAGCCACAACACGAGATACACCAATGCCGTAACAACCCATGGTGAGGTACTGTGATTTCCCGGATTCGCCTAAGACATTAGCATTGAGTTTTTTACTGTAGCTATCACCCAGTTGGAAGATATGACCAACCTCGATACCTCGTGCAATTTCTAACTTACCTTTGCCATCTGGACTAGGGTCACCAGCCAGCACGTTCCGTAAATCAGCCGTTTCAGCTTCTTTTGTGTCTCTTCCCCAGTTTACACCCGTAAGATGTTTATCATTTTTATTAGCGCCACAAACAAAGTCAGCAACATGCGCTGCTGAGTGATCAACAATAACTGGGATATCTAGACCAACAGGGCCGATAGAACCGATATTTGCACCACAGCTAGCAAATACTTGTTCTGGAGTCGCAAAGGTTAACGGCTCGGCAATAAGCGGGTGTTTTTCTGCCTTAATTTCATTTAAGTCATGATCACCACGTACTACCAAGGCAACAATGCTACCTTCTTCAGCACCTTCAACTAATAATGTTTTTAAACATTGTGCTGGTGGAATATTTAGGAAATCACTAACTTCTTCAATCGTGTGTTGTTTTGGCGTATCAACAATGGTCATTTCTTGGCTAGCTGCTGCGCGGTCACCCATTGGTGCTATCGCTTCTGCTAATTCAACATTTGCCGCATATTCGCTAGTATCACTAAATGCAATCGCATCTTCACCTGAACTGGCCAATACATGGAACTCATGTGACGCATTACCACCGATGCTACCAGTATCGGCCTGTACTGGGCGGAAATTTAAACCGATACGTTCAAAAATACGTGTATAGGTTGCAAACATATTATCGTAAGTTTCTTGTAATGATTCATGATCTAAATGGAAAGAATAAGCATCTTTCATTAGAAATTCACGTGCACGCATTAAACCAAAACGAGGACGGATTTCATCACGGAATTTAGTTTGAATTTGGTAAAAGTTGATAGGTAACTGCTTGTAACTACGAATTTCTTGGCGTACTAAATCAGTGATCACTTCCTCATGGGTCGGGCCATAACAGAACTCACGATTATGCCGATCAGTAATACGTAACAGCTCAGGACCATATTTTTCCCAACGTTTGCTTTCTTGCCATAATTCAGAGGGTTGTATGGAAGGCATTAATACTTCTTGTCCGCCTGCCTTATTCATTTCTTCTCGCACTATGGCTTCGGTTTTACGCAGTACACGTAAGCCCATAGGCAACCATGTGTATAAACCTGATGCTAGCCGACGAATAAGACCTGCACGGAGCATAAGCTGGTGGCTGACGATCTCGGCATCAGCCGGTGTTTCTTTCAGTGTAGAAATAAGAATTTGGGAAGTACGCATGTGAAGCTGTGATCCTATTATTGTTTTTGTTCGATGAGACTTTTAGTCTCATTACATAGTTGATTTAAAAAGTGCTGTGATTCCAACCCCAATTTTGGCGTTCTGAATCAGTCATGCTGATATAGATACGATCGCCGGTAATACCGAGTTGCTCGTTGATTAATGTACATAAGGTATCTGAGAAGGCAGTACGGTCAGCGGGTAAACCTAAGGCGCGATAATCAAGAAAGGCAGTCGGAGCATCATTTCCACCCATAGACATGCTGGCTTTTTCTTCTAAAGCAATCATGACATAACTTTCAGATTTTCCCGTTGCTTGCGAGAGCGTTTTACTCGCTGTTTTTAAAAATGCGGCTTCATCACTGACAGATTGATTGGTCACTATATTTAAGTAGGGCACTGCGGTCTCCTTATTGGCAATATTCGTTGATGTCTAGTTTGAATTCTTGGATTCGTTTTTGACGCTCTTCTTCGGCAAGGCGGGTGACTGTGCCATCAGCCTGTTTGTATCGTCTGCCTGGGTTATCTAAAAACTTTTGTAAGTTTTCTTGTGATCGTTTGCAGTTAGTTTCTTGTTGTTCTTGCTGCTTCAACGTTTGTTGTTGCTCTGCGGCTTGTCTTTTTTGTTCATATCTTGCTTCATTTTGCTCATTGATTAATTGATCAATTTTGCTTTGGGCATCAGCAGGCAAGCTTGCTGGTGGCGGTGGCGCTTTAAGGAGTTCAGTTTCTTGGCCGACTGGGGCTTGTTGTGAATAATGTGTCTGGCCTTCTTCGTCCACCCATTTATAGACATCGGCATGAACTAATGTAGCTGCGATGGACAGCAAGAAAAAAAGACAAAACTGACGTAGATAAGGTATAAACATGTGCCTTGACCATTTATAGTTCAAATATTACTGCAATTCTACGCCAACCAAGCCAATTCATAAAATGTCTAATAATCCTTCACAATTTGAAAAACATATAAACATTAGTTCGAATGATCATCTTGCTGTTGATTTATTAGCATCCGAAACCGGTTTATCCAAGCAGCAAGTTAAATCCATCATGCAAAAAGGGGCGGTTTGGGTCACGCGTGGTAAAAAAATATTACGCCTCAGACGCGCTAAAAAACCATTAAGAACAGGTGAAACGGTACATATATATTATGATAGCCATGTGTTGGATATGCTGCCGCCTGAACCAGAGTTAGTAATGGATGTCGGTCAATACAGTATTTGGAATAAACCCTATGGCATGTTGTCTCAAGGCTCAAAGTGGGGCGATCACTGCACCATCACTCGCTGGGCTGAGCAGCATTTAACTCCACAACGACCTAGTTTTGTTGTCCATCGACTTGATCGTGCGGCGAATGGATTGATTATTGTGGCTCATGAAAAAAGAGCGGCTGCTGCATTGTCAGAACTGTTTCAAAAAAGAAAAGTAGATAAACGTTATCAAATATGGGTGCACGGTCGATTTGATACACAAGCAACAGCGGAAAATCCAACTCGAATTGAGAGTGATATTGATGGTCGTCATGCTGTGAGTTATTTCACATTAGTTGAGTACGATGAAGAATATGATCGATCATTATTGGATGTAACAATAGAAACAGGGCGTAAACATCAAATTAGGCGACATAGTGCAGAATTAGGCTTTCCTGTGATTGGTGACCGGCTACATGGGATTGAAGGAGACAAACAAGATTTACAACTAACGGCTTATTACCTTTCCTTCAAATGCCCGTTTTCACATCGACAGAGAAGCTTTAATTTATTGCCCTAAATTTGACAGACTGTCCTTGGCAAGCGTATTTTTTGTTTTAAGGCTGAGTTAATGTTGATCACAGGGGGATGGATATGAGTGATAAGGATCATTTAATGCATGACGGCGAGCATGAGTTTGTCAGTGAAGCAGCCGTTACAGAAGAAAAACGTAAGGGACAACGAAGAGAAGCACATGACCGACGTGACATGATTCGTTTTGAACTAGAAAAAGATGATCGGCGTTCAGGCAAAGATCGTCGTGTTAGTGTGACCGATTGGGGAACTGACCAGCCTGTCTAAGCAAAAAAGATAAAATAAAAAAGCACTGTGCTGAATTTTCAGCACAGTGCTTTTTTATGTCTGAAATGATTTGTTATTATTTTATTAATAGCCCAAATAACGTACAGTTTGATAAAAGCTAACACTAAGAATCCAAGTTAACGGTTGAAGCCATATTAACGACTAATACAAACGATTAAGCTCAGTACATACGTAAAATTCTAGGTAAATAAAAGCATTGACTCACACCTCTAGCGGCTAAAAATAGTAATAAGGCGAGCCATAAGCCGTGATTGCCTAAGGGCTGAAGAAAATACCATGCCGGTAGAAAACAGCATAAGGTTGATAGCAGCATGGTATTACGCATTTCTATACTGCGCGTTGTGCCAATAAATAAACCATCAAATAAATAGGTCCATACGGCAACAACGGGCATTAACATCAGCCAAGGCAGATAATTATTTGCTGTGGTTTGAACGTCAGTGATCGACGTCATCAAAGAGATAAGCTGTTGGCCAAAAAATAAATAACTCAGACTAAATAGACTGGCGACGACGAATGACCAAAGTCCTGTTAGCAATAAACTTTGTTTTAGCTGGGATCTATTTTTTGCACCTACAGCCTTACCGGAAAGTACTTCGGTGGCATTGGCAAAGCCATCTAAGACAAATGCCATTAAGGTAATAAAATTAAGCAATACTGCATTTGCGGCGAGGATTATGTCGCCCTGTTTGGCTCCTTGGGTAGTGAAAAAGGCAAAACTAAACATTAAACATAGGGTGCGAATAAAAATATTGGCATGTAGTTGTAGCCAGTGCCAATTAAACAGTGATACTTGTTTGGAAGATAAACGTTTGAAAAGCTTAATAGTGACGCCATGACGTTTTAGCAGGTATAGCCCTGTAATCAGGCCTAAATATTCTGCTATTAATGAGGCCAAGGCCACACCATCAATAGTCATTCCAAATACATTCACAAAAACAAGATCCATGATCATATTGCTGATCGTCACAACGAGCACTAAAACAAGTGCGGCCTTACTCGCTTGTTTGCCAATTAACCAGCCGAGAAAGACATAATTAATTAAAATTGCCGGTGTACTCCATATACGAATATCGAAGTAGATTCTTGCTTGTTGGCTGACTATTTCGCTGCTGTCTATCAACAAGAAGGCAAGCTGAGACAATGGTTGTTTTAGGATGAGTATGGCACTAGCAATAATGATCGCCAACACTAGGGATTGTAATAAAATTGTGTGCGACAAGGTAGTGTCATTGCGACCGAAGGCTTGAGCAACCAAGCCGGTTGTGGCCATGCGTAAAAATCCGAAACCCCAAAAAAGAAAACTAAAGATGATGGAGCCAACTGCGACAGCGCCTAGATATTGGGCGGAGTCGAGATGACCCATAACTGCAGTATCGACCATGCCTAATAATGGGATTGAAATATTGGCAATAATCATCGGTCCGGCAATCTGCCAAACCTGACGGTGAGTGATCTTGTTTTGAGATAAAGTCATGGTTATATATTACAAAAAATAAAAAAGGCCACGTTTAACGTGGCCTTTTTAAGATGAACTGAAGACCAGTTTAGACTAATAACGGTGCGATGACTAAACTCACAATCGCCATAACATTAATCAAAATGTTCATCGCTGGACCAGAGGTGTCTTTTAATGGATCACCAACGGTGTCACCAACAACAACAGCGGTATGAACATCAGAACCTTTACCACCGAGATTGCCTTTTTCAACATATTTCTTGGCGTTATCCCAAGCACCACCCGCATTAGCCATCATTAAGGCCATCATCACACAGCAAATCAACGCGCCGCCTAACATGCCACCTAATGCGACAGGACCAAGAATAAAACCAACAAGGACGGGTGCCCCCACAGCTAATACGCCTGGCATGATCATTTTTTGCAAGGCTGCTTTAGTTGCGATATCGACACAACGTGCGGTATCAGGTTGTGCTGTGCCTTCTAACAAGCCCGGTATTTCTCTAAATTGACGACGAATTTCATGAATCATATCAAAAGCGGCATCACCGACAGCTGTCATCGTCATTGAACTGACTAAGAAGGGGAAAATACCACCAAGGAACATACCAACCAATACTATGGGGTCATTGATGAGCAGTTGCATTGCTTCGCCACCTTGCCTGATAGATTCGACATTAACTGTTTCAATGTAGGCGCTGATCAGCGCTAAGGCAGCTAAGGCGGCAGCACCGATGGCAAAACCTTTACCAATTGCAGCAGTGGTATTGCCTAATTCATCTAATGAATCGGTAATTTCACGGGTTTCTTCGCCCATGCCGGCCATTTCAGCAATCCCGCCGGCATTATCAGCAACCGGGCCGTAGGCATCAATGGCCATGGTGATACCGACTGTGGCTAACATACCAACAGCAGCAATACCCACGCCATATAAACCGGCATAAAGACTGGAGATAAAGATAATGGCAGCAATCGTAATAACGGGAATAGCCACTGATTGCATGCCTAATGCTAGGCCACTAATTAATACGGTTGCTGCACCTGTCTCACCATCTTTAGCGAGTTTTCTGACAGGAGCACCACCGGTATAATATTCAGTTACTAAACCAATGATGATGCCTCCAATAGCACCGGTGAGAACGGCTATCCATAAATTAATCGTGCCACCCAACTGGGTAATGAGTAAATAAGCCACGACTATAAATAATACGGATGATCCCATTGTGCCGATGCGTAATGCTACTTCTGGGCTTCTAGCTGAGAAGACTTTAACCGCATAAATTCCGGCAATTGAACAAAGTAAACCGATTGACGCTAATGCAAGTGGCATAAACATCAATACTTGTTGGCTACTCGCCAATGTTGCGATGGCTGCTGCACCCATGGTGGCTGCAATTGCGATGCTCGCAATCATTGAACCGCAATAAGACTCGAAAATATCAGAACCCATACCGGCAACATCACCGACATTATCACCGACATTATCAGCGATAACACCTGGATTACGAGGGTCATCTTCGGGAATTCCAGCTTCTAGTTTACCCACAAGATCTGCACCGACATCGGCACTTTTAGTAAAGATACCCCCACCAACACGAGAGAATAAGGCAACAGAGGAAGCACCCATACCAAAGCCATGAATCACATGAGCAGTATGAGGATCGCTACCAAAGGCTAAATATAAAATACCTAAGCCTAACAGGCCCATTGAAGCGACAGTCAACCCCATCACCGAACCACCGAAGAAAGCGATGGTTAATGCTGACGATGCACCTTGATCTTGGGCGGCAGTAGCCGTCCGCACATTCGCTTTAGTTGCCGCATACATACCTATATAACCAGCACTAGCAGAACAAATAGCGCCTAGAAAGAAAGCAGATGCAGAGGCCCATCCGAGATCAGAAAAACCGAGAGCGAGGATACATACCACACAAAAAATCGCGAGGCGCGAATATTCAGCCTTCATAAACACCATGGCACCCAAATGAATTTGGTCACCAATTTCGACCACTTTTCCTGATCCCGCTGGCGCAGCTTTCATTTTCATATAAACCAAAAATGCACAAAACAAACCAAAAACCCCGAGTATTACGGGGAGGTAACTAAACGATGACATAGGCTGAACCTCTCTTAAATTTATTTTTGAATAGAAATGTAGCGGTGTAACTCCTGCGTTTTAAATGTATGTTCTATCTACCCAAACCTCTTGTTATTTCAAGTTGTTTGGGTAACATTCTTATACCTGTATCGTGTAGGTGTGTAAAGTGAGAAACCTTATCAACAGACTTTGGCAGATAAATTTAAGATGTGGGAATGGATTAGTTTTGCCTTAATTGGTTGTCTTGCTGGCATGTCAGCAGGTCTATTAGGCTTAGGCGGCGGGCTAATTATCGTGCCATCATTGTTGTTAGTTTTTCATTGGCAAGGCTTGCCTGGCCAGCAAGTAGTGCATGTTGCGGTGGCAACATCCTTAATGACAATAACCATTACCTCTTTGTCAGCAATGGTTGCGCATCAACAACATAAAAATATAAATTGGCCAGTGGTTAGAGATTTATCGCCAGGCCTTGTCATTGGTGGAATTATAGGTGCGTATTTCGCGACTTCATTAGATGCCATTCTCTTGCAAACTTGTTTTGCCATTTATGTCTTAGTGGTCGCACTTCGCATGTGGGTCCCAGTGACACCATTATTGAATGAATCTTTATTGAAAATGCCAATATTGTTAGGAGTAGGTAACATTATTGGAATGATTTCAGCCATAGTTGGCATTGGTGGCGGGTCGCTAACGGTGCCATTCATGCTGATGGCAAAACAATCTATCAAAGTTGCGGTAGGGACTGCTGCAGCCTGTGGGTTTCCAATTTCCGTGGCTGCCGTGACCGGATTTGTCATATTTGGACAAAATAATGTCACAACAAGTACGGATTGGCTGACGGGATTTGTTCATTGGCAGGCATTTTTAGGTATCATTGGCACCAGTATCATCTTTGCACCATTGGGTGCAAAATTGACAAAGAGCCTGCCAGTGAGCACCTTACGCCGCATATTTTCTATGGCATTGTTAGTGGTAGCAGTTAGTTTATTTGTAACAACCTAAAAAGTTTTTGAGGTAGTGAAAGTGAAAAAGTGGATTTGTGTAATTTGTGGCTTTATTTATGACGAAGAAAAAGGCATGCCGGAAGAAGGTATAGCAGCGGGAACAAGCTGGGAAGATATCCCTGAAGATTGGGAATGTCCTGATTGTGGTGTAGGAAAGTCAGATTTTGACATGATTCCAGCCAATTAAATCTTCATACGCTTCTAAATTCGAGTATGAGAATAAGACAGTTTCTTATATAATTGTTCGGTTTATTTATTTGAAAATTTGAAATTTGGAGCGTTACCACTATGAATCTTGACCGCGTTGGCTCGGGTAAAAACCTGCCTGATGATATCAATGTCATCATTGAAATCCCTTCTCATTCTGATCCTGTTAAATATGAGGTGGATAAGGAAACAGGTGCATTGTTTGTTGATCGCTTCATGAATACAGCCATGTTTTACCCGTGTAACTATGGTTATGTGCCGCATACATTGTCTGATGATGGTGATCCGGTTGATGTATTAGTGGTTAGTCCATATGCATTGATTAGTGGTTCTGTTGTGCAATGTCGCCCAGTTGGCATGTTAAAAATGACCGATGAGTCAGGTGAAGATGCCAAGATAATTGCCGTTCCACATGACAGCATGTACGACGATGTACAAGATATCGCGGATGTACCTGAACGCTTGTTAGCGCAACTCGGACATTTCTTTGAGCATTATAAAGACCTAGAAAAAAACAAATGGGTCAAAATTGAAGGTTGGGTTGGTATTGATGAAGCGAAAGCTGAAATCATGGCCAGTGTAGATCGTTACAACGATGCACCTGTTAAACCACAATTTTAAGTAACGATTTTTGGTTGTTCGGCGAGCTGATTTAACGATCAGTCTCGCCGAAGCTTTATCTGAACTAGGGTGATTTATGACACGTTTAGTCTTACAAGGTCCTAATTTGACCTCAGAAGCGGCAAGTGAAATTGCCGCTAAGTTGCACGGTTCGGTTAAGCTTGATACGAACTATGCTGTTATTGAGTTATCGCAGATAACCGCCAGTGATATGCAAGCACTACGTGAAACATATGAATTTGATATCAATGTTGTGCCTGCCGGGTTTGAACCTCAAGCAGCTAAACTGTTAGTCACAGATATGGATTCAACCTTGATCAATATCGAATGTGTTGATGAGATTGCTGATTTTATTAACGTCAAACCTCAAGTTGCTGAAATTACTGAAGCGGCAATGCGGGGTGAGATAGATTTTGAAACATCATTACGCCAGCGTGTAGCATTGTTAAAAGGACTTGAGGTTAGTGCACTGGAACGCGTTTATTTAGAACGGTTACAGCTAAACCCTGGAGCAGAAGTCATGTTAAAACGGCTCCAACAGCAAGGCATTAAAACAGCGCTAGTTTCAGGTGGTTTCACTTTTTTCACTGAACGACTAAAACAGCGTCTAGGCTTGGATTTCACCATGGCGAATGTGTTGGGTGAACACAAGGGGCGATTGACAGGCGAAGTTGTCGGGGATATCTGCGGTGCTCAAGCAAAAGCAGACTTTTTATTAGCACACTGTGAGATGTTAGGTATATCCCCAGCGCAAGTTGTCGCAATGGGCGATGGCGCCAATGATTTACTAATGATGAATGAAGCTGGTTTAAGTGTGGCGTATCACGCTAAACCTACTGTGCAAGAGCAAGCGAGCATAGCCTTAAATTATTGTGGTTTAGAAGGTGTACTTGGCTTATTGCAGCTTCAATATAACTAGCATAAGCTTGAAATTAACAGAGTTGCCCCAACGTAGTCATAGGGCAAAAAAAATTATTTAACAGAGGTTTTTAAGATGGATGTAATGGAGCATATTAAACAGGCGATCGAATCAAACTCGATCATTTTATTTATGAAAGGCACACCTGAATTCCCACAATGTGGTTTTTCTAGTCGTTCTTCACAAGCATTAGCGGCATGTGGCGCAGAATTTGCCTTTATAAATGTATTGGCAGAGCCAGAAGTACGTGCAAATTTACACCGTTATGCAGACTGGCCGACATTTCCACAACTGTATATTAACGGTGATTTAGTCGGTGGTTGTGACATCATAATGGAAATGTATGAAAGTGGTGATTTACAGACCTTAGTTGACCAAGCGAGTAAATAACAACGATGACTAAAGAACAAGATCATGATTGGCACGGTGAAAATGAAATAGCCATAGCACCGTCAAAACCTGAGTTACAGGAACCTCCGAAGTATCGGGTGTTAATGTTGAACGATGATTACACGCCAATGGATTTTGTGATTGAAGTATTAGAAGGTTTATTTGCGATGGAACGCGAACGTGCAACACGTACGATGTTACAAGTGCATACCGAAGGCTTAGCCTTGTGTGGCATATTTACCTTTGAAATTGCGGAAGCAAAAGTAGAGCAAGCAAATAGCTATGCTCAGCAGCACGGTCATCCATTGCAGTGTACGATGGAAGAAGAGTAGCGACGACAACGGTTAGCGATAGAAAAGGCGGACAAGCACATGTTAAGTAAAGAACTCGAACAAACGTTAAGTCAGGCATTTAGTTATGCTCGTAAACGCTCACATGAGTTTCTTACCGTTGAGCATTTGTTATTAGCATTGCTAGAAAATGGGCAAGCTTTAGCTGTGTTAACGGCTTGCGATGTGGATGTGGTTAATTTACGTCAAGATCTCAATGACTTCTTGGCGGAAAATTTGCCAACACTGCCTGAAGACAGCGAACGTGAAACACAGCCTACATTGGCTTTTCAACGAATATTGCAACGTGCCGTGATGCATGTGCAATCATCAGGTGGCAATGAAGTGACGGGTGCCAATGTATTGGTCTCCATCTTTTCTGAGCAACAATCACAATCGGTATATTTACTGCAGAAACAAGACGTGACGCGTCTGGATGTCGTTAATGCAATCAGTCATAGCGAAATTGATGACGTGATTGAGATTGAAGCAGATGAAACTGTGACTGAAGCTGAACCTGCTCAAGATGGCAAAAACCCATTAGCATTGTATGCCGTAAACCTCAATGCATCCGCCATCGAGGGTAAAATCGACCCTTTAATTGGTCGTGCACATGAAATTGAGCGTACTTTACAGATCTTGTGTCGTCGTCGAAAAAATAACCCATTGTTTGTTGGCGAAGCAGGCGTGGGTAAAACAGCATTAGCGGAAGGTCTTGCTAGACGTATTGTTGAGGGCGATGTGCCCGAAGTATTAGCTAATTCCACTATTTATTCATTAGATATGGGCGCCTTGGTCGCAGGGACAAAATATAGAGGTGATTTTGAAAAACGCTTGAAAGCATTATTGCGTGAAATCAAAAATGAAGATGACGCCATCTTATTTATTGATGAAATCCATACTGTTATTGGTGCCGGTTCGGCAGGTAATAGTGCGATGGATGCGGCTAATTTGCTTAAACCGTTGTTAGCGAGTGGCGACCTTAAATGCATAGGCTCAACAACCTTTCAGGAATATCGTGGGATTTTTGAACACGACCATGCGTTAGCAAGGCGTTTCCAAAAGATTGATGTACCAGAACCATCTGTAACTGAAACAATTCAAATATTAAAAGGCTTAAAAGCAGGCTTAGAAGAACATCATAATGTGCGTTATTCCAATGCTGCATTGATACAAGCAGCCGAGTTGGCAGAACGCCACATCAACGATCGTTTTTTACCTGACAAAGCCATTGATGTTTTAGATGAAGTTGGTGCAGCCCAACGTATCTTGCCTAAATCTAAACGTAAAAAAATGATTGGTGTGAATGATGTGCAGAACATTGTTGCTAAAATTGCTCGTATTCCGGCTAAAACGGTAAGTAATGCTGATAAAGATAATTTACGTAACTTGGAAAAAAATCTAAAACATGTGATTTTTGGCCAAGATGAGGCGATTTCAGCATTAAGTTCAGCAATTAAAATGGCACGTTCCGGCTTAGGCCATCCAGAAAAACCAACGGGTGCGTTTTTGTTTGCAGGACCAACGGGCGTAGGTAAAACCGAGGTTACACGTCAGCTAGCGCATAACCTAGGCGTAGAGTTAATTCGCTTTGATATGTCGGAATATATGGAGAGTCATACTGTTTCGCGTTTAATTGGTGCGCCTCCAGGTTATGTTGGTTATGACCAAGGTGGTTTGTTAACAGAAGCGATTACCAAGCAACCACATGCTGTTTTATTATTAGATGAAATAGAAAAAGCACATCCAGATGTCTTTAACCTATTACTACAAGTAATGGATCATGGCACTTTAACGGATAACAATGGCCGTAAGGCTGATTTTCGTCATGTTGTGCTAGTAATGACTAGTAATGCAGGTGCTCAGGAGATGGGACGCTCATCAATGGGCTTTACTCAACAAGATCACCAAACAGATGGAATGGAATCGGTTAAGCGTACCTTTACGCCGGAATTTCGTAATCGTTTAGATGGCATTATTCAGTTTAAAGCCTTAACTACAGATGCCGTTTTACGAGTGGCAGACAAAGCCGTAGTTGAACTTGAAATGTTACTGCAAGACAAGCAAGTTACCTTAGAAATTGATGATGAAGCACGTCAGTGGTTAGCTGAGCATGGTTACGATGTACATATGGGGGCAAGACCGATGGCTCGATTAGTACAAGAAAAAATAAAACGTCCATTGGCTGACGAATTATTGTTTGGCAAACTATCTGAAGGTGGACACGTTAAAGTGGTACTTCGTGACGGTGAGTTAGTCCTTGACTTAGACGTGGAAACTGAATCAGTTTAGTCTCAAACATACAGCCTGATAGTAGTGCTTACTATCAGGCTGAAATCAACATTTATTATAAATCCCTGTTGACAACCATAAAAGTTATGCACCAGTAGCGCGCATCAGTGCTGTTTTATATAAACAAGCAGTGCTAACTGATTGATTCTAAATGGTAGGACCGTAACCGGTTGATATTTAAGGGGTTATTTTCCGTGGTCAAAAAGTGACCATTTTGATGTGGTTGTATGTATATAAGGGACTTACCGTTTTAGCAAAGACTTAATCACAGACTTATCCACAGAAATTGTGGGTAACTTTACAGTTTTATGACAGAGCAAAAACTGCGCCAGTTTTTATAATTCAATGCCTTTTTGTGCTCGAAAACCTGCACGAAAAGCATGTTTCACATCTTCAATTCTGCTAACTGTATCTGCAGCCTCGATCACAGCCTCCGGAGCACCTCGGCCAGTGATAATGACATGTTTCATTTCTGCACGTTTTGCGATGTCAGCAAGTACCAAATCAGTATCTAAATAACGCATTTTTAATACGATATTAAGCTCATCAAATAAAACCACATCAATATTAGGATCGTCTATTAATTGCTTACAGACTTCCCAGCCTTTTTTTGCAGAAGCAATATCTTGATCGAGATTTTGAGTATCCCAAGTAAAGCCATCCCCCATAACATGATATTCAACTTCATCTGGAAAACGTCTAAAGAACGCCTCTTCACCGGTGCTGTATGCACCTTTGATAAACTGTACAACACCAACACGCATGTTATGGCCTAAGGCTCGCGCGACCATGCCAAAGCCTGAAGAGCTTTTGCCTTTGCCATTGCCAGTAATGACGAGTAATAAGCCCTTGTCTTTATCAGCGTGTTGAATTTTGTCATCAACCACTTCTTTATGGCGTTTCATACGTTTTTGGTGACGTTGACTTTTTTCTGTATCAGTCATGGTTAACTCTCTAAATAATGACGGCAGTGATTAAGATGCCGGTTTCTAATAGTTCGACCATTGCACCAGCAGTATCTCCGGTCACACCATCAAGGCGTTGAAGCATCCAGTAACGCAATAATAAAAAAAGGCCAAAACTCAGTAATAAAATCCACACGCCAGATAAGAAAATACTGATTAATGTCACCGCTAAAACCATTTGTTTTGTTGTCGTTTTAGGTTGGTGTTGAATCAATAAGGCAGCAATGCCATTTTGTCTGACATAGGGTGTGGTGAGAAATAATAATGGTAAGGCAGTACGAGATAATGTTGTTGCCAAGATAATCGCAATCCAATTCTGCACGGCAATTAATTCGGCCAGCATAATAAGCTTGGTTAATAGCACTAAAACCAGAATGCTAACGGCAATGGGGCCACTGGTGGGATCTTTCATGATCTTCAATGTTTTTGCTTTATCTCCCAAGCCGCCCAACCATGCATCAGCACTGTCTGCCAAGCCATCTAAGTGTAGACCTCCTGTCAGAATGACCCAGCTAATAAGGACTAATATTGCCGCGACATAGGATGACTGCGACGTTAATAACGAGGCTAGGCTAATCAAAATGACAGCGATGATAAAGCCAACAATAGGATAAAACAGCAACGATTGTCCCAGTTGTTTATTGGCGACGGGGACGGCTACCTTAACCGGTAACGTTGTTAAAAACTGCAATGCGATTAAGAAGGGTTGTAGTGTATTTATCACGATTTCTCAGAAACCTCAGCTTGCTCAAAGGTTGCCATTTGATTATGTAGCGCGCAACTAAGACGAATTAACGGTAATACCGATGCAGCGCCACTGGCTTCACCCAAACGCATGCCAAGATCTAATAAGGTTGTTGCTTTGAGTGCGGATAAAACATGGTGATGCCCAGGTTCGGCTGAATTATGACTATAGAGAAACCAATGTTTTGTTCCCGGACAGAGTGTTTCTGCCATCAATGCAGCAACTGATGAAATAAAACCATCGATAATTACCGGCAAGCCTTGTTTACCACAGGCTAAATAACACCCTACTAATGCTGCGATTTCAAATCCGCCGAGAGTGTGCAGAATAGTCAATGGTGATGACAGATCCGCTCGATGTTTGTTTAAAGCTTGTTCAATAATAAAAGCCTTATGAGTAATACCTTTCGTATTAAGTCCGGTACCTGGACCTGTTAACACCTTTGCATCGAGGTCTAATAAGGCTGCTGCAATTGCGGTGGCCGACGTGGTATTACCTATTCCCATTTCACCGGCTATAAACAGCTCTATATCTGCTTGATAAACTTGTTCTACATTATTGCGTCCGGCCAAAATAGCTTGTTGGCATTGCGCTAATGACATAGCCGCTTGATGGACGAAGTTTGCCGTGCCAGCAGCGATACGTTGATCAGATACAGCGGATAATTGTTCTAATGGGGTGATGGTACCCATATTGATAACATCAAGGCTGGCATTGAGTTCTTTCGCTAATACGCTGATCGCAGCACCACCGTTAGCAAAGTTTCGAATCATTTCGGCTGTGACGGCTTGGGGAAAGGCAGATATACCTTCTTCTACAATGCCGTGATCAGCGGCAAATACACTGATATGAACTTTATTAACGGATGGTGTTTCTGTTGCTTGCATTGCCGCTAGTTGAATAGCAACTGTTTCTAACTGACCTAATGAACCTGCTGGTTTAGTTAATTGCTGTTGCCGTTGTTCAGCGGCTTTTTTGCTTCGTTCGTCGATAGCTTTTACGGGCAACGATAACCATTGATCAAACTCTGACACTACAGTTTTCCTTTTAATACATGGGGGAGGCCAGCTACAGTAAAAATAACACGATCAAAAATAGCAGCGATTCGCTGATGTAATACACCGATTTGGTCGCAGTATTGTCGACTTAGTTCACCCATCGGCATTATGCCCATATTGGTTTCATTGCTGACTAAGATAAGATGGCCAGACAACTCAGGAATAATAGCAATCAACGCATCTATTTCCCGCTCAAGTTGTTCCTTATCTTCAGCCATTAATAAATTTGTCAGCCACAGGGTTAAGCAATCTACTAAGACACAGCGATCTTGTTGGCAAGTTTGTTGGAGAATAGCCGCTAGATGAATCGGCGCTTCAATGGTTTGCCAATGGTCTGGTCGACGTTGCTGATGTTCACTGATACGTTGCTGCATTTCATCATCATTCGCCGTAGCCGTGGCAATATAAACGACGTCCAGTTCAGACAGGTCAGCTAGCTGTTCGGCCAAGCGACTTTTGCCTGATTTCACGCCACCTAAAACTAAGGTTTTTTTCATTGGGTAACCTTGAGTAACTTAGGGGCTAATTCAAGTAAATCTTTAAGCACAGCAATATCCATATGTTGTTCAATCATATCAGCTAATCGATCAATATCTCTATTACGTAAGGCATGATAATCAGCTGCATCGGCATGTTGTAAACCTGCCCAGTTGAGTATGGCATTACAGGTGCTAGATTGTTCAAACAAACCATGCACATAGGTACCCATAATATTGTCATCATGATTAATCGCACCATCAGCACCATGTTCTAACTGACAAAAAGGCTGTGACAGTGCTGGCCCTTGACTGATACCAGCATGAATTTCATAACCTTGAATCATGCTGGCATCGATATAGAGTTTGCCAGATACATTTCGTAGTTGCTTCTGGGCAGTTAGGGTTGTGCTCATATCTAACAGGCCTAAGGCTTCTGTTTGTCCTGCCAATCCTTCAATGCCATCTGGATCGTTGATATCGCAACCTAACATTTGAAAACCGCCACAAATGCCTAATACTTTGCCGCCGTAGCGAAGATGTTTATTAATGGCAGCTGACCAACCTGATTGTAGTAAGTAGTTTAGATCTGCGCGTACGCTCTTTGAACCGGGCAAGATAATAAAATCTGCAGCTGGGATAGGCGCATCGGGCCCGATAAATTGTAGGTCAACCTGTGGGTGTAACCGTAAAGGGTCAAAGTCTGTATGGTTACTGATACGAGGCAATACCGGCACGATGATTTTAAATGCATCATCTGGAACATCGGCTTGTTGGGTGGTAATGGCATCTTCAGCTTCAAGGTGCAAACCCTTTAAATAGGGCAATACCCCTAAAACAGGTTTGCCGGTTTTTTCCTCCAACCAATCCAAGCCTGATTGTAATAAAGCAATATCACCACGAAAGCGATTTATGACAAAACCTTTAACCCGACCTTGTTCACTTTCAGATAATAGTGCCAATGTACCAACCAAGTGGGCAAAGACGCCACCACGATCAATATCAGCAACAATGATTACCGGACAATCTACTTCCTCAGCAAATCCCATATTGGCAATATCACGATCGCGTAGATTTATTTCGGCGGGCGAGCCAGCACCTTCAACCATCACCACCTCATATTGTTCGGATAAACGTTGATGAGATGCTAATACTGCCGCCATTGCAGTGGGTTTATAGTGGTGGTAGAACTGCGCCTCCATATTCTTTACTGCTTGGCCATGAATGATGACTTGAGCGCCAGTATCACTATTAGGTTTAAGCAAAACAGGGTTCATATCCGTATGTGGCTCAAGATGACAAGCTTGAGCTTGCACCGCCTGAGCACGGCCGATCTCGCCACCATCAATAGTAACGGCACTGTTCAATGCCATATTCTGTGGTTTAAAGGGTACGACAGCAATATCTTGTCGATATAACCAGCGACACAAAGCAGCGACTAGAGTACTTTTACCTGCATCAGAAGTGGTGCCTTGAACCATCAGTGTTTTTGCTGTCATGGTAAATCCAATTGCTGTAGTGCTGCTTGTAATCGCTGCCAATCACTTTCTGATTTAGGTAAGCCAAAACGTAAGCTGGAAGGGGTCTCAAATACACGAGTTAAAATACCCTGTTGGGCTAAGTTTTGGTGAACAAGCTCAGCATTATCTATTTTAACCCAATGGAATAAATCACTGCTGCCATGGGGTTTCAAACCGGCACGGGTCAATAATTGTTGTAGGCGTGATCCTTGTTGACGAAGCTGATGACGGCACTGCTGTTGCCACATTTTATCTTGCAAGGCTAGCTGGGCTACGTAACGTGAAGCATGAGCAATAGGCCAAGGACCAAGTCGGTCAGCTAATTGTTTTAATAACGTTGCTTCTGCTAAAACAAACCCAATCCGTAAACCGGCTAGACCAAAAAACTTACCTAAGGAACGTAAAACAACTAAACCGTTAGTCGGACAGTGGGTAGCAAGACTGTGTTCAGGACTTGAATCAATAAAGGCTTCATCGATAATTAACCAGCCATTTTTGGCTAGCAGTTGCTGATGCCAAGACAGTAATTGCTCGGAGCTGAACTGCTGTGCACTGGGATTATTCGGATTAATAATAACCAGCACATCAAGTTGAATGATTGCATTGCTGATTGAATCGATATCAAGCGGTATCACCTCATGTCCTGCTTGTTGCCATGCATAAGCATGTTCGGCATAAGCGGGGGCAATAATACCCACGCGACCATTACCTCGTAAATAAGGTAATGCTTGAATGGCAGCCTGAGAACCGGCCACAGCGAGCAGAGATTTACATTGATAATAGTCTTGTGCTGTAGTAACAAGGCCATCATCTTGTTGCGGCAGTTGTGACCATACTTCAGCAGGAAAAGTTGTCGGCACAGGCCAACCATTTGGGTTAATGCCGGTGGATAGATCTAACCAGTCGGAGATAGGAATATCATATTGTAGTGCGGCAGAATAAAGGTTACCGCCATGTTCAAGCATACGTCAGCCCTGAAATGACGAGTAAAACAACTAACCATAACAACACAGTTTTACGGATCAATAATAAAGCCCGATGAATATCATTAGCCTCAGCGGGAGGGCCGCTACCAAGAATAGGGCGTTGGTGCCATTCACCATGGTATTGGGCTGGCCCACCAATGGTTATTTCAAGTGCGCCAGCACCGGCAGCCATTACCGGCCCAGCATTAGGGCTATCACAATGTTTTGCTTGAGTGAACCAACATGTCAGGGCCTGTTTAGTTGAACCCAAGATGCTATAACTTAAGGCGGTTAATCGTGCAGGAATATAGTTCAATACATCATCTAATCTTGCAGCAAAACGACCAAAATATAAATACTGCTGGTTACGATAACCCCACATGGCATCGAGCGTATTACTCAGGCGATAAAAGATAATGCCAGGAACACCAGCAATCACAAACCAGAACAAAGCGGCAAACACACTGTCACTGCCATTTTCTAAGATAGATTCCACACTGGCTTTTGCGATATCTAAGGTTTCAGGATCACGACTAACAATTTGGCTAGTTAAATCTCGCGCCTGTAGTTCATTGCCTTTGTTAAGGGCTTCGGCAATAGGTTGAGTATGGTCGTGTAAGCTTTTATGGCCAATACACAAAGTTACAATAATGAGAGTGAACGTAAATCCCACAATAGGCAGTGAACTAAGATAAAAACCAATTAAGCTCAAAGGCAGCAATAAAAGTGCAACAGCCAATGTACCTCGAAGTAGTTGAGCGCGTATTGAGCTATTATCTTGGTTAAGGCTATTTTCAATTCGAGTGGCTAATAAACCAAAGCCAACTAAAGGATGAAATCGTTTAGGTTCACCGAATAACCAATCGAGGATCAGTGCGGCGACAATGATGAAAAAAGTGGTCATCATAAGCGTTACTCCTTACCCCAATTATCGGTGAATATTACTTCATTGATATCGGTTGTTTTTCGCCAATCTTCAAGTTCTAACATGGGTGCGGGATAAAACTCATCCACATGACCCAAACATAAAATGGCGACGGGTTTAGCACCTTGTGGCATCGCTAATAATGACGCTAATTCAGTAGGTTCAAACATCGATACCCAGCCCATACCGATGCCTTCAGCTCTTGCTGCTAACCACATGTTTTGTATAGCACAGGAAACAGAAGCAAGATCCATTTCAGGCATAGTGCGGCGGCCAAAGACATGTTGTTCACGCCCATCCATCAAGGCCATGACCAATAACTCACCACACTCTTTAATGCCTTCAACTTTAAGTTTCATAAATGCTTGTTGCCGTTCAGCTAAAGCTTCAGCCGTTTTGATACGTTCAGCATCGACAATGCTATGTATCGCAGTACGGAGTTCAGGTTTTGTTATGCGAATAATTCGCCAAGGTTGCATATAACCAACGCTGGGTGCTTGATGAGCCGCTTGAAACAAACGTTGCATCAGATCGGCATCGATAGGGTCGTTTCGAAAATGACGCATATCTCGACGCTCACCAATAGCACGATAAATGGCAGCACGATCTTGTTCGCTATATTGGTGTTTATTTGTTGTCATGGCTGAAACAATTCTACCGTGGCTTCCGGGTTAGAGGGCAAGTAGAAGTGAATATAGCTGGCGGTGAGACGAGCCGATTGATAAACAGCCTCATTAGTATGGTCTGCATTAGGATTAGTAGCATGTGCAACCGACGGAGCAGAAGTATTAAACAACGAGTGATGGTAGGTATGGCCACGTAACTTTTTATTGTTGAGCGATACTTCTTGCAGTGCTAAGGCCGATAGACGAGCTTGCATCACGGTATGGCCATCAAGCAGACCAATCATCTCTGCTTGAGCACCGTCTTTGTCTGTTAAAGATTCCGTTAAATACAGCATACCGCCACATTCAGCTACGATCGGTTTGCCTGCATCATAATGTTGTCTAATAGCTTTATGCATGGCCTTGTTATTAGACAGCGCTTCTAGATGTAACTCTGGGTAACCACCCGGCAAGTAAAGACTATCCGCTGCGGGCAGATCATCATCGGTTAATGGTGAAAAGAATCGCAGTTCAGCACCAAGATCTTTTAATAGATCAAGGTTTGCTTGATAGATAAACGAAAAAGCAGCATCACGTGCAATAGCAATCTTGAGGCCATTAAATGATGGGCTGACATCATTTTTCTCCGCAGGGGAAAAGTTGATTGATGGCAACGTGAGATCGACTTCAATGATTAATTGTTCTGCTAAAGTAGCTAAACGCTGATCTAAATCATCAATTTCTTCGGCTTGCACCAAACCTAAATGACGACTCGGTATGGCAGCATCAGTTTGGCGAGACAAAGCGCCATAACAAGTCAAATTATCGGGTAGAGCATCGATTAACATTTGATAATGACGCTCACTGCCAATGCGATTGGCAAATACACCCGCCACGGGTACATCTTGACGATAATTAGTCAGGCCATAAGCGATAGCCGCAAAGGTTTGTGCCATTGCTGAGGCGTCAATCACAGCCAATACCGGAATACCAAAGGTAGTGGCCAGATCGGCAGTAGATGGATCACCATCAAACAAGCCCATCACCCCCTCAATCAGAATTAAATCTGCTGTCGCCGCTGCCTCAGCTAATAGTTGGCGGCAGATTGTTTCTCCCACCATCCACAGATCTAACTGATAAACAGCATGACCAGAGGCTTGCTCTAAAATCATCGGATCAAGAAAGTCAGGTCCGGCTTTAAAAATACGAACCCGTTTTCCTTGATTTCGAAAGTAACGCGCGAGTGTTGCTGTTACTGTGGTTTTCCCTTGACCAGATGCGGGTGCAGCAATAACAAGCGCGGCACATTCATGGTTCAAGATTTGTTTTCCTGATGTACTGAAGACGCACGAGCAGCTAATACAGCAATAACATGAAAGGCCACGGCTAAAGCAAGATAGAAGGCAATATTACTTAATGCACTAGGGAAGTAGTTAACAAAACGCTCGCCATATTCAGCCAATGTCGGTTGTGTATAACGACCAGAGAAAAAGTAGAATCCCCCACCAGAGAATACTTGGCTGATTGCTGTTGCCAACACCACCGACAAACTTAACGGCAACAAACTGTGCCAGTTAAATTGATATTTTTTGGCATACCAATGACCCGCAAGCCATAAGGAGCCATAAGCAGGAATCAACATGACATAGGCTGGTGAAACACAAAAACTACTGACACCACCAAAAGTAATGGCGGCATAATCTAATAAAGCCGCTTCAACAAATAATAGTGGGACCAACCATTTAGATGAAACGTAGAGACCAGCAAGAAAAAACGCCGCTAAGGTCGCACTAGGTAAGTGATTGATTGTGGAAAAGTGATGACCTCGTGTGAAGGCCATTAAGGCAACTAATAATAAGCCAATAATAAATTGTTGGCGTTTAGATAATGAAAGCATTTAAGTCTCCAGAGTGGCCAGGAATGCACAAAAGTAAGAGAGCAACAGAGTGATTCTGAGCTACTTTTTTCTGCGTACTGATGGCCATGTTAATGGGATTGGGTGAGATGCATAAGTTCTAATATTTGAAAGAGGTATACGCTTACCAAATTAATGGTAAGCGTATTGTTCATTCGTCATTAAAAATTATACTTTGCACCCACAGTGAAGCTGCGAGAGAAATTGACAGCATATATATTATCGTTGCTGACTTGGAGACCATTACTCTTATCAAAGATATTATTTACATTTGCAGATAAGACTAACTTGTCATAGCTGAAGGTGTAAGCAAGATTAGTTGACTCATAATGAGGCTGCTTTTGCGAAAAGTTATTGGCAAAATCATTCAAGGCATAGGCCTTACTTCGATAATTATGAGACAACACAAAGTTTGAACTATTCGTTGGTGTGTAATGCAAAGCTACCGTGACATTGTGACGAGATACACCCGGTAAGTTTTTACCGTCATAACTGCCGTTACCTTCATTTTCATTATCAATAATGGCGCGGGTATAGGCATAGTTCAGCGTTGTTAACCATTGTTCGTTAAACTTATGACGATTTTGCAGTTCAACACCATATTTATGTGACTCATCTATATTTGTATTTCTACCAGTAGGCGCATTGTAAAAAATTTCATTATCTAACTCGGCTCGAAAGATGGTTAGTTTTGTTTTGTCATTTTGTGTGACGTAATTAATACCGACATTAAGCGTTTTTACTTTTGCAGGTTCAATGAAACTGTTAAATCCACCACCAAATTTGAAAAAACGATCTATGTCAGGTGCTTGGAATGCCTTGTTAAAGTTGGAAAACATGGTCAGCTCATTGGTGAAACGCATGTTGAAACCGATATCATAGGCGTATAAATCATGATCATCATTTAAGTTAGATGAGCTTGATGAGTAATCGTATTCAACGGATTCTTTTCGTCCACCAAGGGACACAGTTAAATCATTAAAATAGTATTCACCTTGGATGAAGTAGCCTGTGTTTTCTTTGGTGGTCTCGTTAGTTGAAGAGGACCTTACGCCGTCAAAACGCTGAGCACCTGTGATGACATTGAACTGTTCTGCATTGTATTTAAGCAAAACCTCATCGCTTTTATAGTCATATTCGCTCACACTTGAGAAGGTTACAAAATTAGAAACTTTGTCTTCATCCGAGTGGTTATACGAAACCTGTAAACGATCAGTAATATCAGCCTCAGCACCAAAGAATACGGTATCGGTATGATATCTTTGTTGAGTATAGGTATTGCCACTATTTTGTTCCGGCTTATCTTTATATTCGGCAAGCGTCATTGAACCAGTGTAGCGAGTATCGATGGTAGAGTGATCTTTCCCAATGGACACTTTTAGATTGTCGGTTGGCATAACATCTAATGCAACATGAGTGTTAGCGTTACTTGACTCATTGGTGAAGCCACTGAGGTCTTCATCTTTAAAGCCATCAAGTTCAGAATGATCACCAGAAACGGCTAGGTTGAAATAGTCATGGGAATAACCAGTAGAAAATGAAGCTGTTTTTTGTCCTTCATTACCAAATGCAACACCTACATTGTGATTGATTTCATCTTTGGTATAAATTTGGATTGAGCCGGCGGTAGCGTTATCACCATAGATGACTGAACCGCTACCTTTGGTGATTTCAATACGTTTAATATTATTGAGCGAGATTGAGGTCAGTAATGCTGGTGTCATATCAATATTGTTAAGACGACGGCCATTAACAGTGATTGCAATATTTTGATAACCATCGCCGATACCAAAGCCTCGCATATCCAGCTTTTGAGAATATTGGTTACCAAAAGAAGGCAGCACGGTAACAGATGTATTTTGGTTTAAAAATGCATAGATGTCTTGAGCACCAGATGATGCAATATCATTGGCATCATAAACTTCTGAAGCATAGGTTGCTTCGACGTCAGTGGTTTCAGTTTTTGTAGCCGAGACCAGTACTGGCTCTAAAGTGATGGATTCTGCAGTAGCAGTGTTTGCTATAGAAGCTAAGATAGCAGTTGCTAGGTATTTACTTGGTTTCATTAATTTTCCGTATGCGCCAGCCCGCGCGAGTTCAGGGTAAGGGCCAATATACGGTGGAGAAAACAAGTAAATAGCAGCTCAAAAGAACTGACGTCAAAACTTGGATATCGCCCACCGCAATATGGTTATGTAATGCAATAGGCCGGTCTCCGGACTTACGAGAAAGTTATATTTAGTTCGCCTTCCCATGAAAAATCACAGTGGCATGTGAACTAATTTTTCTCGATTACCGTTGCGGGGGCAGTGTTGGATTTGTCACGCTTAATATTGAAAGAGACTCACCAGCTTCCCGTTTAATTATCAGCGGCTTTGACCACTGATAACACCTAAAGCAGGCGGCAATGATAAATTTTCCTGACTAAAAGAGTCAATTACTTACAGTCGTTCCCCAATGTTTTTTAACAACCAGTATTTCGTGTAAATCTAGTAGGAATATAGCTTTTAGCTAGGTAGATATGCTTGCCTAATATCTAATTATTAGTTGACTAAATTAATCAAGAATCATAATATGCGCGCCATCTTCAGGTGCTCTGACACAAAGTTAGAGTTAAAAGGGAAGTTGGTGCGACATTACTTAATGACAATGCCAACACTGCCCCCGCAACGGTAAATGTTGAAAAGCAAATCAGTTAGCCACTGTGATTTATTCATGGGAAGGTGATTTTGTTTGGTGAGAACCACAACGTGAGTCCGGAAACCTGCCTGAAGTTTCATGGCAAACGATATTGTTTGCTTTTTTTTATACCTGGATCGCGGGTGAGCGTATCCTCAGGAGAAAGAATGAAAACTTCACAAGGGCTTTCAGCCTTGCGTGCGTCTGCACGTCTTACTTTTGCTGCCATTGCAGCTTCAACCTTTTCTTTGCCAACGTTTGCTGAAGAGCATTTCGACACTTTAACAGTGACAACAAATCGGATGCCATCTGATAACTTATTGGCGGCTACGACTGTTATTACACGTGCCGATATTGAACGATCACAAATTAATGACCTACCGACTTTATTATCTCGTCAGCCTGGTATTGATATGAGCTTTGACGGAGGTGCTGGTAAATCTTCAGACCTATATATGCGTGGTACAAGTTCTGGTCATGTCTTATTTTTGGTTGATGGCGTTAAATGGCATTCGGCTACTTTAGGTGAAACAAGCATACAAAATTTTCCTGTTGAGCAAATTGAGCGTGTAGAAATTGTTCGTGGGCCACGTTCAGGCATATATGGATCAGAGGCAATTGGTGGTGTAATACAAATTTTTACGCGACAAGGTCAACAAGGAATCAAGCCTTATGCCAAAGTGAGTTCTGGTACGCACAATACTAAACAGGCTTCGGTAGGCGTGAGTGGTGGTAATGAGTCAACAACGTATAACTTAAGTTTTAACCATCAATCTACTGATGGTATTCATGCTCGCGAAGATAAAAATACAGACCATGATGGTTATCGAAATAAGAGTGTTTCTGCCAAAATTAATCATAAGCTAACAAAGGACATTAGTGTGGGCGCTAATTTTCTTAGAGCTGAGAGTAAGAATGACTATGATGGCTATTCGATTAGTGCGGATTACCATGGCGAGTCCGTACAGCAAGTGTTAGGTGCTAATACTAACTGGCAAGTTAATGATGCTTGGCTATTATCATTTCAATTAAGCGAATCACGCGATAAGTCAGAAGACTTTAAAGATCATATTTCCTCTTCGGAGATTAATACGCGCCATCGTTTTGTGAATATCACCAATACCGTTGAGCTAAACCCAAATCACACATTAAACTTGGGATTAGATTATGAGAATGATTATGTGGATAGTTCTAAAGACTATCTTGAAACCTCGCGTGATAACAAAGCAGTATTTCTTAGTTGGCAGGGTAATCAGGATAAGAATAGTTGGTTAGTTAGTGCTCGTCATGATGACAATGAATCCTTTGGTACTCATAACACTGGTACTGCAGAGTGGGGTTATTGGTTGCAGGAAAACCTGCAAATTACCGCAAACTACGGCACGGCCTTTAAAGCACCTTCATTTAATGATTTATATTGGCCGGATACTGGGTCGTCTGTTGGTAATCTCAGCATACTACCCGAAGAGTCAAGATCATGGGGACTATCCCTTAATGGTAGTGCTGCTAGTTTTGATTGGGGAATTAATGTTTATAAAACCAAAATTAAAAACTTAATTGATTGGAAAAAAGTAAACGGTAAATGGACACCTTCAAATGTAAGTAAAGCAGAAATAAAAGGGATAGAGTTTGCTGTATCTACAAATGTGTTAGGTGCTGATATTGCATTTGATGCCAGTTTCTTACAGCCTGAAGATGAAGAAACGGGAAAAACTTTAACTGGTCGAGCAAAACGACTGGCAAATCTCCATATTGATAACCAGTGGGATGAGTGGTCGTTAGGTGCTAGCTGGAAGTTAAGTGGACACCGATATGACGACGAATCGAATAACAATCGTTTAGGTGGCTTTGGGCTAGTCGATATCCGTGCATCTTATAAAGTGGCAAAAGATTGGTCATTACAAGCCAATGTTTCAAACTTATTTGATAAGGAATATCAAACAAATGATGGTTACAACAGCTTAGATCGCGTAGCTATGTTCACTATCTTGTATCAACCTAAATAAAAATCTCAATAGTTTATGCTCAGCCTTGCGATAATCAAGGTTGAGCAATTAGCTTATTCACTGTTTTCTACCTCGATGTTCTGTTGAGGTATTTGTAGTATAAATCCTCCTTGCTTGACCTAAGCAATACACACACTTACTATCTAGTCATGGAATAAACTGGTTGTGCAATTAGGAGAAAATGATGTCTCTTACCAGCAGGAACACCGTTCAGTTCTATCTTGCCATGTTATTGGCAATCTTCAGTTTCAGTAGTCTTGCTGAAACACATCCCTCCAGTTCAGAAAAACAGCTGATCAAGGCTTTATATATTCCCTTGGCAGATCATTACGCTGCGCTGGTGGCCTATGAGCGATATCGCGGTGAGATGCAGTATGCTGATTTCCAAATTGAGCAGATGAAAAATTGGGACTTTCTGCGAGCTTACTTCCAATCAGGCGAAGTTGATATGGCTTATGTGATGAGCCCGTTGGCCATGGATATGTTTAATGAAAAACAACATTTTCGTTGGGTAGGACTGATGCATCGTGATGGCAATGCCTTAGCGATTAATGATCTGCTAAATCAAGAGGTGCAAGTATTACCTGAACGAAAAGATCGTAAACCAGATAGTAAAGTTGCAGATGCATTAAAAAAGGTATTTCAACAAACAGGTCGAGCTACTGAAATTGGCATGCCGCATTTATTAGCAACGCATACTGTCGTGTTATATCGTTATCTTAAGGAGCATGGTCTAACAATGACCATTTCCCCGAATGACAACGCCGAGGTGTTGGCCATTTCTGTTGCACCACCTAAATCTCCCGTATTTATCAAGAGCAAGAGTAATCGTGCTATTCCAGCTGCATTCGAGCAATCCTTACCTTGGGCGGATGTGGTGGAAACCGGTGGTTTTGGCTATGTAGGCTGGTATTCAAAAGATGTGATGCCATGGAGTCACGGTCATGTTGAATGCATTGCTTTAGCGACAGATAAGGCTATAGCGAATAAACATGATGCCGTTAAAGAGGTGATGACTTATATACATCGGGCAGGTGAAGACATTGAAATAGCACGAAATGAAGGCGGTGATAAATTAGAAGAAATTGTGAACATTGTTCGCAAACACATTCCAGCGCATACGCGTGAGGCCATTATTGCAAGTTTAGATCCTGAGCTACGTGTGATTAACTATCAGCATTTAAATATAGATAAAGCGGGTTTAAAACAAATTATGGACCTAGCGGTGGAAGGCGGCATATTAAAACAAGCTGTTGATATTGATGAGTTTGCTGATCCACAATTTTCTGTTGATCGCATAAATTAACTAATTAGGGCTCCTTGTTATGAATGACGCCGCAGCTAAAGTTGACATCGTGCCAGCGCAAAAGAAAAATTCGAACCACCTCCTTAAGTTCGTATCCATACGACAACGGTTGATGATGTGGTTTTTAGTACTTTCTCTCCTGCCTTTGTGTTTTGTATCTTGGTTTAATTATTACCAAACAAAAAATAGCCTCAGCGAATTGGCGGCTGAAAACCTTCAACAATCAGCAACACTTTCAATTTCCTATATCTCCAACTGGTTTGAAAATAGATATCTGGATGTCAGCAATCAGGCTGAAGTACATGAAAATGTTGCTTTATTGCAAACGCTGCAAGAAGGCTTAGCTCTAAGCGGGAAAACACTGAATGAATATATCAAAAGCTATGATTGGCAACGACGATTAGATTCGTCTCCTAACGGCTTAGTAAGTCTGAATCGTCGATACAATTACGTCTATGACTTATTCCTTATAGATAATAGAGGCAATATTCTCTATAGCGTGGCGCGTGAGTCTGATTGGGGAACCAATCTATACAATGGGGTTTTTAACCAAACTGGTTTTGCAAGTGCGGTAAAGAAAACGCTAGATACAGGACAGATGCAGTTCTCAGGAATGGAACGATACTTCCCTTCAGATCTAGCTATAGCGGCCTTTATAACTGCCCCTTTATTAGATGAGTTTGGAGATAAAGTAGGCGTATTTGCGATGCAACTGCGCTTAGATAAGTTGTTCAGCATCTTTGATGCTACAGAGGAAAGCTCTTTACATCACTATATGGTGGGAGAAGATGGTTATTTACGAACACCTCTACGAAACAATAATTGGCGTGAAGTATTAGCTAGAGATGTGAATACATCACAATTAAGTCTATATACGCAGCAGAAACCTGACGGTAGTGAGAGGTTGTCTAATGTTTCTCAATATAGTGGTCCCGAAGGTGAGAGTGTAATAGGTGAATATCAAGATATAAAAATTGGTGATATTAACTGGATTTTAGTCAGTGAAGTAAATACGGATGAGGCGCTTTATGATGCTGATTTTGCAGGGAAAGTGGCCATGCTCTTAATGATCGTTACAGCAATAGTAGTTGCTTTTGTTTCTGCACTTCAAGCTCAGCACTTTATTCGACCTATTGCTCGGTTAGCTGATGCCTCACTGTTAATGGCCGAGGGGGAATCACAACAACAAGTTATCGTGAGTAAAAAGGTTAATGATGAGATTACACAGCTTGCAACAGCGTTTAATCATATGTTGATGATGCGCAGTAGTTACGAACAGAAGCTTGATCAACGCGAATTAGAGACACAAAAAGTGCTTGGTGAACTCTCTGAGAGTTCAGAGCAACTCGAACTGGTTGTCGAGAGTACTGATGTAGGTGTATGGGATTGGCATATACAAACTGGAACCGTGTCGTTTAATGAGCGCTGGGCTAAGATTATGGGTTTCAACCTTCAAGAATTTCACCCTGCTAATATCCAAACATGGATTGATCAAACGCATCCTGAAGACGGAAAAATGTTGATGGAAAAATTAGAAAAATACTGTAACGGTGAGATAGCGTCATATTCGTGTGAAGTGCGACTGAAACATAAACTAGGACACTGGGTATGGGTGCGAGACAGTGGAAAAATAGTTGAGTGGTCGGAAGGTGGTAAGCCCGTTCGCATGATCGGCACCAGTTTAGATATTAACAAGCAGAAACGTGCTGATGAACAATTACAGAAAACAATGAAAGATTTGCTGGAAAAACATAGCCAGCTCGAACAAGAAGAAATGATTGCCAAGCATGTGTTTGAAAACATCACGGCAACAAGTAACGATGTGATTCCTGAATTGTCCACGTGGTGTGAACCGATGGGCTCATTTAGCGGTGATATGATTTTGTCTTCAATCTTAGCTAATGGTGGGTTGAGAGTTATTTTATGTGATTTTACTGGCCATGGTTTATCCGCTGCATTAGGTGCGGTGCCGGTATCATCTATTTATGCTGCGATAACAGCTAAAGAACTGCCTTTAGATGTTTTAATGGGAGAGTTAAATAATAAGCTAAACTCATTGTTACCTACGGGAATATTTTGTTGTATTGCAGGCATAGATATTAATGCAGAAAGGACAACGGCACAGATTTGGAATGCTGGTTTGCCAGATGTTTTAGTTGTGGGTTCAGATGGTGGGATTCGACATCGATTTCCTTCTAATCATTTGCCATTGGGTGTGATGACCTATGATCAAGAAGAGATGCATGTATATGACTTGCGGCTTGAAGCTGGTGATAATCTGTATGTTCATAGTGATGGTTTAACTGAAGCCGAAAACAACGAAGGTGAGATGTTTGGCCAAGAACGTTTTGAGCTGTTACTCCAAGGCGAAACTAATCATAAAGGTCGTCTTGATGAGATAAAAAAATCGATAAGAATATTTACTGATGGTGCAGCTTCTACAGATGATGTGTCTTTGATTGAAATAAAAACACTGGTCACATAGGCCGCGAATCTTTTAGAATTGCTGTTTTTATATGTTGCCAGCGATATTTTCACTATGACGAATTTTGACCAAGAAAAAGGTTTTGCCACGCGTGCCGTTAGAGCGGGCCAAGTCCGTACGGCAGAAAATGAGCATGCCGAGCCTATTTTTCCGACGTCCAGTTATGTCTTCGACAGCGCTGAACAGGCGGCGGCTCGGTTTAGTGGTGAAGAACCTGGCAATATATATTCACGATTTACTAACCCGACCGTACGTAACTTTGAGCAGCGCCTAGCGGCTCTTGAAGGTGGTGAGTCATGTGTTGCTACCTCATCAGGCATGTCAGCCATCTTGTCGACCTTTATGGGCATATTATCTGCGGGTGATCACATTGTGTCGTCACGCAGTATTTTTGGTACCACACGTGTGCTGTTTGATAAGTACTTAGCTAAATTTGGTTTAGAAACTGATTATGTTGCCTTAACTGATATCAGTGCATGGCAACAGGCGATCAAACCTAATACCAAAGCCTTGTTTTTGGAAACACCGTCAAATCCATTAAATGAAATAGCGGATATGGCGGCCTTATCCGCTTTGGCGAAAGCCCATGACTGTTTGCTGATTGTTGATAATTGCTTTTGTACACCTGCCTTGCAACGACCTTTAGCACAAGGTGCAGATATCGTTGTGCATTCGGCGACCAAATATATTGATGGTCAAGGACGTTGCGTGGGTGGTGCAGTCGTAGGTGACAATCAACTTGTTGGTGAAGACGTGTATGGTTTTTTACGTACTGCTGGCCCGACCATGAGTCCTTTTAATGCTTGGACTTTCTTGAAAGGACTAGAAACATTAGAGTTGCGTATGAATGCACATTCAGCAGCGGCATCAAGCTTAGCTCAATGGTTGGAACAGCAGCCACAAGTATCTAAAGTATTTTATGCGGGTTTGCCTAGTCATCCACAACACGAATTAGCCAAAAAGCAACAATCGGCATTTGGAGGCATTATTGCCTTTGAAGTAAAAGGTGGCCGTGCAGGCGCGTGGAAGTTAATTGATTCAACCGAGTGGTTATCGATAACGGCTAATCTGGGTGATACTAAAACGACGATTACACATCCAGCAACGACAACGCATGGGCGCTTAACCGATGAAGCACGGGCTGAATCGGGCATCACGCAAGGTTTATTACGGATCTCCGTCGGCTTGGAAAATGTTGAAGATATTCAAGCTGATCTACAACACGGATTAGATTTACTCTGAAATAGTCCCTGAACTTACTCCTCATGCGATATATAGGTGTGAGGAGTATTCCCTTGTCTGTTCTAGACAAAATGTTGTTATATTTTAATAACGGCATAGAAACTGCATTAAACTCAACGATTTCGAACGAACCGTCGGGAAACCGTCTTTACATTTCAGTCGGTTAGCGAACGTTGTTAATAATAACAATAGGTTATGAGTTTATGATACGTTTTGAAAAATTTGTGCTGATTCTGATTGTTTTGGCAGTGACTTTGCCAATTCGGCAGGTTTTCGCCACTACAGAAGAGCCGGTCAGCGATGTGCGCATCCTGATCGATGTTTCTGGCAGCATGAAAAAAAATGACCCAAATAACCTGCGGGCACCAGCTTTACGCTTAGTCATTGGTTTATTACCCGATGAGTCAAAAGCGGGAGTGTGGACCTTTGCTAAATACGTCAATATGTTGGTGCCAATCCGTGACGTCAATGAAGCATGGAAGATAGAAGCTGAACGTCAGTCAAATAAAATTCATTCCTATGGTTTGTTCACTAATATTGAACAAGTACTAAATAAAGCGACCGCCAGTCATAAGCTCCCTGATGCCAATGTTCGCCGTAGTGTGATTTTATTATCGGATGGCTTGGTCGACGTTGCTGCTGGCGAAGAAACAAGTGAAAAGTCACGCCAACGTATATTAGATAATATTGTGCCGCGGTTAAAAAAATCGGGTGTAGCCGTTCATACCATTGCTTTGTCATCGACGGCAGATCATGAGTTATTACGTGCGATTTCTATCGCTACTGATGGTTGGTATGAACAAGTTGATACGGCCGATCAATTACAGCGAGTGTTCTTGCATTTATTTGAAAAGGCCGCTCAACGCGATACCGTTCCGTTAACGGATAACAACTTTAAAATTGATGACAGTGTTAGCGAAATGACCTTATTAGTATTTCGCAGTGAAGGCACTAGAGACACTGAACTTGTATTACCAGATTTGTCGCGATTAAAAAATGATGAACTGCCTGGCAATGTACGTTGGCATCATGAAGATAATTACGATTTGATTACTATTGAGCAACCTTTGACCGGTGACTGGAAAATTGATGCGGATCTTGATCCTGATAATCGGGTGATGGTGGTTACCGATCTTAAATTACAAACAACCGACTTGCCAAATAATATACTTATTGGTGAAACCTTTGATTTTTCAGCAAGCTTGACCGATAAAGACGAGGTTATTGTGCGTGAAGACTTCCTCAAATTAGTTGATGCACAATTGAAAGAAGAAAATGAGCTTGCGGATGCAGTTCTGACCGATTTAAATGAATCTCAGCAGCAAGGTGTCTATCTGACTCATATCGGTGACTTATTCCAGCCAGGACGTAATGATGTTGTGGTTACGATGACCAGTGCAACATTTGAACGTCAGCGCCGTCAAAGTATTAATGTAGTTGAAACACCGTTTGATGTGCAGGTGGAACAATTAACCGATGAAGATACACGAACGCATCGACTTACCTTAAAACCAGATGTTGAACTCATTAAGAGCGAAAACGTATCTATTGCCGCCATGTTAACGGCAGCAGATGGTAGTGAATGGTCGTATGATGTAATGAAGAACCTTGATGGTGATTGGCAGTTGACGTTGGCTGACTTACAGCCGAGCGAAGATTATTCACTTGCCTTACAGATCCGAGGAGAAACAGTAAAAGGACGTAGCTTATTTTTGCAGCCCACTCCCATTATATTGATAGACAGAGATATACCAGAAGAAATAGCAGAAATTGAACTTCCAGTGATGGAAGAGGAAGAAGCTGAATTAGAGCCTGAAATGGAACCAGAAGCAGAGCTTGAAGAAATTATAGAAGAAATGCCAATGGAAGAAGAACAGCTAGAACCTGAGCTTGAAGTCATAGATGAAATGAATGGAAATTTGGAAGATTTACTTCCTGAGCCAGATGAAGACTTGTTGGTAGGACTTGATCCAGAGATGCCAACGTCACAAGATGAAGGTGTTGTTACTCCCGCTATCAAACTAGCCATAGGCAACGGCATAATATTAATGTTGGTAGGTATTGGTGTTTTTGTGTGGCGACGTAAAAGCGCTGCGACTAACCCAGGGGATGAATTATAAATGGATATAACTGATTCTATTTTGCAGATGCTGGCGTATGAATTGGCCGCTATTTTCGCACTGTTGGCTATTTGGCTTATTATAAGAGCAACTAAAAATACTAAGCATATTCAGACAAGTGCAGCGATGACAGTGAAAAAACTGAAACGCAATAAAGAGCGACGTATCGAACAGCTTTCTACAACGCTGGCTGAAAAGTATGGCTTGAGTGGGGACGCACTTGAAAAAGCGGCGACAGAATTTCAAGAGCGTGAGCAGCAAATTTATAAATCCATTCTGACGATGTATGTTGAACACGATGCGAAGGCTTTAGCTGACTTACCTAAAAAATTAGAAGAGGCCATAAATACTAGCTTAGACCTGCTTCCAGTTGGTGGCATTGCAGTTACAGATTCTGTTGACTTACCCTTAAATGAACAAATTGAAGTAACGGCGCAGAAAATGGAACGGCTACTTGCTGAATATAAAGCGTTACAAGGCGGGGATGTTATCTCTGCTCAGCCAGAAGTCGACATGGTTAGCGAAGATGTTGCAGAGTCAGAGCCGGTTGTTGATGAAGAAGTCAGTGCTGAGCCTGAGCCTGAATCAGATACAGACGGAGAAGCACCGAGCGAAGAGTCGGATGTAGAAGGTGAAACAGATCCTGAAGAGACAGTAGATTCTACGGATACTGACAGCGATGTTTCAGACGTAGAAAAAACCGAAACAGAAGAAGCTGACATTGTCACTGAAGCTGAAGAAGCAAGTGAAGAAGTTGTCGTTGATGAGGTAGAAGAAGCGGCTGTAGAAGAAAGTAGTGAAGCTGATACTACGGAAGAGGAAGCTGAGTCGACAGAAGATCTAGTATCTGCTGATGATGTTGATGCCCTATTAGCCGGTGTTGAAGATGATCTCATTGATGACGGTGATGGAATAGATCTCGCCGCGCTCGATGATGAAGAGGAAGACCTTTCAAAAAAGCTTAATGCTGAATCAGTTGATGTTACAGCTGATTCAGCGAGTAACCAGCAACAAGGTGACCTTGAAACTTCAGTAGCAGTCGAACCAGCAGTTGCAGCTGAGTCAGAAATCGCAGCAGAGCCAGAAGTCGCCGCTGAGCCAGAAGTCGCCGCTGAGCCAGAAGTCGCCGCTGAGCCAGAAGTCGCCGCTGAGCCAGAAGTCGCCGCTGAACCCGAAATTGCAGTCGAGCCAGAAGTCGCCGCTGAACCCGAAATCGAAGCCGAACCAGAAGTTGCCGCTGAGCCAGAAATCGCAGCAGAGCCAGAAGTCGCAGCCGAACCAGAAGTTGACGCTGAACCCGAAATTGCAGTCGAGCCCGAAGTCGCCGCTGAGCCAGAAATCGAAGCCGAACCAGAAGTTGACGCTGAGCCAGAAACCGAAGCCGAAGCCGAACCAGAAGTTGACGCTGAACCCGAAGTCGCAGCTGAGCCCGAAGTCGCCGCTGAGCCAGAAATCGAAGCAGAGCCAGAAATCGAAGCAGAGCCAGAAGTAGCCGCTGAACCCGAAGTTGCAGTCGAACCAGCAGTTGAAGCCGAGCCAGAAGTTGAAGCCGAACCAGAAGTTGAAGTTGAGCCAGAAGTTGAAGTTGAGCCAGAAGTTGAAGTTGAGCCAGAAGTTGAGCCAGAAGTTGAGCCAGAAGTTGAGCCAGAAGTTGAGCCAGAAGTTGAGCCAGAAGTTGAGCCAGAAGTTGAGCCAGAAGTTGAGCCAGAAATCGAAACTGAGCCAGAAGTAGCAGCCGATCCGGAAGTTGCAGCTGAACCAGAAGTCGCAACTGAGCCAGAAGTCGAGCCTGAAGCCGAGCCCGACGCAACTGTGAATGAAGACTTTTCTACAGAAGAAGAAATGTTGACGGCTTTAATGGCTGACGCGCCTATGGTGGAGAGTGAACCAGAACCGAAGCAAGAACATAGCACAGAGTTAGAAGCATTAAGAGCGAAGGTCAGAGCTCGAACAAACCAACTTAAATTAGATGCAGAGCGAGTTATTGCTGAAAATTCTGCAATAGAGCCCAGATCAGAAAAAAAAGACATAGATGAGGCTGAGCTTGAAGTAGCAGTCGAACCAGAAGTCGAAGCAGAGCCAGAAGTCGAAGCTGAACCAGAAGTCGAAGCTGAGCCAGAAGTCGAAGCAGAGCCAGAAGTCGAAGCTGAACCAGAAGTCGAAGCTGAACCAGAAGTCGAAGCTGAACCAGAAGTCGAAGCTGAACCAGAAGCCGAAGCTGAACCAGAAGTCGAGCCCGTAATCGAATCCGATCCTGAAGTTGAACCTGAAGTAACAGCTGAGCCAGAAAGTGCAGCTAATGAACTAGGTATTAAAACTGAACGCGAAGTTAACGTTGAGCCTGTCGTTGAAGTTGCAGCAGAGCCCGAAGCTGAAGTAAGGCATAGCCTAAAGGATTACGCTAATTCTACTTTGGAAAATACTTACCCAGGCGTATACGGAAAGGCTGTTACAGAGTTCGAGTCAGAAGTTGCAGTGGAATCAGAAAATGCAATCAATGAACTAGGTATTAAAACTGCACGTGAAGTCAAGATTGAGCCTGGCGTTGAAGTCGAAGCAGAACCAGAATTTTCAGCCGAACCTGAAGTTGCAATTGAGTCAGAAAGTGCAGTTAATGAACTAGGTATTAAAACTGCACGTGAAGTCAAGGTTGAACCTAGCGTTGAAGTCGAAGCCGAGCCCGTAATCGAATCCGATCCTGAAGTTGAAACTGAGCAAGAAGTTACAATTAATGAACTAGGAATTAAAACTGACCGCGAAGTCAAAATTGAACCTAGCGTTGAAGTGGCGGTCGAGCTAGAAGTAGGCGTTGAGTCAGAAAGTGCAATTAATGAACTAGGCATTAAAACGGACCGTGAAGTTAACATTGAGCCTGTCGTTGAAGTAGCAGTCGAGCCTGAACCCGATGTAGAGGTTGAGGAAGAAATAGACGTTGAAACTGCGCCCGAAGTCGACACCGAGCTGGAGATAGAGTCAGAGTCAGAACTTGAGGCTGAGCCCGAAGTAGCTGTTGAGTCAGAAATTGAAATCGAACCAGTTGTAGAAGCTGAGGTAGTAGCTGAAATAGTTGATCGTGAGTCAGAAGTAGCCGCGGAAGAGAGCGAAGAAGCTCATGGACTGACAGAAAAAGTGCCTTTGCCCGATGAAAATGAATTGGATGAGCTGATAACTGATGTCTGGAATATGGAGGCAGTTGTTAACGAGCTAGGTGAAGATGCGCTAGACGAAAAACCTGAGCAAGCTGACACCGACGATGTTCAATATGTTGATAGTGATTCAAGTTCTGATGACATGGCCAGTGAGAGTGAACCGGTCGCAACCATACAGGAGCCCCTACCTACGGAGGGTGATTTGGATGATATGTTGTCTGAGATACGTGAGCTACAACAGGATGTAACTAACGGTGAAGATAATGATGGTACGTCGGCCAGTCAGGAAGAATTACAAGCTATTTTGTCGAGCATACCGTCATTTTCTGATATGAATAAGAAAAAACCTAAATAGCACACATAAAAATTGTTGGTAATAGTTGTTACATTGCCCTATATTTCTATGTGTACTTGTACACGATTTGGTAAAATTTCCCGCAATTAATTGTGGAGTCGAATATGACGGAACAGATTCATCAAGTTGCCATCGTCGGTGGTGGAGTGTGCGGAACAGCATTACTGTATTTATTGGCAGAATATACTGATATCAATGATATCGTTTTAATCGAAAAGTATGATGCAGTCGCCAAGGTCAATTCTCATGGCCGAAATAATAGTCAAACCCTGCATTGCGGGGATATTGAAACTAACTATACCTTGGATAAAGCAGCCAAAGTAAAAGCTGCGGCTGAGATGGTGGTTAACTACACTGAGACCCTAGAAAATCGAGAACGGATAATATTCAAATATCCTAAAATGGTGATAGGTGTTGGTGAGGATGAATGCCGCCAGCTCCGTGAACGTTTTGAAACTTTCCGCGAATGTTATACGACATTACAGTTGTTGGAAAAGGAGCAGATTGCAGAGGTTGAGCCTGACGTCGCAATGATTGATGGTAAGCTACGCCCTGAACCTTGCGTTGCATTAGCTGTTCTTGATGAATTCAGTGCTGTAGATTTTAATCAATTGTCAGAATCTTTTGTCGCTGAGGCAACTAAAGTCACAGACAAAAAGCTTCAAATTAATTTTAATCATCATGTTGAAGAAATCATTGAACAAGATGGTATTTTCCGTATTCATACACAAGATCGGGTTATTAAAGCAAAAGCCGTTGTGGTGTCAGCAGGCGGACACAGTTTATTGCTGGCGCAGCAAATGGGCTATGGCCTTGAGTTTTCTTGTTTACCAGTGGCGGGTAGCTTCTATTTCACACCTAAAGTATTAAATGGCAAGGTGTATACCGTACAAAACGATAAATTACCTTTTGCGGCAGTACATGGCGATCCTGATGTCTTGATTGAAGGCAAGACACGATTTGGACCGACAGCACTGTTAATACCCTACTTAGAACGATACAACAATAAAACCGTTGCTGAGTTTTTGCGAGTGCTTCGCTTGGATAGAGGCGTGCTAAAAGTTTTTTGGGATCTATTTAAAGTCAGTGATATTCGAAATTATATTTTCAAAAATTTCCTGTTTGAAATTCCGGGTTTGCGTCGCTGGTTGTTTCTAAAGGATGTAAGGAAAATTGTGCCATCATTGCAATTAAAAGATGTCACCTTTGCTAAAGGTTTTGGTGGCGTTCGACCACAGTTAATTGATAAAAAAAATTCAAAACTGCTGATGGGTGAAGCAAAAATAAACCCTGGCAATGGCATTATTTTTAATATGACGCCATCGCCAGGTGGAACGAGTTGTTTGGAAAATGCAGAAGCTGATCTGAGGATTGTTACTGAGTTTTTAAGTGCTAAAGTAGATGAAGATAAACTACAACGGACTTTGCATAAGTAAGCTGGCTTAGCTCTTGCATTGTTAAGAGCGATTAGTTAATCCAGTGGTGAAACAGCCTGTACGGAAGTTTGATAGGAAGTGCGAGCTCAATAAAAACACGATTTTATAGGGGACAGCAATATGGCAATCAACCACATAGCAGATAGTAAAAATAGCGGCAAGCCTGATCAAGTTCGGCAAATATTTACATTTTTTGTTGAAGATATGATGTTTGGTCTTGATGTTGAAAATGTATTGATGCTCGGCCAAGAGGTCAATGATATCCAACGGCTTCCTATTGAAGAGCGTGGCTTTTGTGGCGTGACCAAGTTTCAAGGTACGGTCGTACCTGTCTTAGATTTTGCCCATAGAATTGGTATTCAATCAGGAATTGATGCAAAAACGGCCTTGTTGGATATTTTGACTGAGAATGAAAATGATCACGTTGAATGGATGAATGCGCTCGAGGCAGCGATTAAAAATGGAACTGCGTTCACGAAAGCCCTAAGTGCTAACGATTGTGCATTCGGTAAGTGGTATAACAAGTTTGAAACGCGCGACGAAACCTTAACGGAGTTGTTGCTGGCATTTGCTGAACCCCATCAGGCACTTCATGCTTTAGCCGATAAGCTGTTAACGATGCGTGATAGTGATGAACAAGAAGAAGCCTTGAAGTTATTATCCGCCGAACGTTCGACGACACTACGTCGTTTAAGAGCATTGTTTGCTCGTGCCCGCGATCAGATTCAAGGTGGCATGCGACAAGTTTTGCTATTTGTAACCCTTGATGGAAAAGCACCTCGTTATGCACTTTTAATTGATGAAATTAATGATGTGATGAATTTTACGCCGGCAGACTTTCAATCAAGTAAAGGTGGTGCCTTAAGTCTATTCAGTAAAATAGAAAATGTTATTGATGGTATTTATACCAGAGAAAATGAAGCGGACTGCCTGTATTTTGATATCAATAAAATGACAGATATTGATCAGTTAATGGCAAAAGTTAGTTAATAAGAATATTGAATAACCTGAATGGTATCGCGATATTATTTTATGAGAAAAATACAGTACGCTAGGTAAAACTGAACACGTGGCAAAGTCGTCTCCTTACATTACCGTTAATGGTATGAGCGTTTTAAGTGAAGAGTTAGAACAACTCTGGATAAAGCGTCGTCATGTTGTGCAAGCGCTATCAGCCGCCGCCGCCGAAGGTGACCGCTCGGAAAATGCTGAATATATTTATCGGAAAAAAGAATTACGTGGTCTGGATCGCCGGATTCGGTATTTGCAAAAACGTATGCCTGATCTTCACGTTGTATCAAATGTGCCTGACAATGAAGACAAAATCTATTTCGCAGCTTGGGTAACCTTGGAAACTGAGCAAGGTGATGAAGTAGAATATCGTATTGTCGGCCCTGATGAAATCGATCATCAAAAGGGCAATATCAGTGTTGATTCTCCGATGGCACGGGGCTTGTTAGCCAAACAAACAGATGATGAAATAAAAATTACGGTGCAAGGTGAGTCCAAGACATTTTTTGTTGTCGCTATTCGATATCAATAATTTATTGAGCCTTAGGATATATTCGAATTATTTGACCGTTATCGGTAGAGATATATAACCAGCCTTCAGGGCTTTCAATTATATTTCTGATCCTGCCTAAAGACGCTAATAACCTTTCTTCATCTACGGCTTTATTATTTTCATCTAAAGTTACTTTATTCAGGTGTTGCAGTGTTAAAGCGCCTGCAAATAAATTTCCCGTCCACTCAGGAAACGCAGCACCAGAATATTGAATCAAACTACTCGGGGCTATGGAGGGAATGTAGTATTTTACTGGTTGTTCCATACCTTCCCGTTTTTTGCCTTTGCCTACGGGAATAGGTCCCCAATACTCCATACCATAAGAAATGGTTGGCCAGCCGTAATTGTTAGCAGCGTTAATAAGATTGATTTCATCACCACCACGAGGGCCATGTTCGATGGCCCATAGTTGTTGGGTCTGTTTATTAAAAAATAGACCTTGTGGGTTGCGGTGACCATATGTCCATATCTCGTCTAAAACAGTGCTGTCATTAACAAAAGGATTATCGTGGGGGATAGTGCCATCAAGATTCAAGCGAAGAATTGAACCCGCGTGATTATGCAGGTTCTGAGCATTCGAACGTGTTCCACGATCGCCAATAGATAAAAAGACATGACCTTGAAAATCAAATGTAATCCGGCCGCCAAAATGTACTTTTTTACTGGTGCGCGATTGAGTAATGATTAAGTCTTGCCAATCTTGGAGTTTTTTATCAATGAGTTTGGCTCTTGCCAGTGTCGTCGCACCTTGGCCATCAACATCTTTGTTATAACTAAAATAGATCCAAGCACTATCGGCATAGTCAGGTGACAGGGCGACATCAAATAAACCGCCTTGGCCCCCAACTTTAACTTTCGGTAAGCCAGTTATATTTGTTAGCTTGTTAGTTTCTAAGTTTAATAGCGTTAATCTTGCCTCACGTTGCGAAATCAACATGGTGCTGTTAGGCAAGAGGCTCATACCCCATGGCACACCTAAGCCAGTAGCAATGGTTTCAGTATGAAATCTGGTGACATCATTGACGGGTGCACTGAAACTTAGTTGAGGCAATAACAAAAATAACAAGGACAAGATGAGCGGGTATTGTTTCATAACGACTTCCTGCTAGTTTTTATTATGTTATGAGCTACACGATAACATGGAGCAGCCCGCTCGCTGTCGAGCCCAGTCAGGTCGTTTGAGGGCAAAATTTTCTTTATCAGCTTGTTCGTCATAAGGGTGACGTAATAACTCTAATAATTCATTGACCAGCGCAAAGTCACCTTGTTCCGCATCATCAATCGCAAGTTGTGCCAAGTAATTTCGTAATACGTACTTAGGGTTGATGGCATTCATATTTTTGCGTCTGATTTCGTTTGATAAATCGTCTTGGCGAGCACGTTGTTGATATTGTCGTAACCAACTACATATTTGTGTCTTGTCGTCTTTGCTCATAGCATCTGGTGCGTAATAGGCCGACATTAACGGAGAGAGTAATTCATCGTCAGTGAAGGTCTGATCATGAACATCAAGATCAGCAAGTTTGCGATAGAAGATGGTCATATCGGTTTCAACCAGCTGCAATACCTCATGTAACTCTGTATTCAGTTCTTCATCAGTGTCGGCAATAAATTGCTTTAGCCCCAATTTTTCGGCGCGCATTTGCTGCCATTTACCGGTGTAGTCACTGGCAAAGTCTTTGATTATTTTCTGCAAAGGCTCGGCTTGTTCAATCAGTGGATATAACGCATTGCCAAGTTGAAGAATATTCCATTGTGCTATTTGGGGTTGTGTACCAAACCGGTAACGTCGGCCCTCAGCATCAGTGGTGTTTGGCGTCCAGTTAGGATCGTAATTATCTATCCAACCGTAGGGACCGTAGTCGATAGTTAGACCTAAAATCGACATATTGTCGGTATTTAATACCCCATGGACAAAGCCAACGCGCATCCAGTGAACGACCATATCCATCGTTCGTTCAGCTATTTCGGCAAACCACTGAATATAAACATCCACACTCGGTTCTCCGAGATGAGGGAAGTCAGTACGAATTGTGTAATCAACAAGTTGTTTTAAGGTGTCTAGATCACCACGAGAAGCAAAAATTTCATAGCTGCCAAATCGCAGAAAAGAAGGGGCCACTCGGCAGACGACAGCACCGGGTTCCTTTTGAGGGCGACCATCGTAAAACATGTCGCGGGTAATTTGCTCACCCGTGGTTATGAGGCTTAAAGCACGAGTGGTAGGGACACCTAGATGGAACATCGCTTCACTACATAAAAACTCTCGTAACGATGAGCGCAATACAGCAAAGCCATCACCACTACGTGAATAAGGGGTTGGGCCTGAGCCTTTTAATTGCAAGGTGTGATGTTGACCTTGTTGATTGACAACTTCACCGAGGTTAATGGCTCGACCATCACCTAATTGTCCTGCCCAGTTGCCAAATTGATGGCCGCCATAACATTGAGCGTAAGATTTCATGCCATCGAGCAATTCATTGCCAGCAAAAACGTGTTTGAACAGTTCAGCTTGACAGTCATCTTCAGAGATTTCTAGCAGTTCGGCGACGTCACGTGAGTAAGCCACTAGTTGTGGAGAAGACACCTGCGTTGAATCAACAAACGAATAACAGGAAGAAAGGACTTGCCGGCGAATGTTGTCTGAATCAGGATCGGCAGGTAATTCTCGTACAAAGCGATTATCGAATTTAAGTGCTGATAGAGGAGTGTTGGTATTAGTTGCCACAAAGTGCTCAATTAGTATTAGTCTTATAGTTAAGTTATTACAACAGAAATGGCATCAACAAAAAACCGGAGAATTGTGATGTTAATTGGTATACCTAAGGAAATTAAGAATAATGAATACCGTGTGGGCATGACGCCAGCGGGGGTGAGGGAGTTAGTTGCCCATGGACATAATGTTGTTATAGAAGCGGGTGCCGGAGATGCAATTGGACTCAGTGATGAGATGTATCGACAAGCAGGCGCGGATATCTATTCAACAGCAAGTGAGGTTTATGCCACCGCTGAGCTGATCGTAAAGGTTAAAGAGCCACAAGCACAAGAGCGGACAATGTTGCGACCCAATCAGCTTTTATTTACATATTTACACTTAGCGCCGGATTATCAACAAACTAAGGATTTAGTGGAATCAGGGGCAATGTGCATTGCCTATGAGACGGTAACAGATTCCGATGGTGGTTTACCCTTGTTGGCACCGATGAGTGAAGTTGCGGGTCGAATGGCCGTGCAGGCAGGAGCACATGCGCTTGAAAATACCCAAGGAGGCTTGGGGATATTACTTGGCGGTGTTCCTGGCGTGTCTCCAGCTGATGTTGTGATTTTAGGTGGCGGCGTGGTGGGTATCAATGCTGCCCGTATGGCGATGGGCCTTGGTGCAGATGTCACGATTATTGATAAGTCGATTGCACGGTTAAAAACCTTAGATGAACAATTTGGGCCACAATTAAAAACACTCTATTCAACTACCGAAATGGTGGAGCGGGCAGTAGTACGAGCAGATATGGTAATAGGTGCGGTATTAGTGCCGGGGGCCACTGCGCCAAAATTGGTCACAACAGCAATGTTGCACAAGATGAAACGCGGTGCTGTGCTCATCGATGTGGCTATTGATCAGGGAGGTTGCTTTGAAAGTTCGCATGCAACGACTCATGACGAACCTACCTATGTGGAAGAAGGTGTGATTCACTATTGTGTTGCTAATATGCCGGGTGGTGTGGCTCGCACCTCGACCTTTGCATTAACTAATGCAACGCTTCCCTTTGTTATAGAGCTTGCAACTAAGGGTATAAATACGGCAATAGTAGAGAATGAGCATCTCCGCGCAGGCTTGAATATCTACCAAGGCGAGGTGACCTATCAAGCAGTTGCATATGCCCATGGTTATACATTCAAAAATGCATTAGAGTTAATGGTTTAAGGTTCAACTTAAGAAGCTGAACTAGTATAGTTACACAGATATTTAGGCGAGAGTTAGGCAAAAAATGAAACGACCAAGCAATTTACGACAACCTACACAAACTGAAATACAACCCATCTTACAAGCGTTAAATGCCGGCAATCTAGAGATTGCAGAAGCCATTGCTAAGAAAATGCTGAAACAGTTTCCCAATGCCTTTGTTATCCATAATTTATATGGCAATGCCTTAGCGGGGCAAAATAAATTTAAAGATGCCGTTGCTGCATTTCGCAAAGCGTTGGCTATAGATGCTAGCGTGGCGGAGTTACATTTCAATGTTGGCATTTTGCTGACCAATTTGAATCGTACGGACGAAGCCATCGCCAGCTATAAAAAGGCCGTTAACTTGAGACCGTCATTAACTGATGCGCATTACAATTTGGGAACTGCATTACAGGCTCAGGGCAAGTTTGAGCAAGCAGGCAACAGTTATAAAAAAGCAGTTGAGTTAGAACCTATTTTTTTTGAAGCATTAGCTAATCTGGGCGTTGTATTGCAAGAGCAAAACCGACTCGCTGAAGCCATTGAAATATACAAAAAGGTGCTGCTAATTCAGCAAGATGCCAAAATATTTTTTAATATGGGCACAGCGTTAAAAAACGAAGGTAAGTTAGGTGATGCCGTCGAAAGTTACAATCAGGCCTTGGCATTAAACCCTGACTATGCGGAAGTTCATAGCAATATGGGGGAAGTATTGCGTGATCAAGGACGATACGATGAATCAGTTGCATGTTATAAAAAAGCCTTGGCCAGTGATCCTTCGCTACCTGTGGCGAACTACAGCCTAGCTATCTATTTATATGACAGTGGAGATTTGGATGGTGCTTTAGAACACTTCCAACGTTCACAGTTTGCTGATTGGCAAGAACGCTCCTTGTATTGCCTGTATAAAACAGGACGTTTTTCTGAATTTAAAAAAGGCTTAGATGAACTTAAAACTAAAAAACACAGCTCGCCGTTCTTAGCAACATTAACCGGGCACTATGCTGATAATTTCGGCACAGAAAACGACTATAACTTTTGTAAAAATCCGCTCGACTTTGTATTCCATACTGAAATTAAAGAACTTCAAGGTGATAGCGAATTAAGAAAACAGTTATTGCACGATATAAAGGTTGCAGATGTAGAAGAAAAATCACAGGGTAGATTACATCATGGTGTGCAATCAGCGGGTAACTTATTCAAGCGTTCTGAAGCATCGTTTCAACAGTTGGGAAAACTGGTTGAAGATGCGATACAACGCTATCGTGAATCATTCAAAGGTGAAAACTGTGAGTTTGTTAAAGCCTTTCCTAAAAACACGGAGTTTGCCAGCTCGTGGTTTGTAAAAATGCAACAAGGTGGTCACTTAACATCACACATCCACGAAGAAGGTTGGGTCAGTGGCGCTTTGTATTTAACCTTACCCATTAATAAGCAGCATGAACATGAGGGTAGTATTGAATTAAGTACCCATGGTGATGATTACCCGAAAAAACATGATAACTTCCCTACAAAAACAGTCGCCCCCGAAATCGGTGATATCGTGATGTTTCCTTCCTCGGTGTTCCACCGAACCATTCCATTCAGCTCAAACGAAGAACGGATTTGTGTGGCATTTGATTTGAAGCCAAAGTAGTTGGTATTTAAACAGGAATAACTAGAGACTGTTGGACTCTAGATAATTAAGGATTATTTGATGGAAGAGACAAAAACGTCGACTTCTTTTAGCAAGTGGAAACCGATAGAGATTATGTTGGCGGTGCTATTTTTGATAGCACCGTTTTATTATCATCCTAATATCGGAGGTGAAGGCCTTCGGATACCAAATAATATTACTGTGTGGATGGTGGCCACTATTATAATTTGGTATTCACTTTATTTGGTGTTAAAACGGCCCACTTTTGTCCTGCCTAAATATTTTTTCTATATAGCGGCTTTTCCAGCATTGATCACCCTCAGCGGTTTTGTGACTGGTATTGAACAACCTCTAACTTGGCTATTCAGGTTGTTATTTATTTGGGGCGGGCTTGCTTTCTTTTTTAGTCTGTTTCAGCACAGGTTGAAACAAGGGCGATTAGATAGAATCTTGTTTATTATCGTGGTCTCGGCATTACTACAAGGACTGATCGGGCTGGCACAAATTTGGCTGAAAACTGATATGCCATTCTGGTTGCCAAAATCATCAAATGGTGTGCCGAGTGGACTATTTCAACAAATCAATAACCAGGCAAGTTATCAAGTGACAGCAATCATGATTACTGTTTATTTGCTCACGAGACCGTTCATTTCACATGGTGCCATTTGGTTGCAATTAGTGCTTTTTCTAGCAGTTGCTTGTGCTACTTTTTTAATTACTATTTCTGGTTCAAGGATTGGATCTTTAGCCTTGATTTTAGGCCTACTTATTATTATCCCTGCCTTATGGGAGCGACTAAAGAATAAGAAACACTTTTCATTATTTCTCTTTTCATTATTGATCGGTTTTTGTGCTGGAATGTCACAAGGAGGAGATAGTGAGAATATGGTTGATAAGACGCTGGCGATGCAATCAGGTTATTCTGGTTCTGTCCGGCTGGGAATTTACAGTCTTTCATTAGATTTGATTAAGCAACAACCTGTTTTTGGCTATGGTATCGGTAGTTTTCCTCGTGTCTGGCAATACGCTAAACCAGAGTTTCATAAGGCACACCCTGATGCTGCATTGCCTGAGCAGTTTGCCACTCATCCTCATAATGAAACGATTTTCTGGCTGCTTGAGGGCGGTACGGTTGCAGCTTTTGGCTTAGCTGCGATGCTATTTGGGATTATGCTGGCTTTAAAATCGCTTGGGTGGAAAAAAGGCAGTGTATATGTGGCGATGTTATTACCAATCGGATTACACACCCAAGTTGAGCTACCTTTCTACGCGTCAAGCACACATTGGTTCACGTTTATAGTTTTGATATCGGCATTAAGCAGTCATAAGGTTGATAATAAAACAAGAATAATGACTGTATCGCTAACAAGGTTGAGTGGTGTGCTATTGATTTTAATGGTTCTTGCCGTCATGGCATCTTTCATTCATACCCTTCGAGCGCAATGGGATTTTTCCACCTTTTATAAAGGTGAGCAGTTGAATAATCCTTTTCCTTACGCATTTAAAAACCCTTATTTAAGTGATCAAGCTCGATGGATTGATATGAATACTATTTTAAATTCAAGTCTTCAACAAAATGTTGATGGAGATTTAGATTTGCAACGCCAAGTTGAAGCTAATGTAAATGTATATGTGGACTGGGGAGAAAAACGATTACTGAATAAGCCAAATATTCAGTTATATAATCAACTTGCCGCTGCTTACTTTTATCTCGGAGATAAATCCAGTTTCTGTTCAATTATTAATCGAGGCCTAGCACTGTATCCTAATAATGAGTCATTTCAGCAAGCAGCCTTCGAACAATGCTAAAAAGTGACCATATTGGTCAGATACTGACAATTTACCGGATAGTTGAAAGTAATATTGAGATTGTATGCTGTTGAAATAAAAGAAAAATAATATTGGCACGTTTGTAGCATTCTTGAGAGCAAGGCAAGACGGCTTGCTTATTTTAATTAGGAGATTGAAATGAAAAAATATCAACAAGGCTTTACATTAATTGAACTGATGATCGTTATCGCGATTATCGGTATTTTGGCAGCGATTGCTTTACCTGCTTACCAAGACTATACAATTAAAGCTAAGCTACAAGAACCTGTGAACATAGCGGCTCCAGCCAGAACAGCTTTGGGTATCGCATGTAGTGAAGCTACATTATCTGCAGCTACCGATAATACAACTCTAAATCTAGAAGCGGCCGCTTCATATAACGGCAAGTATACAACATCAGTTACAGTAGATGGAACCAGCGATTCAGCGGGTACGGTAACTATTGTTGTGAAAGATATTGGCTCTCAAGTTGATGCCGGTGATACTATTGTTTATACCGCTGATTGTACTGCCGGTCGTTTGCAGTGGACTCCAACAGTAACAGGTATGAATGCGAAGTTTACACCAAAATCATAATAGGCAGTAATCTAAACGAGGAAGCAGGTTATACTTTAACATTTGGCCTGTTAAAACAAAAAAGCCTCGGCAGTGATGTCGGGGCTTTTTTTATGTAAACGGCGTTGTAGTTCGCGCATTTTGTTTCAGCTATTATTTAATGCGCATTCCAGCTTGAGCACCATCATCAGGATTTAAGATAAACAAATCTTTCCCACCAGGGCCAGCTGCTAATACCATGCCTTCAGACAAACCAAAACGCATTTTTCTGGCTGCTAGATTAGCCACCATCACGGTTTGTTTACCGATTAAGTTTTCAGGTGCATAGGCAGACTTAATGCCTGCAAAGACTTGGCGTTCACCTAGGCCGATATCTAATGTCAGCTTGAGTAATTTATCGGCACCTTCAACATGTTCGGCATTAACAATATTTGCTACACGCAGGTCAATCTTGGCAAAATCGTCAAAGTTGATTTCTTCTGCGATAGGTTCAATGTCTGAGTTGGTTTCTGGTTTTTTCATTTTCGGTGTTTCTGCAACCATGGATTGCTTTGAATCTTCAAGTATTGCTTCAATTTTATCGGATTCAACTCGCGTCATTAATGGTTTAAATTTATTGATTTCATGCGCCAGCAATGGTGAAGAAATATCTGACCATTGTAGTGGTTCAATATTCAAGAATGCTTCTGCTTGTTCTGCCGTTTGAGGCAAAACTGGTTTGAGGTAAGCAATCAATACACGGAAGAAGTTGATGCCCATGGTGCAAATATCATGCACTTGTTGGTCTTTACCTTCTTCTTTAGCTAAGGCCCAAGGCTTCATTTCATCAATATATTGATTGGCTTTATCAGCTAAGGCCATAATGTCACGCATGCCTTGGCCAAACTCACGGTTTTCAAACCGCTGTGCAATAGCATCGGCTTGATCGGTAAATTCTTTGAATAATGTAGGTTCTGACAATGAATGAGCCAACTTTCCATCAAAGCGTTTTTTGATAAAACCCGCACATCGACTGGCAATATTTACCACTTTACCAACTAAGTCTGAATTAATTCGGCTTTGGAAGTCTTCTAAATTAAGATCAATATCATCAATACCAGAACCTAATTTGGCCGCATAGTAATAACGCAAATACTCTGGGTTTAAATGATCAAGGTAGGTACGAGCTTTAATAAATGTGCCACGAGATTTCGACATTTTTTTGCCATCTACGGTTAAGAAACCATGAGCAAAGATAGAGTTAGGCAAACGGAAACCGGCACCTTGTAACATGGCAGGCCAGAACAGGGCGTGAAAGTAGATAATATCTTTACCGATAAAATGCACCATTTCCGTGGTGCTATCAGGTTTCATAAATTCATCAAAATCAACACCACTGCGTTCACAGTAGTTTTTAAAACTAGCAAGATATCCGATAGGGGCATCTAACCAAACATAGAAGAATTTACCCGGCGCATCGGGAATTTCAAAACCAAAATAAGGTGCGTCGCGAGAGATATCCCAATCTCTTAAACCACTTTCAAACCATTCGGCTAATTTATGGCTAACTTCATCTTGTAAGTGGCCAGCTTGGGTCCAATTTTTGAGATCGGTTTCAAAATCACCTAATTTGAAAAAGTAATGTTCTGAATCTTTGGTAATGGGCGTGGCACCCGATACGGCTGAAACGGGGTTCTTTAATTCTGTTGGATCATAGGTTACTCCACACGCTTCGCAGTTATCACCATACTGATCATCAGCGCCACACTTAGGACATTCGCCGCGAATAAAACGATCGGGAAGAAACATTTCTTTTTCTGGATCGTAAGCCTGGCTAATAGTCCGCGTGGTAATGTGCCCAGCTTCTTTATTGGCAAGATAAACTTGGCTTGCTAAGGCTTTATTTTCAGGGCTGTGAGTACTATGGTAATTATCAAAACCAATGGTAAATTCAGCGAAATCAGCTTGATGTTCTTTTGTTACGTCAGCGATAAGCTCTTCTGGCGTTATGCCTTCATTTTGAGCGCGCAGCATAATGGGGGTGCCGTGCGCATCATCCGCACAAACATAATGTACTTCATGCCCCCGCATTTTTTGAAAGCGAACCCAAATATCAGTTTGAATATATTCCACCAAATGGCCAAGGTGGATAGAGCCGTTGGCATAGGGAAGAGCACTGGTAACTAGGATTTTTCTTTGCATGAATGAACCAAAATGACGCGGGTGAAAACCGCTAAAGATACCAGAAATACTAGATTTACACCATTAAGCAATTATGTGAAAAAATCATTTGCAAAGTTCTTTTTTTTGAATTAAATTGATTGACAGTTGTTTAGTTAAGGCAATTGATGTTCGGTTAGTGAAATCATGCGTAAAGCAAAGGGATGTAGATGGAACTGAAATTACACGACATTCATACCGGTGCAATTGATTCGGCGCTTGAAAAGGCCACTCAATACCGCTCACTGCTAGAACCTGAAATTGCTGAGAGTATCTGTCTCGATATTCTTCACATCGATGAAAACAACCAACAAGCCTTAGTCATATATATTTTGGCATTAACCGATCAGCTCAATCAAGCTGAGAAACAAAGCCAAATCAAAGCGATTTTAAGAGCGATAGACAAGCTCGAGAATGAATATCAGCGTTATTATTATTCAGGCTTACTTAGTGAGCGTCGGGCTCGATTCTTGATTACTCAACCAATGTCACACTCATTTTCTTATGATTATTTCTATGAAGCGTTGGAAAATTATAATAAAGCAGAACAAATTCGGCCTGATCAAAACGATGAAGCTATTTTGCGTTGGAATAGCTGTATAAGAACAATAGAAAAAGAGAAGCTAAAACCCCGTCGTGATAGCGAAGATATTCTTGTTGACATGGAAAGTTGATGATGAAACCGTTACTGCAAGTACAAAAAAGGACAATGGCATTAGCTGGAGTATTGATGCTGGGCTATTTAGTCTTTCATATGCTATCTAACCTCAGTTTCTTCACTGAGAGTACCTTCACTAGCTTTTATCAATGGTATAACGGCGGAGTCATAAGATGGCTGGTATTGCTCGTCATCGTTGCCTCAATATTCATTCATGTCAAAGTGGCGTTTCGCATACGAGCAGTTAATGCTCAAGCTAGGACCATCGACTATGCAAAACATGACAAGTTTAAGATTCCTGCGCCTTTTGTTACTGCCAGTATTATCTTCTTGCTAGCCTTTATTATCATTCACGTTATTCAGTCATTATTGTTTGATGAGCTCAACGTTTATAACGAGCTTACTAGTTTATTTCAATCTGAATTGATGGTGTTGTTTTATCTCGCAGGGTTATTTGTCTTAACCATGCATTTACAACACTCTTTGGCGAATGTATTGCAAACCTTGGGTAAAACATCGGTAAGTTGTCACAGCTTAGTTTGGATTGGCACCTTGGCTTTAACCGGTGGTTTTGCATTGATTCCCCTCACTATTTATTTTGGGATGTCATGACTGATTTAGAACTGGAAAATCATACCCCCACGGGCAAGCTTGAAGAACGCTGGACACAGCATAAATTCAATTTGAAGATTGTGAGCCCAGCCAATAGAAAAAAATACAACGTGATTGTGGTGGGGACCGGCTTGGCAGGTGCATCTGCCGCAGCATCCTTAGGTGAGATGGGCTTTAACGTCAAAACATTCTGCTTTCAAGATAGCCCTCGACGTGCTCACAGTATTGCTGCCCAAGGTGGCATCAACGCCGCTAAAAATTATCAGAATGATGGTGATAGTATTTGGCGGTTATTCTATGACACGATTAAGGGCGGAGACTTTAGAGCGAGAGAATCGAACGTTTTTCGTTTGGCGGAATTAAGTAATAACATTATTGACCAAGCAGTTGCACAAGGAGTGCCTTTTGCACGCGAATATAGTGGCTACCTTGCCAATCGTTCATTTGGTGGTGCTCAAGTATCACGTACCTTTTATGCTCGAGGACAAACTGGCCAGCAATTACTTTTAGGTGCTTACCAGGCCATGAGTAAACAAATTGATGAAAAAACCATTGATCATTCTTCACGCTGTGAAATGCAAGATCTGATCATGGTAGATGGAAAAGCAAAAGGCATAGTTAGTCGTGATTTGGTTACCGGAAAATTAGAAACACATATGGCCGACTGTGTGGTGTTATGCACTGGCGGTTATGGCAATGTATTTTATTTGTCCACCAATGCAAAAGGGTGTAATGCATCTGCAGCATGGCGAGCCCATAAACACGGCGCTCTATTTGCCAATCCATGTTTTACTCAAATTCACCCAACCTGTATTCCTCAACAGGGTGAATTACAGTCAAAACTCACTTTAATGAGTGAGTCACTGCGAAATGATGGCCGTGTTTGGGCACCAAAAAATATAGAAGATTGTAATAAAAAACCGGAAGACATAGCCGAAGAGGATAGGGATTATTTCTTAGAACGTATGTATCCCGCTTTTGGCAACCTAGTCCCACGAGATATTGCCTCTCGTGCCGTTAAATTGATTTGTGATGAAGGACGTGGTGTTGGTCCAGCTATTGATGGTCAGAAATTGGGTGTCTATCTCGATTTTGCTAAAGCGATAGAAACATTTGGTCGGGATGCAATTAGTGAAAAGTATGGCAACTTGTTTGAAATGTATCAACGTATTACCTCTGAAGATCCGAATGTTACGCCAATGCGTATATATCCAGCGGTGCACTACACCATGGGTGGGTTATGGGTCGATTACAATTTAATGACGACGATAGATGGTCTGTTTGCCGCCGGTGAAGCGAACTTTTCTGATCATGGTGCTAACCGTTTAGGAGCAAGTGCCTTAATGCAAGGGTTAGCAGATGGTTACTTTGTTTTACCTGCCACAGTTTCAAATTACTTAGCTCAACAAAAACCCTTAGATTTAACAAAAACATACCCTGAAGCAGAACAAGCCTTGCAGGCTAGCAAAGATCGCATTGATAAATTACTCAATGCTCCATTCCCTAAAATAACGCCAGATGAATTTCATCGTAAATTAGGCAAGGTCATATGGGATGCCTGTGGAATGGCAAGAGAAAAGCCATTATTAGAAACAGCTATTGCTCAGATACAGAACTTAAGAGAACAGTTCTGGCAGCAGGTGAAAATTACAGGCAGCGGTGAAGAATTAAATCAAACATTAGAACGTGCAGGCAGGATCGCCGACTTTTTTGAACTTGCAGAGTTGATGTGCATAGATGCGTTAACTAGAGAAGAGTCATGTGGCTGCCATGCGCGTGCCGAACATATTTCAGCAGACGGTGAAGCCCAAAGACATGATGAAGATTTTTCATACGTAGCCGCTTGGCAATATACAGGGAATATTAGTATGCCGGTATTGTATAAAGAAGAGTTACTTTTCGAATTTGTTCGACCTAATACAAGAAATTACCGATGAATTTTATTCTGCATATATGGCGACAAAAAAATAATGAATCGGAAGGTGCTTTCGGTCGTTATGAAATTAATGTGAGTGAAGATACCTCCTTTCTTGAAATGCTCGATGCGCTGAATGAGCAACTCATTGAACTAGGAAAAGAAGCCATTGCTTTTGATTTTGATTGCCGAGAAGGAGTTTGTGGGTCCTGTAACTTAGTGATTAATGGCTCACCACATGGTAAAAATGACCTTACCACAACGTGTCAGTTATACATGCGTGATTATAATGATGACACTGAACTATGGATAGAGCCTTGGCGAGCTACTGCATTTCCCATTATTAAAGATTTGATCGTTGATAGAACCTCATTTGAAAAAATCATTCAGGCGGGTGGTTATATTGAAGTCCGTACTGGCTCAGCCGGTGAAGCCAATGCTACTTCGATAGAAAAGCCTGTGGCAGACGCTGCATTTGATGCGGCTACTTGCATAGGGTGTGGTGCTTGTGTTGCTATCTGCCCTAATGCTTCTGCAACCTTATTTGTTGCAGCAAAGGTTAGCCATTTGTCGACCTTGCCTCAAGGTGAAGTTGATAAAGAACGAGCCCATAAATTAGTACTTGCCATGGAGCAAGAAGGCTTCGGTGGTTGTAGTAATTACCGAGAGTGTGAACGTGTTTGTCCTAAAGGCATCAGCGTCAGTACGATCACCACAATGAATAACTTACTGTACCAATCAAAATAAGCTTATTCACTCAGCTTAAAATCGATGTGGCATGTCTTATTGTTTGTATCTGTGGCAACCGACAGTAATTAAATACGTTTAAAATTGCGATTTAATTACGGAATTAAATAATGTTAAGAATAATTATTAGGCAACTATATATTATTGTCGTGGCAATTTTTATTGTGATGACAGGCAATATCTTGGCTGAAAACTACGGCGCTACAATTACAGCCAAAATCTCTAAAATGAGTAATAGCGCAGACCGGGAAGTTAACCAAGTAAAACGATCAGTAAAAGACTGGAATAAAAACATGCTCGATTAAACGGCTGTGTTTAAAAAAATTATTTTTTGATTAATGCCCATATAAGCATTGTGGATGAAGTAAGGCCAAGTTCAGTATAAAATAGCGGATTGAAATTTAATCGCTAGTGCAGTGAAGACTGAACTTAAAGGATATACCGAATGTTAAACCCGTCTCAAATTGAGAAAATTGTTAACGAATACCAAGATCCATCAACTTTGATGACGTTTGCTGATAGTAAAGCAAAGATCAAGGTCAATCATGATGAGCAGAAGTTGAGTGTTGAAATTAGCTTAGGCTACCCAATCAAAGGTTATGTCGATGTACTGCAGTCAGAGCTAGTTGCATTACTAAAGCAAGAAACACAGCTTGATGATATTACAGTTACTATTAAATCTAATATCCTTAAACATAAGGTACAACAAGGTATACCCGCGTTAGAGAATATTAAAAACATCATTGCTGTTGCATCGGGGAAGGGCGGTGTGGGTAAATCCACGACGGCTGTAAATCTGGCATTAGCCTTAGCTGCGGACGGGGCACAAGTCGGTATATTGGATGCAGATATTTACGGTCCTAGCCAACCACGCATGTTGGGCACCAACCAACGACCCGAATCAGCTGATGGTAAATCAATTGAACCAGTAGAAAGCTTTGGCATTCAAAGCATGTCGATGGGATTTTTGATTGAAGAAGAAGAGCCGATGATTTGGCGCGGCCCGATGGTTACTCAAGCATTGCAACAAATGTTGGGTGATACTAATTGGAAAGAGTTAGATTACTTGGTCATTGACCTGCCGCCTGGCACAGGCGATATTCAACTTACTTTATCGCAGAAAGTGCCTGTTAGTGGCGCCGTGATTATTACCACGCCACAAGATATTTCATTATTAGATGCACGCAAAGCACTGAAGATGTTTGAAAAAGTGAATGTACCGGTATTGGGTATAGTGGAAAATATGAGCACCCATATTTGCAGTCAGTGTGGTCATGAAGAACATATCTTTGGTGCCGGTGGCGGCGACCGTATGGCGCAACAATACAATGTTGATATGTTAGGTAGCATACCGTTAGATATCAAAATTCGTGAAGGTGCAGATGGTGGACACCCTACGGTCGTTAGCGATCCGGATGGTGATATTGCGTTGTCATATCGCACGATCGCCCGCCGAATTGCAGCACATCTCGCCAAACAAGGTAAGGACTATAGTGCGGCATTTCCAAATATTGTTATCAAGAATGACTAACCACGTTATCATTGAGCAGATAGATAAACTAACAAAGCGATCGAAAAATGAGTATCAAATCAGATAAATGGATCCGTCGAATGGCGGAACAAGAAGGCATGATTACCCCCTTCGAACCAGGACAAGTGAGAGATACCGGTAATGGCAGAATAATTTCATATGGCACATCGAGCTACGGTTATGATGTGCGCTGTTCGAATGAGTTTAAAATATTCACCAATATCAACTCAGCGATCGTCGATCCTAAAAACTTTGATGAAAGTAGTTTTGTAGATGTGAACTCTGATGTTTGCATTATCCCACCTAATTCTTTTGCCTTGGCCAGAACAATCGAAACATTCAAGATCCCACGTAATGTCTTGACCATCTGCTTGGGTAAATCGACTTATGCACGTTGTGGCATTATTGTTAATGTCACCCCGCTAGAACCTGAATGGGAAGGGCAAGTCACATTAGAGTTTTCCAATACGACTCCTTTGCCAGCAAAAATTTATGCAAATGAAGGCGTGGCTCAAATGTTGTTTTTTGAGTCTGACGAAGTGTGTGAAACCTCGTATGCTGACCGAAATGGTAAATATCAAGGCCAATCGGGTGTGACTTTACCGCAATCCTAACGAAGGAAATTATTCAGATGGTCACAGTTTTGCCGTTCAAGTACATAGCTCGTCTTTTTGTAATTACATTACTATTAGTTGGTTGTACAACAGAGCGCACGGCTGATGAGCAATGGATACATAGCCAATTTGGTAGTTATGCTAGTGCATTTTCTCCGAACGGAAAGTATGTATTGGTCGGTGATACGGGATTACCTGCAAAACTATGGGACATTGAAACGAATAAAGTTCTTTATAGTTGGCAAAGCAAACCAGCTGTCGCTGGAACAGCAAAAGATGTTGCCTATGCAGGGACAACAACAGCAGTCGGCTTTTCCGGTGATAGTAAAGTCGCAGCAACCGTTGAACAAGATACGATTGTTCTTTGGGAGATTGCAACGGGCGAACCGATGATTCGCTTGAGTTTTCCAGTCAAGATAAAGTCATTAGCCTTATCTCAACATGGTGATTATTTATTACTAGCACTCTATGACCGTACAGCGGTTTATTTTGACGTGATAGAAAACCGTGTTTTAAAAATCTTTGAGCATGATGGTAGCGCAGTTAACTCTCCCATTAATCAACTTATTAACGCAGTGGCTATTTCACCAAGTGGTAAATATGGTCTTACCGGTGGCGATGATCAAACCGCACGACTGTGGGATTTAGAAACAGGTAAACAACTACGCAGCTGGAAACACAAAAATTCTGTGAATATCGTGTCTTTCTTTCCTAGAGGTGGCTTTATTTTAACGGGTGCAGGTAATGGCCAAACGCACTTTTGGAATATGAAAACGGGTGAAGAACGATATACCTTGAGAATGTCACCTTGGCCTAAAGATAAACCGTTGCCCGATTACCCTGTATTCCAAACCACCACTTCAGCGGTAGATTATTCACCAGACTATAAATATATGGTGACAGGTCACCCGTCGAGAGTCATTTGTTTATGGGCTGTTGCAACGGGTGATAAACAAGACTGCTGGCAAGTGGCACGCCGCCAAGCATTACGACCAGGTGTGGTGTTGCAATCGGTGTCTTTTTCACAAGATGGCCGAGCGATCTACAGCGAGTCTGGTAATGGTATCGGCCAAAAGTGGTTATTAAAATAAACAACGGTAGCTTCTAGCAATGTATAAGTTGATATTTTTTGTACCCGAAAGCCACAAAGAGCCGGTAAAAAAAGCAATATTTTCTGCTGGTGCAGGCAAGTACCAGGGTTATGACAGTTGTTCCTGGGAAACATTAGGTAGCGGTCAGTTCAGACCTTTGTCAGGTAGCCAGCCTTTTATCGGGGAGCAAGATAAAGTGGAAACGGTTGCTGAATACCGTATCGAGACACTTTGTGCTGACAATCGAGTTAAAGCTGTTCTAAAAGCCTTAATTAATGCCCATCCCTATGAAACCCCTGCTTATGAAGTCTGGTCTGTAAAAACACTAGATGATTTTTGATTTTTAATGAGTTGAATTATGTCTTCTACCCCTGTTATGCCCAAAGAAACCTTCTTAGCTGATTATAAACAACCTGATTTTCTGGTTGAACGTGTTGCATTGCAATTTGATTTAGATGCATCAGTTACACGCGTGACCAGCGTATTAATCATGAAGAAAAACCCACATGGTCAAAGCAATGATTGTCAGTTAGACGGTGATGAACTGGAATTGGTTTCCGTAAAAATTGATGGTCAGCCGTTGCAAGGCAATGAGTATCAGCGAACGGATAAGTCACTGTTGTTGGCCTCTGTACCTGATCAGTTTGAATTGGAAATCGTGACCTTAATTCATCCTGATAAAAATACCGCCTTAGAAGGCTTGTATCACTCAGGTAACTTGTTATGTACGCAATGTGAAGCGCAAGGCTTTAGGCGTATAACTTATTATCCAGACCGACCAGATGTGATGGCAATCTTTACTGTCTCGCTAGTGGCTAATAAGGAACAGTGGCCGATCATGTTGTCTAACGGCAATATTCAAGAACAAGGTGTATTTGATGATGGTCGTCACTGGGTACGTTGGCATGACCCACACCCCAAGCCTAGTTATCTATTTGCTTTAGTAGCCGGTGATTTACATTGTCAGCAAGATGAGTTTGTCACTATGTCTGGCCGTGAAGTGACATTAGAAATTTTTGTTGATCACGAAAACAGTCATAAATGTGATCATGCCTTGAACTCACTCAAGCAATCGATGCGATGGGATGAAGAGACGTATGGCCGTGAATATGACTTAGATGTCTTTATGATCGTTGCGGTGAATGATTTCAATATGGGCGCGATGGAAAATAAGGGCCTGAATATCTTTAATGCCGCCTGCGTGTTGGCAAGTCCAGAAACTGCAACAGATAGAGACTTTTATACCATTCAAAGTATTGTTGGTCATGAATACTTTCATAACTGGTCTGGTAATCGAGTGACTTGTCGTGATTGGTTTCAACTTAGTTTGAAAGAAGGCTTTACCGTATTACGCGATCAAACATTCAGTGCCGATATGAACTCGGCAGCCGTGCAACGTATTGATGATGTTAACCAGCTTCGAAGCATGCAGTTTGCTGAAGATGCCGGCCCGATGGCGCATCCGGTTCGACCTGCTTCATTTATCGAAATCAGTAACTTCTATACGGTCACGATTTATGAAAAAGGTGCCGAAGTGGTGGGCATGATTAAAACCATAGTCGGTGAAGAAGGTTTTAGAAAAGGTACCGATCTGTATTTCGATCGCCATGATGGTCAAGCGGTGACGACAGATGATTTTGTCAAAGCGATTGAAGATGCCAACGATGTTAAATTAACTCAATTTAAACGCTGGTACTCACAAGCGGGCACACCAGAAGTTGATGCTACCGGGCATTATGATGTCGTCAAACATACCTATTCCTTAACCTTGAAGCAATCCTGTCCAGATACACCTGGCCAAACAGACAAATTAGAGTTTCATATTCCTGTTGCCATCGGCTTATTAGATAAACAAGGGCAATCCCTTGCATTACAGCTAGAAGGGGAAGCAACGGCATCTGATGCAGAAACCAGAATATTGTCGTTAACTGAAGTAGAGCAGACCTTTACCTTCATCAATGTCACTACCGAACCCGTACCATCATTATTGAGAGGCTTCTCGGCACCAGTTAAATTGAACACTGTCCGCACAAATCAAATATTGGCTTTTTTAATGGCCAATGATGTTGATAGTTTCAACCGATGGGATGCCGGCCAACAACTGTTTATCAATGTTTTACTTGATCTTGTGAAGGCTGCTCAAGCCAATGGTGCTTTAATGGTGCCAACCATATTGCTCGAACAGATCAGTACTGTCTTGGCAGAGGCAGAGGCAGAGAATGATCCTGCCTTAGTGGCTAAGATGTTGGCTATTCCGACTGAAAACTACTTGGCAGCACAATCAAAACCAGCGGATGTTGATGCCATCCATACTGCACGTGAGTTCTTGAAAAAGACCTTGGCGGTACAGTTAAAACAAGAGTTTTCAGAGATCTACCAGCGTTTTAATGACAATGCTAAATATGAGTTTACCTCTGAGGCTATGGCAAAACGCAGCCTGAAGAATGTGTGTCTGGCTTACTTGATGGCAACAGCTGACCCGATGCAAATACAGCGTTGTTTAAAGCAAATGAAACAAGCAGATAATATGACAGATACCTTAACGGGTTTGTCATTAATGGCAGATCAACAAGGGCCAGAAAGCGAGCATGCATTACGTGCCTTTTATGAACAATGGCAACATGATCGTCAAGTTGTCGATAAATGGTTAACCGTGCAGGCCTTATCGAAACAAACTGATACCTTGATACGAGTTAAAGGCTTGATGAAACATCCTGCTTTTAGCATGACGAATCCAAACAATGTACGTTCTGTAATTGGCCAGTTCTGTCGTAATAACCCGATTAACTTCCACGCTAAAGACGGTTCAGGTTATCAATTCCTGGCGGAACAAATTTTGGTCTTAGACAAACTCAACCCACAAGTGGCTTCAAGACAGCTAGGTGCGTTTAATTCTTGGCGACAATATGACGAAGAACGACAAAATCTAATGAAACAAGCATTAAAGACTATCGCTGCCGAAGATGGCTTATCACCAGATGTGTACGAAGTTGTCACTAAATACTTGGCGGAATAACCATTTATGTTTAAGTTAGATCCACGATTAGACAACGACACCCATTTCATTATGGCCTTCCCCTTATGTGATGCCCTATTGATGAACGATGCTCGTTACCCTTGGGTGATTCTGGTACCACGTAAAACAGGCTTAACCGAGATTTATCAGCTCACTGAACAAGAGCAACAACAGTTAACGCTAGAGTCCAATACGGTTGCCCAAAAAATGGCTGAACTTGTCTCTGCCGATAAAATGAATGTAGCTGCCTTAGGCAATGTGGTTTCACAACTACATATTCATCATGTGGCAAGGTATATAGGTGATGCAACATGGCCCGATCCGGTATGGGGGAAAGGCGATGCTGTGCCCTACAGTGAAGAAGAGTACGAAGCGGTGATAATTCAGTTAAAACAAGTTTTAAGCGAGCTAGAACAAAATGGCAACAACTTTACGCTTTAGATTGCAATTATCGAGAGATGAGGCGATGCGATATTATCAAGGCTCGGCTACGAGCGTAGTTGTCAGAGCAGAAAATGGTCAACGACTACAGTTTCCAGCTGAACATATTCGTCCCTTTATTGATCAACATGGGGTGAATGGTGTGTTCAAAATCAGCTTTGATAATGATAATAAAATGATTGGTTTAAAGCGTATTGGTTGAGCTGTAATGAGAAGGCCGGTTTTATTTTGACGTGAATCCTAACGTCCTAATTTGCGGCAAAAAGCGCGAAGCGGTTTTTGTCCGGTGTAGAACTGGAAGCCCGTAACGTACAACATTAGCTTGTTATATTTGGTACTTAACATACCAAGTTACCAGCCCGCAAAGGCCAAGAAATATAGGGATGAAATACACGAGGACCCTATATCTAAACCGTGTTTGGTAAACAGGAGCGGCAAAACTCCAGTGAATCGCGAGAACCACTATGCAGGCCAAAAAGATTGAGTTTGGAAACCCAAATTCCTCGACGCTTTCGAGCCAAACCCAGCACATACCAGCTGAAACATAAAACACTAGAGGTTTGATGACATAAGCCATTACCCTTTCTAGCGTTTTATCTGATGCTCCTATTTCCATAAGCCTTTAATAATATAACGCGTTATTAACAAGAAGAAAAATTCCCTGTAATTCTTATACATAGAAGGAAAATAATTCCTAGTAGTTCGATAATAAACTGCAAACAAGGAACTATCAGCCCACTACGGCCTTTGAATAAAATATTCTATTACAATGGAATTCCACAATAGATTATTTGTTCATAAATTACTACGATAATGGTGACAAAGATTTATTTTTAGCTTGCTTATCATAATGCAACCGCGTCCCTGAAAAAGTGTCCAACCAGCTTTGTTTATCTTTACCTAACCATTGCCACCAATACCCCATACCTACTGGAGTCCAAGCAAGAATAGCAACGACAAAACGGATAATGGCTTGTTTCCAAGTGATGTCATGGTGCTGCTGACCGACGAGATGTACCTTCCAGGCGCGCATGCCTAAGGTTTGACCTCCGTGAGTCCAGAACCAGCCATAAAAGAAACCACTGACAACTAACAGGTACAACATAAAAAAGGGGTTGTTATTGTTGATAGCTTCACCACCATTACCCGCGACCGCAACGAAGGTGGCGACGAGTAATACGGAGATTAATAACAGTGTGTCGTAAGTCATGACACCAAGGTGACGGAATACGCTGGGTCGGCAGTGCTTTTGTTGGGTTTTGTTCATATACAAATAGTCGTAAATAATTTGGGCTGAGAGTGACACATAAAGTATCATTAACTCCTTTACTTTTGTTATTTAGGATCAGCATGCTGCAAATGATTGGCCGTTCGGCACACTCGGCTTTCCGTTTAGACAAATTACTTACTTCTGTTCAAGCACAACTTAACACTGTGTTAGAAATTCGGAGTGAATATCGCTACTTCATTGAAATTGAAGGAGAAGGCGAATTATCTGCGGCTGATCAAAAGGTTGTTCAAACTCTGCTTGAAGCTGAACTGCGTGATAGTGAAGCGGCTGAAGATGAATCATTTTTCTTGGTAACACCACGTCCGGGTACGATCTCTCCGTGGTCAAGTAAGTCTACCGATATTGCGCATAACAGTGGTGTGAATAATGTTTTGCGTATTGAACGCGGCATTGCGTTCTTTGTAAAAACGAAGGAAGGTTTGACGGCTGAACAGCGTAAAGCGGTAACTTCCTTGTTGCATGATCGCATGATCGAAGTGGTATTCGATTCTGAAGATGAAGCTGACCGTTTATTTATACATGGTCAATCACGTCCCTTGTTGTCCGTTGATATCTTAAACGGTGGCCGAGCAGCGTTGGTTGAAGCGAATAAAACAATGGGTTTGGCTTTAGCAGAAGATGAAATTGACTATTTGGTTGATAACTTCACCGCCTTAGGTCGTAACCCTAATGACATCGAATTGATGATGTTTGCTCAAGCAAACTCTGAGCATTGTCGTCATAAAATCTTTAGTGCTGATTGGATCATTGACGGTAAAGAACAGCCTATTACCCTGTTTAATATGATTCGAAATACTCACGCCTTGAATCCTGAAGGTGTGGTCACAGCTTATAGTGACAACTCATCAGTGATTGAAGGTCCGAACAGTCAGCGTTTTCATGTTGATATGGCGACTAATCAATATAGTTATGAAGGCGAAGCTCAACATATCTTGATGAAGGTTGAAACTCATAATCATCCAACCGCAATTTCACCTTTCCCCGGTGCGGCAACCGGTGCGGGTGGTGAGATTCGTGATGAAGGCGCGACGGGTCGTGGTTCTAAACCAAAAGCGGGCCTTACCGGCTTTTCTGTTTCAAACCTGAATATTCCGGGTTTTGAACAACCGTGGGAATCAGATTATGGCAAACCAGCACGTATGGCCTCCGCACAGGAAATTATGCTTGATGGCCCATTAGGCGGCGCGGCATTTAATAATGAATTTGGTCGCCCTAATTTATGTGGTTATTTCCGTACTTATGAAGCATTAGTGCCATCGGCCGATGGTTTTGAAGTACGTGGTTATCACAAACCTATTATGGTTGCTGGTGGTATGGGTAGTATTCGACCACAGCACGTTAAGAAGAATATATTTGATCCGGGTGTACAGCTAATTGTATTAGGTGGACCTGCCATGTTGATTGGTTTGGGAGGCAGTGCTGCTTCTTCAGTCACATCAGGCACCAGTGAAGAAGGTTTAGACTTTGCTTCAGTACAACGCGGTAATCCTGAAATGGAACGCCGTTGTCAGGAAGTCATAGATCGCTGTGTGGCTTTAGATGACCAAAATCCGATTATTGCGATCCATGATGTGGGCGCGGGTGGTTTATCGAATGCCTTTCCTGAATTAGTGAATGACAGTGGTCGTGGTGGCCGCTTTGAATTACGTGTCGTTCCAAATGATGAATCGAGCATGTCACCGATGGAAATTTGGTGTAACGAATCTCAAGAACGTTATGTAATGGGTATTAACCCCGATCGCGTTGAAGAATTTCAGGCGATTTGTGAGCGCGAGCGATGCCCTTGGGCAATTGTGGGCGAAACGACTGCAGAGCGACATTTATTAGTGGGTGATGCTGATAATGATAATTCGCCGGTAGATATGCCATTGTCGTTGTTATTGGGCAAGCCGCCAAAAATGTTACGTGATGTTAAACATCAAACATTTAGCAAACCAGAATTAGATTTAACCGGTATTACGGCTGAAGATGCATTAGAGCGAGTATTAAAACTACCGACGGTTGCGAGCAAAAACTTCTTGATCACCATTGGTGATCGAAGCGTGACTGGTTTAGTTGCTCGGGACCAAATGGTTGGACCTTGGCAAGTGCCGGTAGCGGATTGTGCGGTAACCTTAGCCGATCACCATGGTTTTCAAGGTGAAGCGATGTCGATGGGTGAACGTGCACCGTTAGCATTGATTGACGCGCCGGCATCAGGTCGTATGGCTATCGGTGAAGCAATCACTAATATTGCTGCAGCGACGATTGCGAAATTAGGTGATATCAAGTTATCGGCAAACTGGATGGCTGCCTGTGGTCATACCGGCGAAGATGCCTTGTTATATGACACCGTCCATACAGTGGGTATGGAACTCTGTCCTGCCTTGGGCATTGCTATTCCGGTTGGTAAAGATTCCTTGTCAATGAAAACAGTGTGGCAAGATCGTGAAGAACATAAATCAGTGACCTCACCGTTGTCTTTGATTATTACTGCCTTTGCACCAGTCACGGATGCGGCTAAAACATGCACACCTGAACTTCGCACCGATCAAGATGATACGGATCTGATTTATATCGATTTAGGTAAGAGCCATAATCGTTTAGCCGCATCGGCATTAGCACAAGTTTACAAACAAGTGGGACATCATGGTCCCGACCTTGATAATCCCGAAGCATTAAAACAATTTTTTGCTGCGATTCAACAACTGAATCAGGACGAACTATTGTTGGCCTATCACGATCGTAGTGATGGTGGTTTGGTTACAACATTATGTGAAATGGCTTTTGCCGGTCATACCGGTTTGGATATTAACCTCAGCGGCTTAGGTGAAACATTACCAGTGTTGTTTAATGAAGAACTAGGTGCGGTAATCCAAGTTCGTCATTGTGATGTGGAAGATGTATTAGCCATCTTGCGTGAGCAAGACTTGTCACACCATAGTCACGTTATTGGTAGTTTGCGAGATGATCAGCAGATCACCATTAATGTAAATGGCGAACAAGTGATTAATCAATCCCGTATCACCTTGCAACGTTTCTGGGCAGAAACGAGCTATCGCATGCAAGCATTACGTGATAATCCAGATTGTGCACAGCAAGAGTTTGATGCTTTATTAGATGAGCAAGATCCTGGTTTGCATGCAAACTTGAGTTATGACCCTGCTGAACATGTAGCCGCTTCGTTAATAGTCAGTGGTGTCAGACCCAAAGTAGCTATCTTGAGAGAGCAGGGTGTTAATGGTCAGATAGAAATGGCGGCCTCGTTTGATCATGCTGGTTTTACTGCTGTCGATGTGCACATGAGTGATGTACTTGAAGGCCGTGTTGATTTAGCGGACTTTAAAGGCTTGGTTGCTTGTGGTGGTTTCTCCTATGGTGATGTTTTAGGTGCGGGTCGTGGTTGGGCAAGTACTATCTTGCACAATGACAAAGCGCGAGCCCAATTTTCTGCTTTCTTTAAACGCGAAGATACCTTTTCATTAGGTGTGTGTAACGGCTGTCAGATGTTATCTCAGTTGAAAGAATTGATTCCGGGCAGTGATCATTGGCCGCGATTTGAACGTAATGTTTCAGAACAATTTGAAGCACGATTTTCATTAGTTGAGATTGTTGATTCGCCCTCAGTGTTATTACAAGATATGGCGGGTTCGGTCATGCCAATTGCAGTGTCACATGGTGAAGGTAGAGTGGACTTTACTGACACGGGCTCACAACAAGACGCCTTAGTTGCAATGCGTTATGTGGATCACTACGGTAAAGCGACTGAACAATATCCACAAAACCCAAATGGTTCAGTGGACGGTATTACCGCATTAACGACCATCGATGGGCGGGTAACGATTATGATGCCTCATCCAGAGCGTGTGACGCGTACAGTACAACACTCGTGGCACCCAGATGATTGGGGTAAAGACGGCCCTTGGTTACGTTTGTTCCACAATGCGAGAAAGTGGGTGGGTTAAAGTTACCCAGTTATGACAGCAATACAAAAAAGCCGTGTTCAATTGAACGCGGCTTTTTTATTTCGTTAAGACAATGTTGCTAGACGTTATTTTGCTGGTCGCCGTAATAAAACATAAACAGCCCCCGTACCACCATCCTCAATTGGTGCCGAGCAAAAGGCGAGCACATCATCCGTTTGTTGCAACCAGCTATTAAGTTTAGTTTTTAATACAGGTTTATGGTGTTTTGAGCCCCAGCCTTTACCATGAATAATTCGAGTGCAGCGAATTTCATAATGTTTACAGTCGTGAATAAATTTTGCCAAAGCCTCATGAGCTAGAGGAATGGTCATGCCATGGAGATCAAGCTCTGCTTCGATATGCATGCGGCCACTGCGCAAGCGAGAAAATAAGCGTTCTTGAATGCCACTCCGTTTGAAAGCCAAACTTTCTTCACTACCCACGGCTTTTGCTTCATAATCTTCTGAGAACACATCATTGAACTCTTGATCTAAGCGCTGTTTTCGGAAACGTGGAATAGGTTGAGGTCGTTTAGTAGCGGGGATTATTTTCTCTTGTGGGATTTGTTCAATATCACCGACATCCTCGCGAAAGAGCGCAATATCCAATTGGTCGAGTTTTGATGGGCGGTGTTTCATTTTATGCTCTGTGACTAAGATGCGATGTATATCAATGTTTGCGAAATTATCTGCCGTGTATTCTGCCAGAAATTTAAACAGTTGATATACAAAAATAGTGTTTTACATTATCATTTTATCCACTTGTCGGGGTGCCATTAGCTTGGCTGAGATGAAACCCGTTGAACCTGAAGAGGCTAGCACCTTCGTAGGAAACAAGAGAGTATTAAAATCAAGTCTTAAACCTAAGACAAATTATTACTCAACACCTTGTTCGCATTAGCGCAACTTTTCATCTCTCCCCGTCGCCGTTCATCAAATTAGGGGAATCTCTGTGTCTGAGCAAAATAACAATGTTATCGATATTACAGATCGTACTGGCATTACAACCGAGCCATTAGCTGGTTCAGAAAAATGTTATGTCGTAGGTAGCCAAGACGATATTCGCGTTCCATTTCGTAAAATTTCATTAACCGAAACGCCAAACAAAGATCCAAAGTTAGCGGGTGAGCCAAATGCGCCGGTATATGTTTATGACACCTCTGGTATTTATACCGATCCAAAGGCAACAATTGACGTAGAAAAAGGTTTGCCTGCCATTCGTCAACCGTGGATTGATACACGTGCTGATACAGAAGAATTAACAGAATACAGCTCTGAGTTTACCCGTGAACAAGAAGCGTCGATGATGGACATTCCTTTGTTCGAACATAATCGTCGTCCACGTCGTGCCCAAGCAGGTAAAAATGTCAGTCAAATGCATTATGCTCGCCAAGATATCATCACACCAGAAATGGAATATATTGCCATTCGTGAAAATATCGGTCGTGCAGAAGCAGATAAAGAAGGCAGTTTACCCTCAGAATTCACGACTCGAATCACCCCTGAGTTTGTACGTAAGGAAGTGGCAGAAGGTCGTGCCATCATTCCAGCCAACATCAATCACCCAGAAGTTGAACCAATGATCATTGGTCGTAATTTCTTGGTGAAAATTAATGCCAATATTGGTAACTCAGCAACCACATCTTCAATCGAAGAAGAAGTTGAGAAAATGGTTTGGGGTATTCGTTGGGGTGCCGATAATGTTATGGATTTATCGACCGGTAAAAATATTCACCAAACACGTGAGTGGATCATCCGAAACTCACCCGTACCTATCGGTACGGTACCGTTATATCAAGCTTTAGAAAAAGTAGATGGCATCCCAGAAAACCTAACATGGGAAGTATACCGTGACACCTTGATCGAACAAGCTGAGCAGGGCGTAGATTATTTCACCATTCATGCGGGTGTGCGTTTGGCTCATATTCCATTAACGGTTAACCGTACGACAGGTATTGTTTCTCGTGGTGGTTCTATCATGGCTGCATGGTGTTTAGCCCATCATCAAGAAAGTTTTTTGTACACACACTTTGAAGAAATCTGTGAAATCATGAAAGCTTATGATGTGTCATTCTCATTAGGTGATGGTTTACGTCCAGGTTCACAAGCCGATGCCAATGACGAAGCTCAATTTGCCGAGTTAATTACCCTAGGTGAACTAACTCACATTGCTTGGAAACATGATGTGCAAGTGATGATTGAAGGACCGGGTCATGTTGGTATGCACAAAATCAAAGAAAATATGGAGATGCAACTTAAGCATTGTCATGAAGCACCGTTCTATACCTTAGGCCCATTGGTTACGGATATTGCACCAGGTTATGACCATATTACATCTGGTATTGGTGCGGCGATGATTGGTTGGTTTGGTACGGCCATGCTGTGTTACGTCACACCCAAAGAGCATTTGGGCTTGCCGAATAAAGACGATGTTAAAGTCGGTATCATTACCTATAAATTAGCCGCCCATGCTGCTGATTTAGCGAAAGAGCATCCAGGTGCTGATATTCGTGATAATGCGATTTCTAAAGCACGGTTTGAATTCCGTTGGGAAGATCAATTTAACCTTGGTTTGGATCCGGATACTGCACGTAAATATCATGATGAAACCTTGCCAAAACCTGCGGCAAAAGTAGCGCATTTCTGTTCAATGTGTGGGCCAAAATTCTGTTCGATGAAGATTTCTCATGATGTGAGAGAAGCCTTTGCTGAAAAGTCAGAAGAATTTAAAGCCGGTGGCAGCAAAATTTATAACAACGTGTAACGTTTACGCTTTGCTATGAAACAGTATTTGGTAATAGGTAGTGGCCTGATTGGCAGGCTGCTATCTTGGCGTTTAATTCAAGCGGGTCATGCCGTTGATATCTTGTCGAGTGATGATAAGCAGGGCACTGATAGTGCGGGTTATGTTGCTGCGGCGATGATTGCGCCGGTCACGGAAGCGGTGACTGCCGAAGCCAAGGTTAGAGATATTGGCATGCAATCGCTGAAATTGTGGCCGCAGTGGTTGAAAGAATTGCCTGAACAAATCTTTTATCAAAATCATGGCACCTTAGTGGTGGCACATGCTGGTGATAAGGCAGAATTAGATCGTTACCAACGCCGAGCTAACCATGTATTGGATAAAGGTGCGTTTGAGCAACTCGATCAACAACAATTGACCGAGCGGGAAAGTGAGCTGGCTGAAAACTTTGATCAAGCAATGTTGTTTGAACACGAAGCTTGTTTAGATAATCGTCAATTATTCCAAAGTCTAGGAAATGTATTAAGTGACTCCTGTGATTGGCAACAATGTGAGCCGGTTGAACACCTGACGGAACAAAGTATTGCGCAGCTGACACTGGAGAATTTTGATAAAAGCAGTGATGGTTACGATGCGGTGATTGATTGTCGCGGCAATGGTGCACGTCCAGACTTGGCTGATTTACGCAGTGTCCGCGGGGAAGTGATTCGAGTACATGCGCCCGAAGTATCATTTAATCACTGTATACGGTTGATGCATCCACGATATCCGCTTTACTTAGCACCACGACCGAATAATGAATATGTCTTGGGTGCCACGGTAGTGGAAAGTGATGATCGTTCACCGGTGAGTGTGCGATCAGGCTTGGAGTTAATGTCTGCTTTATATAGTTTACATAAAGGTTTTGCTGAGGCTCGCATACTGGAAATGTCATCTCATTGTAGACCCGGATTGAGTAATAATATGCCAACAATTAAACGCAGCAGTTGGGGCTTCCACCTCAATGGCTTTTATCGCCATGGCTATTTATTTGGTCCAGCGATTATTACTGATTTTTTAAATATATTGAATGACCAAACTGAACAAGTATCGTTTGGAGAATATTATGACATCTAATGTAAATACGACCATTAACTTTAACGGCGATGAGCTTGCCGTTGAGTCAGGCATAAACATATCGCAATTCTTGCAACAACAAGAAATTATCGAGGGACGATTTGTTGTGGTGATTAATGATGAAATTGTGCCGAAATCAGAATATGGCAGTGCTGTGATTTCAGCCGGTGATGCACTTGAGATCATGTCACCGATCACTGGAGGTTAAGATGCAACAAGCTTCAACATGGCAGGTCTACGACCAAACCTTACAAAGTCGCTTATTTATTGGCACCGCCTTATATTCGTCACCACAAGTGATGATGGATGCCATTAAGGCATCTGGCTCACAAGTGATTACCTTGTCCTTGCGCCGTCAAACTCCGACAAAATCAAATAGTGGCGACCAATTTTGGCAATTAATACAATCATTAGATTGTCATTTATTACCGAACACTGCTGGTTGTTACAGCGCGAAAGAAGCGGTGAAAACTGCACGTTTGGCACGAGAGCTTTTTCAAACAGATTGGGTGAAATTAGAAGTTCTGGGTGATAGCTATAATCTACAACCCGATCCCTTTGCTTTGCTTGAAGCCACCAAAACTTTGATTGCCGAAGGGTTTAAGGTCTTTCCCTATTGCACCGATGATTTGGTACTTTGCCAAAAACTCGCTGACTTAGGTTGTGAAGTATTAATGCCTTGGGGCGCACCCATTGGAACAGGTAAGGGCTTAATCAACCCCTATGCGCTGCAAATTTTACGTGAGCGCCTCCCAGAAATGACCTTATTGGTTGATGCAGGCATTGGTAAACCTTCTGATGCGGTGCAAGCTATGGAATTAGGGTATGACGGTATTTTATTAAATACCGCGGTAGCTGAAGCATTAGAACCTGCTCAAATGGCGACGGCTTTTTCACAAGCAATAAATGCTGGACGTTTAGCTTATGAGGCGGGTGTGATGCCAGAACGTCAACACGCAAAACCTAGTACCCCAACATTGGAGCAGCCGATCTGGCAACAACATGGCTAAACCAGCAGTTTTATTGATTGGAGGTTTAGATCCTCAAGGTTGTGCAGGAATTTCGGCAGATGTTCAGACTGTGTCGACACATGATTGTCATGCCGTCCCCCTTGTAACTTGTTTAACAGAGCAAACTAGTCAAGGATTAACGCATACCGGCGCATTGACTGAAGCTGAATTTATGGGCCAATATCAAGCCTGTATCGCCGATTTTGATATTGCAGCAATTAAGATAGGTTTGATACCAAACATCACTATTGCCCGCTGTATAAGTAACATTATTGATCAACATGATGTGCCTATCGTATTAGACCCGGTGTTAGCCAGCACTTCGGGTGGTATAGCAGTAGCTGAAGACGTACAGCAATTTATTTTGCAAGATTTATTGGGAAAAACCACCTTATTAACACCCAATCTACCTGAGCTAGCAACACTAACTCAATCAGAGGATGTTGATCAGATTGAACACTCAACAATACAGTTACTGTCAAAAGGTCTAGCCGCCTGTTTAGTTAAAGGTGGTCATGCTGACTCTAAGTGGGCATCAGATTATTTTAATGACGGTGACAATGCATTTTATTGTTATCAAGAAAAACTAAACAAAGATGTGCGCGGAACGGGGTGCGTTTTAGCGTCCAGCATTGCTAGTCAGTTAGCGCATGGCCAAGATAGTCGTGATGCAATTGTTCTTGCTAAAGCTTATTTAAATCAGGGCATAAGACAAGCTGATGAACTAGGTTGTTATAGCGTGTTTAAACACAGCATGGCAGCGTTGCAACTAGAAGATTTACCCAAGCTTTGTTATGACCCTAAATTGATTGGCAAACAGTTTAATTTTCCAGCTTGTCCGAACCGTTTAGGTATTTATCCTGTTGTTGATAGCAGTGAGTGGATTGATAAATTAATCCATGAAAATATCAAAACGATTCAACTTCGTATCAAAGATGTATCTGCTGTAGTCAGGCAGCAAGAGATAAAAAGAGCGGTGTCGCTGTGTGATGAATCTATCGCCTTTTTTGTTAATGACTATTGGCAAACAGCGATTGATGAGAAGGCCTATGGTGTTCATTTAGGCCAAGAAGATTTACACGATGCAAACCTGATTGAAATTGAACAAGCTGGTTTACGCTTAGGTATATCAACACACTCCTATTGGGAGTTATCTCGAGCCTTAGCTGTAAACCCGAGTTACATTGCCTTAGGTCCGGTGTTTGAAACTACCAGTAAACAAATGCCGTTTACACCACAAGGAATTGAACGAGTGAAGCTATGGACTCAACTGTTAGGTGATAAATATCCTCTGGTTGCGATAGGTGGTATCGATCAGCAACGAGCAGAAGTATTGAAACAAACTGGTGTGGGGTCAGTGGCAATGATTTCGGCGATTACAAAAGCGGTAGATTATCGAACAGCCACAAAGCAGCTCATAAACTGCTGGCAGAAGTAGCCCATTTACAAAACGGGCTTTTTCTATATAAAAAAACATATTTTTTGAGCAATTTTAAAATTAAATATATTTTTTTCTTGCCGATACACTCAAGAAGTAATTCAAGGTATTGCTGAGCAAACTAATCTACTAGCGTTGAACGCAGCAATTGAAGTTGCGAGAGCGGGCGAGTATGGATGTGGTTTTGCTGTATTTGCCGATGAGGTACGTACACTTGCAGAGCGTACTCGAAATTCAGCGAGTGAAGTTGATCAAATGATCCGTGAATTGCAATCTGGGATCACGCGAGTTGTTGAGGCTATGGGAGTCAGTATCAGTCGAACTGAAGAAACCGTAGAAAAACAGACAACTTTCATGCCCAACTGGATAACATATCACGATATTATTGAACGTATAGATGCTGTCGTTCAGCAAGTCGATCAATCTACGGAAAACCAAGTTACTGCAGGTAAAGAAGCGGAATAGTCTGTTGAAGCAATGGCTGAACTTAATGCGGTTGCTTTACGAGATGCTAATATCCAAGCGGTGACGCCCGATGATGTATTAAAACTTTATCAGACGTTATGCGATAAGCTAGAAAGTCATGGATATAGTAAAGACGATTGAACTTCATATCGTCGTGGTGACATTCGGTCAGAAACAACAACAAAAGTCACAGAAGCAGCCGCTAATGAAAATGCTATAGAGCTATTCTAATAGCACATTTACTATTTCTTGCCATGTCATTGATGATGAGTTTCAACAGAGCAGTGTAAGGCGTTAATTTTGTTACTTTTATGACGGGTTTCTTCCTCATTGATAAAGCTTTTCACTTATGCTAGTCTCTGATTCTGTCGTCGTTTTTAATTCTAAATGAAACCGTGCCATGGCCTGGCCCAGCTGACAATTACAATCTTAAAATCACATGGAAGTTACGATATGAACTTTTGGAACAGAGAAGACTAGTATGGCTAAAAAAGCAGAGAAAGATAACATTACTCCGGTAGAGATTGATACTGAGCAAATAGATTTTCGAACTTTAGCCGAAGACGCGCCCGTCATGCTCTGGTTGACCAATAGTACCGGCGAAAATATATTTTCAAACAGCATCTATAAAAACTTTATTGGTCGTGAAAATGTAGAGCAACAAGGCGGCACAGCCTGGTTTAATGCTTTACATCCTGACGACCAACAGATGTGCATAGACATTTTCAGTGATGCATTTCAAACCCATAAAGCCTTTGATATGGAGTACCGCCTTAAACGGCGTGATGGTGAATATCGCTATATTCTTGATCGTGGTGAACCCTATATTGACCGTCACGGTAAATTTTCAGGTTTCATTGGTTCATCCACTGATATTAGTGATCGAAAAACATCAGAAGATGATTTACTAAAGTCTCATCAGGAACTCATGCAATATAACCATGAGATGAGTTTAATCAATCAATTGAACTCTTATCTTCAAGTTTGTCGTACTCTGCCTGAAACCTACCCCGTTATTTCCCATTATGCTGATCAAATCTTTCCGAACTGGTGTGGTAGTTTGTATTTATTTGATGAAAGTAAAACCTTAGTTGAAGCGATGACTTCATGGGGAAATAAGCCGCTTAAAAGTTCGGAAGTTATTGCGCCTGATGACTGTTGGGCATTACGACAAGGCAAAGAACATATTGCCTTGGATATGGAAAATAGACTGAGTTGTAATCATGTACATGATGAGATTGGTAGCTATACCTGTGTACCAATCATCGCCCAAGGTGAGATGTTGGGTATGCTGCATATGGAATATTGTTGTGGGTCAATAACATTTGAAACAACTGAAGAAAAACAACGTTATTTCGACTCCCGTCAGAGGCTAATGAAAATCGCTGCTGATAACCTTGCATTATCGCTAGTCAGCTTGAACCTACGTGAAGCACTTAAACATCAATCGATTCGTGACCCACTTACCTCACTCTTTAATCGTAGGTACATGGAAGAATGCCTACAAATGGAAATATCAAAATCTGCTCGTTCTGGCGGTGGGCTTGGCGTGATCATGTCTGATATTGACCATTTCAAAAAATTTAATGATACCTACGGACATGATGCTGGTGATCTCGTTTTAGTTGAATTTGCAAAACTGTTGACTAAGTCTTTCCGAGAAAGTGACATTATTTGTCGTTTTGGCGGTGAAGAATTTATCATTATTATGCCTGCAGCATCACAAGAGCTTGTATTGGAAAGAGCGAATAAGATGTGTAATAAGGTACGTGAGTTTGAAATCTTCTATGACAATAAGCTCTTGCCGAGCGTAACGTCATCCTTTGGTGTCTCTTATCTATCTGACGATTTTGAGCATGCTTCTCAGATAGTTAAATTAGCTGATACCGCCTTATATAAAGCAAAAAATGCCGGCAGAGATCAAGTGATGTTATACGAAGAGCTGGAAAATGACGATAATGAAGGACTGTTACGACGCTAATCAACAATAAATAAAGCTGGGACTGCTAGGTTCTATGCTTTATTGATTTTGTGTTAGGCCAAGGCCTTTGACAACTTGTGGTTCCGTGATTAATGGGCCACAGCTTGAGCAACGATTTATTAATATCTTCGCATAGCTTTCTTTAACACACTATGCTGTGTGGCTTTTAGTGCAAGCATAATGAGTAAAGTCTGCCATATAAACGTCCATTCAGCCCACCATGTTAGTAGTAGTAGCAAGACATAACTTAGATACAGGTAGTAGCGATAATAGCTGGCCTGATTAGCATGGATATAAGTGTTGATAAGCCACATGGGTGAGATAAAAATCAGCCCCAGTGCAACTAGATAAAATCCTTCTTCAAACACCGGAAACCAATTTGCATAACAATGTCCTGAGGCAAATGACTCAAAGGTACAGAGGGATGTTTCAACCCAGGTAAAGAAGAACAGTAAACTAATAACTAGCACTAATTCCAGCACAACGAATGATAAAAACAGCTGTGGTAGTATTTTCATTGGTGACGAGTTGGTGAGCTCATTCACTGTTTTGTTCTGGTTCTTCTTGAATAAGTGAGGTGATGATCCAAGCTGCATCCGGAACGAAGTCTTCTTCACGAGTGAAAAAACGTAACTGTCGTTTGGCATTAACAGCAAATAATGGTATTGCTCGTTTGCCATATTGCTCTTGGTAGTCTTGGTAACTAAAACTGTCACTGAGGTTGGTTTGTTTTATTTTGGCATTTTGGCTGATCAGGCTAGCGAGTTTGGAATAGGTCACTTCGTTAGTAAATAGTACGTGGTAATCGTGACTCACGGCGGTTCGTGATATTTGTTCTTCGCCATCGTTGTCTTTTTCTACTTCTGTTGATAAGAAATAAACATTGTTACTGCCAAATTCAGAACGATACCGTGCACCGGCTAGTGCATTGAGTTCTTTTTGTGGGGTTAAGGTCAATACTTGGCCTAATCCTATGAGGTCTAGGTGTCTATCCGCATGTTCTGATACGGCATTGCCATAGTAGGTATCTAAGCCTTCCATGCGTGCCGATTTTATATTGGGCCAGCTGCCATCAGTAACTAGGGTATTAAAGCCATTTTCATTTAAAGCACGGGCCAGCATTCGTGCAACGGGATTGGCACCAATAATTAAATAGCCGTTGTCATCGGGGTTAGCTACGCCTAGGTGGGTAGCAAAAAACCGTGCAGTAGAGCCTTGTAAGAAAACGGTGCCAATGATGATGGTGAAGGCGAGGGGAACTAAGAGTTCGGCATTTTCTACGCCGATGTCTTGTAGACGCAAAGCAAAGAGAGCTGTCACTGCTGCAGCCACAATACCACGAGGGCCTATCCAGCTAACCATAAACTTTTCTTGCCATGTCAGACCGGAATTATAAGTAGAGATGATGACCTTAATAGGGCGAGCAAACAGTTGAATGAACAAAAATAAGATGACGGCTCCCCAACCTAAGGCTGCAAATTGAGAGAAATCTAAGCGTGCAGCCAACAAGATAAATAGGCCAGAAATTAATAAAATACTTAAACTTTCTTTAAAGTCGAGAATGTCTTCTACGGGTACGTTTTTCATATTGGCTAGCCATATGCCCATTACGGTGACAGTCAGTAAGCCGGACTCTTCTGATAGTTGATTAGCCAAGGCGAAGCTGGCAAAGACGAGCGTTAAGGTGGCAACATTGTGCAAGTATTCAGGTAGGAGGTGTTTGCGTAATACCAGACCGAAAAGGTAACCGACTATGGCGCCGATAGCGGTACCGATAAAGATGGTTTTGCCGAACATGTAGAGGGTATGGCCAAAAGATGCATGACCTTGAAGCTGCACAGACACAATGACTTCAAAGACCAATACGGCCAAGATGGCACCTAAAGGATCAATAACGATGCCTTCCCAGCGTAAGATGTTGGAAATTGTGGCGTTAGGACGAACGGTTCTTAACATAGGCACAATCACGGTGGGTCCGGTGACGACCATAAGCGCACCGAATAGTAAAGATAAATCCCAAGCAAAACCGATAATATAGTGGGTACCAACAGTGATCGCAGCCCAAGTTGTAGCCACGCCAATAGTAAGCATATTGCGCACTACTTTTTGTAGCCCGCGAATTTCTTCAAACTTAAGGGTCAGGCTACCTTCAAATAAGATAATAGCAACCGATAGAGAGACCATTGGGAATAATAAATGACCAAACAGGTGTTCAGGATTTAACCAACCGGTGAGTGGGCCTAATACGATGCCCGCGATGAGCAGAAAAACGATAGCCGGTAACTTTATCCACCAGGCAAACCATTGACAACAAATAGCGATAATACCAATTGCAGATAGCGCTATAACTGTTTCCTGGTGCATGTAAGTTCCTTAAGACTGTAAAAATGTCGAAGTGGAACTGTAACAGGCTATTTATGCCGCGAAAAGGTTTAACTATCTTCTGATGAGTTCTATTTCAGCACGGCGGTTGAGAGCACGACCGCTAAGTGTTCTATTGGTAGCAACTGGTCTACGTTCTAGATGATATGACGTGGTTATGAGTTGTTCCGGTACATCACATTGTTGAACTAAATAGTTTTTTACGGCAATGGCACGCGCTTCTGCTAAGGGTTCATTGATACGGCGATAACCATGATTATCGGTATGGCCCGAGATCATAACGCGTTTGATTTTGTCATCTATCTTTATGTAATCAGCCAAACGCTCTAATGCGTCTTCAGCATCAAAAGATAAATCTGATTTTTCTCGCTCAAAAGGGATAGTTAACCGGTGAACATCGTTGAAGGTATAGGGATGTAAATTGTTTACACATTGTTGAAATGCGGTAAGTGAGTCCCCTAAGTGAACAGTTGAGAGTAAGACACTTATGTCATCGGTGATATTTTGTGAGCGGTAACGGATCGCTGGAACGCGGCCTTCCTGAATATGGGTAAAGGCTTGTTGAGCAACTGGTCCCTGGATCGAAAATTGGGTCTGGTTATTTTCTGTAGGCACTGAAATTAGGTGCAGTCGCTGCTCACTGTTTTGCCATAAAGCTTCGGCAATTTCAAAAGACACATTGGTTTGCACGGAAGGCTGTGTTTTAGTATTAAAAACTAGGGTGAATTCATCAGCAGTATGCTGACTAAATGTTGCGGTGCCGAAGCCTGGTATTTCTTGGCTTAATGAACATTCGAGCGGCGACTCAACTACTTGCCAATGTGTATTTGTCATTGGTGACTGGAAGACATGAGCATGAGCCAGAGGAGCAACAAGCATAAAGAGTAGATGAAAAATTTTAGTCATGAGTATTTCACAAGCGAGTGTAATGAATAATTCTCGAGTTGTTTACGTCCTTCTAATAGTGCCAATTCTATAACAAATGCACATGCAACAACCTGGCCACCTAATTTTTCTACCAGTTCACAACTTGCTTTGGCTGTACCGCCAGTGGCCAATACATCATCAACAAGCAAGATCTGATCGCCGGGATTAATCGCATCGACATGCGCCTCTAATGTCGCTTTACCGTATTCCAGCTCATAACTGACGCTTTGCACGTCATAAGGTAGTTTTCCTGGCTTTCTTAGAGGAATAAACCCCACACCAAGTTCCCATGCAGCTAAGCTACCGAAGATAAATCCACGTGCTTCCATACCTGCTACAGCGGTAATATTCTTAGTTTTGAATGGTTTAATCAATTCTGAAATGGCTAAACGCAAGCTGGTCGGATCTTGAACTAGAGGGGTGATATCTTTGAATACAATTCCTTCAATAGGAAAGTCAGGAATGTCACGAATTTTACTGATTAATTTGTCCATAGTTTGCACAATCTATTGTTGGTTGGTTGTAGTGGTATTATATCGGCTGATCTTGCTATGACTATAGTGACATATTAATTTTTGTATTGAATGCTGGAGTATTTGTTTGTGGGGTTTACACGCTTGAGACAGTTTTTATTTCTGATTGTATCCGTTAGTTTTTTGACAGGTTGTTTGGGTTTAGGCAGTAAAGGTGAGGATGACGATACACCACACTATTATATTGTTGATGTAGATCGAGGAGCTGTGGCTGCTGAATTTGTTGAAAATAGAGTCCTGTATTTAAAACCGGTCACTGTAACCTCTCATTTTCGTGGTAATACCCTTGTTTTTCGAGTGGGCGAGAATGAGTTTCGCTCACAAGTTCCCCATGAGTTTTTCTCGGAGCCAGAAGAAATGTTCACTGAGCAACTCAGGCGCTGGCTGCAAAAAAGTGGTTTATTTAGCAAGGTAGTCACAAAGCAAGATGAGCATGCCGATCTGATTTTAGAAACCGCCGTGACAGCATTATATGGTGAACAGCGGAAACAGTTTTCACCACAAGCCGTACTTGAAATGCAATTTTTCTTGAGCTCCGCCGATGAAGATCACGAGCGAGTGCTGTTTCAAACAGGCTTGAGAATCGACGTTGATGTTGAGGTTGCAACGCCGGCAAACGTGGTAAAAGGCTGGAAAGAGGGGCTAGAAGAACTCCTCGCGACCGTCGAAGATGATTTCAGCGGATATTTTTCAAAACGTACCCCCTAGTAGTACCTTTGGTATAAAGGTGCAGGAAATCGTCTTAGGTGATAGGATGATGCCTTTGGAACTTTGTTCCATACCGATGTTTATTTGGATGATGACATAGATGACTGATATTGCCTTTGAGCTCGATACGATAAGTATTGAAGAAGAAATGAAGCAGTCTTACCTCGATTATGCGATGAGCGTAATTGTAGGGCGTGCTTTACCTGATGTGCGAGATGGATTGAAACCAGTACACCGCCGTGTTTTATATGCGATGCGTGAGTTAGGTAATAACTGGAATGGTTCTTACAAAAAATCTGCCCGTATTGTTGGTGATGTCATCGGTAAATACCATCCTCATGGTGATACCGCGGTGTATGACACCATGGTACGTATGGCGCAACCATTCTCCATGCGATATATGCTGGTTGATGGTCAGGGTAACTTCGGTTCGGTCGATGGTGATTCGCCCGCTGCGATGCGTTATACCGAAGTTCGCATGGCTAAAATCACGCATGAAATGTTGGCGGATTTAGATAAAGAAACGGTCGACTTTATTCCGAACTATGATGAGTCTGAAAGTGAGCCTGCGGTATTACCAACCAGAGTACCGGCTTTATTAGTTAATGGTTCTAGTGGTATTGCTGTTGGTATGGCGACTAATATCCCGCCACATAACCTGACTGAAATTTTGAATGCTTGTCTTGCAATGGTTGACGAGCCAGAGATTGATGTTGCTGGTTTGATGCAATATGTGCCTGGTCCAGATTTCCCGACGGCAGCGATGATCAATGGCGCCGGTGGAATTAGCGAAGCCTATCGTACTGGGCGTGGCCGAGTTCATATACGTGCTCGTGCTGATATCGAAACTAATGACAGTACTGGTCAGCAAAGTATTGTGGTTCATGAATTGCCTTATCAGGTTAACAAAGCACGTTTATTAGAAAAAATTGCCGAATTAGTTAAAGATAAAAAAATTGAAGGTATTTCAGCCTTACGTGATGAATCTGATAAAGATGGTATGCGTATGGTTGTTGTGATGAAGCGCGGTGAAGTACCAGAAGTAGTACTAAATAACTTATACAAACAAACACAAATGCAAACTGTGTTTGGTATTAATATGGTGGCCATAGTTGATGGGCAGCCACGATTATTAGGTTTAAGAGAGATCCTTAACGCCTTTATTCGCCACCGTCGTGAAGTGGTAACTCGTCGTTCTTTATATGAATTACGTAAAGCACGTGATCGTGCTCATATCTTAGAAGGACTGGCAACGGCCTTAGCGAATATTGATGAAATTATTGAATTAATTAAATCATCGAATAATCCAGCTGAAGCAAAAGAGTCTTTGTTAACTCGTGGTTGGGCTTCAGAGATGATTCTGGAAATGCTCGGTGCTGCTAGTGCGGAGTCTTCTCGTCCAGAAGGTTTAGCCGAAGAACTTGGTTTGGTTGATGGTGCGTATCATCTGTCACCCGTTCAAGCGCAAGCTATTCTAGATATGCGTTTACATCGATTAACCGGTCTTGAACAAGATAAAATCTTGGACGAATACCGAGAAGTGTTAACAGAAATTGCTAAGTTATTAGCGATTTTGAGCGATCCGGATAATTTGATGGCTGTTATTCGTGAAGAGTTGGTTAAAATTAAAGAAGAGTATGGTGATGAACGCCGTACTGAAATTCTTGATGCACATCTTGATTTAACACTCGAAGATCTGATTACCGAAGAAGAAATGGTGGTGACCTTATCGCATGAAGGTTATGCCAAGACACAACAGTTAGATACATACCAAGCTCAACGTCGAGGTGGTAAAGGCAAGTCTGCGACTTCAATGAAAGATGAAGATTTTATTGAGCATCTATTTATTGCTAATACTCATGACAACTTATTGTGTTTCTCTAGTGCAGGTAAGGTCTATTGGAAAAAAGTCTATGAGTTGCCACAAGGTGGACGTGCTGCTCGAGGTAAACCTATTGTTAATCTCTTGCCGTTGGAAGAAGGTGAAAAGATTAATGCAGTATTGGCTATTCGAGAATTTGAAGCCGATAAGTACATCTTTATGGTGACAGCCTCTGGTACCGTTAAGAAAACACCGTTAGTTGATTATTCTCGTCCTCGTGCCAACGGTATTATTGCGGTTGATTTAAAAGAGGGTGATCAACTGGTTGATGTTGCATTGACCGATGGTCAGTCTGACATCATGCTGTTTAGTTCAGCAGGTAAAGTCATTCGTTTCCCTGAAACTGATGTGCGCTCGATGGGACGAGTTTCTCGTGGTGTTCGTGGTATGCGAATTTCTGATGCGCAACGCATTATTTCAATGATCATTGCTCACCCAGAAGAAGGGGCCATCTTAACGGCAACTGAATTCGGTTTCGGTAAACGTACTCAATTAGAAGAGTATCGTGTGCAAGGTCGTGGTGGTCAGGGTATTATTTCTATTCAAACATCAGATCGTAATGGTAATGTTGTCGGCGCGGTGCAAGTCCTTGATGAAAATCAGATTATGTTGATTTCAGATGGTGGTACTTTAGTGCGTACACCGGTTAAAGACGTATCAATAGTTGGCCGTAATACCCAAGGCGTTAAGTTAATTAATTTAACTAAGAAAGAAAAATTAGTTGGCTTAGAGCGTGTATTGGAAGAAGAAGAAGACGAACTTCAGGCCGATGGTGAAGTGAGTGACAGTAACGTCAGTGATAATGAAGTAATTCCAGAAGAATAAAAACTTGAAACCCTATAACTTTAGTGCGGGTCCGGCTATGTTACCGGAAGCTGTGATGAAAAAAGCACAGCAAGAGATGTTAGATTGGCAAGGTTCAGGTATGTCGGTGATGGAAATGAGTCATCGCGGGCCTGAATATACTTCGATAGCAAAAAAAGCGGAAGCTGATCTACGAACATTGATGGCTATTCCGGCTGATTATGCCGTGTTGTTTTTGCAAGGCGGTGCATCAAGCCAATTTTCAATGATCCCAATGAATTTGCTGCGTGGTAAAACCAAGGCGGATTACTTTAATACCGGTGCTTGGTCGAAAAAAGCCATCGCCGAAGCCAAACGTTACTGCGATGTGAATATCGTTGCTGATTCTAGTGATAGTCGATTTACGACCATTGCAGATCAAGATACGTGGCAGTTTTCAGATGATGCCGCTTATGTGCATTACGTGGCTAATGAAACGATTCATGGTTTAGAGTTTGCCGATATTCCTGATACGGGTGATATCCCCTTAGTGGTCGATATGTCATCAACACTTTTGTCGCGTCCGGTGGATGTGCGCCGCTTCGACATGATCTATGCTGGTGCTCAGAAAAATATTGGTCCTGCAGGGTTGTGCATTGTTATTATTAAACGTGATTTATTTGGTCATACCTTGCCGGGTACACCAGCGATGTTTGATTATAAAATTCATGCGGACAATGGCTCGATGTACAATACACCAGCAACCTATAGTTGGTATCTAGCGGGTTTGGTATTTGAGTGGTTGTTAGATTTAGGTGGTTTAACGGCCATGGCTGAAATCAATCAACGTAAAGCAGAAAAATTGTATACTGCGATTGATACCAGCAGCTTCTACCATAACCCTGTTGATACGCGTTACCGATCTTGGATGAATGTGCCTTTTACTTTAGCTAATGATAAATTAGATGCACAGTTTTTAGCTGGAGCAGCACAAGCGGGTTTGCTCACCTTGAAAGGTCACCGTGATCTGGGCGGTATGCGCGCTAGCATTTATAATGCGATGCCTGAAGAGGGTGTTAACGCTTTGTTAGACTTTATGTCCACATTTGAAAATAAACACGGTTGATAATCATGAGTGAAGAACAAGCTTTGCAGGTCGTTCGTCAGCAAATTGATGGCATTGATCGGCAGATTCAGCAATTACTTAATAAGCGTACACAGTGTGCACAGGAAGTCGCACATATAAAAGTCAATAATGGTGAGCAGAATGATTTTTATCGTCCTGAACGTGAAGCCATGGTCCTGCGTAATGTAATGGAACGAAATGAAGGGCCCTTACCAGACAAAGAGATGGCGAGACTGTTTCGTGAAATCATGTCAGCGTGTTTGGCGACGGAACGTCTATTAAAAGTCGCTTATCTCGGCCCTGAAGGCTCGTTTACTCAAGCCGCCGCGGCTAAACAATTTGGTGGTTCAGTCGAGCTTTTATCGATGAGTACGATTGCAGATGTATTTCATGCGGTAGAAATGGGCACCTGCAGTTATGGTGTGGTACCGGTTGAGAACTCAACAGAAGGGATGGTGTCACATACGTTAGACTTGTTTATCAGCTCGCCAATTAAAATTAATGGTGAAGTAACCTTACCCATTCATCACTATTTATTAAGTAAAGAGATGGATTTAGCTAACGTGAATACCGTATATGCTCATCCTCAAGGTTTGGCGCAATGTCGACAATGGTTAAATGAATTTTTACCACATTGTGAATTAGTTGCCGTTAACAGTAATTCCGAAGCGGCAAAACGTGTTGCTGCGGAAGAGAATGGCACCGCAGCCATTGCCGCTGATCGTGCTGCAAAACTCTATGGCTTAGCGGTATTAGCAAGTAATATTGAAGATGAGCTTGATAATACTACCCGCTTTATTGTTATTGGCGTTCAAGATGTCGGTACTTCTGGCTCGGATAAAACAGCCTTATTGGTGTCGACTAAAAATAAACCGGGCGCATTGCAATCATTACTTACCCCGTTGGCTAATAGCGGTATAAGCATGACAAAGATTGAGTCACGCCCATCGGGTAAAGGTGTATGGGAATATGTCTTTTTTATCGATATCGAAGGCCATACTCAGGATGCGGATGTGGCTGCAGCATTGAAAAAATTAGAACAGGAATCTTCGATGTTCCGTGTATTGGGATCTTATCCTAAGGCTGTAATGTAATAATGAAATTAGTTCTTGCAAACCCTCGTGGATTTTGTGCTGGTGTTGATCGTGCAATTGAGATTGTCGAGCGGGCAATAGAATTGTTTGGCGCTCCAATCTACGTACGTCATGAAGTGGTTCATAACCGTTTTGTTGTTGATGGCTTGCGAAAGAAAGGTGCCATTTTTATTGAAGATTTAGCCGAAGTGCCTGATGACAGTACCTTGATTTTCAGTGCCCACGGTGTATCTAAAAAAGTACAAGCGCAAGGCAAAAAACGGGGCTTAAAAGTCTTTGATGCAACCTGTCCCTTAGTGACAAAAGTACATATGGAAGTGGCTAAGTATGAAAAGAAAGGTCAAGAATGCATCTTGATTGGTCATGAAGGTCACCCAGAAGTAGAAGGTACGATGGGCCAATATACTTCTGAACAGGGCGGCATGTATCTGGTGGAAACGCCTGAAGATGTGTTGAACTTAGAAGTTAAGAATTCAGATGAATTGGCTTTTGTGACCCAGACCACCTTGTCTGTGGATGATGCATCTATCGTTATTGATGCATTGAGACAACGTTTTCCTAATATTGATGGCCCGCGTAAAGATGATATTTGTTACGCCACGCAAAATCGTCAGGATGCCGTTAAGAACCTGTCCAAACAGTGTGATTTGGTTTTAGTGGTGGGTTCGGTAAATAGCTCTAACTCTAATCGTCTACGTGAATTGGCTAATAAATTAAATACGCCTGCTTATTTGATTGATGATGCCAATGATATTAATCCTGAATGGTTAGCTGATAAGCAAACAGTGGGCTTGACCGCTGGTGCTTCTGCACCTGAAGTTTTAGTGCAACAGGTGGTGGAACGGTTAAAAACTCTAGGAGTAAAACAAGCTGATGAAGATGAAGGCATACGCGAAAAAGTAGAATTTTCTCTACCCAAAGAGTTAAAAGTCGATATTTCAAGTCTCTCACACTAAATATCAAGGCTAGCCATGCCATTTTTGCCCGTATTTTTATGGACTGACATTTTAATTTATATATTGCTTGCCGTGATTACGGTGAGTATTTTGTATATACGTCAGCGACCTCACCTAAGAACACCTTGGCGCCAAGTTTTTCAACGTAAGCGCGGCATTATTTCGATCATGATTTTGTTGTGTTATGTTGCTATAGGCTTATTAGATTCAGTGCACTTTAGGCTAGCTCTAGAATCAACTAAGTCGACGAAAAATTCACAACAACATTATTCATCGGAAGTCATTACGCTATTAGATTTAGTGGTTATGCCTTTACGACAACAATTAGAAAAATCTTACTCAGCCCCATTTGCAACACGGTCATTTGTACGTGAAATGCAAACCTCCACAAGCGGTACGGCGGCCTATGATTATTCTAAGTTGAAGTTCGCCGGTTCTCATTTGGGTGATGAGCAGCAGAAGTGGACAGATATTTCTTACACTATTTTACAAAGTACACTGTGGGCTGTTATCGCTTGCTTAGCCATAATCTTATTGGTGATGACATATATAAAAAGGAAGACCAAGCTTGGCTGGCAACAGCAGCTTAAGTTTATCGTGTCAGCTGAGACAGTTTATCCTTTACGCACATTAATATTTATGTTGCTGGCCTTGTTGGTGACGGTATTTAATTTGACCGCATTGAGCTTGGATTATCATATATTTGGCACCGATAAAGTTGGCCAAGATGTGTTTTATCAAACATTGAAAAGTGTCCGTACTGGCTTGGTTATAGGTACTCTCACCACATTAGTTATGTTGCCATTTGCTTTGTTTATGGGCATCGCCGCCGGCTATTTTAAGGGTTGGGTCGATGATCTTATTCAATACATATACACCACGTTGAATTCTATTCCAGGTGTATTGTTAATTGCTGCAGCTGTATTGATGTTGCAGGTCTATATGAATAATCATCCCGAGAATTTTGTCACTATCGCTGAGCGAGCGGATATGCGGTTATTGTTTTTGTGCATTATATTGGGCATGACAAGTTGGACCGGTTTATGTCGCGTATTACGCGGCGAAACCTTAAAACTGCGCGAGGCTGATTTTGTTTTAGCATCACGTGCATTAGGTACGGGCAGCTTTAAAATTCTACATAAACATATTATGCCCAATTTGATGCATATTATTATGATCGCGGTAGTGCTTGATTTTAGTGGTTTGGTTTTGGCTGAAGCAGTTTTATCTTATGTCGGTGTAGGTGTTGATCCATCAATGATTAGTTGGGGCAATATGATTAATAGCGCACGCTTGGAAATGGCACGAGAACCTGTCGTTTGGTGGTCATTAACGGCGGCCTTTATTTCGATGTTTACCTTAGTACTCGCGGCCAACTTATTTGCGGATGTGGTCAGGGATGCATTTGATCCAAGGATACAATCAACGTAATGGCAGAGGTGTTATTACAAGTTAAAGGCCTAAAAACGTGGTTGAATAATGACCGCCAAGCGTTGAAAGCCGTTGATGGGATCGACTTTTCTATTAACAAAGGTCAAACCTTTGCCTTATTAGGCGAATCAGGTTGTGGTAAATCGATGACCGCCTTGTCATTACTACGATTAAATCCTCAGCCGGTTAGTCAAATCGTTGAAGGAAGCGTCTTATTATCAGGTCAAGATTTATTAGAGCTGTCTGAGTCCGAGATGCAGCATATTCGCGGCCGTCGAATAGCAATGATCTTTCAGGAACCACAAAGTTCATTAAATCCCGTATTTACTGTCGGTGAGCAAATTGCTGAATGTTTGCGATGGCATTTTGATTTGTCGACTGAAGAAATACGAGCTAGAACAATCGACCTATTAGAATCAGTAGGTATTCCCGATGTATCGCTGCGTGTACACGAATATCCACACCAGTTGTCAGGTGGCATGAAGCAGCGGGTGATGATCGCGATGGCATTAGCGGGCGAGCCTGAGTTATTAATTGCTGATGAGCCTACTACGGCACTTGATGTCACTATTCAGGCACAGATCTTAGACTTACTTAAACAAATTCAACAAGATACGGGCATGGCTATTTTGCTGATTAGTCACGATCTGGCCGTGGTGGCACAGATGGCCGATCATGTCGCCGTTATGTATGCCGGCCAAATTGTTGAATCGGTGGCGCGCGCACAGTTTTTCAGTCAGCATCAACATCCATATACCGGTAAATTGTTTGAAGCGTTACCGTCAGAACAAAAACGTGAACAACGCTTAACGGTCATCAAAGGCAATGTACCTGCTCTGACGCAAACATTTAATGCTTGTCGTTTTGCTGAGCGTTGTGACTTTGCTTGGCAACATTGCCATGATGAAATTCCAAAATGGCTTGAGACTAGTCAACACGGTGTACGTTGTCATTTATTTGATCCGGATATTGATATCAAACATGCCATGGTGGAACAACAGATCCATATCTCGAAACTATCTGAAGTATTGCCGGCTGATAAAACGGTATTAGCGGTTGATGGTTTAAAAGTGCATTTTCCGATCCGCAAAGGTTTATTTCAACGCATTATTGGACAGGTCAAAGCAGTTGATGGTGTCGATCTGACCTTAAAACAAGCAGAAACGGTCGCATTAGTGGGGGAGTCGGGTTGTGGTAAAACAACAGTAGGCAAGGGGATTTTACAATTAGTTGATGTGACTGATGGTGAGGTGAAATATAACGGCCATGTGCTTAATCAGCTTCCTGAACATCAAGTAAAGCAACATCGCTCTGATTTACAAATTATTTTTCAAGACCCATATTCGTCGATGAACCCAAGAATGACGATTGAGCAGATCATCGAAGAAGGCATGAAAGCCAAAGCGGATAGTAAAGATGTAAAGGCAAGAGCACAGCGAGTTGATACGCTATTGACTCGTGTCGGTTTGAGAACGGATATTAAACATCGCTATCCGCATGAATTTTCGGGAGGACAACGGCAGCGAATTTGTATAGCTCGCGCTTTGGCTACCGATCCAAAAGTGATTATTTGTGATGAGCCAACCAGTGCTTTGGATGTCTCTGTTCAAGCCCAGATCTTAAATTTATTACGTGACATTCAACACGAATTTGGCCAGTCATATTTATTTATTACACATAATATTTCTGTGGTGAATTATTTAGCACACCGTGTTGCTGTGATGTATTTAGGACGCATCGTCGAACAGGGAGATCGAGATGAAGTATTAAATTCACCAAAACATCCCTATACCCAAGCCTTATTGGCAGCAGTGCCGACATTAGATACTGAGGAACAACGAGATGTTATTCGTCTGAAAGGTGAATTACCTTCACCATCAAATCCACCACAAGGTTGTCATTTCCACCAACGTTGTCCCCATGTGATGGATGAATGTAAGCAACAATATCCGGGTCAAACTGCATTAACCGCAAGTCATGATGTGCGGTGTTTTTTATATAACTAGAGAAGAACCATGGACAAACAAACTCAAATTGAATTAGAAGCTGCTGCATTTCGTCGTTTAACGGCACATTTGCAGGAACGAACTGATGTGCAAAATATAGACTTAATGAATCTGGCTGGTTTTTGCCGAAACTGCTTGTCTAAATGGTATTTAGCTGCCGCTGAAGAAAAAGGACTTGATGTGGATTACGATAATGCACGTGAACATGTTTATGGCATGCCTTATTCGGAATGGAAAGATAAATTCCAAACAGGATCAAAACAGAAACTATAAGGGTTACTGTTTTTTAGCTAGTTCCTGTAGTTGTTTTGCCAAAGCACTCATATCCGTACTGTCTTTTTCTATAGGACGAAAAACGGAAATGGTCGCAATAGTTTGTTTAAGTTGTTGGATGTAATTTCGGCAGCAACTGCAATAAAACAAATGGATATGCAAAGCAATACGCTTACGGAAAGGGAGATCTCCGTTGAGTATGTTGCTTGCTTCTTCAGCGATGTCTTTACACTCAGCCATTTTTGCTAATTATCCTGATATTTTTCTATACTATGATGTAACGTAGTTCGCGCCCTATGCAGTAAGACTCTAGCGTTAGACGAAGAGATGTCTAAAATGTTACAAATCTCGTCCATCTTTATGCCTTCCATTTCATACATGCTGAGCACTGCGCGCTGTATGGCTGGTAAATTCTGAAACGTATTTTCTATAATAGTCTGCAATTGTTCATTTGCTAGTAGCGATTCTGGGGTTGCATTATCCCAGGTGTAAACATCGTCATAGCGATGCCCTGCCTGATCAAACTTATCGGCGGGCACAGATTCCCAGCCATCATCTAATGAAACATGACGATTTTCTCGTCGCACACGACTTTTAGCACCATTACTTACTATATGAAGTAACCATGTTTTAAGGCTGGAACGACCTTCAAATTTTGGTAAGGCTTTAATTGCTGAAACCCATGCATCTTGCACAACTTCATCGGCAAATGCTTCACCTACGATTGCACGAGCAACGGATAACATGATGTTGTGATACTCAGTAACGACAAAATCAAAGGCTTGCGATTCACCTTCAATTAGTTGTTTAATAAGGCGCCTTTCGTTTTTACGACTAGGCATAGTATTTTTTTTCATCAAGTTTGTAACAAATCCATTTACAGCGTGTCTATGGTATCAGACCTCGTCATAACAGGCCGGTTTTTACTACTCTTAAACTAAAAAGGAAAACATTATGTCTATTTCTACTAACAAAACAACAATTGCATTGGCTGCCAGTGCAGTATTAACAGCTGGAATTGCATTAACACCAACTCTAGCAAGTGCTGACACTTCTAACCCATTCGCATCTGCTGAATTGTCTAGTGGCTATATGCAACTTGCTGAAGGTAAATGTGGCGAAGCTAAATGTGGTGCTGACAAGAAAGAAGCTGAAGGCAAATGCGGTGAAGCTAAATGTGGTGCTGACAAAAAAGCTGAAGGTTCATGTGGTGCTGACAAAGCAGACAAAGAAGGCAGCTGCGGTGAAGATAAAGCCGAAAAAGAAGGCAAATGTGGTGAAGGTAAATGTGGCGCTAACAAATAATAATTTATTTGGTTAGAGCGACAGATTTTGAAAAGGGGCTCTTTATGGGCCCCTTTTTATAACCTTGAAGTAAAGAATAAATTTTAGGTAGCATCGAAATTAGACTATGTTGTTGAGCGATTTATAACCGTTGTAATTTCAATTTTACTTAACAAAAAATCCTAAACGGAGAATAAGAATGTTTGTATGCAAAATAGCCAATCGCTTGCAATGCTGGTTGAACTGTACCCGGATGGCAGACTTTTTAGCACCATTAGCTTTACGACTTTATTTGGCACCCGTATTTTGGATGGCTGCAAATAACAAGTGGAACCCTTTTGATCCGAATAGTTCTTTAAAAAATATAGCAGAATGGTTTGAGCACGGGTTAGGACTGCCATTTCCTGAGTTAATGGCTTACTTAGCTTGGGGAGCAGAATATTTTGGTGCTATCGCTCTGCTATTAGGTTTAGCTTTACGTTGGTTTGCGATTCCACTTATGGTGACAATGTTAGTGGCTATTTTCACTGTTCATTGGGAAAATGGCTGGTTGGCGATAGCAGAATCGACACCCCAATTAGAAGCGGCACGTGAGATATTAGAGGAACATGGCAATTATGAGTGGTTAACACAACCAGGCAGTTTCGCTATTTTGAATAACGGCATTGAGTTTGCGACTACCTACTTCATTATGTTGTTGGCCTTGTTCTTTATCGGTGCAGGCAAATATGTCAGTGCTGATTATTGGATCGCAAAAAAATTCTCAAATTGTTAGAGGTACTGTAAATGTTGATTCGAAAAAATAAACATAGCGAACCTTTGGAATCTGAAGTTACGGATCATCAGGTTTATTTAAACCGCAGACAGTTTTTAAATACCAGTGCCACTATTGCGACGGCAACGATGTTGCCGATGGGCTTAGCTGTTGCTGGCAAGGAAGCTGAACCTACTTTTACCGACTTAGTTAAAAGTGATTTTGCTGCAGGAGAAGAGCCCTCAACCTTTGAAGCTATCACTACTTATAATAATTTTTATGAGTTTGGCACCAGTAAATCATCGCCAGCAGTATTAGCGACTGAATTTCCAGATAAAAGCCAGCCATGGAAGGTCACCATTGATGGTGAATGTGATAAACCTGGTGACTATCACTACGATGATTTGATTCGACCTTTTACCATGGAAGAACGGATTTATCGTTTACGCTGTGTTGAAGGCTGGTCGATGGTGATTCCATGGGTTGGATTCTCATTGGCGGATTTAATCAAGCGTGCACAACCAAATTCACGTGCTAAATATGTAGAGTTCACCACGCTATATGATCCTGAGCAGATGCCTGGTCAACATAGGAAAGTATTAGACTGGCCATACACGGAAGGTCTACGTATGGATGAGGCGATGAACCCGTTAACATTGCTTGCTGTGGGCATCTATGGCCAAGAGTTATTAGGTCAAAATGGTGCGCCGATCCGTCTGGTAGTGCCATGGAAATATGGCTTTAAGAGCATTAAGTCGATAGTTCGCATTCGTTTTGTGGAACAATTGCCGACGTCATCATGGATGAAATCCGGCCCTAGAGAATATGGGTTTTATTCGAATGTAAATCCAGAGGTGGATCATCCTCGTTGGAGCCAGAGCCGGGAACGCAGAATAGGTGAGTTTTTAAAACGTAAAACGCTTATGTTCAATGGCTACGAAGAACAGGTGGCACATATGTATAGCGACATGGACTTAAAGAAAAACTTTTAGTTTTATGGCTAATATATTCCGATGACAGTTAAGCAACTAAAAATTGTAGTCTTTATCACCAGCTTGGTGCCTGTTTGCCTTTTGATTTTTGGTTTGTTGACCAATAAACTAGGCGTGAACCCCATAGAAACCTTAACGCGTGAAACGGGGCTATGGGCGTTAAAGTTTCTAGTGCTGACCTTGGCCATAACCCCATTACGTTGGTTGACTGGCTGGAATGTTTTGGTCTCAATACGGCGGATGTTGGGTTTATATGTATTCTTTTATGCACTAATACATATGTTGCTTTATTTATGGTTAGACCAATTTTTCGATATTAACGAAATCATAAAAGATATTATTAAACGACCATTTATCACTATCGGCTTTTTCACCTTTAGCTCGTTAATCCCCTTGGTAATGACTTCCAATAATGCCATGGTTAAAAAATTGGGTGGCAAGCGCTGGAAACGTTTACATAAATTAACTTATTTTATTGCGGTAGCAAGCTGTGTGCATTTTTACATGTTGGTTAAAGCGGATAAGTTTGAGCCGCTCATGTATGGACTAGTGATTGCCATCTTACTGGCTGTACGCCTTTATAAATCTATGTCAAAAACTAGCGTCGCAAAAGTGGCGGTTGCCAGAAGCTAACGCTCAATAAATACCGTATAAATTCTCTTTATTTTCTGATTGTGAAACGAAACGTTTTGCATTAAGGCTACGCGGTGATTAAACCCTATTGAAAACAGGGTTTATCCGGAAGACTTATATTTGGCTTAAAAGCATGCCACATATAGTTTGGAATGCGATAAAAACTGTTACAATGTGCCGCTGTTTAGGACGATAAGATTTAAGAAGGTACTTATGACTGATTTTGTTGATCATGATCCGCAAGAAACTCAAGAATGGTTAGATGCATTAGAGTCTGTTATTGAAGTTGGTGGCGATAACAAAGCACATTATATTTTAGAAAAACTTATTGATATGGCACGCCGAACAGGCATCAATCTGCCATACAGTGCCAATACTGCTTACGTTAATACTATCCCCGTCGATCAACAACAACGCATCACAGGTGATCAGGATATGGAGCACAAGCTACGTGCTTATATTCGATGGAATGCGATGGCGATGGTGACTAAAGCTAATCTGAAACCGGGTGCTGTCGGTGGTCATATTGCCAGTTTTGCTTCATCAGCCACCTTATATGATGTTGGTTTTAATCACTTCTTTAAAGGTGATAACCATGGTAACGGGGCTGATTTGGTGTTTTTCCAAGGCCATATTTCTCCCGGAATATATGCTCGCTCATTTCTTGAAGGTCGTTTAACCGAAGAGCAGTTATTGAATTTCCGTTTTGAGGCGGACGGTAAGGGTTTATCTTCATATCCTCATCCATGGTTGATGCCTGACTATTGGCAGTTCCCAACGGTATCAATGGGCTTAGGTCCTATTTTGGCGATTTACCAGGCTCGTTTCATGAAATACATGGAGCATCGTGACATCGTCGAAACAGAAGGGCGGAATGTCTGGGCCTACTTAGGTGATGGTGAGATGGATGAGCCTGAGTCATTGGGTGCAATTACCTTAGCCGGTCGTGAGAAACTTGATAACCTTAATTTTGTTATCAATTGTAATTTACAACGTCTTGATGGCCCTGTTCGTGGGAATGGCAAAATTATCCAAGAGCTTGAAGCGATATTCCGTGGTGCAGGTTGGAATGTTATTAAGCTTATCTGGGGATCAGAGTGGGATCAGTTATTAGCCAAGGATAAAAATGGCTTATTGTTGAAACGTATGGAAGAAGTAGTTGATGGTGAATACCAGAACTACAAATCTAAAGACGGCGCATTTGTGCGTAAACACTTCTTTGGTAAATATCCTGAACTATTAGAAATGGTTTCAGATATGACTGATGAAGATATTTGGAATTTAAGCCGAGGCGGCCATGATCCACGTAAAGTTTATGCAGCTTATAAAAGTGCCAGTGATCATAAGGGTCAGCCGACTGTTATTTTAGCTAAAACAGTGAAAGGTTACGGTATGGGTGAAGCGGGTGAAGGTCAAAACACCACGCACTCACAAAAAAGTCTAAACCTTGAACATATGAAAGTGTTCCGTGATCGTTTTAATATTCCAGTAACAGATGATGAAATTGAAGACATTCCATTCTTAACATTAGATGATGATAGTGCCGAGAAAAAGTACTTATTAGAACGCCGCGAAGCTTTAGGCGGGTTTTTACCTAAGCGTAATAATAAAGCGGCTGCATTAAAAACCCCTGATATAAGTATTTTTAGTGCGATGTTGAAATCGACGGGTGATAGAGAAATCTCTACGACGATGGCCTTTGTGCGTATTCTTACCGCTTTAATTCGTGATAAGTCAGTAGGGAAAAATATTGTACCGATCGTGCCGGATGAAGCGCGTACTTTTGGCATGGAAGGTTTGTTCCGCTCATTTGGTATTTACTCATCATCAGGCCAGTTATATGAACCTGAAGATTCAGGCAAAGTGATGTGGTATCGAGAAGATACCAAAGGTCAAATTTTGCAAGAGGGTATCAATGAAGCAGGTGCGATGTCTGAGTGGGTATCTGCGGCAACAGCCTATTCAAATTACAACGTGAACATGGTGCCATTTTATATTTACTATTCCATGTTTGGTTTCCAACGTGTTGGTGATTTGGCGTGGTTGGCTGGTGATATTCAAGCGAAAGGTTTCTTGTTGGGCGCAACTGCAGGCCGTACGTCTTTAAACGGTGAAGGACTGCAACACCAAGATGGTCATAGTTTGATTCAAGCGGGAACTATTCCTAATTGCGTAAGTTATGATCCTACCTATGCCTATGAAATGGCAGTGATTATTCATGATGGTTTCCGTCGTATGTATGAAGAACAAGAAAGTGTGTTCTATTACATCACGGCAATGAATGAAAACTATACACACCCTGAAATGCCTGTAGGTGTTGAACAAAATATCCTTAAAGGATTGTATCTACTTAAAACTGGTGGAAAACACAAGTTGAAAGCACAGCTTTTAGGTAGCGGAACGATTTTGCGTGAAGTTGAAGCTGCTGCTGAATTATTAGAAGCAGATTGGAACGTTTCGGCTAATGTCTGGAGTGCAACCAGTATTAATGAATTAGCTCGCGAAGGGATGGACGTTGATCGTTATAACCGACTACATCCAATGGCAGATAAAAAGCGGAGTTATATTGCTGAATGCTTGGATGACCAAGTGGGCGTGGTGGTTGCCGCTACAGATTACATGCGTGCCTATGCTGAGCAAATTCGTCCTTGGGTGAAAGCACCATACACCGTGTTAGGTACGGATGGTTTTGGTCGCTCTGACAGTCGTGAGAAATTACGTAGTCACTTTGAGGTTGATCGTCACCATGTTGTAGTCGCTACATTAAGTACGCTAGCTGACCAAGGTGAAGTGACGTATGAACTTGTCGAACAAGCAATTAAAAAATACAACATTAATGCAGATGCATTGAACCCAGTTAAGGCATAAAAATGGCAGATTTAATTGAATTAAAGGTTCCTGATATTGGTGACTTCGATACCGTTGAAATTATCGAAGTGTTAGTTTCAGTAGGTGATACGGTCGAAGAAAATCAAGATCTAATCACCTTAGAGTCTGATAAGGCGGCAATGGAGATTCCTGCTAGCCATGCTGGTGTGATAACAGAAATTAAGGTTGCTGTCGGCGAACAAATAGGTGAAGGCGCTGTTATTGCGACTATTGAAGCCAGTGATGGCGCTGTAGAAGCAGAGGTACCAGCACCAGCAGCTGCACCAGCACCAGCAGCTGCACAGACTCAAACGACTCCCGCTCCTGCAGCCGAGGTTCAAAAACCGGTCGAAACGAAAGTTGAGCCAGTTGCAGTTGAGAGCGTACCTTATGCGCCGGATGGTAAATCTGGTGTTAAACATTCACATGCTTCGCCATCAGTACGCCAGTTTGCTCGCGAATTAGGTGTGAATTTGTCTTTGGTGTCGGGCTCGGGTGTTAAAGGGCGCCTTACTAAAGAAGATGTGCAAAACTTTGTTAAACAAAAAATTAATGCTCCGGCTAAAGCTAGTGGTGGTTCTGCTATTCCACCTGTTCCTGTTATTAATTATGAGAAGTTTGGTGAAGTTGAAGTTACTGAGCTATCACGAATCAAAAAAATCTCAGGAAAACATTTACATGCATGCTGGTTAAATATTCCACATGTCACCCAGTTTGACGAAGCCGACATCACTGAGTTAGAAAAATTCAGAAAAGAAAATAAAGATATGGCAGCCAAACAAGGGGTGAATTTAACACCGTTGGTTTTCATCATGAAAGCCGTGGTTGCCAGCTTGAAAATGTTCCCTGAATTTAATGCCTCATTAAGTGAAGATAAAGAAAGCTTAATCTTAAAAAATTACTTCAACATTGGCGTTGCTGTTGATACTCCTAATGGTTTGATGGTGCCGGTAATTAAAGATGTCGATAAAAAAGGCTTCTTAGAAATAGCCGGAGAATTGGGTGAGATTAGTAATAGGGCGCGTGAAGGTGCGCTCACAGCTAAAGACCTACAAGGTGGTACCTTCTCAATTTCAAGCTTAGGTGGCATTGGTGGTAGCTTCTTTACACCCATTGTGAACGCGCCTGAAGTAGCAATTCTAGGCGTAGGTCGTCATAAAATGAAACCAGAGTGGAATGGTTCAGAGTTTGTGCCTAAATTAATGTTGCCGTTATCTGTTTCTTACGACCATCGTGTGGTTGATGGTGCCAATGGAGCAAGGTTCACTACCCAGCTAAACCATATGTTATCGGATATAAGAAAGGTTTTATTATGAGCGTAGTAGAAATCAAAGTACCAGATATTGGTGATTTTGACGCTGTAGAAATTATTGATGTATTAGTTGCAGTAGGCGATAGCATCGATGAAAACCAAGACATAATTACTCTAGAATCTGACAAAGCTGCGATGGAAATCCCAAGCAGTGTTGCGGGCACTGTCGTTGCTTTAAACGTAGCAGTGGGAGATAAGATAGCGGAAGGAAGTGTTATTTTAACGGTAGAAACGACAACTTCTGCTGAGCCAGCGCCGGTAGTTAAAGCCGAAGTCACCGTAGCTGAAACCGTTGTTGAAAATACTGAGAAAGTACAAGCAACATCCATCAATGTTGATGCTGATCAACACGCTGAAGTGCTGGTATTGGGTTCTGGTCCTGGTGGTTATACTGCTGCCTTTCGTGCTGCTGACTTAGGTAAGAAAGTAGTAATGATTGAACGCCATGAACGCATAGGTGGTGTTTGCCTTAATGTTGGTTGTATTCCATCAAAAGCTTTGTTGCATACCGCTCAAATAATTAACGAAGCAGCGGATATGGGTGATCATGGTGTTACGTTTGCTGAGCCTGAGATAGATATTCGTAAAATTGAAGCATGGAAAAACAGCATTGTTAATCAGCTTACGGGAGGCCTAACAGCCTTAGCAAAACAACGGAAAGTTACTATTATTCGTGGCGAAGCGAAGTTTGCATCAAACAACAGCATGCAAATTGAGACAAGCGATGGTACTAAAACTATTTCATTTGATGATTGCATCATTGCTGCCGGCTCTCGTGTGACCAAAATACCAGTATTTCCGAATGATGATTTTCGAATGCTGGATTCTACTGATGCATTGGATCTAGCCGATGTCCCAGAGAAGTTATTAGTTATTGGCGGTGGCATTATCGGCCTAGAGATGGCAACGGTATACAATGCGTTAGGTTCAAATATTACTGTTGTTGAGTTACAAGACAGTATTATCCCTGGTACGGATAAAGATATTGTTAAACCCTTACTGAAAAAAATAAAAGCGCAATACGAAGCTATTTACCTTAATACGAAGGTCGTAAAAATTGAACCACAAGATGATGGTTTAAAAGTGACTCTTGAAGGCAAGGATGCACCAGAAACTGTTGTATTTGATAAGATCTTAGTCGCTGTTGGTCGCTCACCAAATGGTAAGTTGATTAATGCTGAAGCTGCCGGTGTAAATGTCGACGATTACGGATTCATAGCTGTTAATACACAAATGCAAACGAACGTACCGCATATTTATGCGATTGGTGACGTCGTTGGTCAACCTATGTTGGCACACAAAGCAGTACACGAAGCGAAGGTGGCTGCTGAAGTTATTACCGGCCTGAAATCAGCCTTTGATCCGATGACTATTCCTTCTGTTGCCTATACTGATCCAGAAGTCGCATGGATGGGCGTGAGTGAAACGGAAGCCAAAGCACAGAAAATTGATTATGTGAAAGGTGCTTTCCCATGGGCTGCAAGTGGACGTAGCTTGAGCCTAGGTCGTGATGAAGGTTTAACAAAAGCATTATTTGAAAAAGAAACGGGTCGAATTATTGGTGCCGGTATCGTTGGTCCGAATGCAGGTGAATTAATTGCCGAAGCCGTATTAGCTCTTGAAATGGGTGCCGATGCTGAAGATATTGGTTTAACCATTCATCCACATCCAACATTATCTGAAACCTTAGCATTTGCTGCTGAAATGGCAGAGGGCAGTATTACTGATTTACTGCCACCACGAAAAACCTTGCATTCTAAGTAACAATGGCTGAAGCGATAACGCCAATACGCCCCCCTCTGAAATGGGCGGGGGGCAAACGTTGGCTAATTCCAAAGTTAGCTAAAATTTGGTCAAAACATAAACATGCACGGTTAGTTGAACCATTTTGCGGCGGTCTTTCTGTATCTTTAGGCTTGCAACCTCAGTCAGCTCTACTGAATGATGTTAATCCGGCCTTGATCAATTTTTATCAACAGATAAAAACGGGATTACAGATTAATATTCCTTTAGAAAATGACGAGGCTGTTTATTATCAGTATCGAACTGACTTCAATACCCTAAATGCAGCAGGTCATTCGCTAGATAAAACTGCGCAGCTATTTTATTACTTAAATAGAACGGGTTATAACGGTTTATGTCGATTTAATAAATCAGGTGGATACAACGTTCCGTTTGGCCGATATAAAAAGATTAATTATTTAGAAGATTTTTCAGAATTACAAAATGCGGTTGCTGACTGGGATTTTGCTAATAAAGATTTTTCTGATTTAGATATTAAATCTGGTGATTTTATTTATGCCGATCCACCTTATGATGTGCCATTTAGACAATATTCCCAACAAGGCTTTGAGTGGCATGACCAAGTACGATTGGCCGAATGGTTAGCGTTACACGATGGTCCAGTAGTGCTTTCAAATCAGGCCACGCCGAGAATTAAAGAGTTATATCGTGATCTAGGCTTTAAACTTAAATACCTTGATGCGCCACGGCGAATAAGTTGCATAGGAAGTAAACGTCAGACCGTGAAAGAAGTGCTTGCCCTACGGGGAGTTTGATACAATACGCACAATTAAAAAATTGATTTACAGGAAACAACACAGCCATGTCCGAGATTAATAAAGTCGTCCTTGCCTATTCTGGAGGTTTAGATACCTCAGTTATTTTGAAATGGTTACAAGATGAATATGATTGTGAAGTGGTGACCTTCACAGCAGACCTTGGGCAGGGTGAAGAAGTTGAACCTGCACGTGCAAAAGCACAGTCTTTGGGCATTAAAGATATTTTTATCGAAGATCTGCGTGAAGAATTTTCCCGTGATTATGTGTTTCCCATGTTTCGTGCCAATACTGTCTATGAAGGCGAATATCTATTAGGTACATCTATTGCTCGTCCATTAATTGCAAAACGTTTAGTAGAAATCGCTAAAGAAACCGGGGCACAAGCTATTTCACATGGTGCGACAGGCAAAGGCAACGATCAAGTTCGCTTTGAATTAGGTGCTTACGCCTTGAGCCCAGATATTAAAGTCATTGCCCCTTGGCGTGAATGGGATTTGAATTCTCGTCAAAAACTACTGGATTACGCTGAAAAACATAAAATTCCAGTTGAAATGAAACGCGGTAAAAAATCACCCTATTCTATGGATGCAAACTTGCTTCATATTTCTTATGAAGGTGATATGTTGGAAGACCCTTGGACCGAACCAGAAGAGTCGATGTGGCGTTGGACTGTTTCACCGGAAAATGCACCTGATACACCGAGCTACCTAGAGTTACGTTATGAGAAGGGTGATATCGTTGCGATAAATGGAGAAGCGATGTCTCCAGCGACTGTGTTGGAATATTTAAACAAAGTAGGCGGTGAAAATGGTATTGGCCGTCTAGATATCGTTGAAAACCGTTATGTAGGCATGAAAGCTCGAGGCTGTTATGAAACGCCAGCAGGTACTATCATGTTGCCAGCACATCGTGCGATTGAATCAATTACTGTCGATCGTGAAGTTGCACATTTAAAAGATGAATTAATGCCTCGTTACGCTAGCCTTATTTATAATGGCTATTGGTGGTCTCCAGAACGTAGAATGTTGCAAGTAATGATCGATGAATCACAACAAACAGTTAACGGGGATGTAAGAGTAAAACTTTATAAAGGAAACGTCACTGTTGTCGGTCGCAAGTCTGATACAAACAGTTTATTTGATGAGTCGATCGCGACCTTTGAAGATGACGAAGGTGCATACAATCAAAAGGATGCCGAAGGGTTCATCAAACTTAATGCATTACGTTTGAGGATTGCCGGTAAATAACGTAGGCTTAGGCTTAATATGTTCTTGGAACTATAAAAAAATAAAATATGGAATATAGCGAATATCAGGATAAAGCAGCTGAGTATATGCGTTTAGCAATACCGTTAATGAGAAAATACGGTATTGCAATGACCCCTGCTAATTACGCGGTCTGGTATGAATATGTTGCAGGTAAAAATGGTGCCCTTATTGATGCTGTTGATCAACAGTTAGAAAGTGAGCACCAGCTGTCAGATAGTGATAGTCGTAAGTTATATGAACGATTTTTTGATCGCGAAAAAGACCAAGCTGCCTTGGTTGAAATGCGACAAGATATTCGTCGAATATTAACCGAAGTACTGACCTTCCTTGCTAGTGGTGCGGTAGCATCAGAGAAAAGCAATCATCGCCTACAAGAAGTTATCGCTAAATTTCATCCTGATATGTCACGCACCGAAATGCATTCGATAGTTGATGAAGTGTTATCAGAAGCAAAATTAGTGGCATCGTCATCTGAGATACTGACCGAGCGACTAAGTTCGGTTTCATCTGAAATGCGAGAGCTTAAAAAAGACTTGGATGAAGCTAAACGAGAAGCAAAAACCGATACATTAACTAAGCTGGCAAATCGTAAAGCGTTTGATGATATGCTGCTGAAACTCACACGAGAATCAGATAAATCAGGTGTTGAAGTGTGTTTGATCTTCTCTGATTTAGATATGTTCAAAACAATCAATGATACTCATGGTCATTTAGTCGGCGATCAAGTATTAAAAGTTGTAGCAAACACATTGAAAGATGCCGTTAAAGGGCGAGATTTAGTCGCACGTTATGGCGGTGAAGAGTTTGCCATTATTTTGCTCAATACCAGTTTGCAAAATGCCAAGAAACTGGCTGAGAATATTCGCATTGACGTTGCCTCGACACGAGTTCAGCGTAAAGATACCCAGCAATCTTTAGGGAAAATCACCTTGTCTTTGGGTGTGGCTCATTATTTCCCATCTGAAGGGGTTGAAAGCTTTTTGCAGCGTGCTGATCGTGCTTTATATATGTCTAAGCGTAAAGGTCGAAATGCGGTGACTGAAGCTCAGCCACCGGTTATCTAATAGCCTTAAAAACTATCGGTAAGAAATACCTCTTTTAAAGGTAACTGGCCTGGACGCGGTCTAGCATCTTCTCGGCTTTTACCGACAGTAATCATCATGGTAATAATATGATCATGGGGCAGCTTGATGATTTTAGCGACTTGATCAAAATCAAAGCCATCCATCGGGCAACTGTCATAACCCATACCTTTTGCCATTAACATAATGTTCATCGCAGCAATGCTAGAAGATCTTAGACATTCATCACGCTGTGCTTGATGGTGGTTGGTATAGTAATTTTCAATGGCGGGCAATAAAAAGCCTTGCACTTCGGTAGGTGCATTACGCCAGTATCGTTCTGGTGTTTTTTCCCAAGCATTAAGATCCGCACACAAAATCAGCAGTAATGACGCTTCAGTTACTTGTTTTTGTCCCCAACTTGCGTCCTCAATGAGTTGACGTTTTTCTTTATCTTGTACTTGGACAAAACGCCAATGTTGAATATTAAATGCGGTAGGCGACAAAATCGCATGTTGCATGAGCTCTTCTATCTCGGCCTCACTCATTTCATGTTCAGTATTATAATGCTTCACCGAACGACGATTAGTGATCGCTTCTTTAATATCCATAAACTCTCTTTATTAATGTACAGGGACAGGCTCAATTTTGAGATAGAGCCTTTGTTGTTGTGTTTGATGACTATGGTAACGTTTCACACCGCTATTATCGATGTTTTCTTCATCACTGATATGCCCTAATTCCAGCCATTGGCCTATAGGACCGACTAAAGTAGTGATGACCTGACTTTGTTCAATGATGCCATTTCGAGCAGATAATTGGCTAAAGAAAGGATGAATATCGACATGCACTTGTTGATTATTTATCAGGCGAGCAACGGCCTGGAAACCATTATCTAAACTGATATATGAGGTACTTGTCTCAACCGCCATATCACCATTTGAGCCAATAAAAATCAGTTGTTCATGTTGTGGTATGTCTTGACCCATTGAGATGGTGATTGGATTACCTGCAATACCTTGAGCGCGATATTGTTGATCTCTATCACGACTTTCTTTGGTAGACCAATGACGAATACCGACAGCAGCATCGACATCACCATCTGAAATTTCGACCTCGGCTGTAGTCTGAGTTGCTTGTCTATCGCCTAGGATTTGATCTGTTCGGATGACCGTAATTTTAATACGTTGTAGAGGCTGATCTAGTTGTTGAATTAGACCTTTTATTTCATTGATCGTCGCTGGCTCAGCTTTAATGATGATTAAGTTTTGAAATGCTCGAGCAGTGCTGTCTTGAGGTAAAAAGGCTTGAATATCTGACAATATTTCAGTGGCTAAACGATGTTGTAACTCTATTGTTTCAATTTTGGGCGTTGCATAAAGGGACACAGAAAAAAGACCTAATACAACAAACAATAATATTTTCATATACCTAACCGCCTTGTATTGATATCGCTAATACTGTGATTCCAAATTTCACTAAACGTTTGTTTTAATGAATGCACTTCCTGGCGATCATTTAAAGATGCCCTGCCTGCGTAAACCTCATTATTTTTACAATACAAATAGGCATTATCATCAATCAGTAGAAACATCTGACTTAAATCATGATGTTGTCGATCTGTTGTATGGATATGAATTGAACTAGAAAGTCGTTGGGCTAGCGGAAGTAAAACGTGACTATTTTGAAGATTCTTTAGGGTGGAATGGACAACAAATCTGACCTCGGTTCGATCACTTCGCCGAGCAAATTCGCTGATGCAATCTACAATGTCGCTATGATCAAACAACACAGCATCTAAATTGCTCCCAAAAAAACAAATTTCTCGCCTTGCTTGCTGCACAAGTTGCAAGGCGAGATTTGTTGTTTGCTCTCGACCATCAAAGTGGATGGTTTGATTATCATCACTAGTCGAGAGCGAGTCAGTCATGACTTAACAGTTACGCGCCTGTTCAGCAGCGTTACCGATATAGTTGGCAGGAGTAAGTTGTCTCAAACTTTCTTTTCCTTCTTCAGGCATATCCAAATTATTAATAAAATCTAACATAATTTGCTCGTTAACACGTTGACCACGGGTTAAGTCCTTAAGTTTCTCGTACGGGTTTTCGATCCCGTAACGACGCATCACTGTTTGAATAGGTTCAGCCAATACTTCCCAGTTGCGATCTAAGTCATCAGCCATCGCTTGTGGGTTGGCTTCTAACTTACTAATGCCTTTTAATGCTGAACCATAAGCCAATAATGAGTGAGCAAAACCTACACCCAAATTACGCAATACCGTTGAATCAGTCAGATCACGCTGCCACCGAGAGATAGGTAATTTAAGAGCAAGGTGGTCAAACATAGCGTTAGCAACGCCTAGGTTACCTTCAGCATTTTCGAAATCAATCGGGTTAACCTTATGAGGCATGGTTGAAGAACCAATTTCGCCTGCCACTGTTTTTTGCTTGAAGTAACCAATTGAAATGTAGCTCCAAATATCTCGGCTAAAATCAATCAACACAGTATTAAAACGAATCATTGCTTGAAACAATTCAGCCATATAATCATGTGGTTCAATTTGAGTGGTGTATTTGTTCCAACGCAAACCTAAACCAGTGACAAAGGCATTGGCCATCATTGGCCAATCGATATCAGGATAAGCGGATAGGTGCGCGTTGTAGTTACCTACAGCACCATTCATCTTGCCGTACAAAATTACCGCAGCAACATGAGTACGTTGTAATTCTAAACGTTGAACAACATTCGCTAACTCTTTACCTAAGGTAGTCGGGGAGGCTGGTTGACCATGAGTGCGTGACATCATCGGTGTCTCTGCATGTTCAATGGCTAGTTTACGAATGGATGCAATCAAGGTATCCATTTCAGGCAAAATAACTTGTTCACGGGCAGTTTTAAGCATAATGCCGTAAGAATTATTATTAATATCTTCTGAAGTACAAGCAAAGTGAACAAACTCACTGATTTTGTTGAGTTCTTCATTGGCTTCAAATTTACGTTTAATAAAGTACTCAACCGCTTTAACATCATGGTTAGTTGTGCTTTCAATGTCTTTGATTTCAGCCGCATCTTCTACAGAGAAGTTATTGACCATATCATCAAGAAACGCTTCCGCTTCAGGGCTTAATTTACTCACTTCTTTAATGTCGGCGTTCGCACCTAATAAATGTAACCAACGAACCTCAACTTCCACGCGTGCGCGCAATAATCCATATTCACTAAAAAACGGGCGTAATGATTTGGTTTTACCTGCATAACGGCCATCGACCGGTGATATCGCGGTAAGAGAAGATAGATCCATGAAAACTCCAAAAGAAATAAGCTATAAAATTGCAAAAAATTATACCAGATCTGCTGTTTGACCCAGTGAGCTTATTCATTATGAGTTAATATATGCGTTATCTATAGCCACGATATTGGAGTTTTTACGTGCTGACAGAATATCAAAGTCATGTCGAACAACGCGGTCAAGAAGACCTTCCCCCATTACCCTTAGATGCTGAACAAGTTACCGGTTTAGTCGAGCTACTAAAACAACCGAAAGGTGACAATAGCCAAACATTACTTGATCTACTTATTCATCGCGTACCACCTGGTGTTGATCAGGCTGCTTATGTCAAAGCGGGATTTTTAGCGGATGTGGCCAAAGGCACTGTTTCATGTGATTCGATAAGCCCTGTCTATGCGACCGAGTTATTAGGCACAATGATGGGTGGTTATAACATTCAGCCATTGATTGATTTACTTGATGTTGCAGCAACAGCAGATGCTGCTGAAGAAGCATTATCCAAAACCTTACTGGTTTATGATGCCTATCATGATGTGATTGAAAAAACAGCCAACAACGAACACGCTAAACGCGTAGTTCAAGCGTGGGCAGATGCAGAATGGTTTAAGGCCAAACCTGCACTGCCGGAAAGCATTACCGTTACGGTATTCAAAGTGCCAGGCGAAACCAATACCGATGACTTGTCACCTGCAACAGAAGCATGGAGTCGTCCAGATATTCCTTTGCATGCTAAAGCCATGTTGGTCAGTAAAATGCCCGATGGTTTACAAACTATCGAAACCTTAAAAGAAAAAGGCCACCCTTTAGCGTATGTGGGTGATGTGGTTGGAACAGGCTCATCACGTAAATCAGCCATTAACTCTGTGTTATGGCATATGGGTAAAGATATTCCGTTTGTGCCGAACAAACGCCAAGGTGGTGTGGTTTTAGGCAATAACATTGCGCCTATCTTCTTTAATACAGCAGAAGACTCTGGCGCACTGCCGATCGAATGCGATGTGCAAAACCTAAACATGGGTGATGTGATTACCATTCGGCCATACGATGGCCAAATTTTGAATGAAGCCGGTGATGTGATTGCTGAATTTAATATGCGTCCAACAACCTTAGCGGATGAAGTCCGTGCCGGTGGACGTATTCCGTTAATTATTGGTCGTGGTTTAACCGATAAAGCACGTGAAACCTTATCGTTGCCAGCATCAGATGTATTTCTTCGCCCAGTGGCTCCCGACGATACCGGCAAAGGTTTTACCTTAGCACAAAAAATGGTCGGTAAAGCTTGTGGTGTTGAAGGTGTACGCCCGGGTACGTATTGCGAACCAAAAGTTACAACAGTGGGATCGCAAGATACTACCGGCGCAATGACACGTGATGAGCTAAAAGAACTAGCCTGTTTAGGTTTTTCATCAGACTTAGTGATGCAGTCCTTCTGTCATACTGCAGCCTATCCTAAACCCGTTGATATCAAACTGCAGCATTCATTACCGGACTTTATTAGTACCCGTGGTGGTGTTTCATTGCGTCCAGGTGATGGTGTTATCCATTCATGGTTAAATCGCATGATATTGCCAGATACGGTTGGTACCGGTGGTGATTCACATACGCGTTTCCCAATTGGCATTAGTTTCCCAGCAGGTTCAGGCCTAGTGGCTTTTGCTGCAGCTTTAGGTGTAATGCCTGTTGATATGCCTGAATCAGTATTGGTACGATTTAAAGGCGAAATGCAGCCAGGCATTACCTTACGTGATTTGGTAAATGCAATTCCTTATGCTGCCATTCAAAGAGGCCTATTAACGGTTGAGAAAAAAGGTAAGAAAAATATCTTTAATGGCCGAGTATTAGAAATTGAAGGTTTGCCAGATCTTAAAGTCGAACAAGCTTTTGAGTTATCCGATGCATCAGCCGAACGTTCAGCCAATGGGTGTACGGTTCACCTGAACAAAGAGCCAATTATTGAATTTCTAAATTCAAATATTTCATTATTGGAATGGATGATTGCCCAGGGTTACGAAGACGAACGTACTTTACAGCGTCGTATCGATTCGATGAAAGCATGGTTAGAAAACCCTGAGCTATTAGAACGCGATGCCGATGCTGAATATGCTGAAGTCATCGAAATTGATTTAAATGAAATCAAAGAACCGTTACTAGCCTGTCCTAATGATCCTGATGATGTTAAACCCTTATCAGAATTACAAGGCATCGAGATTGATGAAGTCTTTATTGGTTCATGTATGACTAATATCGGTCATTATCGTGCAGCTGGTAAAGTGCTAGAAAATATGGGTAACTTACCAACCAAATTGTGGATTGCACCACCAACGAAAATGGATGCTCGCCAACTCACAGAAGAAGGCTATTACAGCATCTTTGGTCGTGTAGGGGCACGTACAGAAACGCCGGGTTGTTCATTATGCATGGGTAACCAAGCACGCGTTGCTGATAATGCCACCGTAGTATCAACCTCAACGCGTAACTTCCCAAATCGTTTGGGTAATGGTGCTGATGTGTATTTATCATCGGCAGAATTAGCGGCCGTAGTGGCAAGCATGGGACGTCTACCAACCGTTGCTGAATATCAAGAAAAAGTCGCAGGCATCGAACCTATGTCGGCTGATATTTACCGCTATTTAAACTTCAATGAAATGGATGAATATAAAACAGCATCCAATTGATTTATATCTAAATTATAGTTAGATTAAAAGGCTGTTTCCAGTATTGGATACAGCCTTTTTTTTAGGAAAAAATATGAGCACATCAATTCAAATTATCCCACCATTTAATCTGGCGTTAGCCTTTATACCAGTGCTACTGGTATTGTTTATTTTATATAAATGGTCATTAGATGCGACCAATGCAGTTTATTCAGTAGTACGCATGTTGATACAACTTTTGCTGGTCGGCTATGTGCTCACCACGATATTTGAAGCAGACAAAGCATGGCTGGTTGTGTTGGTTATGCTCGTTATGGTCATAGCATCAAGTTGGATTGCATTAGGTACGGTTAAAATACGAAGAACAGAGCTATTCAAACATGCCTTTTGGTCGATTCTAGTGGGCGGTGGTTTGACCTTAGCTTTAGTTAGCCAAGGTGTAATCTCTTTACAACCGTGGTTCCAACCACAATATATGATTCCATTAGCAGGAATGATATTCGCCAACTCGATGAACAGTGTCAGTTTAGCTGCCGAACGTTTGCATGCCGAATTAGAACGTGATGTTGACTATTCAAAAGCGAAAGCAATCGCCTTTCAAGCAGCCTTCATTCCAGTTGTTAACTCTATGTTTGCTGTGGGCTTAGTCTCATTACCTGGAATGATGACGGGCCAGATTTTATCAGGTGTTTCACCTATCACGGCAGCCCACTACCAAATTGTAGTAATGTGTATGATTTTTGGTTCGGCGGGATTATCAACCGCTTACTTTTTAGTGTTAAGTAAGTCGGTATTTTTGAAGGAGGGGAGGCAAGTCGGTTGAATTCACAACCCAAAGCAGACATTGATTAATGTGTGAAAAGTTGGGAATATAGCTTTCCTACACAATGGAATGGTCTATCACTATGCTTCGTAGTGAAAAATGGATTTTTATTTAATTAAGATGATCGAAACTATTCTGACAATTCTTCACTTAGCTGCAAGTTTAGCAGCCATCTACTTGTTGATATTATGCTTTCGCTACTGGGCGTTAATGAATAGAGACATCTATCGAAGTATATTGAGTTCGTTGTTTATAAACCCATCCCCTTATTTCAAGACGTTGTACACGAGGGAACAGTTGCGTAACAGGGCAATAGCGTGTTTTGTAGCCGCGGTTTTTTTCGGGTTTATATCTTCTGGATTTAGGTTGCTTAAAGCTACATTGGTATAGAAATTAAATATTATGGGTAATGAGTTTTTAGTATTATTTATACCGGTTATTCCGATACTATTCGTATTTAGTGCGTGGCGTATGTTTCGCTATCGAACAAGAAAAGAACTTGCATTGCTTATGCTCGTTATTTTCACATTACTTTTAGTACTCACTGGTAACAGTTGGCTTCAAGACTTTGCTGTGTATGGTTTTATCGTGATTATATGTTATGTACCTTACTCATTTGTTGCATGGATTGTATCTGGCATTGAGAAGAGAATTCAGAGTAGTCCGTGGAAAAATCGTAACGATAAAGAAACCTAACAATAAGCTCAAAGCTCTCATCACCTTTAAATGAATGACCGCTTTTGGCACTTAGCGACCATTTAACAAACAGTCGCTAACTTGTCAAAAGCAGACATTACCATCTCAATCTAATAGGTTTCGCTATAAATCATTTTGTTTGAACTATTGATATATTTATATTAAGTCCACAGATAAATGATTTTTTGTTTGGCTATGAGCGGGTTGTATTTCCTTAATACCTTGTATCGCCGCTTCCAGCGCTTGTTCTCGCGTATTAAAATGATGAGCATCATGCAGGTGCTCATCCGCTTCTAAGGCGGAAAGCACTTGTCTGACCTCTTGATTCATACCACACAGGTATAGTCTTCTATTTGAGTGTTCGGCGTCTTTGGCGATTGTTTCCACCGCTAATGCTGCCGAGACGTCAAGAAAAGGAACCCTATTAAAATCAAGTACCATTGCTAGCGTACTGCCCTGTAATTGTGCTCGGGCATGGTGGCCAAGATCAGCGGCTGCACCAAAGCTTAAAGGTCCACTGAAGTCAAAAATGGTTAGTGACTCTCCAGCCTCATCCATGATCTCCAATTCGCGAGGTGTGGCCGTATGGCGAATTAAGTGACTTTCTTTTAACCTTTCCATTTGTTGATTAGCGACTTGCTTTACGAATGCAAGTGAGGCCAAAACAACTCCGGCTGCAACCGCGGTCATTAAATCAACAAAGATGGTAAGTGCAACAACAATAATCATTAATAGCAGATCCCATCGAGGTCCACGATGGGAATTTTTTATATAACTCCAGTCAATGATATCTAGGCCGACTTTTACCAAAATACCGGCTAGCACGGCATGAGGAATATAGGATGCCAATGGCCCCATCCCTAGAACAACGGCCAGCAATAGAATTGCATGGACCATACCTGAAATCCGGGTCTTACCACCCGTTTTAATATTAATGACTGTACGCATAGTCGCACCTGCTCCGGGAGCACCACCAAACAAACCAGCTACAGCGTTACCAATGCCCTGACCGATTAACTCACGGTTAGACTGATGTCGTGTCCGAGTCATATTGTCGGCAACCAGAGAGGTCAACAGGCTATCAATAGAACCTAGCACGGCGAGTACCAATGCAGCTTCTATGACGATCAGAAATGATGCTTGAGTTAAGACAGGTAAATGTAGTTCTGGTAAACCAGATGGAATAGCTCCTAATATTGGCGCAGAGCCTATAAATAGACTAATTATGGTACCAATAATTAGAGCGGCAAGTGGGCCCGGTACAAACCTAGCTAATCTTGCTGGCCATTTTATTGCAATGAAAAGTGTCAATAATCCTAATACTAATGCAGTAATATTCATATTTCCAAGCGCTGTAGGTGCGTACATTAACGCATCTAAGGTACCAGCAGGGGCCACCTGTCCCAGCAATGGACTAATTTGAAGAATAATGATGATGCCACCAATACCACTCATAAAACCACTAATCACGGGATAGGGAACTAGGCTGATGTAATCACCCAGTTTAAAAACACCAAATAAAATCTGAAAAACACCTGCCAGAATAATCGTAGTGAAAATCAGTTCTATATTCCCAGAAAGGTCGGGATGAATAGCAATACTAGCAACCACCCCAGCAACAACGACTGTCATAGGACCCGTAGGACCGGAAACCTGGGACTCAGTACCACCAAATAATGCAGCAAAAAAACCAACAAAAATGGCACCGTATAAGCCTGCGATAGGCCCTAGTCCAGAAGCTACACCCATTGCCAGAGCTAATGGCAGAGCAACGACGCCAGCTGTTATACCACCGAACAAATCACCTCGAAGATGACGAGTTGTTAAATTAAACATATGAATCCTTATTTGTCGAACCTGAACACCGACTGAAATAGTCTAGTGCGAGCTATTTGGAATAACGCTCAACAATTGGGATAAAGGCTTGCTGCTCTTGATCGTGACAAGTCACGCTACCTTTGGCTATATTATAAACCCAGCCATGTAATTCAATACTGCCAGTAGCAATTTTTGCTGCCACGCTAGGGTGCGTTTCTAGGTGTTTCAGTTGCAGCAGCACATTTTCTTCAGTCATTTCTAAGAGGTGTTCCTTGCCTACTTTTTGATGTCGCGCTTTCACTTTAGCTTGCGCGGCAGCGCAGTGTGATAACCAATTGGAAACATGGGGTAGACTTTTTATCGCGTCAGGGTTTAAAGCACCCTTCATAGCACCACAGTCTGAATGTCCCAGTACAACAATGTCTTTAACACCCAAACCCGCGACTGCGAACTCAATAGATGCTGTCATACCCCCCGTCGTATTGGAGTGAGGAGGAACAATATTCCCTGCATTGCGACAAATAAATAAATCACCTGGCAGTGTTTGCGTGATTAAGTTTGGATCAACGCGAGAATCAGCACACGTTATGAGTAATACCTCTGGCTGCTGTCCACTAGCAAGGCTCTCGAATAGCTCCTGATTTTCAGTAAAGCCAGTTTTTTGAAATTCTGTCACACCAGAAATTAATTTATCCACAAAATCGTTCCATAGTTTTTAAGAAGTGCGAATGTTAATGTAATTATATATATGCTTTTATGTTATTTATGATAGGAAAAACCTTTCATTAGAGGCCTTGGTAAGTGTATTATTAGCGAAATGAAGGATCTAAATATCTCATTAAAACAGTTGCGTTATTATCTCGTAGCCGCGAAACATAAAAGTTTGAGGCAAGCTGCTAAAGAACTGCGGATCTCACAGCCTTCTCTGAGTGCACAATTAAAGTTGTTGGAAGATGTATTGGGGGTGGATTTATTTGAAAGAACCCGTGGCGGTGTGACACTTACGCCTTTAGGTAGGAAATTGATAACTGAAACAACCGCAGCAGTGAATGCAGCAGAATCAATCATTGATGCAGCTAATTTTGCCACCAAAGGCCCCACAGGAACGTTTAAATTAGGTGTGAGCCCTTCATTGGGACCCTATTCTTTACCCTGGATATTGCCGGCTGTAAGGCTTGAATTTCCGAAGGTTAAGTTTTTTGTGAGAGAGGAGGTACCCTCATCATTAGTAGATGGTCTTGCATCTGGAAACTATGATTTAATCTTCTCTCCACTCCCTATTGATGATCCAGCTATTACCGCTATGCCCTTATTTCGTGAGCCAGTATTTCTAGTGGTCAATGCTAATCATCCTTTGGCGAGGTTTGAAAACATCAAAGCCAGTCAATTATCTGGACTAGATATTCTTGCAATTGAGGAGCATCACCATTTTTTCAAGCTGGTTGAAAGTTTGTGTCAACGATTCCATGCTCACCTATTACGCGATTATGAAGGTAGCAGTCTCGATGCCATAAGGCAGATGGTATATATGGAAATGGGTGGTGCATTTCTACCAGCTTTATATATCAAGTCCGAAATACGTGACCGAGACGAACTGCATGTATTGAGTATCGAAGATGAATCGATTTATCGTGTTCATGCTCTAGCCTGGCGTAATACATCTCCGCTACATGATTTTTATCGTAGTCTGGGAGAATTTTTTCAGCAAGAAATAAAAAAACAGTTCAAGCAAACCGTTATTATGATGTGAAGTTTCCACAAGATAGCGTAATGAGGTCACATACCTAAACTTCACTACTAGATGAGAATTTTATTGTGTTGCTTTACCGCTGACTACCAATGTTAGGGCGACTTTTACAACATAAACCAAAAAATAAAACTACTGTTAAATCAATGACCGCTTTTGGCACGAAGCAGCCATGTTAAGCTCTTTTCATTGTTAATACTTATAAAGATCTTAGGTTTGAACAGAGCAGTTTTAATTTTCCCTATAGTCGCAATGGCATTCTCATGGGTGGCTTACCTTCTTCCTGAGATCTTTATTGACTTCAAGCCTGTCATTATTCCCTTGCTTAGTGTGATTATGTTCACCATGGGAATGACCTTGAGTTTGGATGATTTTAAACGGGTATTACAAGCGCCTAAAGTGATTGGTCTAGGTGTGATTTTGCAATATGGTCTGATGCCATTATTTGCATTTATCATTGCCAAAGTATTGCACTTGCCATTAGAACTCATGGTGGGACTGATTTTGGTAGGAGCCTGCCCGGGTGGTACAGCATCCAATGTGATGTGCTTTCTTAGCCGCGGTGATGTAGCCTTATCCATTAGCTTAACCGCTGTTTCAACCATATTGGCGGTTGTATTAACGCCATTTATTACGTGGCTATATATTGGTCAAGAGGTGGTTGTGCCGATTGTGAGTATGATGTTGACGGTTTTTAAAATCATTTTATTGCCCGTTTTCTTAGGTGTTGTTATCAATCGTTATTTGGGCGTGGCTTTACAGCCAATAAAACCTTTCTTACCGCTGTTTGCTATGGCAGCCATCATACTGATCATAGCCATTATTGTTGCCTTAAACGTGCAGCAACTATCACAAATAGCGTTGGCCATTACCATCGCAATAATGCTACATAATAGTTTAGGCTTATTAAGTGGTTATTGGCTGGCAAAAGCACTGGGTTATGATGAAAGGGTTTGTCGAACATTGGCAATTGAAGTGGGCATGCAAAACTCTGGTTTAGGGGTTGCATTGGCAACAAAATACTTTTCTGCCATGGTGGCATTGCCGAGTGCATTATTCAGTATTTGGCACAATCTCTCCGGCTCTTTGTTGGCAAGCTACTGGCTAAGCAAGAAAACTAATACGAAAGACTAAGGTCTGACTCTTTGACTTGAAAATACTAAACGTGAATAAGGGATAAGATGAGTTCTGAAATTAAACGAGGAATGATTGTTGGTAAGCCGGCACCGAGCTTCACTTTACAAAGTCATCTTGGTAATTACGTAAATATCAAAGATGAGATTAAAAAATCGTCTGCTATGCTGGTGTTTTACCCCAAAGATTTTACTCGTGTTTGTACGCAGCAGTTGTGTGATTATCGAGATAATATGTCTCAGTTTAAAGACTATGGCGTACAAATATTTGGCATCAGCAATAATGATCGTCAAAGTCATTGGGATTTTTCAGCACAACATGAATTTCCATTTTTGTTACTTAGTGATCCCTTTAATAAAACAGCAAAAGCGTATGAGTGTTCATCCGTCTTTATGCTGGGTAACGTGAGCCGCGCTGTAGTTTTGGTGAATACTAAGGGACAGATCCTCTATCGCTATATCGAACCCACAACACTGACTCGGCGAAAATCTCATGACTTATTACAGGTAATACGGCAGTTAAGAGAAAACAAGCTTATATAAAAATACTAACTCAACAGCGATATCGAACTTCTCTTTCATTGAATGTGAACCTTATGACGTTAAACAGGTCAATTCACACACTGATTAAACCCAAACAAGGAACGGTTCGATGAAATCCATTTTCACCTATCTTTTAACACTGCTGTGTTCAGTCTCTGTCTATGCAGAAAATGATGTTGAAGTCATTCAAGTCAAAGACAATATCCATGTTTTGATTAGTCCAGCAGGGGGGAATGTTGTTGTTTCAACGGGCGAAGATGGGACATTTTTGATTGATGATCAACTTGCCGGTCGGACAGAAATTATTCGATCAGCGGCTAAAGAAATTAGCCAGCAGGATATTAAATTTGTTCTGAACACACATTACCATTTTGACCATACCGGAGGTAATGAAACCTTGGGTGAACAAGGTGCTGTTATTGTGTCCCATGACAAGGTTCGACAACGTTTAAGTACTAAGCAATTCATTACTTATTTTGGTAGAGAGATGCAGCCTCTTAACAAAGTAGGCTTGCCAACGGTCACTTTTTCAGACGATATGACTCTTTATTACAACAATGATGAAATTCGCTTGATTCATACCCCAGCAGCACATACTGATGGGGATTCTGTAGCCATTTTTACTAAAGCCAATGTGATTGTCGGTGGCGACCTTATCTTTAATGGCAGATACCCATTTATTGATAGCGAACATGGAGGAACAATTACTGGCTTAATAACAAGCATTGATGCCTTATTGGCTATCGCCGATGATCAAACAGTAGTGATTCCAGGACACGGTTCTGTGATGGATAAACAAGGTCTACAAAAGTACGGCGATGTATTGAAAGAGGTTGCTAATAACATTGATGCTTTGAAAAAATCTGGGAAAAGTTTGGAGCAAGTGATTGCCGAAAAACCTTCTTCAGCGTTTGATGCAAAGTACGGTAATGGCCTTATCCCACCAGAAGCGTTTGTTACAACTATCTATGAAACGTTAGCGCCGTAATCGATTAGTTAACGTTAGCCCAAGGACGGGCTAAAGGTTCACCAATAAATAAACCTTCGCCGGGTTGTTGTACGGATTTCCAGTAGGCTTCAATTAAGGTTTTGCCATCAAGGTAAGAGGGTATAAGTACTTGAGGATTAGGAAACTTAGCGGGGTAGTTACAAGGCTCGGTGACAGCGCCATAACTTCCAGTGACCCCTGCTTCTAACCATCGAAAGGCTTTCATCTGACCATTGGTATCAATACCAACGCCTGCACCGGAAGTTAGGTGTTCAGCTATGGCGCCAGGAAGATAAGTATTGGTTTCAATGGAAGGCACGGTGACAAGACCTGTGTGATAGAACATAACCTTGTCTTTGTCTTTTATGCGAGTTTTGCCTTTATAGGGGCGGTCATCAACATAATTAACGGTAAGTCCTTTTCGCTCACCCCACAGTTCGGCAAATTTTTCAAAAATAGGCCAACGTGAACTGCGAGAACGGTCATGTGATCTAACTAGGTAAGCGTCAGCTTCTGGCTGGCTATTATCAGCAGCTATGCCTCGGTCAATTAGATTTTTGGCTTCACTGACTGTTTTACCACTAAGCATCATGCTCAATCTAAATGGTGTTTTGCTATCCCAAAGTGTAGAGGATGCAGCATTGTAATACGGACTTATAGCCGTTGGATGGCAGCCTTTAATTTCTTTAGTTGGACGGCTGCAATATTTTTTATCAAACCCTAATCCAAAGGCACTGGTAATCGACATACATTCGACTCGGTAGGGTGCATGCCACGTTAACAGGATAACTTTAATATCTGGCGTTAAGCTCGGTTTGAGCTGCTTAATAATAGCTTCAAATTGCTTTTTGTTGATATTGCTGGGGCTGCCTTTGATATCAACGCTTACAACTTGGGCGGTGGGTACATGTCGCTTTTCAGCATAATAGTCGGCAATTTTCTTGGAGTGGCTGTCATTATTTTTATATAAGACCAATACATTTTGAGCTGACAGTTGCTGAAGCTCTTCAGCAAAGTTAGCCGAACTTGCTGACAGTGATAAAACTACCAGCCAAAGCCTAAAAAAAAACTGCTTGTGTGTAAGCATATAAGCTTTTATCGCTTACTGTTTATCATGCGTTTGTTGAACGGCTTGAGCCAGTTCTTGTTCAACAGCATCATCAATATGAATACTATCAACCATCACGGCACCTGCTGTTACATCGTTGTAGGTTTCAAGGCTTAATTTCCCTTCACTCTTAGCAACGATACTGGTGACGACAGCATCGCCTGAAACATTGACTGCGGTTCTAATCATGTCCATCAAGCGATCTACACCTAAGATAAGGCCGATTCCTTCAATAGGTAGGCCCACTTGAGCAAACACCATCGATAACATAATCAAGCCAACACCGGGGACACCAGCGGTACCGATTGAGGCTAACACTGACATCAAGATAACGGTTAAATAACCCGTTATACCTAGATCAAGGCCGTAGACATTAGCAATAAAGACAGTGGCTACACCTTGCATGATAGCGGTACCATCCATATTAATGGTGGCACCAAATGGCACAGTAAACGAGGCTACAGAGTTATTTACACCCATACGTTCTGTCACCGTTCTTAATGTCACCGGAATCGTGGCATTAGAACTGGCGGTACTAAAGGCAAACACCTGTGCGTTTCGAATTTTTTGAAGAAATAGGCGAGGACTAAGGCCTGAAAAAACCTTTAATACGATCATTAAAGTGACAAACAGATGAATTAATAATGCACCTACCAGCACACCCACATAGCCGGCCAACTGGCCCAGAAGATCGAAGCCGAGTTCAGCCACTGATTTAGCAATTAAAGCAAACACCGCATACGGTGCCATGGTCATGACCATGGTGACCATTTTCATCATCACTTCATTGGCTATTTCAGCTCCTTCAATAAAGCTGCTTGCTTTACGGCCAACCATTAACAAACTAATGCCAACTAATATAGAGAAGAAAATCAAAGGCAACATATCGCCATTGGCCATAGCGTGAATAGGATTAGATGGAATGATGTCTATCAATACTTGGGTTAAGGGAGGCGTTTCTTTGCCAGTGAAGCTGGCCGTAGATTCCAAGTTCATGCCTTCACCGATGCCAACTGAAGCTGCGATGGTGATTGCTAGGGTAATAGCGATGGCTGTGGTCATCATATAAAGCGCAAATGATTTAGTACCTACTCGACCTAAGGTTTTGAGGTTGCCAATTCCACATACACCACAGATCAATGAGAAAAAGACTAAAGGTACAACTAACATCTTTAATGCATTAACAAACATTTTACCGATGATGAGAAATAAACCATCAACGATATATGTATTTACAAAACTGCCGTCAGCGTTGAGACCACTAAGGTTAAAAAATAGACCGAGCGCGATACCTAATGCCATGCCTACCAAAACTTTCATTGTTAGGCTCATTTTGTTTTTATCCATTTTGTTCGCCTTTGATTTAATCTGTTTAGTGTTTATGTAACCAAGACAAAAGCAGCTTAGCACTTAAGTCGATTGGTATAGCTCAGTAGAAATTTTTAATATTTTGCTGGATTGAAAAAGAAACTGCCACCGTCGGCCACCTTTTTGACGCCATAATATTGCAGCACGAATGCCTGCAAGCAATAAAGCTCGGATCCGGTTAACGTTATCGGCTTGTTGTAAAAAGCCAGGATCACCTTGCACTTGAATGCGAGGGCTTAACTCACTGATGGTGCGGTGATAGATATCCGCTAAACGGGCGATCACTTGTGGGTTATTGATATCACCAAAATAGTCGACTTGCTGTGGTACCTGTTCAATTTCACGGGTGATGAGATCCATCATCGCAGGCCGTTTGGCTAATTGGCGCTCCAGATGCAATAAGGAAATAATATAGCGTAACTGGCCGACACTATTTTTATCTTTGGTTTTAGATAATTGTTTGTTGAGTAGCTCAAAGCCTGATTTTAACTGGCTGACATCTCCATAAACCGCTTCGGTTGTAGGCGCGTCCTGATCTAATAGACTTTTTAATAAGGTCTCAAACTCTACTTCATTGACTTGGCCAGTATCAGCGACTTGCTGCACCAGTTTAACGACTTGCATCAATGCGGCTAAGGCAATAATGCGATCCCGTTCTCTGGTATTAATATTTGCACTCATGGGTGGATTCCTGGCGCATCGGTGCTAGTAATAATACCGCCACCAAGACATACATCATCTTGATAAAATACCACTGATTGGCCGGGAGTCACGGCCCGTTGTTTATCTTCAAATTCAACGTGAATATTGCCGTCCTCATCTTGGCTAATGATGCAAGGTTGATCAGGCTGACGATAACGTGTTTTTGCCGCTGCTTTGCATGGCAACTCAGGCGCTTTGCCCGCTACCCAAGATAATTGCTCTGCTTTTAATTTGTGGCTATGTAACCAAGGGTGATCGCCTTGCACCACATAGAGAATTTTATTATCCATATCTTTGCCAGCGACAAACCAAGGTTCACCGGTGCTGTCTTTGCGACCGCCAATCCCTAATCCTTGTCGTTGACCTAGCGTGTAGTACATCAAGCCCGAATGATCACCAATCACTTCACCTTCTGGTGTTTGCATTTGTCCCGGTTGAGCAGGAATGTAACGGCCTAAGAACTCACGGAAGCGACGTTCTCCGATAAAACAAATACCGGTACTGTCTTTTTTATCATGGGTGATAAAACCGGCTTGTTCGGCAATACGTCGTACTTCAGGTTTAGGTAATTCGCCCAGAGGAAATAAGGTGCGAGAGAGTTGATCTTGGCCCAAGGTATATAAAAAGTAACTTTGATCTTTATTGTGATCCAAGCCTTTTAATAGATGGAAACTGCCATCACGCTTTTCAACTCGCGCATAGTGGCCAGTGGCAATCATATAACCACCAAGTTGCATGGCATGATCGAGAAAGGCTTTAAATTTGATTTCGCGGTTGCATAAAATATCAGGGTTAGGGGTGCGACCTGCACGATATTCATCTAAGAAATGTTTAAAGACAAAGTCCCAATATTCCATGGCAAAGTTGGCTTCATGGAAGGGGATACCTACGGTGTCGGCAACAGACTTAGCATCTTTGCGATCTTCTTCAATGGTGCATTCGCTTTCTTCGGCAAAGTCTACCCAGTTTTTCATGAATAGGCCTTCAACATCGTAACCTTGCGAGTTAAGCAATAAGGCTGCAACGGAAGAATCAACACCGCCGGATAATCCGACTACGACTTTATTTTGTTCTGACATAGTTAGTTGTGCAATATAGTTAAAGGGTAACGCTGACCATTTAGATAATCGTTAAAGCAATCCAGTACCAAAGGGCTACGAAAATCATTTTGTCGAGCTAATAATTCTTGTTGTGAAAGCCAAAGGGCTTGATGGATATCCTCATCTAAAGCTTGGTTTTCATCATGTTGATTTACTTCACCAGTGAAACAGTAACGCATATAAGTCTCGTCGCTTGCTGTATGCTGCCAACGATAGATACCCACTAGGTCAGTTGGAACAAAAGACCATGCTGTTTCTTCTTGTGTTTCTCTAATAACGGCTTCAATCAGACTTTCTCCTGATTCGAGGTGACCTGCTGGTTGATTTAATGTCATTTGTCCGTCGATGTCTTCTTCGACCATCAGAAAGCGATTGTTCTTTTCGATTACTGCGGCGACGGTGGTGCGTGGAGTCCAAATCATCGGCAGATTTTATCATGTCGGGCATGGGGACTTCTTGAAAATCTCCACAGGCCAAATTTTCTAGTGTCCAATCACCGATGGCATAACGTATCAAACGCAGAGTGGGGCAGCCAACAGCCGCTGTCATCCGGCGGACTTGCCGGTTTTTTCCTTCAGTGATTTTTAACTCTAACCATTGCGTGGGGATTGCCTTACGTTCTCGGATCGGTGGATTACGCGGCCAGACATCAGGTTCTGTGATTAAGCGAGCTTTGGCTGGTCGGGTCAGACCATCTTTTAATTTGACGCCATCTTGTAAGGTTAATAAGGCCTGTTCATTGGGAATGTTTTCAACTTGCACCCAATAGGTTTTTTCCAATTTATGCCGTGGATCACTAATTTGATGTTGCAAAGGCCCCGAGTCTGTTAACAAAACTAAACCTTCACTATCGCGATCTAAACGACCAGCAGGATAAACACCTTGGATATCAACAAAGTCTTTTAATGTCTGCCGACCGGCTTCATCAGTGAATTGCGTTAAAACATCAAAGGGTTTGTTAAACAGGATGAGTTGAGTCATGTTAGGTAACAGGCTTGGAAAATGATATTATGTCCGGATTTTATGTCCCGGAGTTAGAATGGCTTACGAAAATATCAGTGTACCGGATAATGGCTCAGCCATTGTCGTTAATACCGATTTTTCTTTGGAAGTACCCAATTCCCCTATTATTCCTTTTATAGAAGGTGATGGAATTGGCAGTGATATTACGCCTGCGATGATTGATATTGTCGATGCGGCAGTTTCAAAATCATACGGCGGTGAGCGAAAAATTTCCTGGATGGAAGTGTATGCCGGTGAGAAAGCAACACAAGTGTATGGTGTTGATACCTATTTGCCAGAAGAAACATTTCAAGTATTAAAAGACTATTCAGTTTCGATTAAAGGCCCGTTGATGACACCAGTGGGTGGAGGCATGCGTTCGTTGAATGTAGCGCTACGTCAGAACTTAGATCTCTATGTTTGTCAGCGGCCAGTGCGTTACTACCCAGGTACACCCAGCCCAGTAAAAGCACCTGAAAAGATTGATATGGTGATTTTTCGTGAAAATTCCGAAGATATTTATGCCGGCATAGAGTGGGCAGCTGAAAGTGATGAAGTTAAAAAACTGATTTCATTTTTGCAAGATGAGATGGGGGTTACAAAAATTCGTTTCCCTGACACATCAGGCATTGGTATAAAACCTGTGTCTAGAGAAGGCACGGAACGCCTAGTTCGTAAAGCCATTCAATATGCCATTGATAATGACCGTGATTCAGTGACCTTGGTACATAAAGGTAATATCATGAAATTTACCGAAGGTGCATTCAAGCAATGGGGTTACGATTTAGCTGAGAATGAGTTTGGAGCAACCTCGCTTGAAGGCGGCGAGTGGAAAACATTCTCTAATCCAAACTCTGGCAAAACGATCACAATTAAAGATTGTATTGCAGATGCGTTCTTACAAGAAATATTGTTACATCCTACAAATTATGATGTAGTAGCGACCTTAAATTTGAACGGTGACTATGTCTCTGATGCCTTAGCGGCACAAGTCGGCGGAATAGGTATTTCACCGGGTGCTAACTTGTCAGATTCAATTGCGATGTTTGAAGCAACACATGGCACGGCACCGGCATTAGCAGGAAAGAATATGGCAAACCCATCATCATTGGTTTTGTCAGCAGAAATGATGTTGCGTCACCTTGGTTGGGTGGAAGCGGCAGACTTAGTGGTTGCGGGCGTATCGGGCGCAATCGACAAGTCACAGGTAACCTGTGATTTGGCAGAAATGGTAGGCGTTGAGCCTTTGAGTTGTAGTGATTATGCTGCAGCTGTTATCAAAAATATGTGAGGAAAGAAAATGAAAGTTGCAGAAAATAAAGTTGTTTTAATCGATTACAAACTAACAGACAATGAAGGCGCTGTTATTGATACTTCAGAAGGCGCAGGCCCATTAGCGTATATACACGGTGCTGGCAATATTATTGAAGGTCTAGAAGAAGCTTTATTGGGTAAAGAAGCGGGCGATGATGTTCAAGCAAGTATTGAACCTGCTAAAGCTTATGGCGAACGTAATGAAGATATGCAGCAAGAAGTGCCTAAAGAATTATTTGGTGGCGTAGATAACATCGAAATCGGCATGCAATTTCAATCTGATACAGAGCAAGGCCCAGTGATGGTAACGGTCATTGAAATCAATGAAGAAATGGTAGTAGTTGATGGTAACCACCCATTAGCTGGCACACATTTGAATTTTGATGTGACTATTCGTGAAGTGCGTGAAGCAAGTGAAGAAGAACTACAGCACGGTCATGTACATGGTGAAGGTGGTCACGACCACTAAATCAGTTTGATACCCTTACGTATAAACTGCGTAACAATCAAAGATTTAAGGCGGGCGTAAAGCCCGTCTTTTTGTTTTAATTTGTTGAAAATAATGTAATGCTTAGTCTAGAACAACTTAACAGCCAATTTGCTATCAATCACGAACTTAGTTTTAAGCAGAGTGATGGAGATCACATCATGATCGACATTGATAACCAATATGCCACAGCAAGAATATCTCCCTATGGAGGACAAGTACTGTCTTACCAGCCCAAGGGGCAAACAGAGGATGTTCTTTTCCTGAGTGATAAAGCGGTTTATCAACAAGGCAAAGCTATTAGAGGCGGCATTCCAATCTGCTGGCCATGGTTTGGTGACGATGCTTCTGGTTATGGTCGACCTGCCCATGGTTTTGCCCGAAATATTCCATGGGATGTTCTGGCAACTACACATAACTCTGATGGCAGTACGTCTGTAAAATTAGGCCTGACAAGCACCGAGGAAAGCTTGGCAATTTGGCCTAACCAATTTGAACTTATTCTAGATGTCACTGTTGGCGAACAATTAACCCTGGCGTTAACCACCAAGAATACTGACAGTAAAGAGCTTACTATTACGCAGGCGCTACATACCTATTTGAAAATAGGCGATATTGAACAAGTTTCAGTAGTCGGTTTGGATGAGGTTAACTATCTCGATAAACTTTCTGGCTATGATGAGAAAGTACAGTCCGGTGCGATCAGATTCGACAAAGAAACCGATCGTGTTTATCAGAATGTGCCAAATACAACGGTGCTAATAGATGAAGTTTTAAAGCGTACTATCACGATAAACTCTCAAGCAAGTAATTCAACCGTTATCTGGAATCCATGGCAAGAAACCTGTGCCGCATTTTCAGACTTAAACGCTGATAGCTATCAACATTTTCTGTGTATAGAAACTGCCAATGTATTTGATGATGAAGTCACCATTACGGCGGGTGAATCGCATATACTCACTGCAATATTTGATGTGGAAAATAACTAATGGCCAGAGCAAGTGCACGTCATATTCTGGTGAAAACCAAAGAAGAAGCTGAAAAACTCAAACAGCAGCTTGCTGGCGGCGCTGATTTTACAAAACTCGCAAAAAAACACTCTATATGCAGCACTGCAAAAAGAGGTGGGGATTTAGGTGAGTTTGGTCCTGGCAAGATGGTAAAAGCGGTTGATAATATTGTCTTTAAGAAACCTGTATTGGAAGTTCACGGACCGGTTAAAACTAAGTTTGGCTTTCATTTGATAGAAACAATTTATCGAACTTAACTTTCATTATCAGAAGCTCTAATGGCACTGTGTTACTATCCAGCTCACTATAGTTTAAGGATGATGAGGCTTAGCCCATAAAGGAAAAGATGTATGAGTTTGAACCGAATTGCATTAGCTATCTCAATAATTTGTATTCTATTAGGTACAACAGTCTCTATTTTAGGGATATGGGGATATATCGGTGATACAGGCTTAGTGTGGCGTTCATTATCAACGCTAGGAGTAGTTTTATTAGGTGTAGTTCTTGTAGTCGCAATTAATAATATGACGATCTCAACGAAAGGTACTTGAACAGATACCGTCATCATTGAAGAGTCTAGAATTTAACGAATTAATTTGGCAGATAGTGGCTGCAATACCCTTGGGTAAGGTGCTCACTTATGGGCAAGTAGCAAAGCTATGTGGGTTTCCTAATCATGCTCGTTACGTCGGAACAACCTTAAAATGTTTACCAAAAGGTACAACTTTACCCTGGCATCGAGTGGTTAATGCGAAAGGTGAAATTTCATTTCCGCGGGGCAGTGAGGGCTATCACCGGCAACTATCGTTATTAGAGAAAGAAGGCATTGCAATCAAAAACGATAAGTTATCTTTGGCTATTTATGGCTCGTATAGCCCATCTTAATTAACTATTTAGAATAAGAGTTATGGTCGCTGCGCTATGCATTCTTTGCGCCAGCAAGCTTTATCTATAGGTAGAGAACCTAAGGCGACGATCGACATACAATCCGACTAGGAAAAAATAGGGCCGGAGTGTATCACCACTCCAGCCCTATTTTTTATAGAGATATTTGCTTGAGACTTATTTTGTTGTACGTCTGAATCCAAATAAACCGACGATAGCTGAGCCAAACAGCCATATTGCAGCAGGGACTGGCACTGCACTTACAGTCACACCTGCGAAAGCGTAGTCATTATTTGAATCATCCTTTAATAGCCCGCCTAGAGCAGCAGTAAATTCAAGTATTTGGCCTGTCATAGGACCCAAGAGTTCTAAACGAGCATAACCACCTTGGCCACTTGTTTCTGTTGCAGACATGTAGCTAAGAAGGCTTCCATCTAATGTAATAGTTGCTTGTTCAGTCCCAATTCCGTCATACAAATCAAGAAAATGAAACGCAGTAAATGAAACTATACTATCGAATGTAAGTGTAAGTGTTTGGTTGGGCGATATTTCATCATTATCAATACCAGCACCATCTTTATCGCATGCCAAAATTCCACAACCAGTGCTTAGACTGCCGTCGTAGTTTTCATTAAAGTTAACGGTTCCATCCGTAGATGTAAGTGTAAAACCAACACCATCAATTGTGCCTCTATAGCCATCAGTGACCGAAGAGAGTGAACCGATAAGGCTGTTATCAGTAAAATCTAATACTGCAGCAATTGAGCTATGGTAAGAGACCAGTAGTGCAAGTCCACTGATTAGTTTAAAAAAGCCTTTAATCATAATTAAATCTTCCTATTTTTGATGCTATCTGCGCAGCAACTACAGACAATATATTTAAGCATTATCCATCCAATGTGTCAGCAATGACGCTAACCTATTGACAATGTTGGATAAAGTGTAAACTTGCTAGTGAGTGCCACGATAGTGTATTACTGGTGCTTTGTCTAGGAGTGATTGAGGTTTGTTATACCTGAAAAGACTAGGTTGATGGCCATGATTTTATTAATTCATCCCGGTTTATTTTCAACCATTGGATCGCAATGATAGGAATGGCGGACAGGATTTTCCCATCCAACAGTAATTGATAAACCTCATCAAACTTCATCGCTTGAACTGATATATCTTCATCTTCATGCTCAAGGCCATGAACACCACCGACATGGGTAGTATCAACTTTGCCACAATACAAGGTTAATAGTTCTGAGGTGCCGCCTGGTGACGTAAAGAAGTCATTGATTTTGATCAGTTCTTGAATTTCACAACCCGCTTCTTCAATAGATTCACGATAAGCAACTTCTTCAGTAGTTTCACCTTCTTCAATTGCACCTGCGACGACTTCTAATAACCATGCTTGTTCAGGATCGGGCAATTGCAATGCACCGATACGAAACTGTTCGATAATAACGACTTCATCACGATTAGGATCATAGAGTAAAACGGCGACACAATTACCACGGTGAAACAATTCACGGGTAATGGTATTGCTCCAGCCACCTTTGTATAAGGTATGTTTGACGGTGAATTCTTTTAGTTTGAAAAAACCGTCATAGGCCGTTTTTTCTTTAATAATTTCAAATTTTTTAGTCATATTAGTGAATAACTTGGCCGTAGCTACTTGGTTTTGACTGTACTGGGATAAAGACATCATCAGTGGGTATGCCTTTTAGTCGTCGGAGTAGGGCAGTGAATACTGAGCCGCCTTTTTCTGTATGTTCTAATTTAACGGGCAGATAATTCAGTTGAGGTGCACACCACAAGGTAGTTTGGCGTTTGTTTTCCCCCTCACGATAGCGAATGAGCTTTATCGCTTCAATTTTACCTAAAGGCGTAGTAACTATTTCTTTATCAACAATGCGGATGTCGTAACTTTTAAGTTTTCCACCATCAGCAATGCGATAGTTAAAGGCCGTTTTTTCATCGGCAAGATCCGACATTAAGGCGAGCTGATAGACCAATTTGTCTAAGGTACCGTGTTCTAATTTAAGTTGCCAAGGCTGTTTTTTGTCATCAATATAAAGTTGGTTTGTCGGCCAATCAAACTGAAGGCTCATGTATTTGTCTTTTTTCCCACCCGTACGTTCATACAAATAATGTTGGGGACGAATTTGGCTGCCTAGAAATTGCCAAGTGCTGGTTTCTTCAACCAGATCGGGTTTAAAGAAGGAAAAGATTCCCTTGGCTTTGGTGGCAGACTTAAATTGACGACTGCCGTCAGCATTGGTGGTTAAACGACGTTTTAACTCGCCTGCTTGCAGGCCGTTTAGTTTGACTAAGTAATTAGCTGAAAAGTCAGGTATCTCTTGTGCCAATATGCCAAACGGCAATAACAACAAAAAGAGTGTGCTGACTAATCCTTTCATATCATGCGGTCTGCGTGAGTTTCTCGGTGACGAGTTTATTAATCGCATCTGGGTAGAGTTGGTGTTCTTGCTCCAATACTCTTGCCGCTAAGGTTGATGCATCATCATCTTGTAGAACTGGCACCCGGGCTTGTAAAATCACTGGCCCGTTATCAAGTTCGGGAGTGACTAGATGCACACTAGCACCATGTTCTTTTTCACCCGCATCTATCGCACGCTGGTGTGTGTTGAGGCCTTTAAATTTTGGCAATAACGACGGATGAATATTAATCAGTTTTCCAGCGTAATGATTAACAAATTCAGGGGTTAAAATTCGCATAAACCCAGCTAACACGACGATGTCAGGCGAAAACTGATCGATCTCCTTGGCCAATGTTTGGTCAAACTGTTCACGTGAGTCAAAGTTTTTGTGGTCAACAACAAGACTTTGAATGCCTTGTTTCTGAGCAAACTCAATCCCTGCCGCACCAGGTCGATTACTAATAACCGCCGCAACATTCACGTCTAATGAACCAGCATTGATGGCATTGACGATAGACTTCATATTACTGCCGCGACCTGAAATCAGGATGACAACATTGGTTTTGTTAGCTGCCATTAGCCACTAATTACCACATCAGGTGTTTTTTGTTCTGATGTTTCGATGTGACCAATTTGATAAGCCGTTTCACCCAGTTCAGCCAGCAAACTTAATGTTCGCTCGGCATCTTTAGCTGCGACACAGATCACCATGCCAATACCGTTATTGAAAGTACGGTACATTTCTTCATCAATAACATTGCCTTGCTCTTGTAGCCAGTCAAAGATGGCTGGACGTTGCCAGCTTTTTGCATCAATCACGGCTGAAACATTGTCCGGCAATACACGTGGAATATTTTCTAATAAACCGCCACCTGTTATGTGGGATAGGGCGTGTATATTAATTTTTTCATGCAATTGCAATAAAGATTTAACATAAATACGTGTTGGCGCTAAAAGGTGTTCACCTAATGTGCTATCTGCAAACGCTGTGCTTAATTCATCTTGACTACGTTCAAGAATTTTACGAATTAAAGAGTAGCCATTTGAATGAGGACCTGAAGAAGCTAAACCAATTAATACGTCGCCAGCTTGAACTTGGCTACCATCAATTGCATTGTCTTTTTCTACCACACCGACGCAGAAACCAGCCAAATCGTAATCACCGTCTTCATACATGCTTGGCATTTCAGCCGTTTCGCCACCAACTAATGCAGCACCGGCTTGAATGCAGCCTTCGGCAATACCGGAAACAACAGATTCTGCTACATCAATATCTAATTTACTTGTTGCGTAGTAGTCCAAGAAAAATAGCGGTTCAGCACCTAGTACGATAATGTCATTGACACACATCGCAACTAAATCAATACCGATAGTATTGTGTATGCCTGATTCGATGGCGAGACGTAATTTAGTACCGACACCATCGGTGCCAGAAACCAATACTGGTTGTTTATAACGGTCGACTGGCAACTCAAACATGCTGCCAAAGCCACCTAAACCAGCCATTACTCCTGGGCGTCGTGTTTTCTTAGCGAGAGGTTTAATTCGATCTACGAGGGCGTTACCTGCCTCGATATCAACACCGGCATCGCGGTAGCTTAATGAAGATGTGGTAGAGTTATCCACGCTTTTTGTCATCGTAAATTCCTGAAATAAATAAGGCTGTAACCAGTCAAAAACAGCGTGTTAGAATACCACAATGCATAGATTATTTATTGTCCTAATTTCCTTGTTAGCAACCGAAAGCTTCGCCGCTGAGGTTACTAATTTATATCAATCTCCTGTTCCTGTGGTTTCCCAAAGTGAACAAGAACGGCAACAACTGGCACCCCAAGTCTTACGACAAGTAATACTTAAGGTCGTCGGTGACCGTTCAGCCATCGACGTGACTGATTTAAGCCCTGTTCTAGGTCAGGCAAATAAATTAGTACAACAGTTCCAATATGAACGCATAAATGAAATTGATGAAGATTTAACGCAACCTGATCGCTTGGCATTATTGCTTAAATTTAACGAACCCAGTCTTAATAAATCATTAACTAATTTGGGGTTGCCCATTTGGAGCAAGACTAGACCCGATGTTTTAGTCTGGATTGCGCTCGATGATGGTCAAAATCGTACAGTAATAGGCTCAGAAAGTAGCGAATATAATATTCCGGTTTTGCTCGAGCAAGCTGCAGAACTACGTGGTTTGCCGATATTTCTGCCAGTGATGGATTTGCAAGATCATGCTCAAGTTAAATTTGCTGATGTATGGGGTGATTTTTCAGACAGTATTGAGCTTGCGTCACAACGTTATGCACCACAGGTAATATTGATTGCCCGCGTTTCTATGGAAGGTAGTTTCAATAGCCAAATTCATTGGCATGCTTTGATTAATGGTCAATCGGAAAATTGGCAGTCTCGTGGTGAGTTACCAACAGCGTTATCAGCGGGTATTGAAGAATTAACTGATCGCTTAGCCCGCCGGTTTACCCAAGTTGTCAGTAGTAATCAGTATGAACAACAATTAGCATTACAAGTCACCAATGTTAGCGACTATGCTGATTTTTCACGGTTAATGCAGTATTTATCAAAACTACAATATGTCTCGGATGTGCAATTATCGAGCTTAGAGACAGACAAAGTTGACGTCACACTTTCGCTGAAAGGTGAGCAGAGCGTCTTTAACCAGACATTGTCTATTGGCCGAGTATTGATGGAAGATACGAGTTATAACTCTTCAAGTGTTTTGCGTTATCGGTTGTTGCCTTGACTCGGAAAGACATACCGAACCTCATATCGATATTAAGAATTGCACTCATCATCCCCGTCATATGGGCGATGTTGACGGAACAATTCATGCTCGCCTTAGTGATATTTGCCATAGCAGGCATATCCGATGCGTTGGATGGTTTTTTAGCTAAACATAATCATTGGGAATCACGCTTGGGTTCGATACTTGATCCTATTGCCGACAAACTATTGTTGGTAGCGAGTTTTACTACATTGGCCTGGTTGGGTTTATTACCTATGTGGTTATTATGGTTGGTTATCGGTCGTGATTTAATGATTGTATTGGGTGGCGTAGCCTATCATTATGTCGTAGGTCAATTTGAGTTACTGCCGTTGTGGAGCAGTAAGATAAACACCGTAATGCAAATATTGTTGGTATTGTTGGTGATGTTACAACAGTTATGGATTACTGAGTTTCAACAATTAGTCATTATCGGAAAGTGGCTGGTTGTAGCGAGTGTCGTTAATAGTGGCACTGAATATGTTTTGGTATGGGGACTACGTGCATGGCAGCAGATGAAAAAGTCGTAATGAGCGATATCAATAAACTGTTAATTGTGATTGGAGCAGTCATTGTTGGCTGGTTGTTTTATCAATTAGCACCGGTATTAATGCCCTTTTTTATATCAGCTTTATTAGCGTATTTAGCCGATCCATTGGTAGACAAATTAGAAAGCTGGAAGCTGTCGCGTACACTGTCAGTAACCATCGTTTTTGCTGTCTTAGTTGTGTTTTTCCTCATACTGTTATTAGTATTACTACCGATGTTAAGTTCGCAAATCGGTGCCTTATTAAAACGCCTGCCAGACTACCTCACAGTATTGCATTCAGCGGTACAACCTTGGTTGCTTTCGCTGGGTTTACCTACTGACTTGTTTGATATTAGTACTATTAAACAAGCATTAACCAGTTATTGGTCTGAAATGGGCCAAGTTGCCGGCGGTATATTCAGTTATATGACACGTTCTGGTGCCATCATTTTACAATGGCTGGTCAATCTGGTGCTCGTTCCTGTGCTCACCTTTTATTTATTACGTGATTGGGATTTATTGGTTGCTCGCTTTAGAGAGTTATTACCCAGACGTCATTCCGCCAAATTTATTAGCTTGTCGTTAGAATGTGATGAAATGCTAGCCGCTTTTATGCGCGGTCAATTGATGGTGATGATGGCCTTAGCCTCTATTTATACGATTGGTCTGGCGATGATTGGTTTGGAGTTGGCTTTGTTATTAGGCGTGATTGCAGGGATATTGAGTTTTGTCCCTTATCTAGGCCTAGTGGTTGGCATTGGCTTAGCGGGGCTTGCGGCCTTTTTCCAATTCCATGAATGGATGCCAGTAGTAATGGTGGTATTGGTCTTTGGTGTCGCTCAAGCGATAGAAGGTATGCTGTTAACGCCACGATTTGTTGGTGAGCGTATCGGTCTGCATCCTGTTGCTGTAATATTTGCCGTATTAGCCGGTGGGCAATTATTTGGTTTCACCGGTGTATTATTAGCGTTACCCGTAGCCGCGGTGATCATGGTATTACTTCGCCATGCACATCAACGTTATTTAGATAGTCCTTTATATTCTTAGGTTTTAGTTCGAATGTCTGCACCCGCCACGCAATTGACCTTGCGTTTAACCCATCAGGAAATTTATCGCCTCGATAATTATTATTTCAGCCAGCCTGAAATTAATCAGGCGTTGACTGAGTTTTGTGATTTACAAAGCATGGATTTTGTTTATCTATGGGGCGAAGCCGCTGTAGGTAAATCTCACTTATTGATTGCCTGTGCAGAAAAAGTACAGCTCTCAGGTTTTAATGTGATTTACCTGTCGCTTGCTGAGTTAATGGCCACAGCAGAACCAGAAATTTTACAATCCATCGATCAATTAGATCTATTGTGTCTTGATGATATTGACGTGGTTGTTGGAAAAAAAGAGTGGGAAGAAGCGTTATTTCATTGTTTTAATCGGGTGAAAGTATCAGGTGGGAAGATATTAATCGCCGCTGATAAGAGCCCGGCCAATATTGAATTTAGTTTGCCCGATCTGTGTTCACGTTTAGCTACAGCGCTAGTCTATCAATTACCTTCAATGAGTGATGAAGATAAACAACAAGCCTTAATCATTCAGGCTCAATCGCGAGGATTGATCTTGTCTGAAGATGTAGCACAGCACTTATTACGTCACTATGGTCGTGAGATGATCGAGTTAATGGCGGTATTACACAAGCTCGACAACGCCTCATTGGCTGAGAAACGACGATTGACCATACCGTTTGTAAGCCAAGTGCTGGCAAATGGCTAAGGCAGAGCTCAGCGTAATCTTGCCAAATATGGCAGGTTTAGTTCAGCAAGAAATCAATAAAACAGTCTTTCCGCCAACCGTACAAAAAATCTTTAACAAGGCCGCATTTACGACGAATGAGACCAGCCTAGAACGAAGCTTAATTAATCATTTCACTGCAATGCCACAGACAACTTCTGACCTGCCGCTGGCTAGTTTACGTAGTGAACAACAAAACGTTTTATGTGCCGATCCCTGCTACCTACATGCCGATCGTGATCGCCTATTATTATTTTCAGATTCACTCGATATTACTGAAGAGGAAGCGGATGAGTTAATTAGCACTATCCAACCGCTATTAACTGAGTTCGGCGCTAACTTAGAAAAATACAATTCAGACCAGTGGTTTATTAGCTTAGCAGCCATGCCGGAATTAGATTTCACCGCCTTAGCCGAGGTTTCGGGCAAAGCCGTACATAACTCTTTACCCAGCGGTGACGAACAAACACGTTTGGCATGGTTGCGGTTGTGGAATGAGATCCAAATGTTATTGTTTGACTTGCCGTTAAACGAGCAACGACAACAACAGGGCAAGTTGCCGATCAACAGCCTTTGGTTCTGGGGTAAGGGTGAGTTGAACGTTCAGCCACATGCTTGGCAGAGTACCGTTGGCGGCAATGTTTTATTGCAGCAACTCGCCAACCAAGCAAATATTGAACACAAATCGACGCTTGAACAAGCTGACCTGATTTACACATCAGGCAAACACCTTATTGTGTTTAAACCTTTAGAACTTGAAGGTGATTGGCAGCAACAACTCACCGTCATTGATCACGTTTTAGCTACTGTTTGGCAACAACTTAAATGGCACAAACTTGCCAAAGTGAGTTTAGAAATTCCTAATTATGGATGTTATCAATTGACACCTTTTAACTGTTGGAAACCTTGGTAATGAAAATAACACAACGAGATAACAGTGGCTGGCAAACACTGCCAGAGTCATGGCCTGAGTGCCTGCGTAAAGTCTTAGCCGCACGAGGCATAAAATCAGAACAAGACCTCACCTATCCCTTAGCCGAATTACCCAAACCTGATTTGTTATTAGGCATGGATAAAGCGGTTGTCTTATTGCATCAAGCTTTACAAGAAAACTGGCGGGTTATGATTGTGGCAGATTTTGATACCGATGGTGCCACCAGTTGTGCAGTAGCGATCAGAGGTTTAACTGCGATGGGCCTTAAATATATCGACTATATTGTGCCTAATCGCTTTGTGCATGGCTATGGTTTAACGCCTGAACTGCTAGCGGATATCCCACAAGATAATCAGCCCGATTTATTGATTACAGTAGATAATGGCATTGCCAGTGTAGCCGGGGTTGAACAGGCGCATAAACGTGGCATTAAAGTCTTAGTTACCGATCATCATTTGCCAGGTGAAACCTTACCTGCTGCAGAGGCCATTATTAATCCCAACCAAGCTGGTGATACCTTCCCTAGCAAAAATATGGCTGGCGTTGGCGTATGTTTCTATTTATTGCTTGGTTTACGTCAATATTTGAGACAACAAGGCTGGTTCGAACAACAAAATATTGCTGAACCTAAATTAACCAACTTGCTCGATCTGATTGCCTTGGGCACTGTCGCTGATGTGGTGCCATTGGATCGTCTTAATCGCACCTTGGTTAATCTTGGCTTAACGCGAATGCGTAAATCCTTAGCCTGTGCAGGTATTAACGCCTTGATTCAAGTGGCCGGCAAACAAACTGAAAATCTAGCCACCACCGATCTAGGTTTCTCTGTTGCTCCAAGGCTTAATGCTGCCGGCCGAATGGAAGACATGGGCTTGGGTATTAATACCTTGCTCACTGATGATTATGATGAAGCCTTAACCGCCGCTCAGTTATTAGATAGTATTAACCTAGAACGTCGTGCGGTTGAAAAAGACATGCAAGATCAAGCCGTACAAATGTTAGAGAAGATGTCGTTTGATGCTGACGAGCAACCCTTAGCCTATTGCCTTTATGACGAAAACTGGCATCAAGGTGTAGTAGGGTTATTAGCCTCACGGATAAAAGAACGTCAACACCGCCCTGTTATTGCCTTTGCGCCCGGCGATGAGGGTGAAGTCAAAGGTTCAGCACGGTCCATTCCCGGGATCCATATTCGTGATGTCCTGGCCTTGGTTGCAGCACAACATCCTGCGTTATTATCAAAATTTGGTGGTCATGCTATGGCGGCTGGTTTAACGATTAAACAACAGGATTTAGCTGAATTTGAGCAATACTTCTTGAGTGTCTTGCAATCACAAGTTGAACCCGACGTGTTAGAGCAAAGCTTACACTCCGATGGTGAAATAGAGCACGAGAATATTTCACTGGTCATGGCTGAATTATTGCCTAATGCTGCACCATGGGGACAAGGTTTCCCCGAGCCACAATTCCATGGTCGGTTTATAGTCGATAATATTCGAACGGTAGGGCAAGAGGGTGATCATCTCAGGCTAACGTTAAGCCTAAATAATAATCGAAATATTGTGGCGATGGCCTTCAGGCAGCAACAACCCGATTGGTTAAAACAAGGCGGCGAAGCCTTGCTACATTATCGTCTGTCGGTGAATGAATTTCGTAACCAACGTTCGGTGCAGATGTTGGTTGAGAATGTATTGCCGGTTGTTGATTAAAGCAAACAATGTGTGGGATAGTACGGCAATCAAAAAAGGACGATAAAGCATGGATTCTTGCTTGTTTAATAAATCAATCGAGTCTGACCCCATTGATTCCAATTTTTTTTAGCCCACTACTTCGATGGCATTGCACTTGATAAAACCTACTAAGCTAAAGTAACTGGTTAAAATTTAATCCCTCCGTCACCTTTTATCCGTCACCTTTTATTAATTGCGAGCTAAAATGCATAACAAAAGTAGGCAGGCGACAAATATTGCGTCGCTTCGTTTGTGTAAGGGCTTTGACCATTTTTCACAAACTCCACAACACAATATTTGCGCTTGCTACTAGCGTTATGTGTAAAAAAGGAATCTGATGGAACGAGAACAAAAAGAAAGATATGTGCGTTGGCAAAACTATCGAATCACGCAATTATCATTTTCAATAAACTTGTTCCTTGGTTTTGCCATAGCTTCTTTGACATATGTAATAAACATTAAACTCGGTGCAAATCCAAAAAACCCAGAGCTATTAATGTTTATAATTAAATGGTGGTCTTGGAGTGCGGGATTTGGTTGTCTCGCCACAATAAGCAGGCTCCTAGACTTCCGTTATACCGCAAAGAAAATAAAGTTTGGTGGTGCATTTAATGCCTTCATGGCAAAGTGGCTGGGGCCTGTTACATGGGGAGCATTTTGGGGGCAGTTAATAACTTACGCAGGTGGTGCATATTGCTTTGTTTCAGGCATCATAAACACATAACAAATCATTTAAAAACGCAGGGCAAAAAAACTGCCCTTCTCGGACGCCGAAAAGCGGCGCGGCTTAGCGAGACGTTAGGAGTAAATAGAGAATGGAATCAATCTTTCGGCCATTAGTATTATTCAGCATAATTCTCACAATTGTTTTTTGGTTGACTCCATATTTTGACTACGTATGGCTTAGTGATGTAGAGATCGAGCTTCTTGACCAAGGCGGTCTTGGTGCTGTATTCGAGTCAAGTGATCTAGATTATTGGGGTACGCTCTTTACTTGGGTTCTATTGTCGTTTGGTTTGTACTTTTATGTCAGGCTTGCTAAACCAGCCTTTGTCGCGTTTTATATACTAAATTTTGTATTAACACCCTTCTATGGTATTCAGGTATTAACGGGTTATGAAATGTTAATGTCTTCACTACTGGGTTTAATTGACGGCATTATTTTAGCAATGCTATTTTTTACATCTGTCGGAGCTAGGTTTGCCAAAAACTCCATACAAGACGCTCAAAACTGACGCGCGAAAAGCGCGCACGTCTTACCTTAGTCGTTAGGAAAAATATTATGGAAGTCTCTTAATGAAGAAAGAAAGAAGGTAACGGAGGGATAAATTTAACCACTTCGCCACCTTGATTCTATTATTTAAGAGACTGTTTGGTATCGAATCGCCAATGTATTGTAGATATGCTCTGATGTATTGGTGATCGGCGCGCTGATGTCAGCCAAGATTTGAAATAACACTTCGTTATCTTCTAGACCATCCCAGATTTTGATGTAGCTGCCATCTTTATAGCCGTTGTGCTGCCTGAATCGGTTGAGTGTGTTTTTGCCGATATATTGCAAATATAGGTCATCAAAGCTTAGGCCGGTAACCGATAACATTTTGTAAAATACATCAGTATCAAAGTTTTTATCACTGGCGAGATGGCCAACAAACAAATCAATCAGTTCTCTTAAATCATCGCTGTAGTCTTGTTGATGGTCATTGGGTGTTAATAGATCAGTTAGGCTTTCTAATGAGTCTGATTTTTCTAGATAATGACTCAACATAAAGTGCCAGATATCGACCAGTTCCAATTGTACTTGTGCCATGTCTGGTGTTTGTTTTTTCCACCATTTAAAACCAAAGTGTTCTAGCATTTCGATGCTTTCAACCATCGCCGCGCGATACCACGGGTAGCCTTGTTGTTTCCAATCTTCTGTGACTACACGGTTGATTTCGTCTTGCAGAACTAGCATTTCTTTGATTTTCGATTTCATTCAATAAAGCCTTCATGTGCGTAATAGTAAATTACGAAATACCTTAGTCAAAAATCAAAGACTAGGCAACTTGAATATTTAATAATCGAAGACAGTATCAAAATAGAACGAAGATATTTAACAGTGTGTTTTAGTATAAAATGCCTAGGCAAAAACACACTGAGATTTTGTTTCACCTGTTATGAACTTATTATCACCCCCTCAATTTAAAGCACAGTAAATTGGTACAAGCACTCTTCACTCGCATAGAAAGCTCGATGCCTGATTTTAGGGCACGTCCACAACAAGTGGAAATGAGCCAATTTATTTCTGACACTATGAAGCGACCTCCGCAGCAACGTATGGCGGTGGTTGAAGCGCCAACGGGTGTAGGCAAGACATTGGCCTATTTAGCGGGCTCTATTCATATAGCGTTAGCCAATAAGAAGATGTTGGTGATTAGTACGGCAACGGTGAACCTGCAGCAACAACTGATGCAAAAAGATTTACCTCAGTTTGCCAAAACGTTGGATGAACCATTGAAGTTTGTGCAAGCCAAGGGGCGTCGCCGATATCTCTGCCCGAGTAAGTTAATGTCTGTGGTTGATAGTGTTGATCAACAAGAGCTGTCATTTGATGTTGATAGCAAGTATCTTCAGCAAAAACGTCGTCAACAGGCTAAAACCATATTAGAGCAATGGGATACGCAAGTTTGGGATGGTGATCGTGATAGTCGTAAAGATACGATTGTCCCCGATCTTTGGCATCAAATATCTACCGATTCGGAAGGTTGTGCCGGCAAGAGTTGTTCGCAGTTTATGCGATGTCCGTATTACATGGTGAAACGGGAAATGGCGACGGCCAATGTGGTGGTAGCCAATCATGATTTAGTATTAAGTGATGCTGACTTGGGTGGTGGTTTAGTATTGCCGAACCCTGAAGAAGTGTTGTTTGTCTTTGATGAAGCCCATAATTTGCCACAAAAAGCGCTCGATCATGCCGCTAAGGCGCTAAACTTTGTACAGATTTATCAAACCACGGAAATTGCCGACAGTGTATTGAAGAAGATTCCCAAAGCCTTGGCTCATCGCCAACATGACTTTGGTTATATGTTGATGGAATTACGACGTGACTTGCCTGCAGTAGTGACTATATTGCAGCAGATGGAAACTTTGTTGCAAAGTGATGACTTAGTTAATGATGTCATTGCCGGTAAGGTGAGCGAGCCACGGATCTTTTGGCAAAGTGGCTTAGTACAGGCATTGTTAATTCCGTGTCAGAGCTTATATCAACGGGCCAATGTGATTTATAAACACTATGCGGTATTTGGAAAATGGATTAAAGATGCGATAGAAACACAGCAAATTCCCAATAAAGTGGCCGAGGTATTATTGCCACAAGTGGGCACGGTACAGAATATATTTGGGTATATGATTGATTTTATGGGTTTATTTTTAGATGAAGACAAGCCTGACCATCCACCTAATGTTCGCTGGTTATCGTATGAAACCTTTGCTAAACAAGATACCTTGGTGATCAATGCGGGGCCTATGACCGCTGCCTATTTCTTGGAGAAGAGTTTATGGAATCGCGCTTATGGGGTGGTCATGACCTCGGCGACCTTACGTGGTATGGGTTTATTTCACCGATTTAGACTCGACTCAGGTTTATATCGTTTTGATGAAAGCCATTTCTTGGCGGTGAAATCACCGTTTGATTATGCCAAGCAGGCCAGTTTGTTTTTGCCTGAGATGAAAGCATTACCTAATGAAAACTTTGCCTTGTGGCAACAGGAAGTAGGCCAGCAGTTAATCAAGATAATTAATAAAGACGAAGCCACCTTAGTGTTGTTTACCTCGAAACAGGTGATGGATACGGTTTATCAAAACCTGCCACAAGACTTAGCAAGTTTGGTGTTATTGCAAGGTAATACATTATCACCGAAAAACATGATCGTTGAACATACACAGCGGATAGCAGCCGGTAAGGGCAGCATTATCTTTGGTATGGATCGTTTTGCTGAAGGCGTCGATTTACCGGGTGATCTATGTAGTCACGTGATTGTGACTAAATTACCCTTTCCTGTGTTTACCAGACCAATTGAGCAGGCGAAACAAGAGTGGATCTTACGCTCTGGAGGGCAACCTTTTATTGCTTTATCATTACCTGCAGTGAGTATTCGTTTGATTCAAGCATGTGGTCGATTATTGCGTAAAGAGACAGACTCGGGGCGTATTTCGATTTTAGATCGACGGTTATTAACCAAAGGGTATGGCAAACAGTTATTAGAGCATTTGCCCGACTACCGTATTGTTAGCTAGCAACAAAAAAGCCTTATCATTGCTGATAAGGCTTCTAGGTAGAATTTGTGATTAAACGAAATTCTTATTTGGATTATTCGCTGCGGCTAGTTACATCTAACAGGTGATAACCAAATTGTGTTTTAACGGGACCTTGAACAGTGTTCAGCGGAGCAGAGAAAACAACTTTATCAAATTCTGGCACCATCATACCTGGGCCAAATTCACCCAAGTCACCACCTGAGCTACCTGATGGACAAGAAGAATGCTCTTTTGCTACATCAGCAAAATCAGCACCTTCTTCGATTTCTTTTTTCAATTCAAGACAGATTTCTTCACTGTCCACCAAAATATGACGTGCTGTTGCAGTTGCCATGTGTAATTCCTAAGTTAGATTAAATTGATGGCCGTATTATACAAGCTAAACTAGAACGTTGGTTAATAAATGAACAAGTTAACACTTATCGATGTCGGCTTTATTCAGTAATATTTAACGTTTGGTCAGCAAAGTTGATAGTATCGCCAGCGACAATTTTTTTACGTTTTTGTAATTCAGTTTCGCCATTTACTTTAACTTGGCCATCGGCGATAAACATTTTCGCTTCTGCACCACTTGAGGCAATTCCTTCAAACTTAAGGATCTTGAATAGTTCCGTTGGTGATTTTTCTAGCTTTACGGTAGTGATATTTTCGCTCATGATCTCTATCTTGGATGAATTAAAGACATAGTTTACTTGGAAATGACTTTGATATTTGAGTTTCATGTCAATCTAATAAGCTTACATCACTCATTATATTAATTTAAACTATTAAACTATAGATAAGGCACAAGGAGGCTAGAGCTAGATGGCAGCAGAAAAAAATAAACGCTTAGATGAAATCGTTGCTCAAGCAAGGAAATATCAGGATGAGCGTGAACAAGGGTATCGAGAACGAGCATTAAAAATGTACCCGTGGATATGTGGTCGCTGTTCACGTGAATTTACACGTTTAAACTTAAAAGAGTTAACAGTGCATCATCGTGATCATGATCACGATAATAATCCCGCTGATGGCAGTAATTGGGAGTTATTGTGTATCTATTGCCATGATAATGAGCATTCTCGTTATATTGAGCAAGTGCGTTACGGCAGTAATAACAACTCTACATCAGGCGGTGGCGACACGCATAATCCGTTTTCGGTATTGGGTGATCTGCTCAAGAAATAATTATCCACCCTTAAAACCGTGGCGATGACGTCCAACGGAAGTTTTGGAGAAAAACATGAAAAGCTTGGTCAATAGTATTCAGTATTTAGTTGTTTTAGTACTCATTTATCCGATTTATTACGTTTGGCAAACGGACAAAGTGACAGACTTCTGTGAACTAATCGATGCTGGCATGACTAAACAACGCATGATTCAACTGGGTGAACAGGCAAGTATTAAGATGATCGGTCCTGACGATATTAGTTTAGAAGGCGGAAAATGGGTAGCCACTGTTGAGCCTGGCGCATTTATCTCGAGTGATATCTGTGTCATCAAAGGTGCAGGCAATAAAGTTGCTACAGCACGCTTATTTGAAACTGAGGCACCTTAATAAACCAAAGAGCTAGGCCCAATAGTAATGTCCAACAACATAGCAAACGCTTGTATCGAAAATAATTTGTGATGTGTTCCACATAGTCACAAAGTAATCTCTAGTTCATTCAATTAATAACTAATTTTGTGAACTTTGTCGCTAAGTTTGTTGATTTCATTACTTATACTTCGACCCAAAGGAGGCAGTAGTCTCAGGAGGTCAAGTAATGAAGCAACTGGTGAACAGTCTCCAGTATGTAGTCGTTTTAATTGTTATCTATCCCGTTTATTACATTTGGGAAACAGATAAAGTAACTCATTTCTGTGAACAAGTAGAAACAGGCATGTCGAAAGAACGTTTTGTCCAGCTTAGTCGCCAGGCTAGTGTTCGTATGATCGGGCCACAAGATGAAAGTTTAGTTGGCGGTAAGTGGCAGGCCCTCATCGCGCCGGGGATGTTTATTTCTGCTGACGAGTGCGTCGTGAGGGGCGCAGGGCAAACTGTTGCGACGGCTCGCTTATTTGAACGGTAAGACACCCTGATAAAAATCAGGATGTCTTAGCTCAATATTAGCCACCGGTAACATAGTTAATTAGAACACCTGCTGCTACAGCCGAGCCGATAACACCGGCCACATTGGGTCCCATGGCATGCATCAACAAGAAGTTATGTGGATCCGATTCTAAGCCGAGTTTATTCGAAACTCGTGCTGCCATTGGCACTGCAGATACACCAGCAGAACCAATAAGTGGATTGATTTGAGCCTTACCCATCTTATTCATGATTTTGGCCATGATGACACCAGAAGCGGTACCAATGCTGAACGCAACCATTCCTAATATTAAAATACCTAAGGTGGTTAAGTCTAAGAACTCCTCAGCACGGAGTTTAGAACCTACTGCCAAACCTAAGAAAATCGTCACCGTATTGATCAATGAGTTTTGCGTGGTATTGCTTAAACGATCAACCACGGCACATTCTTTCATTAAGTTACCAAAACAGAACATACCGAGTAATGGGGCAGCATCGGGTAGTAAGAAGGCGACTAAGAGCAACAATAATAATGGGAAGACAATTTTTTCACGATGTGAAACATGGCGTTGTTGAACCATTTTTATTTTTCGTTCTGCTTCCGTCGTTAACGCACGCATGATCGGCGGTTGGATTAACGGTACCAACGCCATATATGAATAGGAAGCGACAGCAATTGCACCCAATAAATCTGGTGCTAACTTACTGGCAACATAAATGGAGGTGGGGCCATCCGCACCACCAATAATACCGATGGCAGCAGCATCAGCTAAGCTGAAGTCAAAAATGCCGAAAGTTGATAACAGTACCGCACCTAATAATGTGGCAAAGATCCCAAATTGTGCCGCAGCCCCTAAGAATAACGTTCTCGGGTTAGAGAGTAGGGGGCCAAAGTCGGTCATGGCGCCGACACCCATAAAGATAATGAGGGGAAACGCACCACTTTCGATACCAACGGTATAGAAGAGATATAAAATCCCACCGGGTTCAGCTAATCCTGCACCGGGAATATTAGCTAATACAGCACCGAAACCAATCGGCACCAGTAATAACGGTTCAAAGTTCTTTTTGATAGCCAAATAAAGCAATAACATGCCGATAGCAATCATAAAGGCTTGGCCGGGTGCAATTTGGTAAATACCCGTGTTGTGCCACAAATTTAATAATTGTTCCATATTGTTACCCTATGCGATTGAGACGAGCTGGTCGCCAACGTTTACAGCATCGCCGGGGTTAACCGAAATGGATGCAACTACACCAGACTTAGAGGCAACGATTTGGGTTTCCATCTTCATTGCTTCCAAGATAATTAAAACATCACCTTCTTCAACGTGTTGACCAAGGATGACTTCGACTTTCCAAATGGTGCCCGCAAGTGGGGCGGGGATCGGTTCGCCGGTAGCTAGGGGTACGGACAATTGTGCTGCAGGAGCTGGACTCGGTGATACATTGCCGATGTCTCCGCCTTCATTTATTTGCACGACATAACTTTGGCCGTTCACAGCAATGGTATACACTTCTTCATCGCTAGTTGTTGCGGCTTGTGTTGCGGCCTGAGCTGCCTCAATAGTGGGTACAGGTTCAAAGGCTTCAGGATTATTTCTATTGGCTAAGAACTTCAGGCCAACTTGAGGGAAAAGCGCGTATGTCAAAACATCATCAATTTCTCGCTCGCCTTGCTCTAGTTCAATACCATCTTGAATGGCTAGCCCTTGCAGCTCCGCTGTTAATTTATCCATTTCAGAGTCAATTAAGTCTGCAGGTCTACAGGTAATGGCTTCGGCACCGTCAAGCACTTGTTGTTGTAATTCCGCATTGAACGGAGCGGGAGCTGAGCCGTATTCGCCTTTGAGTATGCCTGCTGTTTCAGTGGTGATTGACTTATAGCGTTCACCGGTTAATACGTTTAAAACTGCTTGAGTACCAACGATTTGTGAAGTTGGGGTAACCAAAGGAATATAACCAAGATCTTCACGAACACGTGGAATCTCTGTTAATACTTCATCAAGACGATCACCTGCTCCTTGTTCACGCAATTGACTTTCCATATTGGTCAACATGCCGCCAGGTACTTGCGCCACTAAGATACGTGAATCTACCCCACGTAGTGCGCCTTCCCATGGAGCATACTTTTTTCTAACTTCTCGGAAATAGGCTGCGATTTCTTCTAGCAAACCTATATTAAGACCAGTATCACGCTCGGTACCTTCGAAGATTGAAACGACGGATTCGGTTGCAGAGTGACCGTAGGTCATCGACATAGACGAGATGGCAGTGTCGACATTATCAATACCTGCTTCCACACATTTAAGTATCGTTGCAGTTGATAATCCTGTCGTTGCATGTGAATGCAGTTGTATTGGAATATCAATGGCTTGCTTAAGGTTACTCACGAGTTCGAAAGCCGTGTAAGGCTTAAGCAAACCAGCCATATCTTTAATACATAATGAGTGTGCACCCATGTCTTCGATTTGTTTCGCTAAGTCTATCCACATCGAAAGCTTATGCACGGGGCTGACTGTGTAGGAGATAGTTCCCTGTGCATGGCGATCATTTTCTTGCACTGCTTTAATGGCAACTTCTAAGTTACGAGGATCATTCATTGCATCAAATACGCGGAAGACATCGACGCCATTGACAGCGGCACGCTCAACAAACTTTTTAACTACATCATCAGCATAGTGACGGTAACCAAGTAGGTTTTGGCCACGTAATAACATTTGCTGGGGAGTATTTGGCATCGCTGCTTTTAAAGTGCGAATACGGTGCCATGGATCTTCACCTAAATAACGGATACAAGAATCAAAGGTAGCACCGCCCCATGTTTCGATAGACCAATAGCCTACTTGGTCAAGTTTTTCAGCAATCGGCAACATGTCATCAAGACGCAGTCGAGTTGCAAATAAGGATTGGTGGGCATCACGAAGAACAACGTCGGTGATCCCAAGAGCTTGCTTAGCTTCGGTCATATTAATGGCCTTAAAAGATATGAACTAATAATTTAAATTTATTTTTTATTTCGAGAGCGATACTTATGTACGGCTGCCGATAACACCGTAATCAACGATTTATCTTGAGTGTGCGTGTTATGAGCATGTTTGTGGGGACTGAGCACAGCAGTTGGCGCAGGAATACCTTCTTCTGGTAAAACACCCACACTTTTTTCATAGCGAATGATTATCCACGACATAAGTGATGTTGCGATGACTAAAAGAGTCAAAAATACGAAGACAAACCCAACGCCAAATAACATTAAGGTGAAGCCTTCATTTAATAAGTCAGATGATTCCATTTACTGGATCCTCAACACTAAAGTTATTAAATCAATAACTTAAAATAAAATGACCGCATATTGTATCACTGATGAGTACCTAGGCATGTTTTCCTTTGTTTATTGATGCAAAATTATTGGCATAATAAGCAGCTTATATCGAACATTATAGGCTTGAACATGACACCTGATGCGTCAGACTTTTGGTTTTTGCCTTTGGGCGGAACGGGAGAAATAGGCATGAACCTCAATCTATATGGCCATGATGGCCGCTGGTTGATGGTCGATTGCGGAGTGACATTTGAGCAAAATACGGATGTTGATGGTGAGGAAATAACGGCTGGCAGGGCACATGTTCAAATGGCAGATCCACAGTTCATTGTGGATAGAAAAGATCAGTTAGACGGGTTGATCATTACCCATGCTCATGAAGATCATATAGGTGCCGTACCATACTTATGGTCCAAGTTTCGTTGTCCTATCTATACCACGGCATTCACTGCTGAAATATTACGTAGAAAATTAGTAGAAGCTAATCTACAAGATAAAGTACCGGTGACGATAGTAGACGTGAATCAACATATTAATATCGGTGTGTTTGGCGTTGATTGGCTGGCCTTGACTCATTCAATACCGGAACCACATGCCTTGTTGATTTCAACACCCATGGGTAAGGTGTTTCATACTGCCGATTGGAAGTTAGATCCACAACCTGTTTTAGGCCAAGCTTATAAACAACAAGACTATCAGGCATTAGCGCAGCAAGGTGTCGATGTAATGGTATGTGATTCGACCAATGCCAATGTTGCAGGTTGGTCAGGTTCAGAAGCGAGCCTGTATAAGGGATTAAAGCAGCATATAGAAAACGCGAAGGGTCGGGTAGTGGTGACCTGCTTCGGCAGTAATATTGCGCGATTACACACGATCGCAAAAATTGCAGAAGAAACGCAGCGTCACCTAGGATTATTGGGGCGCTCTTTAGTTAATAATATGTCGGCGGCCAAGGCAGTTGGTGTATGGCCAACGGTAGAGACCTTTGTTGACCCTAGTCATCTAGGTTACTTACCTGCACACACAGTGTTATTGATTGCCACTGGTAGTCAAGGTGAACCACGTACTGCATTAAATAGATTAAGTACAAATAGCTTTCGTGATATGCAGCTTGAGCCTGGTGATACGGTGATTTTCAGCTCAAAAATGATACCGGGTAATGAGATTGCGATAGAGAGCATGATTGAGCGGTTAAAAGCGATGAAAGTAGATGTGATCACGGCGGATGAAAGTGTGCTTCCGATTCATGCATCTGGTCATCCTGCTCAAGAAGAGCTCAAAGCCATGTATGACTGGGTTAAACCAGACTGTGCCATTCCTGTTCATGGCGAAATACAGCATTTGACGGCAAACGCAAAAATAGCGCGTTCAGCAGGCGTGCCGGAACAATTATTAGGCAAGAATGGTGATCTGTTTTTTATCGCGCCGGTGAAGGGCATACGACGTGGTGCGGTTAAAACTGGGCGCTTGGGAATTAAGGATAAAAAGCTAATTAAGTTGTAAGCTTAACTTCAAAATATAGCACAAATCAGTAAGTTAAACTTTGTGTTACGCTCAAGTTATGAATCTTGTTTCACGCCAATATATTCGGCATCCAGTAGCTATTCCAATTCATGTTGCGGCTGAACAGGTGCACGAAGATGAGCACCATCAAGTCAAAGACATTAGTGCGGGTGGTTTATGCTTTGTTTGTGCCAATCATTTCCAAATGGGTGATAAGGTTCAAATTACTATTTCGATTTGTCACCCAGAGTTTAATGCCGAAGGCATAGTTCGGTGGTGCAAAAAGAATGGCAATAATCATTTAATTGGGGTTGTGTTTGTAGAATGCGAGGAGACGGCTTACTCTTTGCGCATGGTTGAACAGATCTGCCATATTGAAAATTATAGGCAAGAGATGATTAAGCAAACAGGTGAAGAAATGAGTTCTGAAAAAGCAGCAATGGAATGGATCCAAAAATTTGCCAGTGAGTTTCCTAATTCGTTAAATTAAGCTTTTGCTTCAAATGAAGGTCCTCTTCGATCATTTGCTAAACGGCGCTCCATAACTGCTTTGCTTTCGCCTCTCATTCTTCTTCGATTTCGTTGTTTTCTTCTTTCACGTTCATTCATCTCATGCCTAGGTGCATCAGGGATCGCGCGTGCCTCTAGGACCTGACTAGTCGGGGTGTTGGTGTAAACCATATTGTTGCTATGAATCCTAGGTAGATCGATCATTTTTTCATCCTTTATGTTCTCCGAAATAGGTATCGGACTGTTTTTAAAGAACTTTAATAAAAAACAATTGAAAACAAAATCAGGATTGTGAAATAAATAATCTGTCTGTTGTGAAAAAGGATGGTTCTAACCGTGTTGCTGAGTAATTTAATACTTTGAATAATATCTGTCTAGAAAAAGGAATGTGAGGAACAAAATACAGAAGTACTGCATTTTGTTCCTCAGTATAGATTTTAGTTAAGACACCAGAGCAAGTGCTTGGCTAACATCAGCAATGATGTCATCAATATTTTCAATACCAACGGATATTCTGACCAGATCGGCACTGACTCCAGCACTGGCTAATTCATCATCATTTAATTGTCGGTGTGTCGTTGAAGCAGGGTGGCAGGCGAGGGATTTAGCATCACCGATATTAACCAGACGTAAAATCATTTCTAAGGCATCAATGAATTGTTCTCCAGATTTGATGCCTCCTTTAATACCAAAACTCAAAATGCCAGAGGCTTTACCGCCAGTTATTTTTTGGCAAGCTTGTTGGTAAGGACTGTCAGCTAAAGCGGCATAGTTGACCCAATCTACTTTGTCATGATTATTCAGGTACTCAGCCAGCTTTTCAGCATTTTCACAATGTCGCTCCATACGTAGGCCTAAGGTTTCTAAACCTTGCAGAATTTGAAACGCATTAAATGGGGAGATGGCTGCGCCGGTATTTCTAAGTGGTGCTACGCGACAGCGACCAATATAGGCTGCCGGCCCTAATGCTTCAGTATAAACAACACCATGATAAGAAGGATCGGGTTCGTTCAACATTTTGAAACGTTCTTTATTGGCAACCCAATCAAATGTACCTGAGTCGATAATTATGCCGCCAATTGATGTGCCGTGACCACCGATATATTTAGTTAAAGAGTGCACAATAATATCCGCACCCAATTCAATCGGTCTGCACAAATATGGGGTGGCTACTGTGTTATCGACAATCAAGGGCACCCCATGTTTGTGAGCAATTTTGGCTAATTGTTCGATATCAACGATGTTACCAGCGGGGTTACCAATAGATTCACAAAAAATAGCACGTGTATTTTCATCAATGGCCTTATCAAAGCTATCAAAATCATCAGCAGACAGCATACGAACATCTATGCCTTGTTTTGGTAATGAGTGGGCAAATAGATTGTATGTGCCGCCATATAATTGGCTGGTACTGACAATATTAGTGCCTACTTCACAGATGCATTGGATTGCGTAAGTAATGGCTGCCATACCGGAAGCTACGGCCAATGATGCGATGCCCCCTTCCATGGCGGCTAAGCGTTGTTCTAATACATCCGTGGTGGGGTTCATTATTCGAGTGTAAATGTTGCCCTGAACTTTTAGATCAAAGAGATCAGCACCATGTTGAGTATCATCAAAGGTATATGAGGTGGTTTGATAGATAGGCACAGCTGCCGCTTTGGTCGTGGCTTCGGATTCGTACCCATGATGTAACGCAAGAGATTCAAGCTTCATAATTGCAGGAGTTCCTTATTTAACATGACATATAAGACGAGTAAAACCATAACGTATCAAGGCTCATCTCACAAGAGTGCTGCTTAGGAGGCGTTTTTTACATAGTGACTTAATATTTTATCAAGATGGTTAGCAAATGATTTTCTATCATGTTGATTTAAGGCCGGCGGACCGCCTGTATCAATACCACTAGAACGTAAGGTATCCATAAAGTCTCTCATGGTCAGCCGCGCTTTTATATTATCTGTTGAATATAATTCGCCACGAGGACTGAGTGCTACTCCACCTTTTTCAATAACCTCAGCTGCAAGCGGTATATCACTGGTTATCACGAGGTCTCCGTCATCAACTCTTTTTACAATTTCATCATCGGCCACATCAAAGCCAGATGTGACTTGAACAAATGAAATGTATTGTGAAGGGGGTATCCGTAAACCATGATTGGCGATAAGCGTAACGTGAATTTCTGTGCGTTCTGCGGCTCTAAATAATATCTCTTTGATGACCACAGGACAGGCATCTGCATCGACCCATATTTTCATTAAATTTAGTGTTACCCCTGTTTATCGATTAATAAATTACTCAGGCCGTCGGTATTTCTAGCCAAAATGTGGAACCATGACCTTTTCTGCTTTTCAGATCAAGTCTACCATTCATTAGTTTCATAAATCGCTTACTGATAACAAGCCCTAGGCCAGTGCCTTCAACTTCTGAGCCATGACCCAGTCGGTTAAAGGGTTTAAATAAATTTTCTTGTTCAGCTTCGCTTATCCCATCACCAGTATCTTTAACTCCAAGACGAACGAAACCATTATCTAGAGGTTTACATAAAATATGAATGGAACCATTTTTTTTATTATATTTAATGGCATTGGATAGCAAGTTGATTAACACTTGATGTAGACGAAGTGGATCAACTTTGACTTGGAGGGACTCTGGAATATAGAAATCTTGTATTTCAATATGATATTTATCAGCTAGCGGCATGAGTCGACTGACAGATGTTTCAACAATATTATTTAAAAACTCATCTTTGATGTTGATATCAACGATACCTGCTTCAATTTTTGAAATATTGGTAATGTCATTGATCAGCTCAAGCAAGTGTTTGCTGGCTTGTGTGATTTCATCCATGTTTTCCTTTTGGTCATCGGATAAATTGTTAGCAGAATCATTCATAATAAGCGACGAAAATCCTATGATGGCATTCATGGGTGTACGTAATTCATGATTCATATGGGCAATGAATTCAGATTTAGCAATATCAGCCGCTTCTGCTCTTTGCTTTTGTCGTAATGATTCTACATAGAATTGATTGCCTTTAATTAAGTGACGAACTCGGGCAAGTAATTCTTCTTCTAAGATTGGTTTGATGACATAGTCACTGATGCCCAAATAAAATAGCTCAATTCTTCGAGCTACATCATCAAATGCAGTGATGGCTAAGATCGGTACATCACCCTTTTCACCGCCCAACCGACGAATTCGGTTGGTGAGAGCCATTCCCGTCATATTACCTTTAAGAATGATATCGGTGACCACGAGATCATAATCATTATGTATATAACTATGCCAAGCTTCTTCAGCCGACACATACGCATCTACGGTTAGGCCTTTATCAGTAAATAATTTGGTCACCATCTGTTGCTGAGACAAGGTATCCTCGACGTATAAAACATGGCCGGACATAGGCTGCTGTTGAAGGGTAAAACGTTGGATGAAATTGATCAGCTGAACTACATTTTGCTTACTAAATACCTCAGTGACACCATTTGCTAATGCACGTTGATAAACATCAATAGATTCGTCAGAGGTCAGCAGAAATATGGGTGTGTATTTGTGGTTGTTTAACGTACGAATGGTCTTTGTTAATGAAATACCATCACCATCTTCGATGTGCATAGAAAGGCAAATACAGTCGAACTGTTCTGTTATCAGTGTTTCTAATCCCTGTGCTGCTGTATCAAAAAAGACCGGTGTCATATCTATATTTAGGAATATACTGGTTAACATCTCATGGAATAAGGTCGAGTTATCAACAACGAGAACTGTCATTGTGGTTTTTGCATCAGTAAAACTCTTCGACCGTGGACTTTGGTGTGGATGTACAGATGAGTCAGCTTTTTGCATTATCATTATATTTTTGTCCTAAAAATGAAATCGGAACTTTCTAGGGAGTCGCAGAGTGGAACCAGGCAGATTGAACGAATAAAAACGTAGTGAAATTTTATCGAGAAGATGAGTGGACAGGAGAGATCTTATTGATTTATTAGTCATGCGAACCCATTCACATGGCGTGGAAAGAAGTATGCGATGAAATAAATGACCTTGGTAACAGCATGCCATATATCTTTTCCTAAATATGTTGGCTTCCGTACTATCTTCTAAGTGAAGGATATACCTGAAGAATTCGGTTTTCAATCGAAGATAAATTTTAATCAAATGTTTAGGCTTTAATTGAGGCTAATTTCGCATCTAAATCTAACCCCGTATCGTAAAGTCGAGTAGAGTCTTTTTGAGCCTTATGAAGTAATGATATTAAGTCGCTTTCTTGAGCTTCACTCAAGCCCAGCCTGAGAAATGCATCTTCAATATCTTCAAGTAAGTCTGTGAGGATCTGTTCGTTTTTATCGCTATTGTCTGCATGTTCGGTTTTAATTTCGTCGATTATTTGTTCAGCGCGAACCATCAAAGCATCAAGTGCATGTTTACGTTCTTCTAGTTGAAGCTCATTTTCTAAGGCGATGGTTCTAGCTTCAATCGCTTCCCCCATGACGCCCATATTGTCTTTAATTCGGCCATACTTTTCTTCATCTTCTACAGGCATATTGTTGACGATAATCGAAAGATTGTCGTAATTCATTGCAGTACGTCTACCAAAATCTATAAATCGACCTTTGCCATGCAATAACTCAAACACCGTTTCCTCACGCTCACTAAGTGTGCCAGTATGGGAAAAATATAAGAGTGCTGTACGCGTAATTATTCGTATGCTTATAGATAAATCATAGGCCTCGTATAAATCTAAGGTTATTTGAGCGAGATCATCGTATGATTTTGCTGAATAACTGTCTCGGACAAACTGAAGAATTTGACCGACTTCACTTGCTGAGGTCATGGCAGTCATTGCCATATTCATCGCCTCAGTTGAGCTTTCTTGTAATGACGCTTTGGACTGAAGACTGGCTAAAACCAATTCAACTTTTATTTTAAGTTCATCTTCGTGAAAAGGCTTAGTGATGTAGTCTTCAGCACCTACCTTATAACCTGCAATGCGTTCATCTTCATTAGCTAAAGCAGAAATAAAAATGACAGGAATGTCAGAGGTTTCGATGTTATCTTTAAGTTGTTCGCAGGTTAATAAGCCGTTGAGAATAGGCATATTAACGTCAAGAAGGATGAGATCAGGCTGATATTCGATGGCTTTATCTATACAAACTTGGCCATTTTCAGCAGTGAGCAAGGTGTAATCTTCACCAAGAAGTTCTTCTAAGATCTCTAAGTTGAACGGCTCATCATCAACCAATAACAGTGTTGGTCTATTATCTGTCACGGAGTTACCTCCTTACATTGAGAACACTATCTACGTCAAAAGTATGGGGCAAAATTAAAATAATGTCTATGGTAGTACATAGCTTGTATGTACAACGGCACCTGACCTATACTCATTGTTGCAACAAGTCAGGTTTATTTATATTTCGATATAAAGGTGATACATGACTATGGTGAAGACAAACCCCATTGCCCCGTTTTCTTTCACGCTGCTTTATTTTTTGTGTTGTTTGTCATGACAGATAAAAATAACATAGATCACATCACAGATATTACGCCTGAAACAGTGGCGAAGTTACTGGCCGATCTTGAATCATTGGAATCATTTAATACAGATGTTACTCAAGCAGGGCATGAACTGATTGCTGCACAAACCCGCTTACACGCATTATTACATAACGCTTCCGATGGTGTTATTACACTGAATCCAGATGGCACGGCTCAGAGTTTCAACCTTGCAGCACAACAGATATTTGGCTATAGCGAGGGTGAAATCATCACGTCAAAAATCTCACATTTGGTACCTTGTCCAGATTGGGCTAATGACAATGTTACTGACTACCTTCGCAGCTTTATATCTGATCGTGACTCTGATGACATTCCCTTGGTAGGAGTGCACAAAGATGGCCATGAAATTTTATTGCACGTGTCATTATCAGAAGTGGTTAATGAAGAAGTTGAATTGTTTGGCGATGACTTTTTCGATATTGATGATGCTGTTGCTGATAATGCGTTTGATGAGCCCATAGTTTGTTTTTTTCATGATGTCACCAGCAATAAACGTATTGAGAAGGAATTAGAAAGCCATAAGTCTGCTTTCGACAGAATGGCAGGCATCATCGTGAGAAATGCCGATTTCAGTTTATATTCAGTCAATGGGAAAATGGCTGAGTTTATGAATATGACTGTTGAAGAGCTAATGGCGGATCCGGAACTATTAAGCCCTTTTTCTCATCCCGAAACACATTTTTCGGACGCGATGAAAACAACCTTAATAAAAGATGAGTTTTGGCAGGGAGAGGTGTGCTTTCATACAAAATTAGGTGAACTGAAGTGGTTCAGCCAATCGATCACAACATTGAAAGATGACGATGCGATTAGTCAGTATCACCTTATCTTATTTGATATAACAGAGCGAAAACATAAGGAGCAGGAGACCAATGCTCGGCAATCTGCACTCGATTTAACTACTAGCGTATCGGTCACTGATGCGGATGGAAAAATAACCTATGTAAACGACAAGTTTTGTGCGTTGACCCAGTATAGCCGTGAGGAGTTACTGGGGCAGGACCATCGGGTTTTGAATTCAGGTCATCATTCCGAGATGTTCTGGAAAGACATGTATGGTGTTGCCTCTACGGGTAAGCCATGGCGTAATAAGGTATGTAATAAAGCCAAAGATGGATCAATTTATTGGTTAGATACAACAGTCATCGGTTTTCATAATGAGCAAGGTGACTTAGAGCGTTACGTGGCGATAAGAACTGACATAACTACACAGAAAATATTAGAGCAGAACTTACAATATGTCGTGGATGAACAAACTAAGGAATTAAGAGCGGCGGCAGAGGTGGCTCATCAAGCTCGTGAAGAAGCTGAAGCGGCCAATCATGCGAAATCTGATTTTCTAGCGAATATGTCTCATGAATTACGAACACCAATGCATTCAATATTAAGTTTTTCTGATTTTGGCCTAAAACAAATTACCAAAACACCGCTTGAAGAAAAGGGCATTGAAAAAATTGAACGTTTCTTTAGCAATATTAACGAGAGCGGTAAGCGATTATTAGGCTTATTAAATGATTTACTTGATCTGGCTAAATTAGAAGCCGGAAAAATGACCTATAACTTTAAAAAGCAAGATTTACGAGTTACTACGGAAAAGATTTTGACGGAGTTCTCTACCAAATTAATTGAGAAGAATGTAGACGTTAAATTTTTATCACCTAAAAATACATTGGCACACTATGACCATGACAAAATTAGCCAAGTTATTGCCAATCTAATCTCCAATGCAATTAAATTCACAGAGCAAGGTTCCGAAATAAGAATTGTTTTAGAAAATACCGACGTCATTCGAGATGCGGGTACGGGTGAAAAGGTGTCAGTGTTGAAGTTTAGTATCTTTGATCAAGGACTCGGCGTGCCAGAAGGTGAGTTAGAAGCGATTTTTGATCAATTTATACAAAGTTCGAAAACCAAAACAGGTGCGGGTGGTACAGGGTTAGGTTTGGCTATTTGTAAAGAAATAATAGAAGCCCATAAAGGCTATATTTGGGCAGAAAACAACCCTGAGGGAGGGGCTGAGGTGAGTTTTATTATCCATAAATCATAATAAAAATAATCGGCTTTATTTAGGTTAACCTGCGGCGTATATTGGGAGCAATATAGTCGAAGGGAGGTTGTTATGCGATTCTCCATCAGAAGAAGTTTATGTACGGCATTTTTCTTTTTTGCCAGTTTCAACATGAGTTATGGTCATTGTGATGAAGCAATGCATTATATCTACCCTCAATCACAGTCTTTAAGTGATGACCGTCGTAGTGACGTTATTTCTTTAATGCATGAGGCATTAAAGGCAACAGAAGCTAAATACGGTCCATTTGTACTTAAGCCAGCGGATGTAAATGTAAATTACAAAAGAGCAACTCAGATGCTCCGTCAAGAAGACAGGATTACGGTGGCATGGTTAGATACAACAAAACAATTAGAGAAAATATTATTGCCAGTATTGATACCTATTCAAAAAGGTATTGTTGGCTATCGAGTGTTGATAATTCGCTCAGAAGATGAAGCGAAGTTTTTTGATATCGATACCGTAGAGGAACTAAGGCAGTATCAAAATGGTTTGGTATCAGGTTGGGTCAATGAACCAATCATGAATGTTAATCAACTTCCGTATGTTAGATCTGTTAACTATGAAGATTTATTTAAAATGTTGGCTGCAGAACGGTTTGATTATTTTTCTCGAGGTATGGTGGAAGCATATACAGAATTAGAAGATAGGAGTGAAGTATTTCCGAATCTGATGGTGGAGAAACATATTCTTCTTCATTATGCTAAACCGATGTATTTATTTACCTCGAAAAACAGACCTGTGCTGAATAAACGCTTAAACGAAGGGTTAATGCTACTCATCGAAGATGGTTCATTTGAAAAAATATTTTGTCAGTTTCATGGTGACTCGATTAGACAGACAAACCTAAGTGAAAGAATACAAATTCAATTAAAGAGTAATTTATTATTGTCTTCCGCGCCAAAAGAGAAGAAGTTTTGGTTTGACCCAACAAAGAATACTTGCCAACAACGCTAATACATAAGTAATTTAGTCACTGATTTTGAATAATGTATCGCGATAGCGTCATCATATCTTTTTGCAGAAAATTGAGTCAGATGGAAGCTTACTTCAGTCTAGGAAACAACCGTTTTCAAACCGAAGGGAAATGTAATTAGATTTTCTTGGTGGGTGCTGAGGGGATCGAACCCCCGACCCTCGCCTTGTAAGGGCGATGCTCTCCCAGCTGAGCTAAGCACCCCAAGAAAGACGCGCATATTACAGAATGTTTTAACTAATGCCAACAGAAAACTTGTTTTTATTTAAAGTATAAAAAAGTCTGGCGGTAACCTTTAAGTAAAACAAGGAGAAGATAGTTTAGATTCTTTGATACTTTCGAAGTTGATCGAAGTACGTTAGTATCATTTCGACCGTATAAGTGTTCAAAGAGAGGGATGTTTTGAGAAGCTTTTGTATTGGCAACATCAAACGGAAATTATTTATAAGCTTGCTTTCACTCTCTGTGAGTGCCTGCATGACGGCTGGCCCGGACTTTGTTAAACCAGAAGTAGATGTCTCTCAGCAGTGGTTATCTGAACAACAAGATCTCTCAACGAGCCCGGCCGAATTCAAAGAGTGGTGGAAAGTATTTAATGACCCAGTCTTAAATGACTTAATAAATACGGCCTATCAACAAAATTTAGACTTGCAAGTTGCAGCAGTTAGAGTTCTCGAAGCAAGAGCACAGTTAGGTATTGCTGTCGGTAACCAATATCCTCAAACACAATCATTGGGTGGCAGTATTACGCACAATGAACTCAGTGAGAACTCGGCTAACTTTAACTCTTTGGCAGATCCTACCTTTGGAGCATATCAAGCAGGATTTGATGCGGCTTGGGAGCTGGATGTATGGGGAAAATTTAAGCGAGGAATAGAATCTGCTGATGCCAGCTTGCTTGCAACCTTAGCGAATTACGACGATATCTTAGTGAGCCTGACTGCAGAAGTAGCAGCCGCCTATGTGCAAATTCGTACCTTTGAAGAACGCATAATATTAGCTAAAAAAAATGAGGAAATTCAACAGCGCAGCCTTAATATTACCGAAGTACGCTTTAAAAATGGTGCAACAACGGAACTTGATGTAACACAAGCTAAAGCCTTATTGCACAATACCAAAGCCTTAATTTCATCGCTAGACGTGGGTCTACGGCAGTCTAAAAATGGCCTGAGTATTCTATTAGGTATCCCACCCAATGATTTAAAGGGTGCATTAGGTGAAGAAGGTGTTATTCCCACTGCACCAGCGGAAGTGGCAGTAGGGATGCCTGCTGAGATCCTGCGAAGAAGACCCGATGTGCGACGAGCAGAATTACAAGCGGCCTCACAGAGTGCTTTGATTGGTGTTGCTCAAGCGGAACTCTACCCAAGTTTTAGTCTGTTTGGCTCATTTGGATTAGCTTCAAGTAGTACGGGTTCAAGTGACTTTGGGGATCTAGTTCAAACTGACAGCTTCACATCAACAATTGGACCGAGTTTTAGCTGGCCTATCTTGAACTATGGCCGAATCAAAAATAATGTCAGAGTGCAAGATGCACGTTATCAACAAAGCATCATTAATTATAAAAACACGGTTCTATTAGCAGTTCGTGAAGTTGAAGATGCCATGGTATCGTTTTTAAAATCACGCGAACAAGCCAATTATTTACAGACGAGCGTAGACGCATCAAATCGTTCCGTTGAAATATCACTTATTCAATATCGGGACGGTGTTACTAACTACACACGAGTGCTCAACTCACAAGAATTTTTAGTTCAGCAACAAGATAGTTTGACCGCGATACGAGGTGATGTTGCCCGAAGCTTGATTGCTATGTACAAAGCATTAGGCGGCGGTTGGGAATTACGTGAAGGCCAGACCTTATTACCTACAAAAATAAAAAATGAAATGGTAAATCGTACAGACTGGGGAACATTGTTAGAGGCAGAAACAAACGAAGAATAATAGTAGTGGCCCAACAATTCCGAAATTATTAGAAAACAACCGAAGGAAAAAACAATGTTTGGAAAGTTATGCAAGCAATCCAAATTTCTATTTTCACTGATAGTCGTTGTTGTATTGGTATCAGCGTGTGAAAAAGAAGTAGCTGTTGAAAAAGAAGTTATTCGGCCCGTTAGAGCGATACAGTTGTCTGGTTCTGGCCAAATAAAAGAACGCAGTTTTCCTGGTAAGGCAAAGGCTATCAGAGAGGTCGAGCTTTCTTTTCGTGTCGCGGGGCCGTTAATTGCGTTACCCGTAAATGTTGGCGATAAAGTCTTAACGGGCGATGTGTTATCAAAAATTGATCCAAGAGACTTTGAAGTCGCATTGAATAATGCAAGAGGGCAATTGGGTAGAGCACAAGCAACTGTTGAACGGGCCCAATCAGAGTTCGATCGTGAGATGAGGATTTTACAGGAAGATGCGGGTGCAACCAGTCAGGTAGCGGTAGATAGGAAAAAAGCGGCACGAGATCAAGCTAGGGCCGATATAACGTCATTAAATGCATCGGTAGCAGCTGCAAGAGACCAACTGAAATATACAAAGCTGTCGGCACCATTTGATGGTGTCATCGTTAATAAATATGTCGAAAATTTTGAGTCGGTAAAAGCAGGTCAACAAATCATTCGTATGATTGATGATTCACAAGTAGAAATGATCGTCAATATTCCTGAGAGCCTAATTTCTTTAACCCCCAATGTTGCAATAGTTTATGTGCGCTTTGATTCTTTTCCTGAGTACACTTTAGAGGCAACGATAAAAGAAATATCATCGGAGGCATCTGAAACCACGAGAACCTATCCAGTTACTTTAGTCATGGAGCAACCTGATGATGTGAAGATATTACCTGGTATGGCAGGTAAAACAGTAGGAGTCGAAATTAAAGAAGGGATACAGCTTGTAGACCAAGGTATTAACGTACCAGTATCTGCGGTGTATACAGCTGAAAATGCCAGTGAATCATTTGTTTGGGTTGTAGATGAGTTAAATAAAACAGTTAGTTCAAGGACGGTTACATTAGGACGATTAACTGACCACGGCATTTTAGTAATAGAAGGTCTTGAAGTAGGGGAGTGGATCGCCACAGCAGGGGTGAATTACCTGCGGGAAGGTCAACAAGTAAGAATCTTACAGTCAGACAAGGAATAAACCATGAATCTGACTCGAGCTGCGATAAATAATCGAACAGTTACCTACTTCACAGCTTTTCTAGTTTTAATTGCTGGTGTGGCGGGCTTTTTTAGTCTAGGACAATTGGAGGACCCTGACTTTACGATTAAAACAGCGGTCATATCAACTCAATACTTGGGTGCTGACCCAACAGAAGTTGAACTTGAGGTCACTGATAAAATCGAACTTGCTCTGCAAGAAATGAAGCAAGTTAAAAACCTACGATCCATATCTAAAGCGGGTTTATCAATTATCTTTGTTGATATTGAATCTAGTTATACCTCAACAGAAATACCCCAAATATGGGATGAGTTAAGGCGCAAAATTCGTAATGTTGAATCAGCATTGCCACCTGGCGTGGATCGCCCGGTCATTTCAGATGATTTTGGTGATGTGTATGGTCATTTATTAGCGGTGACCGGTGATGGTTTTAGTTATGCAGAAATGGAGAGTTACGCCAAAGAGTTAAAAAAAGAACTCAGCCTAGTTGAAGGTGTGGCTCGGGTAGATATATGGGGAGCACAAAAGAAAGTTGCTTATCTAGATATTTCGCAAACACAGCTTAGTCAGTTAGGCATTACCGATTCAACTATTCAAGCGACCTTGCAACAACAAAACCTTGTAGTTGATGCGGGTAGGTTGGATATACAAAATAAACGCCTCCGTATTGCACCGACAGGGCAGTTCCAATCAGTACAAGATATTGCCGATTTGCCGATCAATCCATCGCTGACTGATTCACTGTCAGTGAATGACATTCAAGGCCATAGATCAGAAATAATTCGTATCAAAGATATTGGCACAGTGAGACTGGGCTACCAAGAGCCTGCCATTAAACAGATGCGGGTAAATGGTGAAGCGGGCATTACCTTAGCGGTGACCAATGTGCCCGGTGTCAATATTGTTGATATGGGCAAGGCGGTTGCAAATCGGTTACGTGAATTAAATGAGAACTTGCCTATCGGTATCGAGGTTCACCGCATCCATTGGCAAGCCGATGTGGTGGATGAGGCGATTAGCAATTTCCTAGTCAGTTTCTTGGAGGCGGTAGCCATCGTGCTGGTGGTATTAACGATCGGTATGGGCTGGCGATTATCCGTCATCATCGGCATCGCACTTGTGGGTACTATTTTAGGTAGTTTCTTACTGATGGCCGTGTTGGGAATTGATCTTCAGCGAATGTCATTAGGCGCATTGATTATTGCTTTAGGCATGATGGTCGATAACGCTATTGTAGTTGCAGATGGAATTGCTGTTCGCATGCAAAAAGGCATGGATAAAGTTGAAGCTGCGATTGAAGCTGCCACCTTACCTTCTATGCCCTTATTAGGCGCTACGGTTGTTGCCGTGATGGCTTTTTATCCTATCTATTCATCAACGGAAGATGCGGGTGAATACTGTGCAACGTTGTTTAGTGTAGTCGCTATATCATTAATGGTGAGTTGGGTTATATCCGTTACGCTCACACCTCTTCAATGTGTCGATATGTTAAAGATAGATAGTTCGGATACGCAAAATGCAGATCCTTATGCTGGTGGGTTTTATAGCGTTTTCCGAGGTTTATTAGAAAAAGCGATTCGACTACGTTGGTTAACCATGGCGGCGATGATCTTTTTATTAGTGGTTTCTGTGATTGGTTTTGGTCAAGTTAAGCAATTATTTTTCCCCGACTCATCAATGACTAAGTTAATGATTGATTATTGGGCACCTGAAGGCACACGCGTGCAAACGGTGTCTGATGAATTGAAGCTGTTAGAAGATAAACTGCTTAATGATGATCGGGTTGAGAGTGTATCGTCATTTATAGGAGCTGGCCCCCCACGTTTTTATTTGCCGGTTGAATCGGAACAGCCCAATAGCTCCTATGCACAAGTGATCGTAAACGTGAAAGATTACCGTGAAATCGATGGGATAATTGCTGAACTTAATCCTTGGCTGTCATCAACCTATCCTGATGTGCAGGCACCAATTAGAAAGTTTGGTGTGGGACCAAGTAATACCTGGAAGTTTGAAGTTCGAATCAGTGGTCCGAATAATGCTGATCCTGACGTGTTACGGACCTTGGCAAAGAATGTCATTAGTATTCTAGATGATGAGCCCTTAGCAGGCATGTATCAGACCGATTGGCGTGACCGTGTGCAAACGGTGGTGCCTGAATATAGTCAAGAACAAGGACGATGGGCGGGCGTGTGGCGAGAAGATATTGCCAATGCGACCAAGCGAGCATTCGATGGCCGAACGGTTGGTTTGTATCGTGAAAAAGATGACCTCATTCCTATCGTGTTACGTCAAATAGAAGAAGAACGAAAAAATATCGGGTCACTCGATGTCCTACAAATCCACCCTAAAGGAGCAACCTATTCAGTACCGTTATCTCAGGTCACAGATGGCGTTTATACACAATGGGTCGATCCTATTGTTCGTCGTCGTGATCGTCGTCGCACGATAACAGTGCAAGCTAACCCTATTGCAGGTTACTCCTTGCCACAGTTACGCGTTACCGTTGTCGACAAGGTTGATGCTATTGAACTACCGCCAGGATATAACTTGGAGTGGGGTGGGGAATACGAAAGCTCGAAGGATTCGCAAGCTTCATTAATTCCAGGGGTTATTCCTGCAGTAGCCATCATCGCGTTAATCATTGTGGCCTTATTTAACTCATTAAGACCGCCGACCATTATTGCTTTAACCATTCCGTTTGCCGTAATTGGTATAACTTCTGGTTTATTGATAACGGGGGCACCTTTTGGCTTTGTAGCACTATTAGCCGCAATGAGTCTTGCTGGCATGATGATAAAAAATGCCATTGTCTTATTAGATGAAGTGAATTTGAATCTGGATAAGGGCCGTGAAGTTTATGATGCTGTTATTGAAGCCGCCTTATCACGGGTAAGGCCCGTTGTGCTTGCTGCGGCTACTACTGTCTTAGGAGTAATCCCATTATTACAAGATGTGTTCTGGTTAGGGCTGGCGGTGGTGATCATGGCTGGCTTAACATTTGGCACCGTATTAACAATGATAGTTGTACCGGTGTTATACGCCATTTTGTATAAAGTTAAATCGCCCGTTAAAAGTGCATAGCGAATGTTGGGTTATGTAAAAAACTACAATTTCTTTGTGTTATTAGCAGGACTGTTAGTATTTTTATTACTCACGCCAGTGATGCAAATACATGCCAGTGATTCTGTTCGAGTTCTTTTGTTATGGTCTTTGTGTCTTACTTTGCTTATTCAAGTATGGAGCCTAATTGAAGATTTAAAACTGTTTCGTTTAGGCATGCTTTTAACTGTTTTAGCATTTACGTTAACCGCTATTAGTCAGTTTTATCAATCTGACCTGCTGAAGTTAATGTCATTAATTGTCTTTATTAGCTTTTTTGGCTTGGGATTGGTTATTGCAGGCAGAGAAGTTTTTTCTAAATCATCGATCACGCTGAATACCTTTGCCGGTGCATTAAGTTTGTATCTTTTGTTAGGCATGATCTGGACATTGCTTTATATCTTTATTAATCAACTTCAACCACTGTCGTTTAACGGGCTGGAACAGGGAAATGAACTGGAGTTTATTTATTTTAGCTACATCACGCTAACCTCTTTAGGGTATGGCGATATTGTTGCCTTGGCACCGGTAGCAAGAACCTTGGCATATCTTGAGGTCATTGTTGGTCAGTTTTATATGGCGGTATTAGTCGGTGCGTTGGTCGGGAAATACATCACGCACCACAAATAAGTAGTTAAAAGCTAATACCTGTTTGACTGATGATAGGAAGATTGGCAAAGAACTTAATCACTAAGGCGTTCACAATATCGATAAAAAACGCCCCTACTAATGGAATGACTAAAAATGCCTTTGGTGATGGTCCATATTTAGAAGTAATGGCATTCATATTTGCAATGCCGACAGGTGTAGCGCCTAGACCTAAACCAGCGAAACCTGAAGCAATGACACTGGCATCATAATCTTTTCCCATTACTCGAAATACAATATAAATGGTAAACAAGGTCATCACTAAGACTTGAGCCATTAGGATCAGAAGAATGGGTCCTGCGGCTTGTGATAATACCCAAAGCTGCATGCTCATTAGACTCATGCTGAGGAATATTTGTAGACTAATTTCTGCTGCCCGATCAATGGTTGGCGTAGATAATTGTATTTTGAAAAAATCAGCACTATTAGTAAAGGCGATACCAATCATCATGGCGGTAAGGAAACCAGGCAAGGTCACGCCACTGGAAAAGAGGAAACGGTTAACTAAATCACCTAACTCCATGCATAATGCGAGCAATAATATGGTCGCTAAAATGCCACTGATATGTACCGATTTGAGTGATAGATTTTTGCTTTGTTGAGTTTCTGAATTCTGAACATTATTACCCGCTTTCAAATTATGTTTTTTGATCAAATATTCAGAGATCGGCCCACCAATAAGGCCACCGGCAATTAATCCAAATGTTGCAAAAGCAATGCCTATTTCTTTGGCTTTAATCAATCCGGCTTGTTCGACAACATCGCCCCAAGCTATCGCTGTTCCATAGCCGCCGGCAAATGAAATGCTGCCACCAAAAAGGCCATATGCTGGGTTAGCGCCGATAAGCTTAACTAATAACACCCCGGTGATATCTTGTAATATGAGAAAAGCGGTAGCAATTGCAAGCAAGAGGGCTAATGCTTTGCCTCCTGCCTTGAGTAAAGTTAGTTTTGCCGATAGGCCAATAGTCGTGAAAAAAACCAATAACATCAGATCACGAAGTCGCATGTCGAAGTTTATTTGTATATCGAAGACGGTATAGAGAAAGGTGATGAAAAGACTACAAATAAGACCGCCGGTAACGGCTGATGGGATATTGTTCTTAGCCAGAAAGTGAAACTTTTTAGTTATGAACTCACCTAAAAACCAGACAATAATCGCGATAATTAAAACATCTACGCCAGTAATTTCATATATGCTCATCTAACGCCCCACTTCAGTTGGTTTATGGTAAACACCCAATGGAAAAAATGAGTGTTGAGCCTGATAATGAACTGATTATAACTATCCTGATTATCTATTAGAACGGAGAAAGTTTCTTAGTTGGCATCCTTTTCTGAAGGGGTTAAAGCTTCTGTTGTTGCCGTCCAGGCATCTTCCGATACTTCTTTAGTTTTATCCCAAGCATCAGCACTGCCTTCTTTAGTCGCTTGCCAAGCACTATCTGATACTTCTTTAGCTTTTTCCCAGTTTTTTACGCTATCTTCTTGTACTGAATCGATGATATCACCAGACACTTCTTGTGTTTTATCCCATGCGTCTTTACTACCATCTTTGGTTGAATCCCAAGCCTCTCCTGAAGAAGATTTTGTTTTTTCCCATGCTGCAGCACTTTTTTCTGTTGTTGCATCCCACGCATCAGCGCTACCTTCTTTAGTTGCTTGCCATGTACTATCCGAAACCTCCTTGGTTTTTTCCCAATTCTTAGCGCTATCTTCTTGCACTGAATCGACAATTTCTCCAGACACTTCTTGTGTTTTAGTCCAAGCGTCTTCACTGCCATTTTTAGTTGAGTTCCAGGCGTCATCAAAGAATTGAACAGTTTTATCCCAAAAGCTTGGTTCAGTAAGTTGTTGCTCGCTGTCAGCAAAAGCGACAGAGATAAAGCAAGAGGAAAGAAGAGTAACGATCATTAGTTTCTTAAATAAATAGTTAGGTTTAACATAGTTCATTTTATGTTTTCTCAGCTAAAAGTGAATGTACTTGAAAATCAAAAGTGTAGCAGGTTCGATATGTAGATTGTCTCAACCCTATTATTACGCCATTATGTAAACCCATTTGATAAGTCAGTTCTATAACGTCTAAAAACTTTGGAGCCTGCTAAAGATGGATGATTTTCTAATTGAGAATTGTGGGCTTATAAAGTGATTGGTTATCTACGATTATTCGCAATGAGTTGTTTTTTCATGCTATGCATGAGTCTAGGCGGTTGTGCAAGTCTAGAAGTTAATGATACCCGCAAGCTTAGCTATGCATTTTCAAATGATGGCGACACCTCAATTGGCAAATTATTTAACTCTTCAGAAATAGGGTCTCTTGAAGAATCATCCGGGTTTACAATTTTAGATTCGGGACGAGATGCATTTTTAAAGCGGTTAGCTATTGTTGCAGCGGCCGAAAAAGCAATTGATTTACAATACTACATATGGAACAGTGACTCGTCTGGTCGTCTCCTTGCTGAGCAACTTTTACTCGCTGCGGATAGAGGCGTTCACATACGGTTATTACTGGATGACTTCAATGTTGGCGACCGTGATGATGTGCTTGCATTGGTGAATGCACACCCTAACATTGAGCTTCGAGTCTACAATCCAAATGCATTACGATCCGGCTTTGGTAAAATTCTTGGTCTTTTGGGCGATTTTGGTCGTTTAAATCAACGCATGCACAATAAATCTATTGTTGTGGATGGCAGTGTAGCGATTGTTGGTGGACGAAATATTGGTGATGAATATTTCGACTTACATGATGAAATTAACTTTCGTGACAGAGACATGCTGGCAATTGGCAGCATTGTCAGTGAAATATCAACAAGTTTCGATGCCTATTGGAATAATGATCGCGCCTTTTCTATCTCGTTCATTGATAGCTCCTCACCGACAGAGGACGATGTTAGTCGCTTTAGAGCTCAACTAATAAACCGTGTTGCCGAAGATAAAAAATCTATAAAGCAGGCCTATCAGCTTGAAACACTTTTCGATGACCCGTTGAACGCTTGGTTAGATGACTTTGTATGGGCAAGGGCAGAGATAGTTTTTGATCAGCCACTTTCTATCGATGAACACGAAGATGATCAAATCAAACGTGTTGCAAACACGTTAGCAGAACTAGCAAAACAGGTAGAAAACGAACTTATCATTGAGTCAGCCTATTTCATCCCTGGTGATGAAGGTGTTTCTATTCTTGGACGGCTTGGGATAGAAGGTGTGCAGGTCAGTGCGCTTACTAATTCTCTAGCTTCAAATGACTTAACAACCAATCACTCAGGTTATGCACGACGACGTGAAGCATTATTAGAAAATCTTGTTGAGCTGTATGAACTTCGTCCTGATGCAGCATCTTGTCAAAACCTCGTCAAAAGTATCCATAAATGTGACGACGATACTTTATTTGGTTTACATGCTAAATCAATAGTATTTGATCGTGAAATAGCGTTTGTAGGCTCATTCAACGTTAATCAACGTTCAGTATATTTAAATAGTGAGACAGCATTAATTATATACAGCAGTGAATTGGCTAAAAGTTTAGCCAAAGACATAGAGGAAAACTTCAAGGGCGAGAATAGTTGGAAGCTTAATTTAACAGTTGATGGCGAGTTGGAATGGGTAGGGAATACAGAAGGTAAGGAAATACGATATACCCATGAGCCAAAAACAGGGTTTTGGCGACGTTTTTCATCTGGTTTCTTTGCGTTATTTCCAATCGAAAAATACCTGTGATATTGTCGATTTGCTTTGCAACTCGAATTATTGATTAAGGAAGCAAAATAATGAAAAAGATTATTGGGGTTTCCCTTAGCGTTTTATTTTGTTCACACGTCCATGCAACTCAATTTGTTTTTCCAGAAAATGGGCAAACAGCCGAGCAACAAAATCAAGATGAATATTACTGTCATAGTTGGGCTACTAAACAAACAGGTTTTGACCCAACTGCTATAGCCCAACAATCAGCGCCACCGAAACAGCAAGCTAAAGCCCAAACAGGATCAGGTCTTCGAGGTGGGTTGAGGGGAGCAGGGCGAGGCTGGATTATTGGTGAAGTGATTGATGGTGATAGTGGTAAAGCGGCAGCTATTGGTGGCCTTATTGGCGGTGTGCGCGGTCGTAATGATAGTAAGGGCGAGCAAGAAGCACAAAACCAGCAAATCAGTCATGCTCAAAATGCAAAACAAGCAGACTATTTTCGTGCACGAGCTGCCTGCTTAGAAGCTAAAGGTTATAGCGTTAAATAAATACAGCACTTAATAAGGAAAGAATGATGAAACTATCAAAAATCGCCAATATTTGCATGATTTCAACGCTGGCAGTACTTGCTTTTAACCCCGCTAGTGCAGATGACCATGCACCCAGTAGTGCATTCATTGAAGGGCAAGTTGATTTGAGCCCTGTGCCAGATAAAAAAGGGGCTTATAGATATATCAAATCAGATTTAGATCTTAAGAAATACAGCAAGATCATCATCGAGCCTGTTGAAGTATGGTTGCATCCTGAGTCTGAATATAAAGGAATCGAACCTGATACGATGAAAGCAATGGCCGATAGTTTTGCACAAATCCTAGTTAATGAATTAGAACCGGAATATGGCGTGGTTGGCCAAGTAGCTGATGATACGTTGGTGGTAAGGCTCGCTATTATGGGCTTAAAAACGAAGAAGAAAAAACGAGGCTTGTTAGGGTATATTCCTGTTGCTTTGGTTGTTAGTGCTTTGAACACAGATGCATTGGAACGTGTGTCTCTTATTGATGCAGGTATAGAAGCAGAGATATTAGATTCAGTAACAGGTGAACGTTTAGCTGTGCTAGTTGATACTGGGATTAGAACGCCTGAGGCTGAAAAGGGTGGGAAAAAATTATCATGGAAAGATATCGAAATGAGTCTACGTTTTTATGCAAAACGTTTTAAAGCGCAGTTGGATGCTGATAAATAAGAGAATTAGAGACTCATTATCATGTTGAAAGTACGCTTATCGGTAGTGTTATTACTGTTATCGATGATAGCTTCCTACGAAGCTTTAGCAACTGAGCAAGCAGTTGAAAGGCCAAAAATTGGTTTAGCCTTAAGTGGTGGTGGTGCCCGTGGAGCAGCACACGTGGGTGTGTTCAAAGTGTTAGAAGAGTTACAAATCCCTGTCGATTACATAGCCGGAACCAGTATGGGAGCGGTGGTAGGCGGTCTGTATGCCTCTGGGATGAGTAGTGACGAAATTGCTTATCAGTTAGATAGCATTGATTGGGAAAACGTCTTTATCGATAAACCCGATCGACCAGATCGATCACAACGACGTAAAGACGATGACAAGTTATACCTGGTTAAAGGCAAGATCGGTGTTAAAAACGCTGAGATTAGACTCCCTAAAGCGGCCGTTCAAGGTCAAAAGTTTGATCTAATCTTAAAGGCATTAACGTTACCTGCTGCCCAAGTTAACGACTTCAATGAGTTACCTATTCCTTTCCGGGCAGTAGCAATGGATATTGCCACGGGTGAAGAGGTGATTATTGCCGGTGGTGACTTAGCTATCTCGATGCATGCCAGCATGGCGATTCCTGCTGCTTTTGCTCCGATTGAGTTAAATGGGCAATTATTAGTGGATGGTGGGGCTGCAAATAATTTACCTATATCTGTTGTTAAAGCGATGGGGGCAGATATTGTTATTGCTGTTGATATCAGTACACCCTTGTTGACAAAAGAAAAGCTAGATAGGCCTTTAGCTGTAATCGATCAACTTACCGGGTTATTGACACGCCGAAATGTCGAAATGCAGTTGAAGCTGCTTAATGATAAAGATGTACTCATTCTTCCTGAGTTAGATGCCATTGGCACTATGGACTTTGATGAAGTCATTAATGCGGTCAATATTGGTCACCAAGCAGCAGTCGAACAGAAAGAAAAATTATCAAGATTGTCCGTTGATAAGCGTGTTTATGCGACCTATAAATCACAACACCGTGATCTTGAATGGTCGCAACCTACGGTTGATTTTTTGCGGATAGAAAATGATTCAAAATTGAGTGAACAAGTTTTACTGCAACATTTGAATATTCAAGTTGGGCAACCTTTGGATATAGCCAGCATTGAAACAGGCATTGCTACAGTCTATGGCTTAGATATTTTTGAAAGTGTGCGTTATGACCTTGTTAGTGAAGATGGAAAGACGGGCGTTGTCATTAATGTTAAACAAAAAAGCTGGGGAACGGATTCTCTTCAGGCAGGCTTAGAACTTTCCAGTGATTTTAGTGGCGAATCATCGTTTAATATTGGCTTGGCCTATACACAACAACCACTGAATTCTCTTAATGGTGAATGGCGTACAGCACTTCAATTGGGTGAAGAACCAGCCATAGTGACGGAGCTATATCAGCCTCTTGATGCTGCAGCTCGCTACTTTACTTATGCTGCACTATCTTGGGACAATAGAGATATTCGATTGTATGGCGATGTGTCAGGACGGGCTGATGCTGAATATGAAATCCAACGCTGGGGTTTACGACTAGCCGTAGGCCGAAATTTTGGTAATTGGGGAGAAATTCGTGTTGGTGTACGTCGATTTACCGGTAACGCGGATCTATCTGTAGGTGCACCATCATTTAGAAGTTTTGATTTTGACGATGGCAATGTTTTCTTGAGTGCCAGTATGGATACCTTGGACAGTTTAAATTTTCCTAGAGAAGGTTATTTCCACAATATCGAACTGACGAGTGCAAAAGATGCTCTAGGTGCAGACAGCGAATATGACAAGGTCGATATTCAACTTTCTGGCGCTAAAAGTTGGAATGATGATTCATTGATATTCTCGTTTCGCTATGGTTCGACCCTTAGTGGTGATTCATCTATTCATAATCGCTATCGTTTAGGTGGGTTTATGCAGTTATCGGGCTTTAACGAAAACGAGTTATCAGGCCAGCACTATGGTTTGCTCTCACTCGCATACCAACGCCGTGTATATCGCAGTCAAATTATTCCTGTCTATGCGGGCGTTTCTGCACAGTTCGGTAATACCTGGGAAGATAAAGATGACATTGGTTTTGGCACCGACGATCTATTAAGTAGTGGTACATTGTTTCTAGGGACAGATACACCTATTGGTCCCCTCTATTTAGGCTACGGCAAAGCAGAAGGACGAGATGATGGCGCTGCATACCTATATTTAGGGCAGCCATTTTTTTAGGGTAGAGATTAAGTAATAAACGAATAATTTAGTGGACTGGGGGAAAGATGGCTAGGTTAAATACTATACTGTTATTCACAATGATAAGTTGGATGACATATTCGTCAGCTGTAGAGGTGGAACTGACATCTCTAGATAAGTTATCAACAGTGACCATGTGTGTAGATCCAGACTGGCTGCCTTATGAAGGTCTGGACGAAGAAGGGAACCATATAGGCTTGGTTGCTGAATATATAGCAGTATTAAAGAATAAAGTAGGTATTGCAATACAGGTTGTTAAAACCAAAAACTGGCAAGAGAGTCAGCAGTATTATCGAGAAAAGAAATGTGACATCGTGTCTGCTCTCAATGCAACAAAGGAACGTGCTAACTACTTAGCTTTTACAGAGCCTTATTTAAGTTCTCCGGTAGTGCTGGTGTTAAATGGAATGAATCAATCAGATACTTTTCTGTCAGACCTCAACGGAAAGACGTTAAGCATGGTTCCAGGTTATGTCTACGAGTCCAAGCTTCGTGCAGATTATCCGGCTATAAAAATAGTTCATGTTGCTAATATGAAGATAGCATTTCAGCAAGTATCTTCAGGTAAAGTTACGGCAACACTTGCGCCATTGTTTCTCACCTTTGCGTTAACACAAAGAACGCCATTAGATAATTTAAAAATTATGGGACAAACGGAATACACAGATGAGCTTAGAATCGGGATCCAGAACGATAATTTACCGCTTGCCATTTTATTGGATAAAGCCGTTAGTAACTTAACGTCAGAAGATCACAGGAATGTTAGAAAGTCGTGGGCAGCTAAAGCATTGAATTGGTAGCGAGGAAAGTAAGGTGGTTACAGGTTGTTTGAGGTGTTAATTTTTTTGTAATTGACCTATGCTCTAAACTCTATATAACTCGAAGAAATGAAAGGAAGACAATCATGAATTTTGAAGCTTTAATATCCCGAAAAACATACTTTTTATTTTTCCTTCTAGCTGCCATTGTTTCCTCGACATCAGCCTTCGCAGATGGCCATGGTGATGACGATGTTGTAAACGTCGCATTAGACCGCGATATACATGCAGCCATAACACATCTATTAGAAACTTCAGAAGTGGCTAGAGAGCTTGCTGATTCGGCACAAGGAGCACTTGTCTTTCCAAATGTAACTAAGGCAGGTTTTGTGGTCGGCATTCAATATGGTGATGGTGCATTGATTAAACGTAGAGCAAGTGGAGAGGGTTATTACATTTCAAAATACTATTCTCTTAAATCTGCATCATATGGCTTGCAAGCTGGCATACAAACATTTGGCTATGTAATGGCGTTGATGACCGATGCCGCAGTAGAAAAAGTTGAAACGTCTCAGAACTGGGAGTTGGGTGTAGGTCCGACGATCGTTGTTGTCGATGAGGGTGTGGCAAAAACGCTTAGTACTGAAACCGCACAAGCAGATGTTTATGCCTTTACTTTCGGTCAATCAGGTTTAATGGCTGGTTTAGGTATAACAGGCACTAAAATTTCTAGAATGAATAAATGATGTTTATCTCCTAATATCACCAAGTTAATAGGGATGTACATTAGTAATGTTGAAGGCTTAGCTTGTTTCCAAGTTAAGCCTTTTTTAGATGATTGGGAGGGAATATGGCTATCCGGATGAGTTATGAAGAAGATGCGCTTATTGTATTTTACGTCTCTGGCTTATTAAGTAAGGCTGATTTTGATGAAGTTCAGCAAGAAGCCGAGCCGTATATTCAAATGGGCAATGCTAAATTATTGGCGATAGTGTCAGATGATTTTGCTGGCTGGGACAATGATGGTGACTGGAGTGATCTGTCATATCAAGAGCGAAATGATCCTTTTACCAAAAAGATGGCAATCGTGTGTAACCCAGAGTGGAAAGATTTAGCAGCCATGTTTACGTTAAAAGGCCTACGCAAATTTCCAATAGAACATTTCACACCAGAAAAAGAAGACTTTGCCAGAATATGGTTGATGACTGATTAGATAACGGAGCTTATTTTGCATCAAAAACTTTTGAACATAGGTGTCGTGATTTGTACAGTGTTTTTAGCTGCTTGTGTTGCAACAGCACTGGTTAAGGAGACATTAACTATCAATACATTGATGATAGAAAATCACTCATCATCAGATTTAAATAATGTAAAAATAAAAGTAGAACAAACAGGTGCATATGCTTCTTGTGGTCTAGTTTTACGAGGACGCTCATGCTCGACAACGTTCAAAAGTAAAACTTACCAAGGCAACCCAGTATTTATTTCATGGGAACATAATGGCAAGCCCCAAAAAGTGGGGCCCTTGTATGGCGAAGTACCAGAAAATATTAAAGTAGGAAGTGACGCAGCAGTTGTGATTGCTTTTAATTCGGCTAGAGACGTATCCGTACACTTTAGGTATTAAGCCATGTTTGATTTGACTGCAATCGACCCAAAGCGGCATTAATTAATTCGTGAAAAGTTGGGAAATAAATCACGACTAAATAAGTGGGCAAACTACGGGGGAATGGCCTTATTTCATGTAGTGATTCTGTTGACCGTACAAAGTGGTGAGTATAACTAGCGGTTATTACTTGATGTCCAGACTCTTCAGCATAGGCTCTTATTAACAGTCATCGGTTTCTAAGCCAATCTCTGGCACGGTTCCATTGGCATGATTAATATAATAAACACCACACTGATTACTATAGCGATAGCCCTTGGTATAGATTTTACCTATCATACCGGGTGATAGAGTTGTTTTTCCACTAGGGATGCTTGTTTGATTTCCTCGGCCACACCATTCACTCGTGCATACATCATCTCCACTAGTGTAAGTAAGCCCTTCTAAATTTACTGTGTGGCTAAAGCCGAAGGCCCAATGTCCTATAGGGTAACCACTATGCAAAGAAATAGAAGCGCCATCTAGTGTAATAGTCTCATCGCCTGATATTTTCCCCTGTATTACCGCTTTGGAGTAAATCATCGTAGTTCCACTACGCACAGCCCCTTGCATACCCGCAAGTTTAGCAACCTTTGCATCTCTCGTTAGATTACTGAATTTTGGTATTGCTGTAGCTGCCAGTATTCCTAAAATAACAATAACAAGAATTAATTCAATTAAGGTAAAGCCTTTTTCCCTGTTCACAGTTAAAGCAGCCTATTGGTAACAAATTTATTGTGGGACCTAAGGTTACAGTGTAGCAAATAATCAACTAGCAGCTTTGAAGCTAAGCTGAATAAACTATGTCCTTTATCTTTATCTTTATCTTTATCTTTATCTTTATCTTTATCTTTATCTTTGACTAGGTCTGGGCCTGTATTAGATGATAACTTTAGGTGGTTCTGGCTAATTTATCATGAGCTAATATTTTGTGAACGCGTAAGCTGTTAATATTAAATTGTATTTTTATGTAATACTAAATTCTGGAACAAGAAAGCTGTACACGGATACGTAAACAGCAATGAGAGGTTAATTTAAATGTCTCATCATGAATTTAAGCTGTACATAATTTTCTTTGCTCTGAGTATTCAGACGCCTAGCTTGATGGCGGGCTAGAGCTACGCAATAGCCAAAGGGACTATAAGACTGAGTTTGGCATTGAATATAGTGGTTTTAATGATCACTTTATTCAAGCGGGCGTCCAGTTGAGGTCACCGCACAAAGCAGACAATATAGGCTAGTTTTGAACTTATTGGTTTAAGTGAAAAGCGATAAAGTCTTTGGCCGTTAGGGGTTTCGAATAATGCCAGCCTTGTGCCATTTCTACGCCTAACTGTTCTATCACTTTTGCTTGAACCTTGGTTTCGACACCTTCGGCAATGATTTCAAAGTCCATTGCTTTGGCAAAGGCCACTAAGCCTTTAACGATTTTGGGGATGTCAGTTTCCGAGGTGATTTGATCAATAAAGAATTTATCCAGTTTAATAATGTCGGCTTCCATTTTTGACAGCTCTAATAAATTAGCATCGCCGGCACCAAAATCATCGATTGCAATTTTAACTCTTGAACGAGCGGAGCTAATGGCTTCTAAACCCAGTTGATCTGGGAAGCCTCGTTCGGTAATCTCTAGAATGATTTTATCGGCTAACTTCATTAAACCTGATTTGAGCGCGGCATACTCTAGTCCACCACGGCCAAATATTTCTGGTGGAATATTGATGCCGATATGAATACCTTCGTGTTTGTGTAGCCATTCACCCATATCCTTGGCTACTTCATCAAAAATCCAATAAGTGAGCAGCCCTGACAGTGATGTGTTTTCAATAAGGGGAATAAATTCGTCGGGTGCAATGATCTCGCCATCATGATTCCAACGGATTAATGCTTCTGCGCCTACACATTTATTACTAGCCACATCCATCGTGGGCATGTAGTTGAGATAAAGTTCGTTATTCTCAATTGCCGATTTGATTTGTTCAACCGTTTTCATTGTAATATTCCTTGGCAGAAATTGAGTATTTCGCAAGATATCCTTTTGAAATATGGGTTTACTCGTTTACCTGCGACATTCAGCTTTATGTTGTTCGACAGCGGCATTACGTCTGATAGGTTTGCCTTTTAAAGCTTCTATTTGCTGAGCTAAATTACGACAAAACTCAGAAGTTTGGCTTAAGGTTTTTTGGGTGACTTCGGTTGATGCACTGTCATCCACATCATTAAACATATCTGAGTTAATGCCTGTCGTGTCAGTCGATGTTTGCGAATCAGTTGTTGTTATTCGTCGGCTTTCTTCTGACCACTTACCGTCATCTGTTTGGCATAACATCACAGTTGTAATACTGGTCAAATAGTTTGCTGTATTAATGAACTGTGTATTGCGACATAAGGTATCGTTCTTAGTCTCAGTAGATAAAACTTTAATGACACCAGAGTTGCCTGTCTCTGCATTTTCCCATACATGGTTTTCACCATCGAAGCTGGTTTTTAAGACTGATCTCGCTTTTGTTTTTAATATTACCCAATCACTATCGGTGAGTGAGGTTAATGCTGATTCTTCAGTTAAGCTTAGATTCAGATCGAGTGCGGCGACATTGGATGATATGAATGTCATTACTGCAATAAAAGCTGGGATGGTCAGTTTAGCTAGATTTGAGTTCACAATATATCGTCCTGATTTTAATGGCGTGTCGAGTTGATTCTAGCAGAAGCTACACGTCTTATTCCGACTTATTTTGTTGCTCTTGATACTCTTTTGCCATGATGTCTTTGATTTTTTTTAATTCGGTAGGAATAGGTTCACAGCTACTCATCGGGCTGCTGCACTTAATGCAGCTATAGGCTTGCCAAGCGGTCTTAATGAAGTCTTCCTTAGCGGGATGGATGAGTCTATTAGCAATACCGACAACGGATCTAGCTCGAGTCCCTATATATCCATGTTCACTGGTACAAGCCTTTAACTGGACCAAATCGCTAGGGTCATATTTCTGATGGATTCCGACTCCCGTTCGATGTAGGTATCTAATCTCGAGATAGAGTTTTTGTATCGAGTCACCTGAATACGTTGAATTAGCTGCGGATGCATAAAAAGATGGCAGTAAGAGCAGTGTAAATAGCAGATATTTCATGGTATTTATCCGTAAATAAGGTCGCGTAGCTAGCAGGATACATTAACAGACCATCTTTTTAGTGCCTTGTTCACCGATCTTTTATCTATCGGGGATATATCCCGTACGAAATTTAGAATTGTCACGACATATCGTAATGATAATTAACGGTTAATTACAAGTTATCAGTATATGTGTTTGTTTTTATTGGTTTATGTTTGTTGGCACGAGAATGGCAATGATGTAGATACCAAACAACGGGTTTGGCTTAATTAATAGGAATTATTATGTCTAACGTAAAATTATATCGTCACCCACTTTCAGGTCACTCACATCGAGCACAGTTGTTTTTGTCTTTATTAGGTCTTAGTGCAGAACTCGTAGATGTAGATCTTATGACCGGTGAGCATAAACAAGCCGAGTTTTTATCAAAAAACATCTTTGGCCAAGTACCTGTATTAGAAGATGGCGATGACACCATTGCAGATTCAAACGCAATACTGACCTATTTAGCGATGAAATATGATCAAGGCAGAACGTGGTTACCGACATTACCTAGTGATGCAGCCGAGGTTGAACGCTTTTTATCTGTTTCCGCAGGTCCATTAGCTAATGGTCCTGCTGCTGCACGTTTGGTTAATGTGTTTAACTCACCCATCGATCATCAAGACGTTATCGACAAAACACATGCATTATTGGAAATCTTTGAAAATCATCTTCAAGGCCGCGATTGGTTAGTTACAAATAAACCTACCATTGCAGATATAGCAAACTACAGCTATATCGCCCATGCGCCTGAAGGCGATGTCTCGCTAGATAACTATACAAACATCAAACAGTGGCTCAAGCGTATTGAATCACTGCCAGGTTTTGTAGCCATGAAAACGACAGAAGTCGGCCTGTGTAAAGTTGCTTGAGGGCAGAACAATGGCAACTAAATTTATGACTTGGCTAGCTGATGACAATGTTGCTCACATTAACAACGATCAACGAGATGTCATCGAGTTTAAAGACGACGCTTTTCAATCTATAGATATGGACAGTGCATTTCTATCGATGGAATTACAGGTTGAATCAGCTCAAATCATGAATGAAATCAATGACAGGGTTATCACTGCATAGGTAGTGATAATCCTTGTTGTTAGACAAATAGAATAAGAGGGGAGACTCATGAATACAGCACAACAATCTCCATTTCATGAAGGTGAACAACTTCTTCAAACACGTTTTGGTGTGCGTGAAAAAATGGAACGTTTTGGTCGCCAAGTAATTCGTGAGTATATGCCTGATCAACACCGTGATTTTTACGGTCAATTACCTTTCATCTTTGTTGGTCATGCAGATAAAGACGGCTGGCCTTGGGCATCGATTGTCTTTAACGAATCTGGATTTATTTCCTCTCCATCACCAAAAAACTTAACAATAAATGCCTTACCTGTCGAAGGTGACCCCTTAAGAGAAAGTTTAGCTTTTGCGAAGGACGAAAACTTACGCCTCGGTTTGTTAGGTGTGGAGTTAAGTAGCAGAAGACGTAATCGCCTAGCCGCACATATTACCGACTATTCTGATAATAAAATGCAGCTAGAAATTGACCAGGCTTTTGGTAATTGTCCTCAATATATTCAAAAGAGGCAGCTAGAAAAAATAGATCCTGAACAACGCCAAGCTTCTAGTATGGAAACATTCGAACAGTTTGATAAAAATACACAGGAATTTATTAGCAACAGCGATACGTTTTTTGTAGCGAGTTATGTCTCTCAAGGCACCGGCGAAATCAGTGATGGGGTAGATGCCTCACATCGAGGTGGTAAGCCGGGTTTTATACGTGTAGATAATGATAAAACACTCACCATTCCGGATTACACCGGTAACAATCACTTTAATACCTTGGGTAACTTCATTGTTAACCCTAAAGCAGGATTACTGTTTGTTGATTTTAAAACGGGAAATTTGCTTACATTAACCGGGCGAGTGGAAGTGTTATTTGATTCGCCAGATACCGCCTTTTTTGAAGGTGCTGAGCGTTTATGGACTTTCACCATTGATCATGGCCGTTGGATAAAAAATGCCTTGCCGTTTAGGTGGAAGTTAGAAGAATATTCACCTAATACCAGTCTTACTGGTTCTTGGTCAGAAGCTGAACAACTTAAACAGGCAGAACATTTAAGAAATAACTGGCAAGAGTATCAAGTGAGCGACATTGTGGAAGAAAGCAGTGTCATTAAATCCTTTCATTTAAAGTCAAAATCAGGGCAGCAACCACGATTTAAAGCAGGCCAACTTCTAACTTTACAAGTGACCGTTAATGGCCAACAACATATACGTACCTATACGGTTTCAAGTGCTCCTGCTGACGATATATATCGCATCAGTGTTAAACGAGAAGTGCATGAGGATGGTACAAAAGGCCTTGTTTCCAACTATTTACATGATGAAGTTAATATCGGTGATGTTATAGAAATAAAAGCGCCATCAGGTGAATTTACTTTTGATACGAGCGAAACACGACCAGCCGTATTGATATCTGCTGGCGTAGGCATTACACCAATGATCTCGATGGTAAGACATGCGCTGACAGAAGGCTTACGCACAAGAAGGATACGGCCAGTCACTTTTATCCATGTAGCAAAAGATCACACGCAACGAGCTTTTTTTGATGAAGTGAATCAACTTGCAGATAACTCTGCTGATTCACTTAATGCCTATTGGTTATTAACAAATACAAATAAAGATTTAAAACCGGGCAAAGATTTTCATGAGAAGGGGCGTTTAAGCAAAGAGTTTTTGCAATCAGTATTAGCAATCGATGATTATGACTTTTATTTCTGTGGCCCAGCAGGTTTTATGCAATCGACTTATGATTTGTTAGCTGATTTAGGAGTCGATGATAAACGTATATTTGCAGAGTCTTTCGGACCTGCTTCCTTAATAAGAACTACTGATGAAAGTGCAGATGAACTTGAAAAAATACCTGTAGCGACACAAGCAATCATAGAGTTCAGTGATTCCAAGGTTGAACAGTCATGGACAGAAGGCGATGGCAGTTTATTAGAGTTTGCTGAATCTCATGGTTTTGAGCCCGAATTTGCTTGCCGCAGTGGCCAATGTGGCTCATGTAAAGTGGGCTTAGAGTCAGGCAGCGTTACTTATCCTCAGGATGTATCTGCACCTATAGAAGACAATGAGGTGTTGCTATGTTGTGCAATGCCAGCAGCCGTTGACGGTGAAAGCATGCCAAAACTTAAGCTAAGCTTATAGATGGTCAATTTTTGACCAATTATAAAATCAACCTAAGCCAAGAACGACTTAGCGTCTTATAAGAATGTTAATCACAGAGTTATCCACAGATAATGTGAGTAAAGTGAATAAGCCCTCGATCCTACAATAAGGATCGAGGGCTTAAAATTTAAATATTTTGACGTTGATAATAAATTACATTGCTTCGGCAGCTTGTATCGCTTTTTTCACTATTCGCTTAACCGCACCCTTGACCGTAGACGCTTTAATCGCTTCAAGGTTCACCGGTTTACCCACGATGATCACACCGCCCATGCCAGCACCAATGTGAGGTGTGCATATATAAATATAGATGCCTTCTTGAGTAAAAGTGCGTTGAAAGTTTTCACTCATACTTGATTGCCACAGCTCAACTCCTTCTGGCACTAAGCCTTCCAAAGCTTGAGTATTATGGCTACTCATCTTTTCCCAAGCAACGGTATCTCCAGGTGCAATCACGATAACTAACGGTGAAAATTTCAAACCTAGCGCTGTAACAATATGAACTTGACCTGCTTCAGCCACTGGCGGTTTATCTGCAGAGGGTACAGCTACTTCAGCGGACCAAGCTTGAGACACGCATAAAATAAATGCGGCAAATAAGGTGAATGTTTTTTCCATTATCAACCCCCAATGTAAAAGTGAAAGCTAAAATCTCATATTACACGCCTTCGTGTGTTGTTCCAATATATTAGAATGGTCAACAAAATCAGTAAACGAAGTTAGGCCATTTTCAGGTAATACACCTCATACGTGCAAAAGCAGTCAGTCGGCTACATGCCATATTATTGGGACATTTCAGCATGAGCGGACGTTTACGCTTGTCCTGTATTTGTGTTTACTTGGATAAATTACGGCTCAACTTTATTATCCTTTGGATTCTATATATCGGCCAAATAAATCGTTTAAGGGCATTGGTTTATCAATCCCTTATGACCAGCCACAAAAAGCTTAGCGATATCGCTAAGCACAATTACTGTGATGTAACACTCACGGGTAGAGAAATCATAAATGTGGTGCCCACACCCAGCTCAGACTCCACCGTCATTTCGCCACCATGATTTTCAGTGATAATAAAATATGAAACACTGAGTCCCAGCCCTGTGCCCACGC
>MAAJ01000003.1 GCA_002163085.1 Methylophaga sp. 42_25_T18 | reverse complement strand
CTAAAAAAACGTGCCATTATTATGCTCCTTTAAGGTTTAAGCGTGATCGCGACGACGAGGTTTTTCATCTTCATCTTTACGCATCTGTGGAGATGGTTCTGTCACTGCTTCATCAGCATTAACAACAAGATGACGAATTACAGCGTCATTGAAACGGAAAGCAGTTGTTACTTCTTCCAACTGAGCAAAGTCACACTCTACGTTCATTAATACGTAGTGTGCTTTGTGTACTTTGTTGATTGGGTAAGCCAACTGACGACGACCCCAGTCTTCCAAACGGTGAACTGAACCACCTTGGCTGGTTAATGTTTGCGAATAACGCTCAATCATTCCAGGCACTTGTTCGCTCTGATCAGGGTGGACCAGAAACACAATTTCGTAATGTCTCATTTAGAGCTCCTCACGGTTTAATCAGCCCTTTGATATTTTTCAAAAGGCAAGGAGTTTCACCTGACATGCAGGCAATCGGTAATTTTACGTTATTTTGTTACAAAATCACAAGTTACGTTGACGACTCGCTTCAAATAAACACACACCTGCCGCCACCGAAACATTAAGGCTTTCAGCGCCACCTTTCATCGGTATATACACGACTTGATCACAGTGCTCACGTGTCAAACGACGAATGCCTTTGCCTTCAGCGCCGAGAATAACAGCCAGCGGTCCTTTCAAATCCACATCAAATAAGGTGTCCTTACACTCACCTGACGTACCTACCAACCACACACCATTTTCTTGAAGTTCGCGCAAAACACGCGCTAAATTGGTCACTTGAATAAAAGGTAATCGCTCGGCTGCACCACTCGATACTTTAAGTGCAGTTGCCGTAATGCTAGAAGCACGATCTTTAGGTGCGATCACCGCATGTGCACCAGCCGCTTCAGCCGTTCGCATACACGCACCTAAATTATGCGGATCTTGCACACAATCTAAAATCAATAAAAATGGTGGTTCATCTAATTCATCTATTAATTTAAATAAGTCAGATTCATCTAAGTTACCCAGCGGCTTACAGCGAGCAATGCCGCCTTGATGGCGCGCATCGGGCATCATTTCATCTAGTTGTTCGCGTTCAACCTTATTAACGGTAATCTTTTGTTTTTGTGCAGCTTTGATAATCGCATCAATTCGTGCGTCATCGCGCTCATCAGCTAACCAAAGTTCAGTCACACGCGATACCGGCACATCAAGCGCAGCTTGTATCGCATGAAGACCAAAAATCAGATCATTATTTAAACTTGCACTCTCAGATTTGGGTGCCCTGCGGCGTTTGGTATGCTTCTGATTCCTGTCCTTCGATGACGGGTTTGACATAAATTTCTACTCGACGGTTTAATTGGCGCCCTGCTTCAGTGTCATTAGTTGCTCTAGGTTCACCTTCACCTCGACCCACCGTCACTAAACGGCTTGGTGAGATACCTCTGGAAACAAAATAATCGACTACTGATTGTGCACGGCGACGAGAAAGTTCCATATTATAACTGTCTGAGCCCACACTGTCGGTATGACCTACAACATGAATGATCGTATGTGGGTAACGAACTAAGATTTCTGATACTTTCTGCAGGGTCGGCGTAAATGCAGATTTTAAGGAAGCACTGTCAAAATCAAATGATACTTCACTCGAAATATCTATTTTCAATGTTTCATCTTGTAAACGCTGTACTTCCAAGTCATGGCGGGCTTGTTCTTCTGCTAAAGCGGCTTCCATTTCTTGTTGCTGATTATCCATATAATGGCCAACACCAGCCCCTGCCGCCGCACCTACTGCTGCACCGACAAGCACACCGCCAGCGCCATCATCCACGGCATAACCAATTACCGCACCCACTGCAGCGCCAATCGCCGCCCCTGTTTTAGCGCGTTGGTCCGGATCATCAGCTGTAACACAACCAGCAAGTGTTACAGCGAGCATTGACACTAACATTAATTTTCTCATCTTCTACTACTCCATTTGTATATGAATATCATTCTAGACCTTCATTAATAGGGTGACTATACTGCTTCACAAATAAACACTTTGAGAATCATCATAATGGAACGACAATTTATTCCGGTTAATATCGCCTTACTGACTATTTCAGACACACGTACTATAGAGAACGATACCTCGGGAAAAGTTCTCCGTGAACGTCTGTTAGCAGCAGACCATAAATTAGCCGACCAACAAATTGTGACTGATGATATTTATCAAATCAGATCAATTATTTCACAATGGATAGCGTCACCAGATATCCAAGCAGTGATCACAACGGGTGGTACCGGGCTCACGGGGCGTGATGGCACACCCGAAGCAGTGAATGTCTTACTTGATAAAGAAATCGAAGGTTTTGGTGAGTTATTTCGTCAAGTTTCTTTTCAAGATATTAAAACATCAACGGTGCAATCTCGCGCTTTAGGCGGAGTTGCTAACGGCACCTTCATCTTTTGTTTGCCGGGCTCGTCAGGTGCCTGTAAAACAGGCTGGGATGATATTCTCAAAGAACAGTTAGATGCCCGCCATCGTCCCTGTAACTTTGTTGAACTGATGCCGCGATTATTGGAAAAATGATTCGCATCATCCTCTATACCACCGCTGGTTGTCATTTATGTGAACTGGCCGAAGCATTATTACTGCAAGCAAAACAGCAGCATCCTTTAACTATTACTTATACTGAAATAGGTGATGACGATGATCTTGTTGCACGTTACGGCACCACTATTCCAGTGATAGAGTTTGACAATGGAAGCCAAATAAATTGGCCTTTTGAGCTAGACGATATTCTTGCTAAAATAAATTAACTTGAAACATTCAGACCTTCCACTTGTCCATGTATTTAGCATGAGACACGTCTTAAGAGGTGTGCATGACAATATTAATAAAGCTACTGGGATTGCTCTGTTTTTTTCCCGTTACCGTTAATGCTGACGAACTGCCGCCCTTACCAGGTGAACGTCATGATATCGGCGGCTACCAACTTCATATCAACTGTATGGGGCAAGGCAGCCCAACCATCATTATTGATACTGGCCTAGGTGATGACTCATCTGATTGGCAACTTATCCTCGAACAATCAGCACAAATTTCAAAAACATGTGTCTATGACAGATCAGGCTATGGCTGGAGTGACTATGGCCCTAGACCTAGAAATAGTCGACGCATTGCTTATGAATTAGGCTTGTTGCTGCAACAAGCTAATATCCCCGCCCCTTATATTCTCGTAGGGCACTCGTTTGGTGGCTATAACATGCGGATGTTTGCCGCTATTCATCCTCAAAAAATTTCAGGGCTCATTCTAGTTGACGCTTCACATGAACATCAATATGAGCGTTTAGACATCCATATTCCCAGAAGTAGCAGACGGATTAGGAGCATCATTTCCTTGCCTTCGACTATGATCAAAGAATTCCCTCTCAATCAGAAAAATCAGCTACTGCAAGATCGTGCATTTCGAACTGCTCGCCATGAAATTTCATCGCTATATCAGAGTTCTAAACAAGTTCAACGGTTTGGCAGCATCCCTACCGTGCCATTAATCGTGATCAGTCGCGGAATTGAAGAATGGTTTGGCAACGATACCGCTAGACAACGAGAAAAGACATGGATCCGTTTACAACAGGACCTCACTTTTTTATCTCCTCTTAGTCAGCACATTTTTGCTCATCACAGTGGCCATAATATCCACCAGCAACAACCAGAAATTATTGTCGATGCAATTTCAGAAGTCACCCATCTAGCTCGAGTCATGAGTTCACCTTAAAAAGTCGTTATACTGTGTGCTTTTGCGCGCAGACATAATGACCGTCCAATTTATTGATACACCTGAAGCATTAACTACGTTGTGTCAGCAACTAGCTAATAGTGATTGGCTAGCAGTTGATACCGAATTTCTTCGGGAAAAAACCTACTATCCTCAGCTTTGTCTCATTCAAATCGCCAACGAAGACGTCATTGCTTGTGTCGATCCTTTAGCTTTAACTGATCTCACGCCCTTACTCGATATACTCTACAATCCAAATACTACCGTTGTATTTCATGCTGCACGACAAGATTTAGAGCTGCTGTATCTTATTAAAGGCGAACTGCCTCCCACGTTATTTGATACCCAACTTGCTGCCACGGTATTAGGTTATGGCGATCAAATTGGCTATGCCAATCTAGTAAAACAATGTATTGATGTCGATCTCGATAAAGCGCACTCTCGAACAGATTGGACCAAACGACCGCTGGATCAAGCGCAAATTGATTATGCCGCTGACGATGTGCGTTATTTACGTAATATCTACCATATATTGAAAGATCAACTTGCCGACAAAGATCGCAGTCACTGGTTAGATGATGACTTTGCAACATTATCTAGCTCGGCAACGTATCAATCAGATCCTGAAAATATCTGGCGAAAAGTGAAAGGCGCAGGTCGATTAAAAGGTGTGCAATTGGCAGTCATAAAACAATTAGCTGCTTGGCGAGAAAATCGTGCGGTTAAATCAAATCGCCCACGTCGCTGGATGTTAAAAGACGAGGTGATGATTGACTTAGCGAAAATTGGTCCTGAATCAACCGAAAAACTCAAACTCATACGTGGACTCGAAAACAACACTATCGAACGACATGGTAAAACATTGCTCGATGAAATCAAACACGCTAAAGCATTGCCCAAAGATGCTTGGCCTAAAGTGAAAAAGCTGGAACCACTAAACAACCAGCAAGATGCACTTATTGATGCACTTATGTCATTACTGCGTAAGTATTGCGATCAACAATCCATTGCACCCGCTGCCGTTGCTAGTCGTAAAGATATCGAAAGTATGGTCCGAGGTGAAACCGATATTCCCTTATTACATGGCTGGCGTAATGAAATTGTTGGCCATTACTTAGATAAATTTCTCAAAGGTCAGCTCACCATTACCGCTGACCAACAGCAAATACACACTCAAACACAAGGATAGACTTATGTCAGCTTTAATCTGTGGCTCCTTTGCCTATGACACCATTATGGTTTTTCCAGATCAATTCAAAAACCATATCTTGCCCGATAAAGTACATATGTTAAATGTAGCCTTTTTAGTGCCCGAGCTTCGTCGTGAATTTGGCGGCTGTGCCGGTAATATTGCCTACAACCTTAAATTACTAGGGGATGATCCTATTCCTATGGGCACCGTTGGTAACGACTTTGCCAGCTATGCCTCATGGATGGACAAACATCATATCAATCGTCGTCATGTACATGTAAAAGAAGGCAGCTACACAGCCCAAGCTTTCATCACTACCGACATTGATGACAATCAAATCACCGCCTTTCACCCTGGCGCGATGAACCTAGCCCATGAAACACTTGTCAATGAAGCTAAAGACATTAGCCTTGCTATAGTTGCACCAGATGGTCGAGATGGCATGATCCAACATGCACAACAACTGCATGAAGCCGGCATCCCTTTCATCTTCGATCCAGGTCAAGGCTTACCCATGTTTGATGGTGATGACTTAATGACCTTTGCCAAGCAAGCGACTTACATTGCTTTGAATGATTATGAAGCACAATTATTCCAAGACCGTACTGGCTTATCACCTGAAGAAATTGCCGAACATGTAGAAGCTTTAATTATCACCCGCGGTGGTGAAGGTTCTCACATTTATACTGATGGTAAACGTATTGATATTCCCTGTGCTAAAGCAGAGAAACTGGCTGATCCAACAGGTTGTGGTGATTCATACCGTGCTGGTTTAATCCACGGCATCATGCACGGCAAAGACTGGGAAACAACGGGGCGTATCGCATCATTATTAGGTGCAATTAAAATCGAGCAACATGGTACTCAGAATCATGAATTTACCACGGAAGAGTTTGCTACACGGTTTGAAGAAAACTTCGGCTCTGCTCTTTAGCCGATATAACAATCTCACTCCCTAGCTGTGGGAGTGGGTTTGTTATAACTCTTATGAAGCTTCGTTATAAGCAAAAAGAGTAACGTTATAAGTGGTATCTGATGTGAGGCCAGAAGCAGTAAATGCTACCGGTGATCCACTACACCTTTGAGCACGGTTACCCGTTGTTATATCCGAACTTATTTGAATGATTCCGGCCATGGCGAAGTAAAGCGGCAGGGGTAAGCATTACCACAGAAAAAAACGCCTTATATAGTATACGCACCCGTGGACTATACCCTTTTAACTCCAAATAAAAGGGGCCAATTATAAGGTGAACCGTGCGGAAATGTTGCTATGGCTGGCTTGTTACACTATTGCATCATCGGCGTATGTGTAGAAGTAGTATTTTTACCATCGGCATAGTTTAACGTCTACCGTACAATTCAGATATCAATAAACCTTAAGGCTATTTCCGTCTTTTAATGTGCCGTTGCTTACCAACAATTCGCCGGAGTTCCTGTACCTGTATTGATAACAGTTAAATCACCGCAGCTATCAGCTGTTTGGCTACCCTTAGCAGTTGCAGTCAATGTGTATGCTAAAGCGGAGGTTGTAACGGTTAAGTCGTAATACTTAGGGCTACCTTGTTTCGGAGACTCCGTAATAGGTAATGTAGGATCTCCAGCCCCATCTCTATATGTGAAATTTTCGGTATAGTACCTTTCCATAAAACTAGCTAATTCAATCAAATCTGACTGAGCATTAGCACGTCGTGTTTTTCTTACTTGTTCTTGATAGGAAGGATATGCGATTGACGCTATTATCGCGATGATTGCGACTACAATCATCAATTCAATTAATGTAAAACCTTGAGAGCTTCGTTTTCCTTGTGTCTTCACTTTGTTTATTATTCCTGTAATAACCAAACTTCAGTAATTCTAGGTAAACCACCAGAGCCTTGCTCAATGTTAAACCCAATCTTTTGACCAATATTTAATATAGGTGCTAGTTCGCCTTGTTGAACCATACCATGCACCTGTGTATCGTTATCTAGTCGGTATTGTATATATTCAATCACCACAATCGTATTGTTATTTTCCGAAGATGAAATAGTACCTTCACTTACGTACAGCGACTCGGCAGATACTACAGATATCACCGTTAAACAAAGCATCAATACCAAATTTTTTATTTTCATTTTTGCCTTCCTAAAAATTAAATTCCAATTGGCGCCAGGACTGCCTACCAACATCGCTAGTGCCTGAGTTCCCCACAGTTTTATCAACGTTACCATCGCCTGTATTATTGTAAATAATCTCAACATTTCCTCCACCAGCAACATTAACAACTGTCGGCTGCGAAATAATACCGTCTTTAGAATATTTACCACTCACTGGTGCATAAATAGCATTGCCGTCAGCATCAGTCCCTATCTGTACATAGTCATCGCTTGAAAACACACCATCACCATTTAGATCAAAAGGTGAAAACGGTAACCGGCCTCCAGAGTTTACGTCTAACTCCATCAAAACCCCTGTACCACCAAAAGCACAGGGATCATCAAGCGGTATTAGGGTTGAAAAGATAAGACGACCATTTCTGATGATCGTATTACTTATTTGACGCTCACCAAAATTATTTGTATTACCACTTTGCGTATTATAGAGGTCAAGATACCAGCCTAAATGACCACTGGTCCCATTATGCCAAGTAATCGAATTATCAGTAATTACTCGAAGCAACTCACTGAACTGGGATACTTCAAATATTATTTCCTGCTCTAACAAGTCATCTCGGTCAAATGTAGTTAATGTCGACTCAGCCCTATCCCATATTCCATACATACTTTGCGTGGTCTGGCCACTAGAAATATTATCACCCACCTCGATATATTTTCCTGTGCCAAACACCACTAAATACCCTTCTAACGTTGGATGGTTTTTCACTTTTACTTGAGTGGTTATCGCTTGGTGGTTACTGGCAGTACAGGTTGCAGAAGCACAGGCAGTATATATAGGGTCAGGGTTTGAACCTGTTTTATAGGCAAACTTCCACGAACCAGCAGAGTTACCACTAATGTCTATTTTCCATACATTGCCAAATAAATCACCTGCATAAATTGCATCAGCAATATAGTCACCATTAAAATCTATGACTGAAGGTTGAGAAAGGCCATTAGGTCTATTGTTACCAGTAGGATCATCTGCTGAACCGATCTTAGTATCAAATTTTTTGATTAAGCTGCCATCAGCTATATCGACAATATATAAAACTGCGTTGCCGCTAGTACTATCATTAGTAGTTCCATTATCAAACGTATTGTTGTAACCACCGCTAAAAACGGCTGCCCATTTACCGGTAGTCAAACGAACAATACTTGGCGGGCCATAAACATAACCTAAGTCATCATCATCCGCGTCAGTGAATTCCCACAATACCTTAGCCGCACCTGTTGCTTCAGTATTAAAATCAGTGGGGTCAGTAACATCTAAAGCAAAAATACCTTGTGCACCGCCACGTAAACCAGAGACTAAAACACTGTGCCATTCACCCGTGCCATCTGCATCCTCATCATAGAAAGCGTCGACCACGGTAGCGCTACCATCAAGAAAGAACTGGTGGTTATAATTAATGTCCGCTAAATCAGATAAATCGTTATATAACGATGCTGGTACATAAGCAAACTGTTCAACACCCGTGTCAGCATTAAACGCATGCAACATGCCATCATTACTGCCGACATATATTAAATCTTGTCTAGATGAGTGAGTTGATTTAAACGCAGAATACAAAACAGAATTTTCATCCGCCCCAGAGCCCCAATTATCGGGATAACGTAAAGTTGGCGCACCTACATAAGTTGGACTTGAATTTATAATATCTCCTAAAAGTGAATTACGGTTTCTATAAGTTCCACCGTTATTTGCTTCACCACTTTGATCGCCACGCAAATAATTGAGTATAGCTTCACTGCCTAATGAGGTCTGTTGGCCTGCATCAATGTCTGTCCATCTAAATGGCTGGCCATCGGTGCCATCAAAAGTAATTATTTTCCTAGCCGTTGCAGCAGGAATTAAGTCGGCAGCATCCCATGCCACTGTAGCTAGACTTCCATCCAGATTAATCGGGAACGCTAATAATTGCCCTGTCCAATCGCCACTATTAAATCTTGCTTGATAAAGTTTGGTTGTTCCAGTTATCGTACCGGAGTTCACTGCCACTGCTGATGCTGCAGACGTACGGTCAGAAATTGATGACAAAATATCTGATAAGGAATCAGCAAAAGTATCGGGATCGGATGCACTGAAAAACCCCCCTCTACTATTAATTGCTGTATGCCATAAATCATCAATCGTAGCCAGTGATGTTGCTGTAGGATCTGGCCAAGGGGTTGTGCCATCGGTTAATCCGGGCAAAGCTGTAGTCGGGTCTAAAGAACCGTTCACCCCCAAGCCTACTGTAAAGTTCACCATATGTTGCCAAAAGGCATCATCAGCCGCATTGGTAGGCACATTATTATCTAAAGTAGAGCGTAGATCTCGCTTCCAAAAATCCATGCCTACATCAGCCAACGTATTTGACCAACCATCTTTATATGGATTGTCTGCTAGGTACTGAAAATCAGGGTTATCAGGTCCAGTAATTGTGGTGCCATTGGTATTGTCACTGTTTCCAACACCCGGGTCTGCACCATTCCAATAGCCATCCGTCATCAAAATGTTGTAACTCTGCCTACATGACAAATGTGCCGCAGCATTTGTTGTCCCAGGAGTTTCACTCCATGGGCCTTGGTTATCTGCACGTTCATAATAAGTACCCACTGCATTCACAGAACTTCTTAAAGGTGTGCCGCTATTATTAATTACTCTGCCATAGAGATTATCGAAGAAATTGCTACGGTCTGTGCCAGAAAAACTCCTCACCCCTTGTATCAATGCATTCGTACTTGCAACGCCATCAACTGTGACAGCTCCTTGGTTTATCGCAGAAAACCCAACGCGCAAATTGGTGCCTTGCCTTGCAAAGGCACGACCAATTCCAGCTCGTGCTGTTAAAATCCGTGATCGATAGTATTGAAACCAGTTGGCAAAGTTTTGAATTTCTTCATCTCTGGTACGAACCACACCTGAAGGGCTGGTAAAATTTGTAGCAGAAGAAGTAGCCGTTGTAATTTGAACTCGTGTGTAGCTAGTAGAAGCTGTGACTGTTCCACCGTTATAGTTGTAATAAGTGATCGGCCAATACGTATGATTGCCGAAGCATGGGTCGCCAAAGGCAGTGTTTAAATCGGTAGTATGAGTAAACCAGCATGCATTTTGTGTTTGTTGTACGGTTAAATTAAGATTGCCCACTGCAGGTAAGTTGGGGTTGTATAACACCGCTGTTGGGGTTGCATCACCCATACTCGTTCCATTTGAATTACTCCAAGGAACATAGGTGACATCGGGGTTATAAAAAACAGTATTGTTATTGGCTGAGCGGCCAAAAAAATTATGGACATTATCAGCATCATAATTTGGTACTTGGTTGGTATAATCTGTGCCGCCATATAGGCCTGTAGGCCGTGGGAAAGTGTGAAGTGTAAAATGACGGTTTTCATCAGGCATGATCTCCCACTGCATTGAACCAGAATCATCCAAGGTAAACATGATATTAGGCTCGACAACACCACCTAAATATAGCGGTACTGGACTTAAATCAAGATCTGCAGCATTCACCGTTGGGACAAGTGCTAAGTAGATAATAATTGCTCTAAAAATTGTAGTGAACATCTTAATATCTCCTTGCTGTTGTACTCTGAACCAAAATTCTAGCTTGGTCACTACCACCTGTGCCTCTTGCTGTTACTTGATAGTAGGTTCGTCCCGTTTCAGGTCCCCCACTACCTACACCTAAATCATCGCGGATAAACTGCTTATATTCGATTACGGAATAAGGCACCGTATTTACGTTAGCCATTGCAGTTGCATATGCTTGTGCTGAGTTCAACCACCACGTCTGATTTCTTTCTTGCCACCAATTAACAGCATTAGTTGTAGTTGGATCAGGCGCATTAAATGTCCACACTCGGTTTGCACCTGTTGAAGTGGCCACAGGTTCAGTTGTTTGATTTTCCAACCAAACTTCAGCATCACGCAATCCTGTTTCAGCAGCTTGAAAAGCAAGGGTGACATCACGACTATTACCTGCCATCTTCTCTTCCATTTGCGATGTTTTCATCGCCGACACACCTAATAACGTCATCATCAGCAACATAATCATGCTGATAACTAGGGCGATACCTCTTTGCTTATTATGCATAATCATTCCTTAGGGCACTCTATTTCTCAATGAAATGGTTCGGCTAAATACGGCGCGTAGACGATTATCAGCCGCGGTTATGGCTACACCATTAAAACTATATGTTTGAGCTCCACCCACAACCAAATTATCAGCAAGCGTTCTTAATAATAAACTCACGCGAACACTCACAACATTGTCCCAATTAGTCACAGTAGCGGCCGTAATGTATTGATCAACAGCATCATCATTATCCGTATCAACACCATAAAGAATTTGCATATTTTCAATACCTTCAACTAACTCTACAGCCGTATCATTAGAAATACGTTGGTATAGGGACGGCACTCCATCAGCGTTGTTACGAATATAGAAACTTTTTGTTGTTAACTTGACGATTTCAGCCCCGGTGTAATCCTTACCTAGAGCTTGAGTTGCATTACCCGGAGCACCAACCCCAGTATTATGGGTTACGCTGCCTGATGTATTCGGATTTGCAGACGTAATCTGAAAAATGGCTGATGTTAAACAATCCGTCACCATCACAATATCGAAACGTTCGAGTTGATTTTGGGTATTAACCTGGATTGCAGCTGAGCCAGGTGGTGTGCCACCTGGGTGAGCAGTAACTCTTATGACCGGTTCATTCATTGTCCGAATCGTCAAGACATCACTACCACTTAACGGACTTGTGATATCTGCAACAATTGCTGGTGACCAAATAGCGGCGCTTGCGGTTGCATCAAACCCTTGTATCCCTGTTGCAAAATCCCATAAAAAATCACCGCTATTATTTAAGGTATTCGTAATTGGGACAGAGCCTCCACGAGTAGCACATCCGTTATAACCCGCATTTCTGATATTGTTACTAAGAAATTGGATGGCAAAACGCCCATTTTCTTGTAATCGTGCTCGAGCATCTTGAACGCGATACATTTGTTTGCTGCCGATGAAAATTTCAATAACCGCGCTCGTTACTACCAAGCCTAGAACCAAAGCGATCATTAATTCTACTAAGGTCATTCCTTTTTGAGACCGTGAAAACGTTCTCATCACAATACTCCAGAATAAGTAAACGTTGTTGTGCCACGAGAGCCATCATTCTGAACTTCAATCCAGCGTATCGTAACGGTATACATTGATCCAGAGGAGCAAGTCAATGCATCACCACCATTACTATCTACACATGCAATCAAACCATCACTGCCTACTGGTAAAACTGTGCTGATATTACTTAGCCAATCCGCAATATCTTGATCGGCAATATTGCTTGGTGCCACAGCCGGTGTGTCAGACTCTGCAAAATTATAATTTCCAGCTTGAGCGGCTGTTCGATTTGCCCGCATGCTATCTAAAATATCTGACGCCAATACCGATGCTTGGCTACGTAAATATGCGCTTTCATTATGTTTCAGCGTAGTTGCCTGTAACTGTGCCAAACCTAATAGACCAATTGCTAATATCAAGACCGAAATCATCACTTCTAACAGAGCAACGCCACGGTGTTTATTGCTTATGGACATGCGCTTGCTCCTATTTGTGTAGCAGGACGCCCAGTTGTGCTGATTACAACTGATCGTGCATTTGTAACATCGCCATTAGGCGCACAAAACCGAAATATATCATCACCAGAACCTACCGAACTATCGGGTAAGCCAGAAGGAAGGTACGCCAACCATACTGTGTAGTTGCCACCGGTTCTCAGTGTCATACTATTAGGCAACGTTACTTGGGTTCGCAATACACAATCTTCTTCCGTTTCACATAAGTTAGCATCACCATCGTCTTCAAAAAGTCCATCTCCGTCCCAGTCGGTAAATACACTCCAGCCCTGATCCCATATGCTGTTCGTACCACTTGTTGAGCGAATCGTTACTTGCACACCTCGCTTAACGGCCTCACTTCTGGCTAATTGCAATGAACCAACAAGATTGTTAGTCTGAGTTGCTATTCGATTATCACGAATCATAGTCATAAAGTTCGGCGCTGCAATGCTGGCGATAATACCAAAGACGGCCAGCGTGACCATGAGTTCAATTAATGTAAAACCAGTGTAATTTTTATAAAACCGCATAAATTTTCTCACCTTACTGTGACCCCTTTTATACCTGAGGACAAAAAACTGAACAAGCTTAAAGTTATTGAATATAAGAATCCTGTCACATTCCAACAAAAAATACGCCAGTCTAGCACTAAAATAGTCATTACATGCCTAGTAAAACCGATTTTAAAATATGGGCTTAGCAATAAAAATGGACAGATTTACTCCTGAAACTGAATTATTACTTCTTGTTATATAAACAGCTAATACGCTCAAAAAAATACGGACACCCGCCAGATAAGAATCATCTACGGGCCGCTGGTTAGCCACAATGTGTACCGCCTTGTCCGGCAGAACAGCTAGCTCTTTGCTGCTATTTGGCCATTACGGAAACGGTTCCATTGTATTAATGACCCACCGTTATTAGGTTTTATAGCGGTGTAGCTTATTAGTTATTCTGGCAAGTAACCCCTATTAGCCTATTTAATTTAGCTCGCCTCAACTGTAAAAGTAACTATTATATTTCCTATACTGACTCTCATGAATCTACCTGGCCTGGCTGCTATTGGTAATATGAAAATTTGATAGTTATGCTATTAATAATTGTTTTACGAATGTAGCACTCAATCTCACTATAAGTAGCAGGAAGCTACTGCAATTAAGAAAAAGGATTTCTTATGCTAAAAGTAAAAGGACTTACGCTCATCGAGCTCATTGTTGCACTCAGCATCATCGGTATAAGCTTGGGAATAGCAGCCCCGAGTTTTAGCAATATAATCAACGATAATCGCATGAGTACACACTATAACGAATTATTAGCCGCACTTGCTTTAACACGTAGTGAGGCTATTAAACGTCAAACTCGTGTCACTACCTGTCAAAGTTCAACGGGGTATTCTTGTACAAAAGATAGCTCAAACTGGCAAAAAGGCTGGGTAGTATTTACAGATAGTGACGTAGATAATCAAATAGATAACGATGAAATAATTTTACATGTTCATCAAGCATTACCTGAAGGAATTAATCTATCTTTCGGTGCGAGAACGCGTGTAGCTTACCACGGCACCGGCTACGCAGTGGGAGGTTCTAATGGTACATTCTTATTCTGTGACCACCGTGGTGACAACAGTAAAAAAGGCTTAGTTATTTCTATGTCTGGCCGTCCAAGGCAGGCGGATAAAGCAGACTTAAAGTCATGCCCATAAACTATAACTTATTTGTAACAGCCCGAACGCCATCAAGCCTGCAATCACATCATCTAGCATAATGCCAAAACCACCATGGAGGTTCTTGTCGGCATAATTTATCGGCCAAGGTTTTAGAATGTCAAAAAAACGGAATAATACAAAGCCGATCACCATCCATTGCCATCCAGAGGGTGCTGCAGCCATGGTGACTAAATAGCCAACTATTTCATCCCACACTACGGCTGATGGGTCATCTTTTCCTAGCCAATTAGCTGCTTGTTGGCAAATCCAAATACCCGCAAAAAAGGCAATAACGGTAAGTATTAGATAAATAGTTAAGGAAAGGTCTTTCATTAGCCAGTAAATAGGAAGCGCCGCTAAGGTGCCAAAAGTACCGGGGGCTTTTGACGCTAGGCCGGTACCAAACCCTAACCCTAAAAAGCAGACTGGCCGCTTTATTAATTCTTTAAAATTAACTATTGGTTGAGAAGTGGTCATAACCTGATCCTGTAATCGTATCCATTTGTCCATCTACGCTAATAGCTCTTAAACCTAGCTCAGCGTCAATAACGCCAATCTGTCTGTATTCACCATCAACTGTTGACTCGAAAAGACTTTGCTTATCTGCTGGGATGGTAAAACATAGTTCATAGTCATCCCCTGAGTTTAAAGCCAATTCAACTGCCTTAGTTTTTGAGATGTTCTGTAGTGACTGTGATAATGGCAACTTAGTAAGATCGATTGTTGCACCGACTCTACTCTTCTTCAGAATATGCCCTAAATCTGAACTCAAGCCATCGGAAATATCTATGGCCGACGTTGCAAATTCAAGCAGGGCTAGTCCTACGTCAATTCGTGGGCTTGGTTTTTCCAAACGATGATAAAAATAGTGTCTATCTTGAACCGTTAAAACTTCATCATCCCACTGCTGAAGTTTAAGCTGTAATGCAGCCCCCGCATCTCCCAAAGTGCCGCTGACATAGATGAGGTCACCTATTTGAGCACCATCACGTCGCAAAGCTTGTTCTGGTTTTATAAAACCATGAACTTGTATGCTGATAGCCAAAGGACCTTTGGTTGTATCACCGCCCACCAATTGGATATTGTATTGTTTGGCCAGTATCGCCAAGCCTTTAGAAAAGGCCATTAACCACGCGTCATTACTATCGGGTAGGGTCAGCGCTAAAGTAAACCAAGCAGGTTTTGCCCCCATGGCAGCGAGATCGCTTAAACCTACCGCTAAGCTTTTATGGCCTAAACTTTCAGGATCAACGTCGGCAAAAAAGTGAATACCTGCAACTAAGGTATCGATAGATACTGCAACCACATGCTCAACAGGACAGCTTAATAAGGCACAATCATCACCAATACCAAGATAGACATCATCTCGGCTAGACGTTAAATCAGTGAAATAGGTTTCTATCAGTGAGAATTCTGATTGCGTAGACATCAAACAAGCCTGGTCCTCTTACTTCTTCTACCGTAGCCGACGTGGCTAGATTGAAAGTGACAACTATTTTTTCGAACGCCTAGCTTTAGCAGATTTATATTCGGCAGTTCTGAGTTTCGAGCCCATTTTATCCAACACACCATTCACATATTTGTGACCTTGTTCGCCACCTAATGATTTAGCCAGTTCGACCGCTTCATTTAACACAACACGATATGGGACTTCAGGACGATGCTTAAACTCATAAACAGCCAAACGTAAAATTGAACTTTCAACTGGATCAACAGAATCAAGAGAACGATCCACGGCAAAGGCTAATTCGGTATCTAACACTTCAATCTCTTTGGATACGCCTTCAACCAAGGTTAGGAAGTATTTTTTATCCATTTTGTCTGAGTTTTCAGCAGTAACAAAATCTAACTCATCTTGAGCCAAAACCTGACCATTAACTAAAGCTTGGTATAAAGCCTGAACAGCAGCGCGACGAGCATGTGAACGTGGTAAACCTGCAGACATATCTAGTTAGCACCATCAATTTGACGAAGTACATTGACCATTTCAATCGTACCCATCGCTGCTTCAGCACCTTTGTTACCGGCTTTGGTACCTGCACGTTCAATAGCTTGTTCAATAGTATCAACGGTCAATACACCAAATGACACAGGAATATCTAGCTGCAATGTTAATTGGCCTAAACCTTTAGAACACTCCCCTGCCACATATTCAAAGTGAGGCGTACCACCACGAATCACTGCACCTAAGGCAATAATTGCATCATATTTTCCTGTACGACCCATACGTTGAACTGCCAATGGAATTTCTACGGCTCCAGGTACGCGAGCTAAATCAATATCACTTTCTTTTGCTCCATGACGAAGCAAACAGTCGATTGCACCTGAAATCAGGTTATCGACGACAAAGTCATTAAAACGACCAGCAACAATGCCAATACGTAAGCCTTGTGCTGAAAAGTCACCCGAAAAGGTCGTGATATTACTCATATGTATTTAAAAGTCCGAGAATGTAAGAGAGATATTGTACTGTGTTTATGTTGTTATGCCTAACTGTAGGCTTATTGCCAACGTTCGACTTTATTATTCTTTTTATTTTTAGCATGTGGTAGACCATCCGGATCAGCTTGCACGGTAAACCATTGATAAGGTTGTTGATCTATACGAACGGCCGTTAATAGTTCACCCCACACAGCACCGCTATCCAATGAAAACACCTTGTCATATTGACCTGTACCTAAGGTAGACCAATGACCAAAAACGACATTGTCATCATTGCTTTTTCTATTGGGCATATCAAACCAACTGAGTTGGTGATCGGGTCGGTCTTGAGGATGTCCTTTAAATTTCAAGGCCAAACCGCCATCTGAATGGCAATATCGCAGGCGAGTAAAACAGTTAGTGATGTAACGTAGACGATCCCAGCCGGTTAACTTTTCAGACCATTGTTGCGGTTCATTACCATACATATTTTGAAAAAAATCTTGCCAATTTTCAGACTGCAGTACAGCTTCAACTTCTTTAGCATATTGACCACATTCAGCAATAGACCACTGAGCAGGTATACCTGCATGCACCATGCTAAATGCTAAGTTTTCATCATGATAAAACAAAGGTTGTTGGCGTAACCATGAAACGAGTTCATCTCTATCATCTGCTTCTAAAACAGATTCCATGGTATCCATTCGGTGTTGGTGCTCATTCACCCCAGCAGCATTGGCTAATAAATGAAGATCATGATTGCCTAATACTACCTTGACGCGTTCTGGCCCCATATCTCTAGCAAAACGTAAAACATCAGCAGAATTAGGGCCTCGGTTAACCAGATCACCTGCCAGCCAGACTTGATCAACTGTTGGATCAAAATTAATGTGATCCAACAATTTCATCAATTCATCAAAACAGCCTTGGACGTCACCTACTGCATAGACGGCCATAAATCACCGAACGACTAACGACAACGACGATATAACGGCGCAGGTTTTGCTACGGTGGTTTGGTAACTTTCACTAAAGTCATCAAACGCAGCTAATGCATCAACCACACGGTTCTGATTAGCCAATTCAAAACTGTTAATACCACATTGTGTCATATAGAACAGTTGGTCATACAGTACATCACCTTGGGCACGAATTTCGCCTTTGAAGCTAAATCTATCACGTAATAAACGCGCAAACGAATAACAGCGGCCATCGGTAAACGCAGGAAAAGCTAAGACAATTAATGTAAAGCTATCCAAATCAGGTACAACTTCCTCTAAAGGATCCTCACCTGTTAGACGTAAACCCAAACCACCTTCGTGATCACATAAGGTTTCATGTTGTTCTTGCCAGCGTGCTAACGATACGGTGATATTTCCAGCTGCAAGCTCGGCTTCATCATCTAAATGCAGCCAATTGTCTTCGATAATTTCACGATCTTTAATTATCTGCATATACACGCTCCTTGAATGGGTCAATACCAATACGTCGCACCGTGGCTAAGAAAGGTTCATCTTGTTCACGTTGTTCCACATAGACATCTAATAAGGTTGATACTGTATCAACAACATCATCTTTAGGAATTGCACGACCTAAACGTTGCCCCAATGACGCATCAGCTTCTGAGCTACCGCCAAGGGTAAATTGATACCACTCTTCACCTTTTTTATCGACACCTAAGATACCGATATGGCCCACACTCTGGTGAGCACAACCATTCATACAGCCCGACATCTTGACCTTAAGATCACCCAAATCATACAAATAATCTAAGTCACTAAAACGTTCATTGATTTCTTTTGCTAATGGAATTGAAGTCGCATTAGCCAAACCACAGAAATCCAAACCTGGGCAACAAATCATATCGGTTAATGTGCCGATATTTGGTGTGGCTAAACTTTCTACTTCAAGACGCAACCACAAGGCATATAAATCACCTTGCTTAATATCGCTAAACAATAAATTCTGATCATGAGTAGAACGCACTTCACCCATGTTAAATTCATCAGCCAAATCAGCAATCAAATCTAATTGAGAGTCCGTCACATCACCCGGTGGGCTTAGTGGTGCTTTCAATGAAACATGGACCGCTTTGTAACCCGGCTTTTTATGAGCAACAACATTTTGTTTTACCCAACGTGCAAAGTTGGCATCTTCAGTCTGCATTTCAGCAAAGCTAGTATCTTCAGCCGCATTTGCATCGTATTCAGGCTCAGTGAAGAAACCTTTAACACGCTCGATTTCTTTGCTGTCCAATTCTAGCTGGTCACGAATTTCTACCCACTCCGCTTCAACTAACTCACGAATATGGTTAATACCATGTTCACGCACAGTGATTTTAATACGTGCTTTATATTTATTATCGCGGCGGCCTAAGCGGTTATACACACGCAAAATGGCTTCCAAATAAGATAATAAATCTTTCTTCTCTAGGAATGGACGAATTTGCTGTCCTAGGATTGGTGTTCGGCCAAGACCACCGCCCACTAATACTTCAAAACCCACTTCGCCTTCTTGGTTTTTAACCAAGTGCAGACCGATATCATGTAGCTTAGTCGCCGCACGATCTTCAGCATTACCAATAACGGCAATCTTAAATTTACGAGGTAGATAGGCAAACTCAGGGTGGAAAGTCGACCACTGACGAATGATTTCACAATACGGACGAGGATCTTCGATTTCGCCTTCACACACACCAGCAAGCTGATCAGAGGTTGTATTACGAATACAGTTACCACTACTTTGAATCGCATGCATTTGCACAGAAGCAAGTTCTGCCAAAATATCAGGCACTGTCTCTAAAGCAGGCCAATTTAACTGGAAATTTTGGCGAGTAGTGAAATGCACATAACCTTTATCATATTTACGTGAAATATCCGCAACTTTACGTACTTGTGTCGATGACATAAGCCCATAAGGAATAGCGACACGTAACATGGGTGCATGAATTTGCACATACAGACCGTTCATCAAACGCAAGGGACGGAACTGCTCTTCCGTCAATTCGCCGGCTAAATAACGACGGGTTTGATCGCGGTATTGTGCTACCCGTTGATCGATCATTGCCTGATCATATTTATCGTACTGATACATCTAAGCTCTCTAAACTCGATTAGTGAACCTAATATTATAACGCTCAGCGCTTATAACGGGAACTACTAAATAATGAATTAAAATCAAAACCATGCCCGTAGCCCTAAAATCCACTGAAGCTCACTACTATCCTCGCCCTCGGCCGCTATATAATCAGCCGTATTACCATAACTTTTTGTCCACTCAACGCCAATATACGGCGCAAATTCACGTTTAATTTCATAGCGTAATCGTAAGCCGACATTCACATCAGATAAACCGCTGCCTATTGCAACATCCGAATCGTTTTTACTAAAAAAATTGGCTTCTATTTCTGGCGATAAAATCCATTTTTGAGTCAGCAAAAATTCGTATTCAAATTGTGTTCTTAAACCTACATTGCCTTTCTGACCAATAAATAACGCCACATCAGTTTCAAAAAAATACGGTGCTAGCCCCTGAACACCTATGGCTAACCAATTTCTGTTGGGTGTTGGTTTAACATCATGCCGCCAGCCAATTTGCGCATCCCAAAAAGGGGCAATGGCACGACTATACAATAATTGAAATTCAGCTTCCTCGACATCACCATCGACAATGTCACCTTCAGTTTTGAGCCAAAGCTTGTTTAAGTCTTTACCTATCCAAGCCTGTGCTTCCCAAGCCGTGTCATTGTCATCACCAATGTCTGTTTTTTCCAATTGATCAATTTTGACCAGCGCCAATAAGGGATCATCGTCCATCTCCACTGCATATAGTGGGTTGGCAAGAAAAAAAGCACAGATAAAAATAATCACTTTCATCCCTTAACCCACCCTCACTTCACGAAACATTGCCGGCATGTGATAGATCAAATGACAGTGGTACGCCCAGCGACCGATAGCATCAGCCGTAATCAAATAACTTATCTTCGTCCCCGGTTGTACGATTACCGTATGTTTCCGTGGAATATTGTCACCATCACCTGTTTCTAACTCACTCCACATACCATGCAGGTGCATCGGGTGATTCATCATCGTGTCATTAATCAAGGTAAAACGTACTCGTTCACCGAACTTCAACATGAGTGGCTCAGCATCGGCAAATTTAACCCCATTAATCGACCACATATAACGTGCCATATTGCCCGTCAGGTGAAGTTCAATTTCACGCTCAGGATCTCTTGCGTCCACAGTTGGATATAAATTGTGCAAATCAGCGTAGTTTAGAACTTTACGACCATAAAATATTTTATGATCGCGTAAGCCTATGCCCGGATCATCCACTTTATACCTCGGCATTTCGGCCCGCATATCAACATGTGGTCCGTATTCAGTTTGTAAATGATTAACCGGTTTATTGCTGCCAAAACCAGCCGCACCCGATCCCATGGTCATTTCTTGTTGCATATGCATGGTGTGGTCCATCATAGCCATATTCACGTCGGTCATTTTTTGCTCATGGCCCATAACACTATGATCCATGCCCATATCAGCCATCACTAAAATAGGTGTCGGGTCCAGATCCGGTAATTCTGCGTTTAGATTTGGATCGGTGGTCAATACACCACTGGCAAAACCACTACGGTCAATCGCCTGAGCAAAAATAACATGGGCTTGGTCGGCATCAGGTTCAACAATCACATCATAGGTTTCAGCAACACCAATACGAATATCATCGACGGTCACTGGTTCTATATTTTGACCATCTGCCGCGACCACAGTCATTTTGACACCCGGAATACGTACATCGAAAAACGTCATCGCCGCCGCATTAATAATGCGTAAGCGAACCTTTTCACCTTTGTTAAATAAACCGGTCCACAGTTGTTCTGGCGTTTGCCCATTCATCAAGAATGTATAGGTCGTACCGGTCACATCTGAAATATCACGATCAGACATCCTCATCTGATTCCACATGGCGCGATCCTGATACGTTTGTGCTGAACCTTTTTCTTTAATGTCCGCCCATAAATCTGCAGAGGTACGTGCTTGTCGATTGTAATAATGACTTTGTTTTTTTAACTTGGCATAAACATCAGTGGGCTCTTCATCCGTCCAGTCTGACAACAACACCACATAATCTCGGTCATAAGCGACCGGATCGGGCTCAGCGGGATCAATGACTATGGCTCCATATAATCCTGTTTGCTCTTGAAAGCCAGAATGACTGTGATACCAATAAGTACCACTTTGTTTCACTTCAAATTCATAATCGAAACTTTCACCCGGTTTGATACCAGCAAAACTGAAGCCCGGCACGCCATCCATTTGAGTGGGTAAGATCATGCCATGCCAGTGAATAGAACTATCATGAGCAAGGTGATTATTAACTTTTATCTTAACGCGTTCACCCTGCTTCCATCTTAAGGTTGGTGCTGGTAATGAACCATTAACCGTCGTTGCAATACCCTGCTTTCCCGTAAAATTAACGTTTTGATAGTCAATATCTAAGGCAAAGTTCTTACCTGTTAATGTGGGAGTAAATTGGGACTCATATCCTGCAAAGCTCCGCGTCGGCCAAGGCAATGCCGAATACGCCATCAAAGCGCTTGCTCCGACAACAAATTGCCGACGAGATAATTTTTTGTTTAACCCATGTTTCAATGCAAAATGTCCTTCTAGTTTATGTAACATTCTGACAACAGCATTCTCATAATGTTCTACCCATCATATATCGATATCATTTCAGGGCGACTAGCTATAAATATGACACAATAATGTTTTCGATGAATGCCGCATTGGTAAATATTGAATAACATTAATGGCCAAACCTAATCATCATGTCTAAAAAAACACGTCAAAAACACCGTATTTTACTGCTCATTGCTTTTGCAATATTGGGTTATGCCGCCAGTTTTTATTCTCCGCAACAAACTGATGGTTCAGCACCTGGCCAAAATGCTGAGACACTATATGAGCAACAACAAAGCAACCAACAATTAGAAGTGACCGGACAAATCATCAAGTTATTAACCGATGATCATGTCGGCAGGCGTCATCAACGTTTTATTATCAAACTAGAAGGCGGGCTTACTTTATTAGTCGCTCACAATATTGATCTTGCTGACAGAATTGAAACCATAAAAGAAGGTGATACTGTTAACGTTTATGGCGAATATGAATGGAATGAACGTGGCGGTGTGATTCATTGGACGCATCACGATCCAGATAAACGCCATGTTGATGGCTGGATAAAACATCAGGGTACGACTTATCAATAAACATGGTTGAAGCAAACATTGAGAGCATTAGCTTTGCGCCTATTGCGGCAAAAGATGCTGGGATATTAATTCTCGGTTCCATGCCCGGCATCAAATCATTACAAGAACAGCAATATTACGCGCATCCTAGAAATGCCTTTTGGCCCATTATGGGCAAGTTATATAAGTTTGATTTGACGCTAGAATATTCAGCTCGATGCCAGCAATTAAAATATCATCAAATTGCGGTTTGGGATGTATTAAAAAGCTGCCGACGCCCCGGCAGTTTAGATCAACATATTGAATCAGACTCAATGGTTGCCAATGACTTTAATTCATTTCTAAAACAATACAAAAAAATCCAACACATCTTTTTTAACGGTGGCAAAGCCGAACAAGTGTTTAAACGCCATGTCTTGCCGACATTAAACGTTGAACAATCGCTTAGCTTTCAACTACTACCCTCCACCAGCCCTGCTCATGCAGCTCTATCTTTTAATGATAAATTGAGCCAATGGCAAATAATCAAACAAAATTATGGAGGCTGATTAATTTACCAGCCTCCATATACATGAATTGTCGTTATTTCAAAATACTCAATGCTAGTCTTACACGATTGGCATAATCAGCATTAGCATTTTCAAACTGTGCTAATAATCTTGATTGAATCGAACGATTGGCATGCACCAAACCACCCGCAATATTATTTGCTAACTGATCTTTTTGTGACTCACTCATCAAGCGATATAAATCACCCGCTTGTGAAAAGTGATCGTCTTCATCCGTATGATAGCGATTTATCCATGCGTCTTTTTCAATCGGCATAGGTGGCTCAGCAACCAATGGTTCTGGGGCTGGCGCCCCATCATTGATCCGGTCATTTGGATAAAAGTTAGCACCTGAACCTTGGTTTTCACCACCATGTACCGGGCAACCGCCAGCCATTGCACCATCACGTTGATAATGATTAACAGGACATTTCGCAGCATTAACAGCCAATTGGTTCACATTCACACCGACTCGATAACGATGAGCATCTTGATAGGCTAACAAACGTCCTTGCAACATTTTGTCAGGTGAAACACCAATACCCGGTACTAAATTACTCGGGGCAAAAGCAGCCTGTTCTGTTTCAGCAAAGTAGTTACTGACATTCCGGTTTAACTCTAACTTCCCTACTTCGATAAGGGGAAAGTCTGAATGCGGCCACACTTTAGTCAAATCAAATGGATTAACTTGATAATCCTTCGCCTCTTGCTCAGTCATGATCTGAACTTTAGCTGTCCAACTAGGAAAGTCACCAGCATCAATCGCTTCAACAAGATCTTGTTGAACACCATGACTTGGTCTAACAGCCGCTTCTGCTTCAGTTAAGGTTTCAACACCTTGATCAGTCTTAAAGTGCCATTTAAACCAAACTCGCTCACCTTTATCATTCCAAAAACTATAGGTGTGCGAACTAAAACCATGCATATGTCGATAGGAAGCAGGTATGCCGCGATCCGACATTAAAATAGTCATCTGGTGTAGCGACTGGGGATGGTTCGCCCAAAACTCATACATCGCAGCAGGATCAGGCATATTGGTTTGTGGGCTTTTCTTCTGCGAATGGACAAAATCTGGAAACTTTATCGGATCTCTAAGAAAAAAAACCGGTGTGTTATTCCCCACCATATCGTAGTTGCCTTGCTGAGTATAAAACTTAATAGCAAAACCACGTGGATCACGTGCATAGTCGCTCGAATCTTGTCCGCCACCAACAGTTGAAAACCTGACAAAAACCTCGGTTGTCTGACCTTCTACCTGTAAAAAATCTGCAATTGTTAGATTCTGAAGTGACTTAGTAACGGTGAAGGTTCCATAAGCGCCCGTTCCTCTAGCATGAACAACTCGCTCAGGAATACGCTCACGATTAAAATGAGCCAACTTTTCAAAGGTATAGTGATTATCAAACGTTAATGGCCCACGTTCACCAGCACTAATACTGTTGTTATCATCTGCAACGGGTGAGCCGGTTGCTGTCGTTAATACTGTCTTTGTCATTGTCCTGCCTCCTAATAAAACCTTAATACAAGCGCTTCTTGTATCTGGTTTTCATCATAAGCAGGACCAACTAATTTGTATAACGAGTTATTTCTTTTAATTTAATCGTAAAAACCGATGATAAACTTTTTCACTATCATTTCTCTTTTAAGAAAACGACATATAAACCTTGATGCACGCCACAGATACCTTTTTCAGACTCAACTTCTGCTGTTATCGAAATTCTAGACTTACCTTTCTCTTTTAAAGTTTGAATAAACGCTTCAAGGATTTCGGTGCTAGGAAATGCACAGGTATAGGTAAAGTCTGCTGTCACTGGTTTTTTAAAGTCATATTCACTTTTTTGAATCACCAGATCATTAGCAATGCCTAGCTGTTTTAACTTTAAATAAATCAACGCCCAGCCAGTCAAAATTCCGATGGCAGCCTGACTGCCACCAAATGCTGTGCCGTGTAGGTTTTTATTTTCTTCTAGTGGCGCAGTAATAATAATTTCATTACCATCAAACGATTTAATCTCAACACCAAGGTTGGCTGTGATAGGAATATGTTGCTGGATATAAGCTAATTCATGCTCTAAATTAATCACACTGTTTGCCTATTTCTTATATTTGAGCAAATCATAACATTATCGAACAACAACCAGATTCGGCCATTTGGTTAACCAACCTTTTCCTTCAATTCGATTATAAAACTCATCAGAATTTGAAAACTTAGAATTCAATGTAATCGTATTTGTAAATAACGATCCCAAGCCAAACGGCGCAACTAATTCTAAGTTGCTCTTGTTATCAAATCGAACGCCAACAGCAGTTTCAACTTCAGGCCAATAAGACATCGCATCTTGCGTCGATTTATAAGGGTTATGTCCATTTCTAATATGCATGCGAGCTTGGTTCTTCACTGACCAAGGGTAGTCCCTCAGTTTCTTTAGCTGAAGTTCAAGATCTTTATCCTTCTGCTCGTCGGGATTATCGGGATCGAAATAGATCAGGTCCAAATCATTTAATGGGGTAGCCACATCAAAACCATGACTCTTATCCCACGCCAAATTTCGAACAAAGCCTGCAGCCAAACACCAATCATTAAGTTGAAGAGTCGATGCAACCGTTAATGCATCAAGGCGAGATGTATCTTGCTGTAGCCAATTTATAAGTTGGGATTTAAATGGCATATAAGAAAAACAAGCTGGGCCTTGCACCCAGCTTGTTTGATCTTCCTATTTAAGTAACTGACTTAAATCTTTTGCATCCCAGTGTGGGAAGTGCTTTCTGACTAAAGCATTGAGTTCTTTTTCAAACTCTGAGAACTGGCCCGTATCAGCAGGTTTATTAGAACCTGTGCCGACATCGGTAATCATACCGGCGCCGATGGTCACATTAGTTAGCCGGTCGATGATGATAAATGAACCGGTGTAACGGTTATCTTTATATCCATCAAACACCACTGGCTTGTTCAACGAAAATTCACACAAACCAATTTCATTAATCGCCAATTCATCAGCTTTGTTTTCAGCTAATGTATTGACATCAATTTGATGGTCAATAGCAGTTAATGTGCCGGTGCTATCACTCACACCCACTTTGAAGTTGTATTGCTTGCCAGTCACTAATGGCTGTTCCGTCATCCATACCACGGTTGCTTTAAATTCATTCGCAACGTGTGGCCGATGACCACGATGAACAATCATGTCACCACGACTGATATCAATTTCATCTTCTAAAGTGACAGTTACCGCTTCACCTGAAACTGCATCGGCTTGTTCGCCTTCGTAAGTCACAATGGCTTTAACCGTGCTTTCTTTGCCTGATGGCAATACAGAAATATCATCACCCGGCTTAATAACACCAGAAGCCAATGTGCCACAGTAACCACGGAAATCTAGGTTAGGGCGGTTAACAAATTGCACAGGGAAACGCATTTCTTCGTCACTAACATCCGATGTGATTTCAATATTTTCCAATAAATACATCAATGTTTCACCTTGGTACCAAGGCATGTTTGCGCTTTTGTTGACTACGTTGTCACCCACCAAGGCCGATAACGGTACGAAGTGCACATCATCCATGCCTAGCTCTTTAGCAAAGGCACTGTATTCATCACGAATATCGTTATAAACCTGTTCGCTGTAATCTTTGATATCCATCTTATTGATGGCAACAACGATGTGCTTGATACCTAATAATGACGCAATGTAACTATGACGACGTGTTTGTGTTTGTACACCGTAACGCGCATCAATCAAGATAACGGCTAACTGGCAATTTGATGCACCGGTTGCCATGTTACGTGTGTATTGCTCATGGCCTGGTGTATCAGCAATGATAAATTTACGTTTGGTCGTTGAAAAATAACGATACGCAACATCAATGGTAATACCTTGCTCACGTTCGGCTTGCAAACCATCCACCAGCAAGGCTAAATCAATCGCTTCACCTGTCGTGCCAGACTTAACACTATCTTTGGTGATTGATTCTAATTGATCTTCATAAATCATTTTTGAATCATAAAGAAGACGACCAATTAAGGTACTTTTACCATCATCGACATTACCGCAGGTTAGAAAACGTAAGATTTCTTTGTTTTCATGTTGCTTTAAGTAGGCATCAATATCGGTAGCGATCAGGCTATCTGTTTGGTAATTACTCTCTGTACT
>MAAJ01000008.1 GCA_002163085.1 Methylophaga sp. 42_25_T18 | reverse complement strand
TCATCACCAAAGATGCTAACCAATGCTGGCATATGCCATACATGGATACCACCAGAAGCAACAGGGAAAACACCTGGCATTGCGCCCCAATCTTGGTCGAAGAAGATACCGCGGGTACGATCTTCTTTAATATACGAGTCACGCATGATGTCGATCCAACCTAAAGTGGCTTCACGATCACCTTCTAATTTACCCACAACCGTACCCGAGTGAAGATGGTCACCACCAGAAAGACGTAATACTTTAGTTAATACGCGGAAGTGAATACCGTGGTGCGGATTGCGATCAAGTACCGCATGCATCGCACGGTGAATGTGTAATAACATGCCGTTGTCTTGACACCATTGTGCAAGTTGAGTATTCGCTGATAAACCACCCGTTAAGTAATCATGCATGATGATAGGTGCGCCGATTTCTTTTGCGTATTCAGCACGTTTCATCATTTCGTCAGCGGTAGGTGCAGTAACGTTTAAGTAGTGACCTTTGCGTTCACCTGTTTCGGCTTCAGCTTTGTGAATCGCTTCCATTACAAAATCAAAACGGTGTCTCCAACGCATGAATGGTTGTGAGTTTACGTTTTCATCATCTTTGGTGAAATCTAAACCACCACGTAGGCCTTCATAACAAGCACGACCGTAGTTTTTCGCAGATAGACCTAGTTTAGGTTTGATAGTACAACCTAATAATGGGCGACCGTATTTATTAAGGATGTCACGTTCAACTTGGATACCTTGTGGTGGACCATTACATGTCATTACATAGGCAATAGGGAAGCGAATATCTTCTAATCGAAGTGCGCGAAGTGCTTTAAAGCCAAATACGTTACCAACTAAAGATGTTAGTACGTTAACAACTGAGCCTTCTTCGAATAGATCGATTGGGTAGGCAATAAATGCATAAAAACACGTGTCATCGCCAGGCACATCTTCGATGGCGTATGCACGGCCTTTGTAGTAGTCAAGATCAGTTAATAGATCTGTCCAGACTGTGGTCCATGTTCCTGTTGAAGATTCCGCTGCAACCGCTGCCGCAATCTCTTCACGAGGCACACCGTCTTGTGGTGTGATTTTAAAACAGGCCAAAAGGTCTGTTTCTTTCGGTGTGTATTCTGGCATCCAGTACGTTTCACGGTACGCTTTTACACCAGCATTATATTTTTTTTCTGACATTGCTCGCATCCTCTTTTTCTATATTTGACTAGCGGAGCAAGAAGCTCCGTGTCCCAAAATTTATTTATTCATTTGGCTCTATACCGCCAAGCTTACTATTCTATTCAGCGTGATAACTATTGGTGATAGGCGTTTACCCGCTATTCGATACATTTTAATCTATATCTATTCGTCTAACTATGACGTATGCAAATTTTAGGGTATTTTCAGTAGGAATGAAACTCAAATATTTTGATTTTAATCATAAGGAATGCTTATGGTATAAATTATTAGCATATATTTTGATTTATGACATAAGAGGTGCTTATTATATAGCGTATGAATATAACATTTCGTCAATTGCAGATCTTTGAATCAGTAGCCCAACACCTGAGCTATACCCGTGCTGCGGAGATACTGTATCTCACACAGCCTGCAGTTTCAATGCAGATCAAGCAACTAGAAAGTGTAGTCGCTACACCCTTATTCGAGCGCATGGGTAAGTCCTTGTTTTTGACTGAGGCGGGGGAAGAGTTACTCGTCTATGCACGCAGTATCTCCCAGCAGTTGAACGAAGTGGAGGAAGTGCTAGATGAGTTGAAAGGAAGTCAGCGTGGTCGGTTAAATATTGCGGTGGCAACAACAGCAACATCATTTGCGCTGAAATTACTTGGTGAGTTCTATAAGCGTTTTCCTGGAGCAAATATCACATTGGATGTGACTAACCGGGCGAGTCTGTTAAATCACCTAGCCGAGAATACTATCGATATGGTCATTATGGGCCGGCCACCAGAAGGCTTAGATGTTGAAGCTGAATCATTTATGGATAACCCTTTGGTTGTGGTTGCACCTATCGGTCATGAACTGGTGGGTAAAAAGAACATTCCATTAAAAACGTTACAACAAGAAACTTTTATAATGCGCGAACACGGTTCTGGTACGCGAATCGCTATGGAACGTTTTTTTGAAGAAAGCGGCTATAGCATTAGTTCGGTGATGGAAATGAGTAGTAATGAAGCGATAAACGAAGCGGTAGAGGCGGGGCTTGGTTTAGGTATCGTTTCTAAAGATACCTTGGAAGTGAAATTGAGCCTTGGCCAGTTAAAAATTCTTGATGTTGAGTCCTTTCCCATTATGCGACATTGGTATTTAGTGCACCGTAAAGGCAAGCGTTTTACAGCGTTGATGACAGCATTTAAAAATTTGGTTCAAGATGAGTCAAAAGAGATTTTAAAGTAATCACTGTTATGACGTTGTTCGTTATAGCTTGGGGAAAGTTAAGTACTCAACCTACATACCCTAAGCGGATATCATAGATAAACTGTTTGGGATATAAATTCTCTATTGAGATTTAATCCAATTTATCTCTTCTGCCGTTTTCTCACCCACGATGGTGAATTTTAAGTGGGTTGGAATTTTTGTTTGTTGTTTACTTAAAGCAATACGTCCGGCCATGATTTCTGCATACCGTTGCGGGTAAAGTGGTTTTTGTTCTGGTTTGGCATAACCATCAGGATAGACGGGATGGTTGTAACGATCATACTTATCTGAAGCGCCGACGGTATGCAAAACTTCATGTGCCATCACAACATTGTTTTGACTATTTTGGTCGCGATCAGCGAAAGCATGAATAATGCCGATCAATCCTTTTTGTAAGCCTAGAGAATGGGCAAGAACCTGACCTTGTTGGGCTTGATGATATATTACATATAGTCGGATGCGATCATTGTTAGCTATGTTATCGGGTGTATGTTGATAGGCCCAATAGCGTAATTTCAGGCTCCAAAGGATGACATCGAATATTGCGTTGCGATTTTGAGGCGGAGCGGGAGGTAAAACTTCAATGCCTAGGCCTAGCTGAGTCCTTATTGGTTGCTCAACAATTAAGCGATATAGTTTCGCTCCACGGTGAAAAAAATCATCGATATCCTGAAAGTCTTTTTGGGAAAGTTGCTGGATATATTTTGCAGTTTTGATACTGCCATCGCCATTGATGGGAAAAATGACAACATCAATAGGCTTGAACCATGAAGTGGTATTGATATGCTGATCTTGGGTATAAATTGCCGCTATTGCTAACACGGACAGTAAAATCAACACACGAATATTTCTATAGCTAAATACTTTCATATTTAGACGTTATATAAAAATTCGAGTTTTAAAAATGCAAAAGGCCGATTAAAATTAATTAACCGGCCTTGCAAATTCTTTAAAGCGTGTTGTTGCTATTAAGCTGGAACAACATTTTCCGCTTGAGGACCTTTTTGGCCCTGAGTCACTTCCATTGTTACGGACTGACCTTCTTTTAATGTTTTGAAACCATCAGCTTGAATCGCGCTGTGGTGTACGAATACGTCTGGACCATCAGTTTGCTCAATGAATCCGAATCCTTTTGCGTCATTGAACCATTTAACGGTTCCTGTTACTTGTTCTGCCATATCAACCTCAATTTACTTTATCTTTCGCTACACTGAATATCTATCAGCCAGCTTGTTTTCCACTTCAAAATATAGAAGCTTCCCGGCATTGTACGCATTAAAACTTATAAAAAACCTGTTTTTTATCAAAAAAAATCAAAATTCGTCACATTTTGTAGATATTTTGACATTTTAACGGTAAAAAAAAGGCCCTAACAAGCTATTTCTAAAGGCTTAAGCTTGAGTTGAGATTATTTAAAGTAATAAATTGCAGATAAATGTTTTTTTTAATCAATAAACCTTGAGTTCTGTAATTTAGCGCTAAATCAATGAATTATTTCTTTATTCTGGTGTAAAGTCTGTCGGAGGTTCAGAGCCATCGCCAAAGAAAAACTTATCTAACTCTAACTTTAAAAACTGCTGAGATTTTGTGTCAGCTAGTGATAGGCGGTATTCATTTATCAACATGGTTTGTTGACCTATCCACATTTGCCAGCCTTCTTTGGACACGGATTCATAGATCTTTTTACCGAGTTCACCAGGGTAAGGGGGAAAATCAAGCCCTTCAGCTTCTTTATTAAGTTTCACACAATGAACGATATGTGCCATATAACTGCCTCTTTATTGTAATGATTGAATAACTTTTTTTACTGGTGCGGGTAAACCCAGCTTTAATGCGTCGCTTATTTTATACCAGCTTAAATTATTATTCTCAGCTATATGATTTGATTGTGGCTTACATTGGACTAAATGAGGATATATAGTTAATTTGAAATGACTGAAGACATGGTTTATTTCAGTCAGTTGTATATCGTCTGTTTGCTCAAGATGTAATTGCTTCCTTGCCGGGGAAAGTTCATCTTCAGTCTCAACCTCAGGGAAACTCCATAACCCACCCCAAATTCCATGTGCTGGACGTTGTTGTAATAAGATCTCACCTGTAGGTGACTGGGCAATGAGCCAGTGAGCTTGACGAGTAGGAATGATCTTTTTGAGTTTTGCTGTGGGATAGAGGGTTGGATGGCCTTGTTGAAAAGCCATACAGTTAGCAGTTAATGGACATTTATTACATTGAGGTTTAGTGCGGGTACACACTGTTGCGCCTAAATCCATTTGAGCTTGGATGAAATTTGCAATGCGTTGTGTAGGCAATAATTGTTCGGCTTTCAACCAGAGTAGATTTTCAACAGGTTTCTTACCCGGCCAGCCATCAATTGCAAAATACCGCGCTAATACTCGTTTGACATTACCATCCAGAATTGCAAACTTTTGTTGATGAGCCAATGCCATGACAGCACCAGCTGTCGAACGGCCTATTCCTGGTAAGTCAATTAAGTCATCAATATTGCTTGGCATTTCACCATTGTGTTCATTGATGATGATGACAGCGGCCTTATGTAAGTTTCTCGCTCTGGCGTAATAACCTAGGCCTGTCCATAAAGCGAGTACATCATCTACGGGTGCTTTTGCAAGTGTTGTTATGTTGTTAAATTTTTCAGTGAAGCGTTGGTAATAGGGGATAACGGTGCTGACTTGAGTTTGTTGCAACATGATCTCAGATAGCCAGACGTGATAAGGCGTCGGCTGTTGCTGCCAGGGCAGATCTTTGCGGCCGTGCTGGTCAAACCAGTTTAAAAGTCGTTCGCTGAATATAGAGGTAGTCAAAACAAAAGGCCCGTAGCGTTATAACTGAGGGCTTAAATTTAGGTTAATGTTTAGAAGAAGCCTTTTAATTTATCTTTAAGTTTGTCTTTGACGGCATCTTCCAATTGTTTTTCTGGTGATTTAGCCGGTTCAGGTGCTGTTTCTTGTTCTGTGGTCGCTGTCTCATTGTCTGGTTGGACCTCAGTTTCTGAAGCAGTTTCTTGTTTATCTGTTCCAAGCAATCCACCCACTAAACCACCTAAGTCACCGCCAAGTTTGTCTTCTAATTTTTCGGTGACTTTAGCTTTGAGTTCTTCTTTGGCTTGATCTTTCAACATGCTAGCTAAATCAACAGAAATCTTTGGATCACTCAGTGAGCCTTTTAGCTTTACTGGAATAGTGAGGCCTTTTAAGTCAGCCAACTCTTTGCCGCCTTGGCCTTTTGATGTGCCAACAATTGATACATCAACACCATAATTCATAGCATCGTTAGCCAAATCAATAAGGCCCGCGCCGGTAATGCGTAACAGCGGTGACATAGCCAGCAAATCTTGGTTATCAATCACACCATTAGTGGCTTTAAATGAACCGCTTAGAGTGGAAAAGTCAGTTTGAACTGGCTCATCAGATTCGGCAACTTTCCCACCTTTGAATACTGCTTTTGCTTTACGAATGCTTTCGGCAATGTTGATGCCTTTCAACGCACCGTTAGTAAAAGAAAAACTACCGTTGCCACTTAAGCTTTGTTTGATTTGTTCAACGGTAGAGCCGTTGCCGGTTAACTTTGCTGCAGCATTTGCCTCACCTGATATTTTATCTTCGCCGGTTAGATCTAATAATAATGGGCCGGCGTGTACACCTTTAAGGTTTTCGTCAATTGCTAACTTTAAGGTTTTACCTCGTGCATCCAGACGCACATTACCTTGGTATTGGCCTTGATAGAGGTTAGCACTCATGGGGTGTAATTTAATCTCACCATTAGCCGCACTGAGCTCAATATGAATATTTTCACTGCGTGTGCCACTGACTTTTAATTTACCAATATCTATTACACCTTTGGCATTAAGTTGTCTTAAGGTCTCTAATGGTAGTTGACTTGCACTGGCAGCCGCTGCAGCAGCAGGCGGTGCTACCGGTGATGATGATTTTTCACCTTCTTCAACAGGTGGTAAATAACGATCAACGTCAATTTCATCTAGCGCTAATTTGAAGTTAATTGCAGGTTTAGCAAAATCTTTTACTGCAATGCTGCCTGATAACTTGCTTTGATCTAGTGTGACATTTAATGATTTTGCATTAATGCTGTTGCTGGAGCCTTCAAACTGAGTACTGAGCTGCACTAATTCAAGCGTAGTGTCATCAGCCATTGGAGGTAACTCTATAGCTAATTGTTTAGCTAATTGTCGAAGGTTGAATGCATCAACATTGATTTCACCTGCCACTGCTGGATTGTCAGATAATAACTTGCTGATATTTACATCACCCTTAACCATCAAGTCTAAGACCTGTAGTACTAAATCAGAGAGTTTGACCGTTTGGTTTTGTAAATCTGCATTAACATCTGCATTAAGCTTTATGTTCGCTTTGCCTGTAGGTAATGCTGGGTCAACAATTTCAGCGGTTAAATCTAAGGATTTGATAACGCTTTGTTGTGTAGCTAGGTTGCTACTCATTTGAGCGGTTAGTTGAGCATCGATAGTTTGTTTATCTTTATTAGCTTTAGCTGCTAAAGATAAATCTTCTATGGATACCAACTGCTTGATTAAGTCAGCATTGATGTCACCGGCTAGGCTGATATCTGCAGTCGAAAAGGGCAAATCGCTACCTTGAACTTGAGTGGTAAAGCTTAAGCCGGTTAATGCATATTGCTGATTTTCAAGATCGACCATGACGTTTGTTTTTAAAGCGATGTGAGCTGATGCTTGAGGTGCGGCGCTTTCGATATCAAATGTCATATCTAAAGCAGTAGGTTCACCAGGTACGAGTGGATCAGTTGTCAGGTTAAAGTTTTTTAAACTAATTTTTTGAGCAGCTGAGGCATCAGACCACAAGATATTTGCATTAGTTAATTGCACGCCTGCAATGCTGATTGCAGCTAAAGCTGGTGTGCCGGCATCAGGTTTTTCTGTTTGCTTTGATGCTTTATCAGAATCTTTAGTATTTGTTTCGCTAGTAAGATCATCCCAGTTGGTTTTCCCTACTTTGTTTTTCTCTAGATTGAGCATCAAGCCATCTAATATGATCGTATCCATCTCTAATTGCTTATTAAGCAAAGGCATTAGTTTAATGCGAATTTCTGCGCTTTGAACCTGGGCGAACGTATCGGCTGTAAAGCCTTTGGCGTTACTCAGTGATAAGGGGCCTAGTTCGAGTGCTATCCAAGGAAAAACGGATAATTCAATATCCCCATCTAAGGTAAGCGTTCGACCGGTCGCTTTTTCTACTTGCGTGGAAATTTCTTGTTTATAGTCATTGGGGTCGACGACAAAAGGTAGAGCTATTAGTCCTGAGACCACGATGATGACCACAAAAACAATAAGCTTAATAATAGTGCGCATAGATAAATCCCTATTTAATTTCGTAATATTTTAATGCGAAGTAGTGAAGATGACACTATTTAGTTTTGATGATGGTAAAACTAAATTGTTCGAAGTTATATGTATGATTAATCAGTTTATCGATAGAAACACTGTAGGGTTCTTCATCACCTTTCAGTTTAAGTAAACGCTTAGGTGAAAATATCCCTTTTTCTGCTATGAGGGTAGCGGGTTGTTTTATGTCATCATCCTCAGGTAATAACAATGCTGGATATTCAGTATTATCATCTGCCAGACAAAAAACAGGAGTCGGGTGACCAGGAAGAAGCTCTAGCCCAATATGGGTTGAGTCATTGTTATCGATATTTAACCAACGTATGGATGCCAGTTTCACGGGTAAGTCTTGTTCAAACACACCTATGAAATCACCAATGTGAATATCATAACAGCCGTCACTATTGCGGCTAGCCATAATACCACCGCTTCCTTGATTATTTATCGACCACTCGATGGCGCCATTGACGTGGTTTTCTTTCAGGCAGGTATGGATATCCCTAATTCCATTGGCAATATTAATTTTTCGAGTATGGATACTTGGCAGACGCTGATATTTACGTTCATACGAGGTATTTAATTGCGGGATGATCTTTTTTAATAGCTGTATATCAAGATCAAATGCACCTCTACTTGCTGATTGTGACGCGCGTTTAAATATATCTTCTATAGCAAGCAATACGGGCTGGGTATTTAAAAGGCGGGTTTGTGATTGTTTACGTACATCCACTGTGGTTTTAGCCATGGCAGTAGGAGGATGATCACTGGCACAGTTCAAACAAAAATGTCCGGTCATTAAAAAATCACTGGTTGTATTTTTTTGTTTATCTGTGAGTAAGCTAATTTCAACCTGTTTAGTGAATTTCTTCATAAGATTAAATAAACGTAAGACATTAAACTTATCTAAGCTAAAAGGTTCTGCAATACTGATCAGAATTATTTGTGTATACAGTGAATAAAAACTGCTGGTGCTTGGAAGATCTTTTGCTTCAGTAAGAATATCAAGCGTATTGCTCGCTTCACAATATAAGTAGAATTGATGCAGTTCGTATAATGCAGAAGTAGGTGCTGAACGGTAATACTGATAAGCATGTAGAACTTGCAAGGCTAATTGTTCAGCAGTGCGGTTTATCGCCGTTAAAAATAGTTTGTTGGTGTCGGGTCTTTCTCCTGAAAGATAAAGCTGATTGACAATTAATTTATAGCCGATAGCTAACTCTTCTACCGCCAAGTTTAGTGCTTTAATTGCTTTTAAATTTTCAGTGGAGGCGTAGAGGTCACGTTTTATAGCTGCGATGTCGCGTGCAAATAAAATTTTATGGATGGCACCGCGATAGATTTCTAATAGTTCAAGACGAACTTTGTTAGCAACAGCGAGACGGTTTAACGGAATAAGGTTGCCTAATAATGCAGCAACAACTCGATTATTATCGCTGTAGTTTAGTCCGTCGAGCCAGTTTTTTAATAGCTCAACATCCAGAATAGTGTTGGCCGGTGTAGCGATTTCATCTGGTATTTGCAATAACAAAGAAGGTAAATCACTAGCAGGTGATTTTTTGCCATTAATATATTTCGATAGGCCAGATGATAATGATGAGAAAACTGAACTTGTTTTGGCCTGTTTTGATTTCTCAGCTTTGGGTGTGACTGATTTTTTTTGCGAGCGTGCAGCGATTTTATCTTCGACAATATTAAGCGCTTCGGAGAAATTGGTTGTTCTTAACGGCTTTTTAAGAATGATATCAACCGGCTCAGTGATATTACCTTTTACGGTTAATAGCGCCGTCAGTCCTTCTTCACGTTGCTTCCATGCTGATAATCCTTCGTCTGAATCAAAAGAATATATGGATAGTTCTGCTTTCCCTTCCTCAACGATTTGCCATTCATGAGTAAGTAAGTCATTAGCGAGCTTCAACATTGATTTTAACGATATTTTATCTTTGTCAGTTAGACCATATAATTTTATTCGGAAAGCCGACATTATTGCTCCTCGCTAGGAGTTAGTGGTTCCGTCGCTCGGATTCGAACAGTTTTGATAGTATTGTCCGATGTTTGCACCACTTCGATAACATAATCTTCAATACGCAGACTGACACCGGGATCTGGAATACTTTCCAGCACTTCAAGAATCAACCCATTAATTGTTTTTGGACCTTCAGTGGGTAGGTGCCAGTTATTGTGTCGGTTGATTTCGCGAATATTGGCTGACCCATTAATTAAATAACTTCCGTCTTGTTGTGGATGAATATCTTTGTCTTCATCGATAGTATCAGCGGTAAACTCACCGACAATTTCTCGAAAAATATCTTCCAAAGTGACCAAGCCAACAATATCACCGTATTCATCTACAACCATACCTGTTCGTCTTCTTTGCCTTTGGAATTGAATCAATTGGGTGTTGAGTGGTGTGCCCTCTGGGACAAAATAACTTTCTTTAATGATATTGTTTAAGGTGTTTTTTGTTAGGTTTTGTTGAGCGAGTAGATGCATGGCTTTGCGGACATGGAGAATGCCGATAATATTATCTAAGCTGTCGTGGTAGATCGGCAAGCGTGTATGGGCACAATGAGATAGCTGCTTACTGATTTCAGTCATTGATGCATCGATGTCTAAACCTTCAATTTCATTACGTGGCACCATCACGTCATTGACCGTGACTTTCTCTAAATCAAGAATACTGACTAACATCTTTTTATGTCGTTTTGGAATCATGCTGCCAGCTTCCATCAAAGCCATACGTAATTCTTCTGAATTAATGGCTGAAGATTTAGCGTCTGCAGGCGATACACCAAACATGCTTAATAAGCGGTTGGTAATTGCATTAATCAACCAAACTAATGGGTACAACAGGAAAGAGAGTGGCTTGAGTATATAACTAGCTGGAAATGCTACACGCTCAGGATGCAGGGCGGCCAATGTTTTAGGGGTGACCTCAGCAAACAATAAGACAATTAGCGTTAAAGTAAGTGTAGCGATGACAATACCGTTTTCACCAAACAATTTAATGCCAATGACCGTTGCAATGGCCGAAGCAAAAATATTGACAAAATTATTGCCCAGTAGGATTAGGCCGATAAGTCGATCAGGGCGTGCCAGTAATTGGCTCGCTAATACAGCGCCAGCATGACCTTGATGTTCAAGATGACGTAAGCGATAACGATTGAGTGACATTAAGGCGGTTTCTGAACTGGAGAAAAAGGCAGAAAACAGCAACAGAATGAATAACAGGATAAAGAGTAATGACAGCGATGTACTTTCAAGCATAGTTGTTTATGGACGACCCAATAAAAATTCCAGAATAAGTTTACTACCAATGAAGGCCAGCGCTAAAAAGGTGAAACCGACTAAGGTCCATTTTACGGCTGTTTTTCCTCGCCAGCCATAGCGCCATCGCCCCCACAAAAGTGTAGCAAACACACACCATGCGATGATAGACAAAAAGGTTTTGTGAGCTAAATGTTGGGCCAAAATATCTTCTAAGAACATGAACCCCGTAATTAAACCTATGGTGAGCAGCAGAAATCCTGCCGATAGCAGTTGGAATAATGTGGTTTCCATCGATTGTAGTGGCGGTAGTTTGCGGATCAAGCCAGCAATATGCCGCTGGCGTAATTGTTGTTCTTGAACTGCTAATACAATCGCTTGCAATGCGGCAAGAGTAAATAGACTGTATGCAGCAAGGGATAATAATATATGCCATTCTAAGGCTGGTTCAGATAGTGGGCTGACCGTAGTTTCAGGGACTTGCACTTGTAACATCAAACTGAGTGCAACCAGTGGGTAAATAATGATACCTGGATGTGCGATCGGAAATTTTATGCCAGAGAGAAAGGTGATAAATGCCATTAACCAGGTAGCAATGGCAACGGTTGAAAACAAACTGACATCCCAGCCACCCGCTTGTTGCATGGTGAAGAATATACCGCTGCCATGGAACAATAATGCAAGGGTAGTGAGGATGCCGACAGGAATCGCCATCGCGCCAAGCTTTTGCTCACGTTGAGTAAATCGACGGATAAGCATTGCGCTGCAACCTAGGTAGAGCAAAAAGGCTAATGAGTTGGCGATGGCCATGCTAGTTCATCCCTGATTCTAAAGGTGTGTTTTGGTTCATGGTTGAATGATAAACGATGTAATCATAATCTGAACAATATATTTCAGTTATAATTAGCGGATTCCAAAATAAGATTTAGTTATAGGCAAATTAGCCTGTAATTTTAGTTCAAGGTGACTCATGTTTGATAGTTTGAGTGAAAGACTTAGTGGCACGCTGCAGAAACTCCGTGGCCAAGGTCGAATAACAGAAGATAATGTAAAAGAGACATTGCGAGAAGTTCGCATGGCCTTACTTGAGGCTGATGTAGCCTTAGCAGTTGTCCGTGAGTTTATCGACAGAGTGAAACAACGGGCGATGGGCCAAGATGTTTTACGTAGTCTGACACCTGGTCAAGCGCTGGTGAAGGTAGTCAATGATGAGCTTGTCGCAGTTATGGGTGAGGCCAATGAGTCCTTAAACCTTAACGCACAGCCACCAGCAGTGATCTTGATGGCGGGCTTACAAGGGGCAGGTAAAACTACAAGTGTGGCGAAATTAGCCCGCTGGTTGAAAGAGCGTGAACGTAAGTCAGTTATGGTCGCGAGTGCGGATGTATATCGCCCTGCGGCGATCGAACAATTACAGACATTAGCAAATGAGGTCGACGCTAAATTTTTCCCAAGTCAACCTGATCAAAACCCGGTTGAGATTGCTAAAGCCGCTGTTGCCCAAGCTAAACTCCAGTTTGTCGATGTAGTCATTATCGATACGGCAGGTCGTCTACATATTGATGACGACATGATGGATGAAATTAAACAAATCCATGCAGCGATAAATCCAGTCGAGACCTTATTTACAGTAGATAGCATGACTGGGCAAGATGCCGCGAATACGGCACAAGCTTTTAATGATGCTTTACCACTTACCGGTGTAATTTTAACTAAAACGGATGGTGACGCCCGTGGTGGTGCAGCATTATCGATTCGACATATTACCGGCAAGCCTATTAAGTTTATGGGTGTGGGTGAAAAGACTGATGCCTTAGAACCCTTTCACCCAGATCGAGTGGTCTCTAGAATTTTAGGCATGGGTGACGTCTTATCTTTAGTCGAAGATGTACAACGGAAAGTTGATAAAGGCGCTGCTGAACAATTAGCTTCCAAGCTTAAAAAGGGCAAAGGTTTTGACTTAGATGATTTCCGCGACCAATTGCGCCAGATGGGTAAAATGGGCGGCATGACATCGATGTTGGAAAAAATGCCTGGCATGGCCAATATTCCTGCTGCAGCAAAACAACAAGTGAATGATAAAGAGTTAAATAAATTAGAAGCGATTATCAATTCGATGACCAAAAAAGAGCGTAAACGGCCAGATATCATTAAGGGCTCTCGCAAAAAGCGTATTGCAGCGGGCTCTGGCACCCAAATACAAGATGTGAATCGATTGTTAAAACAGTTCAGTCAGATGCAAAAAATGATGAAGAAAATGTCGCAAAAGGGTGGTTTAGCTAAGATGATGCGTGGCTTAGGTGGTAAATTCCCAATGGGTGGGGGTATGCCCTTTTAAATTAAAGCTAACTTAATCTTTTCAAACACTGGATAAGTGCGTAGAATACGTCTGTTTTTCGATCCAGTTTTTCACGGGCAGAATTATGGTAACAATTAGATTAACTCGCAGTGGCGCAAAAAAACGTCCTTTTTATGGTGTTGTAGTAACTGACTCACGTAACAAACGTGACGGACGTTGCATTGAACGCTTAGGATTTTTTAACCCATTAGCGAAAGGGCAAGAAGAAACATTACGATTAGACTTAGAGCGTATTTCGCACTGGGTTGGTCTAGGCGCTCAGCCAAGTGAACGCGTAGCAAAATTGATTAAGCAGGCTCAAGAAGCCGCTTAATTATATTCTGTTAGATTGGGTGCTAGCGTGGTGACTTCCGAGGAATTTGTTCCAGTAGGAAAAATATCTGGTGCCTTTGGGGTTAAAGGTTGGGTGAAGATCTTTTCTTTCACGGAGCCCCGAAAGAATATATTAAGTTATTCACCGTTATACATTTCACGTAAAGGTGAATGGGTTGAGGTGAAAGTAACTGGCGGACGCACTCAAGGTAAAGGTGTAGTGATGGGGTTAGAGAATGTAACTGACCGTGATCACGTGTTGCCTTTGATAGGTGCTGAACTGGCCATTAAAAGAACGCAGCTTAAACCAACAGGAAAAGACGAGTTTTATTGGTCTGAGTTAGTCGGTTTGACCGTTGTTAACTTACAAGACCAAGTGTTGGGGCAGGTGGACCATATACTTGAAACTGGCGCACATGATGTGCTGGCAGTGAAAGAAGATGGTAAGAATGAAGAACGATTGATTCCATTTGTAATGGATGAATTTGTTAAGCTAGTTGATTTGGATAATAAGATTATTCGAGTTGATTGGGGAGTAGATTATTGATGAGACAAAAATCATGCGATTAGGTGTGGTGTCTTTGTTTCCTCAAATGTTTGATGCAATAACGCAATATGGTGTGACTGGCCGAGCGGTGACGCAAGGTAAGTTAAGTCTTGATTATTGGAATCCTCGTGATTTCACTCAAGATAAACATCGAACTGTGGATGACCGGCCTTATGGTGGTGGTCCAGGTATGGTGATGAAGGTTGAACCTTTACGTGATGCCATACACGCTGCTAAAGCGCAGCTGGGTTCGCAGACCAAAGTGGTTTATTTATCACCACAAGGGAAGTTATTGGATCAACAAAAATTGATAGAGTTAGCAACAAGAAACTCAATGATTTTTGTTGCAGGGCGTTATGAAGGTGTTGATGAACGCCTAATTGAACAAGAAATTGATGAGGAATGGTCTATTGGAGACTATGTTCTCAGTGGTGGCGAGTTGGCTGCGATGGTCTTAATTGACGGCGTAGCAAGGTTGTTACCTGGGGTCTTGGGTGATGATGAATCTGCACAGCAAGATTCATTTATGGATGGTTTATTAGACTGTCCGCATTACACAAGACCTGAACGAGTAATTGACCAGTCAGTACCTGAGGTATTGCTGGGTGGAGACCATGAGGCAATACGAAAGTGGCGGCTCAAACAGTCTCTAGGACGAACGTGGTTACGGCGGCCTGACTTGTTAGTAATGGATACATTGACTGACGAGCAGAAAGCGTTATTAGAACAATTTATTGCCGAACATAGGCAGGAATAGTTGGGAGTGGAACAATGAGTAATATTATCGATCAGCTTAATGCTGAACAATTGAAACAGGACATTCCTGCATTTTCTTCAGGTGATACTGTTGTAGTAAAAGTAAAAATTAAAGAAGGTGAACGTGAGCGTGTGCAAGCCTTTGAAGGTGTTGTTATTGCAAAACGTAACCGTGGTTTACATTCTGCATTCACTGTTCGTAAAATTTCTAACGGTGTTGGTGTAGAGCGTGTTTTCCAAACACACAGCCTAGCAATTGCAGACATTGAAGTTAAACGACGTGGTGATGTACGCCGCGCCAAACTTTACTACTTGCGTGACCTTACTGGTAAGGCTGCTCGTATTAAAGAAAAATTGGGTTAAGAGACCTATCTGTCTGGATTGATAACTCGATCCAAAACAGTTTAAAAGGGCACTGCTGGAAACAGCAGTGCCCTTTTTTATTTTAGCTCGGTCATAATTGTCACTTGTACCGTTTTAAAGAAGACTTTGATTAGATGAATAATGTTGTGAACATAAAATTATCATGACTAATAAAGAATTGTCGGTGAGTGATTGCCACTACCTCCGGCCATTTCTTGATTCCTTATGGTTAGAGTCGGGCTTAAGTAAAAATACGGTCGAAGCATATCAACGTGACTTGATGGCTTTTTCTACGTGGCTGAGTCAATTTGATATTGATTTGGCAGCGGCCACACGCAATGATATTTTGCGTTATCAAAGTCAGCGCATGCGCGAAGGTCGTAAGGTGCGTAGTGAAGCGAGATTATTATCAACATTACGCCGTTTTTTCCGGTATTTAACACGTGAAGAAATACGGGATTCGGACCCGACTGCACAATTGGAATCACCGAGATTAGGTAAACCTTTACCGAAAAGTCTGACCGAAGATGAAGTTGAAGCATTATTAAATCAACCTGATGAGGAGGATGCCTTAGGCTTGCGTGATCGGGCAATGTTAGAAGTGTTATACGCCACCGGTTTAAGAGTGTCAGAGCTAGTCGGATTAACTTTTGGCCAAGTTAATCTCCGACAAGGCTTAGTACGCTGTATAGGCAAAGGTAATAAAGAACGATTGGTACCGTTAGGTGAAGTAGCGATGGATTGGCTGCAACGTTATATGCTGGAGGGGCGGCCGTTGTTATTAAATGGGCAGATCAGTGAAGATATGTTTCCTACACGCCGTGGTAAAGCAATGACCAGACAGGCGTTTTGGTATTTGATTAAACGTTATTCAAAACAGGCTAATATTGAAAAAGACTTATCGCCTCATACCTTACGCCATGCTTTTGCAACGCATTTGTTAAATCATGGAGCTGATTTACGAGTCGTTCAGCTATTATTAGGCCACTCAGATCTATCCACCACACAAATTTATACACACGTCGCTAAAGAGCGCTTGAAAAGTTTACATGCAGAACATCATCCACGTGGGTAATGTCGACAATTTGTGAACGTGGTAATGGTAAACTTCTTGCCATTAGGATTTACTATTTAGGAGAATATAATGCCTTCGTTTGATATCGTTTCTGAAGTGGATAAACATGAACTAACTAATGCGGTTGATCAAGCTAATCGTGAAATTGCCAACCGGTTTGATTTTCGTGGAACTGATGCCAAGGTTGAGCAGTCAGACAAGGTGCTTACGATGCATGCAGATAGTGATTTTCAACTTGAACAGTTGGCCGATATTTTACGTATAAAGCTGGTCAAACGCGAAATCGAAATAAGTTGTCTGGAAATTAAAGATCCTGTTGGTAACGGTAAGATGCGTAAACAAGATGTGATAGTGAGAGAAGGCATTGATAAAGATTTATCTCGTAATATTGTCAAAATAATCAAACAGAGTAAAGCGAAAGTACAAGCTGCGATACAAGGTGAAAGTGTGCGAGTGACGGGTAAAAAACGAGATGATTTACAGGGTGTGATGGCGTTGTTACGTGGTAATGATGCGGTTGATATGCCACTGCAGTTTAATAATTTTAGAGACTAGGAAACATGATGGTTATGCAACGGTTTATAGTGATATTTTTTTTAGCATGTTTTGGCTTGGCTCATGCTGAGGATGATTCAGAGATACGTACAAAATTAGAAAAAATTATGCCGGGCATTACAATCGAAAGTGTCGGTGTTTTATCTAATACGGGTTTATACGAAGCGGTGATCAACGGTGAGATTGTTTATTTCACCAACGATCTACGTTATGTGATTCAAGGCGATGTGGTGTCGCTAGAAACACGACAAAACATCACGGAAAATAAACGCATTAGTTTACGTAAGCAAGCATTAGCGAGCTTAAATGAAGCTGACATGATTGTATTTTCACCTGATGAGCCTGAAAAAATTGAACATACTCTTACCGTATTTACTGACATAGATTGTGGTTACTGTCGTAAATTACATCAACAGATGGATGACTATAATGATTTAGGTATCCAAATTCGTTATATGGCATTTCCACGTGCTGGAATAGATTCTGAATCGTATGACAAAGCAGCAGATGTTTGGTGTGCAAACGATCGTAAAAAAGCGATGGATGATGCTAAAGATGGAGTTAATGTCTCAGCCGATAGCTGTGACAACCCTGTAAAGTCACAATATAACTTAGGCCGTAAGATAGGTGTGCAAGGTACACCGGCTTTGTTTTTAGAAAGTGGTCAAATGTTGCCAGGTTATGTGCCACCGAAACGCCTAAAGCAAATTTTGGATGAGCAGGCCTTAACTAAGTTTTAGTTGTGATTGGTGCTCTGGGATGCGGTGATCAATCAGGTTAATGATATTTTCATCGCATTTTAAATAACTGATTTTGTCGTGCCAGTCACCTATTACAATTCGATAAGCATCATGATTATTAATGGTTAGGTGATGTATAGAGGGTCGATGCGTGTGACCGTGAATTAAATAGTTAACCTTATGGTCAAGCAACGCTTGTTCAACTGCAAGGTGATTTACATCCATGATCATGGCGGTTTTATGTTGTTTTTGCTCGCGGCTTTTCTGTTTTATTTTGTCGGAGATATGTTGACGAAATCTGCTAGGCAAGCGTAAAAAACACCATTGTAGAAGTTTATTCCGAGTCCAACGCCGATAGCGTTGGTAGGCCAGATCATCCGTACATAAACTGTCGCCATGCATTAATAACACTTGTTGCTTGTGTAAGGTGATGACAACAGGATCGGTCAGTAATTGAGCGCCACAGCGTTGGGCAAAGTCTTGTCCAAGCATAAAGTCGCGATTGCCCACCATTAAAAAGATGTTTACACCGCGTTGTTTAAGCTGACGTAATTGTTCGATAAAAGCTGAAAACTCATCGGGTATGACATCATCGCCTAACCAAGTATTAAACAGATCGCCGAGAATATAAAGAGAAGTGACATCTTGCGTGGTGTTTTGCAGGAAATCGACGGCTAACTCAGTAAGTTCTGGTCTTTCTGGACTAAGGTGTAGATCGGATATAAATAGTGTAGACATAAATAAAACACATCACCTTCATGAGCAGAAGGTGATGTGATAGCAATTTATTTATTCAATAACTGTTGCGGATATAATCACAACATTGTCATCGGGAACATCTTGGTGCCCCCCTTTGTTGCCGGTGCTAAGTTCACGAATGGCATCAACCACATCCATGCCATCAACAACTTCGGCAAATACAGCATAACCCCATGCCGCACCTTGTTCACCACGGAAATTTAAGAACTCGTTATCAACGGTATTGATAAAAAACTGGGCAGTAGCCGAGTGTGGGTCACCTGTACGAGCCATGGCTAGAGAACCGCGAACATTACCAAGACCATTATTGGCTTCATTTTCGATGGGTGCATTGGGTGATTTTTGAACAAACTCTTCATTAAAGCCGCCACCTTGAATCATGAAGTCTTTAATAACACGGTGAAAAATAGTGCCGTTATAAAAACCGTCGTTAACATAACTAAGGAAGTTATCAACGGTGTTAGGTGCTTTTTCAGCATTGAGTTCGATGATGATGTCACCATGAGATGTTTCTAGTTTAACTTGTGGCAAAGCAGAGCCTCCTTCGGCATACGCTGAGAGTGATAAAACTGCTAAAAATAAGGGTGCCAAATAGCGAAAAAACATTTTCATAATGGGTTTGGTCCAATGATTAACAATAAATAAGACATGATAGTGTAAATAAGGTTCAAAGTGGAAGGTTTAAACTATTTTTCATCACAAACATGATGTGAAAACGCGACATGAATACAAAAACATGATTTGTACCTAGTCCAACTGGTTTTATTCACTTGGCTAATATCCGTAGTGTACTTTGTCGGTTTGTTGGCTTAGTTATTGAAAAGAGTGCTATTACCCGACACGGCTGTGAGCGTATAATGCGCGTTTTCATATAACTTTGATCAAGATATGTCGGAATCTACAGTTAATCATAATTTTATAAGCACTATTATTCAGGAAGATATTGACGCAGGCAGGGTGCACGGAAAAGTGGTTACCCGCTTTCCTCCTGAACCCAATGGTTATTTGCATATTGGGCATGCCAAGTCTATTTGCCTGAACTTTGGTTTAGCTGAGGAGTTTGGTGGTGAATGTAACTTACGCTTCGATGATACTAATCCAGCCAAAGAAGATCAGGAATACGTCGATGCAATCAAGGAAGATATACAGTGGCTGGGTTTTCAGTGGGCTGGTGATGTGCATTATGCTTCAAGCTATTTCGAGCAATTTTACGATTGGGCCATTCATCTGATCAAGGAAGGTCTAGCCTACGTTTGTGATCTTACACCCGAACAAGCCAGTGAATATCGAGGCTGGGCGACCAAGCCGGGTAAGGATTCTCCATTTCGTAATCGCAGCGTAGAAGAAAACTTGAGTTTGCTTGAAAAAATGAAGCAAGGCGATTTTGATGAAGGTTTTTGTATCTTGCGTGCGAAGATAGATATGGCTTCGCCAAATATGAATATGCGTGACCCGATTCTTTATCGTATTCGCAAGGAATCACATCATCAAACCGGTGACAAATGGTGTATTTATCCCAGCTATGATTTTGCCCATGGGCAGGAAGATGCGATTGAAGGCATAACCCACAGTATTTGTACGCTGGAATTTCAGGATCACCGTCCCTTGTATGAGTGGTTTACTGAAAATCTGCCAGTGCCTTCACAGCCAAAGCAGTATGAGTTTGGGCGTCTCAATATTAACTATATGATGACGAGTAAGCGTAAGTTAAAACAACTGGTCGATAAACATATCGTTGCCAGCTGGAATGATCCCAGAATGCCAACGATTTCAGGTATGAGAAGGCGCGGTTATACGGCTGCGGCGATACGCTCTTTTTGTGACGGTCTTGCCGTGGCAAAAACAGACGGTGTTGTTGATATTGCTCAACTGGAATTTGAGATTCGCAATAATTTGAATGAAAACGCACCGCGTGCCATGTGTGTATTGAACCCTTTGAAAGTCAGCATAACTAACGCCCCTGACAGCGTTGAATGGTTGGAAGTGGCTAATCACCCACAACAGGAAGCAATGGGTAAGCGTTCATTGCCATTCACTAAAAACATCTATATTGATGCGTCCGATTTTAGTGAAGATACCAGTTTGAGCCGGAAAAAATTCAAGCGTTTGGTGATTGGCGATTATGTGCGTTTACGCGGTGCTTATGTCATTAAGGCAGACGATGTCATTAAGAATGACGAGGGTGAAATTATTGAAGTTATTGCTTCTTTAGTACCTGATACTATTGGCCAGAATCCTCCGCCTGAAATGAAACCACGGGGCGTTATTCATTGGGTTTCAGTGACAGAAGGCAAGGAAGTCGAGTTGCGATTATACGACAGATTGTTTATGGCGGAAGCACCTGGAAAAGAAACGGATAACTATCTTGATGATGTTAACCCGGATTCTTTAAAAGTGATTAAAGCATTCGCAGAGCCGTCAATTGTTAACTGTGAACCAGAAACTACTTTTCAGTTTGAACGAGAAGGGTATTTTGTTAGTGATCGTTATGAGCATAACGTCGATACGCCTGTATTCAATCTGACCATTGGTTTAAGAGATACTTCAAAAAAATAAATACTATGTTAAAAGTCCATAACAGCTTAACTAAACAAAAAGAATTATTTACACCGATTGAAGCAGGTAAGGTAAAACTATATGTCTGCGGCATGACGGTTTATGACTACTGTCATGTCGGTCATGCTCGCGTTATGGTGGTATTTGACGTGGTGACACGCTATTTACGTGCTAGTGGGTACGATGTGACATACACCCGAAATATCACTGATATCGACGATAAAATCATTGCAAGAGCCAATGAAAATGGCGAAGATATCCAGAGCTTAACGGAACGTTTTATTACTGAAATGAACCACGATGCCGATGCGTTAGGTACGTTGAGACCAGATCATGAACCTAAAGCAACAGAAGCTATGGCAGAGATCATTACCATGATTGAAACCTTGATTGCTAAAGGCTTTGCTTATAAATCTGATAATGGTGATGTCTATTATGATGTTAGTCAGTTTGATGGCTATGGCAAGTTGTCAGGCCGAAATATTGATGAATTACGTTCCGGTGAACGTGTGGCGGTTAATGAAGCGAAAGATGATCCTTTAGACTTTGTCTTATGGAAAGCTGCTAAACCTGAAGAACCTGCATGGGAATCACCATGGGGAAACGGTCGCCCTGGTTGGCATATTGAATGTTCAGCCATGTCAGCAACATCTTTTGGTAAACACTTTGATATTCACGGTGGTGGTCAAGATTTGCAGTTCCCCCATCATGAGAATGAAATTGCCCAGTCAGAAGGTGCTCATGGCTGTCAGTCTGTGAACTATTGGATGCATAATGGTTTTGTGCGGATTGATGATGAAAAGATGTCTAAATCTTTGGGCAATTTTTTTACCGTGCGCGAAGTAATCGCGAAATATGATCCAGAAGTGGTGCGTTATTTCATTTTAACCAGTCAGTACCGTAGCCCATTAAATTATTCTGATGAGCAGTTAGATCAAGCTAAAAATGCGTTAACGCGTTATTACACCGCATTGCGTGATGTTGAGCTAGAGGAAAATGTAGTGTGGCAAGACGACATGGAGTTTGGCTCACGGTTTAAAGTTGCTATGGATGATGACTTTAATACTGCATTAGCCTTATCCGTGATGGCTGATGTGCGATTAGCATTAAATAAAGCTCAGGAAAATCAAGATAAGGAACAAGTTAGCTATTTCGCTGGCTTGTTAACTTCATTTGGTCAGGTATTAGGCCTGTTCCAGCAATCGGCGACCGATTTTCTAGTTGGTGATGCTGGTGATGAAGATGAAAATGCCAAGGTTGAATCTTTAATTGAAGCTAGAAATACCGCCCGTGCAGACAAAGATTGGGCTAAAGCCGATCAAGTTCGTGATGAGTTAACGACGATGGGGATTGTATTAGAAGATAATGCAGGGAAAACAAGCTGGCGTAGAAGTTAAGCTTAGTTAAAAAAGCTCCCAAATGGGAGCTTTTCATATGAATATTTTATCCTTGGTGCAATTCTTCTGCGGCATAAAAAGTATTTTCTAATAACGTTGCGACGGTCATCGGACCAACACCGCCTGGCACAGGTGTTATCCATGCTGCTTTTTCTTTCGCAGCCTTATATTCAACATCACCGGTTAAGGTTCCGTCGTCAAGACGATTAATACCTACATCAATAACAATGGCGCCATCTTTTATCCATTCACCAGGTATAAAGTTTGGTTTGCCCACTGCGACAATTAAAATGTCAGCTCGGCGTACATGTGATTCAAGATCTTTAGTCATACGGTGACATACCGTTGTTGTACAAGCCGCTAATAGCAACTCTAAGGCCATTGGTCTACCGACAATATTTGAAGCGCCAACAACGACCGCTTCTTGGCCACGTAAATCTATTCCCGTGTGTTTCAATAAAGTGATGATGCCTTTAGGAGTGCAAGGTTGTAGCTGGGGGTTACGTAATGCGAGCCGACCTACATTATAAGGATGGAAGCCATCGACATCTTTATGAGGAACGATATGTTCAATCACAGCATCGGCATTGATATGTTCTGGTAATGGCAGTTGGACTAAAATACCATCTATGTATTTATCCGCATTGAGCTTATCGATCAGTGCTAATAACTCAGCTTCGCTAGTAGTTTCAGGTAAGTCATAAGAATCCGATCTAAAACCGATTTCTTCACAACTGCGACGTTTACTGCCCACGTAGACTTGAGATGCAGGATTACTACCAAGAAGAACTACTGCTAAGCCAGGTTGACGTTTACCCGCCGCTAAACGTTGTTGATTAGCCGCTTTAAGGTTCTGTTTTAGTTCATTTGCAACAGCTTTACCATCTATAATCTGAGCAGTCATTCAGTGGTTCCAGACAATCAAAAAAAGATATGTTCTCATGTTGGCTAAAGAACAGCAAAAATAATAAAAACAGTGATTGACTGTTAGTGAGCATCGGCGTATTATTTCGCCTTCTTCGAGGATCTCCGTTCTTCGAAATGTCGGGGCATAGCGCAGTCTGGTAGCGCATCTGGTTTGGGACCAGAGGGTCGGGAGTTCGAATCTCTCTGCCCCGACCACTTCAAATATCTTATACCTCCTCGATTAGATATTCTTAATGCGCCCGTAGCTCATTTGGATAGAGCATCGGCCTTCTAAGCCGAGGGTAGCAGGTTCGAATCCTGCCGGGCGTACCATTTCCATACCTCATCTAACATCCTAGAAAGTCATACTTAGGGATCCTCAAAAAGTCCAACTTACCGAAGCTGTATTCCCTGTATTGGAATTAGGTTTATTAAGCCTACTGAGTTAAACTTGGCGCGGTTTTATACTTCTATATGTAATGGATTCACACATAGCTATGCCTCAAAATCTTTCGATGATTTCGTATTGGTTTTTAACACGATCACGTAGTGTTAAACGGTTAGTAACCGTCTTTGCTGACTTTGTGGCAACGGTGTTTGCGCTATGGCTAGCCTTTTCCTTAAGGTTGGGTGAATTTTATCTACCTATGCAACAGCAACTATGGATCTTCTTGCTGGCACCAATATTTTCTATTCCTATATTTGTAAAGTTTGGTTTGTATCGGGCAATTGTACGTTACCTAGGTATGCAAGCCTTGTGGACTGTCGTGAAAGCAACTCTGTTATATGCTTTGTTTTTTGCTGTCGCAGTTTTACTGTCTGGGGTAGAGGGTGTACCACGGACTGTATATGGAATAAATGCTCTGATACTGCTTATATTTGCAGGTGGTACACGATTGATTGCTAGGTGGTGGTTTGCCCACCTGGTAAGTAATTCTCGAGTAGGATCTGGACCATTATCTCGGCGATATATCCCGCCAGTACTTATATACGGTGCAGGTGCATCAGGCGCTCAGCTTGCTAATTCCTTGCAGATGGGAAGTCAATTACGGCCTGTGGCATTTATTGATGATGAGCCGGGACTGCATAGGCAATTGATAAATGGCTTGAGTGTGTATGCACAAAGTCAGTTGACTACATTAATTGCAAAATTCGATGTCCATGAGGTGTTGTTAGCGCTGCCTTCAATAACAAGGAGCCGCAGACAAGAAATTATTCGACAATTAGAGCCTTTTCCTGTGCATGTTCGAACCTTACCAGCCTTGGCTGATATTGCTGAAGGCAAGGTAACAGTATCGGATATTCAAGAAGTCGAAATAGCTGATTTATTAGGTCGGGAATCTATTGCTCCGATTCAGCAATTATTACATGCGAATATTACTGACAAAGTGGTGATGGTCACCGGAGCAGCAGGTTCCATAGGATCGGAATTATGTCGTCAAATTGTTCAGTTGCAACCTAAGCTAATAGTATTATTGGAACTGAATGAGTTTGGCTTATATTCCATTGAACAAGAACTGAAACAGCTTGATGACGAACTGCCGATAGTTGCCGTGCTGGGTTCCGTGCAAAACCAACAACGTGTCGAAGCGGTGTGTCGAAAGTTTGAAGTTGAGACGGTTTATCATGCGGCAGCCTATAAACATGTGCCGATGGTTGAGCAAAATATGGCTGAAGGTATTAGCAATAATGTATTTGGCACATTATGTTGTGCAAAAGCTGCGATCGCAAGCAAGGTAGATACCTTCGTTTTGATCTCGACAGATAAAGCGGTTAGACCAACTAATACTATGGGTGCCAGTAAACGTTTTGCCGAGTTAGTTCTGCAAGGCCTATCCGAGAACAAAGAGTTAAATCCAAGTACCCGGTTTACTATGGTTCGGTTTGGTAATGTATTAGGATCTTCAGGCTCTGTTGTGCCCTTGTTTCGAAACCAAATTGCTAATGGCGGGCCAATTACGGTTACGGATGCGCGTATTATTCGTTATTTTATGACCATTCCCGAAGCTGCTGAGTTAGTGATTCAAGCCGGGGCAATGGGTCAAGGTGGTGATGTTTTTGTTTTAGATATGGGCGCGCCGGTTAAGATTCTCGACTTGGCTAAACGAATGATTCAGTTAAGTGGCTTTAGTTTAAAGAGTGATGATTTCCCTGATGGGGATATTGAGATCAAATTTACAGGTTTAAGAGCTGGTGAAAAGCTCTATGAAGAGTTATTAATTGGTGATAATGTTACCGAAACTGAACACAGGAAGATTCTGCGTGCACAAGAAAGCGTAATTCCGTGGGAACAATTAAACGATATTTTGCAGCAACTTGAACAGGCCAATAATGCGTATGATTACCAAAAGGTAAGAGACTTATTATTAACCCACGTTGACGGATTTCAACCACAATGTGGTATAGAAGATTTGTTGCATTAATATTCTTAATAAGACATGAAAAGCATATTGGTGCAGTGTAAAATGAGTGGTTATTTTAGAGATGGAAAAAATTAAATGTGTGGCATAGTTGGCGGTATTACGGAACGAAATCTGGTGCCGATTTTACTCGAGGGATTAAGACGGCTTGAATATCGAGGCTATGACTCCTCAGGAATAGCAATACAGGGTGATGACAAGAGTTTGAGGCGTATTCGTTCGCTGGGTAAAATAAAAAATTTACAAGATAAAATAGAGCAAGAGACTGAGGCCCTGTCAGGGACGTTAGCAATCGCTCATACTCGTTGGGCGACACATGGCAAGCCATCTGAAAATAATGCTCATCCACATATTAGCAACGATAGTGTAGCTGTTGTTCATAATGGCATTATTGAGAACTATCAAAGCCTGAAACAAAAACAGCAGGAATTCGGTTATGTATTCGAATCAGAAACGGATACGGAAGTTGTGGCGCATGCCATCCATGCCCACCTTGCAACAGATAACGATATCTTTACCGCGGTAAAACACGCTATTGCAGAGTTTGAAGGTGCCTATGCTATTGGGGTGATTGGTAAAGACGATCCGGATACCTTGATTGCTGCACGTAAAGGCAGTCCCTTGGTGATTGGGCTAGGCATAGGCGAAAACTTTATTGCTTCTGATGTATCAGCTTTGTTACCGGTAACTCAAAATTTCATTTTTCTTGAAGATGGCGATATCGCTAAAATTAGTCGAGATCAGATACTGATTTTTGATGCACAAGGCCAAGCGGTTGAACGGCCTGTTAAGCAATCTAATTTATCTGCAACAGCGGTGGAGTTGGACGAGCATAAACATTATATGCACAAGGAAATTTTTGATCAGCCGCAAGCCGTAACTGATACGCTTGAAGGCCGCATCAGTCAGCAACATGTTCTAGTATCAAGCTTTGGTCATCAGGCGGAGCAAGTTTTTCAAACAGTCCAGCAACTACAAATCATTGCCTGTGGTACGAGCTATCACGCAGGATTAGTTGCTAAATATTGGTTCGAAGATATTTTAGATATGCCATGTCAGGTGGAGGTGGCGAGTGAATATCGTTATCGTAATCCGGTTGTCCAAAACAATACATTGTTTGTTACTGTCAGCCAATCAGGTGAAACCGCCGATACCTTAGCGGCATTGCAACAACTTAAGGCGTCGAAGAATTTAGACATTCCAACCCTAACTATTTGTAATGTTGCTGAATCCAGTCTTACTCGGGAATCAGACTTAACCTGTCTTACAAAAGCTGGACCGGAAATTGGTGTTGCTTCAACTAAAGCCTTTACCACTCAACTGATAGTATTGGCTTTATTGTTGGTGAGCATTGGCAAGTTACAAAAAAGAATCACCGATGAACAAGAACAGCGTATTGTTCAAGGCTTGCAGAAATTACCCAACCTGATTACGCGTGCTTTAGAGCAAGAAGAAACGATTAAAGATATAGCCAAATTATTTGCCGATAAACAACATGCTTTATTCCTAGGTCGTGGCACGATGTATCCGATCGCAATGGAAGGTGCCTTAAAACTAAAAGAAATTAGTTATATTCATGCCGAAGCCTACCCTGCAGGCGAGTTAAAACATGGCCCTTTAGCATTGATAGATGAAAATATGCCTGTCATTGCTATCGCCCCCTTGGATGATTTATTAGATAAACTTAAATCTAATTTACAGGAAGTGAAGGCACGTGGTGGGCAAATGATCGTATTTGAAGATGAACAATCACAACTTAGTTCTGAAAGTAATTTTACGGTTTTAAAAGTGACTAGTAATGTGGGCCGAATCACTGCACCGATTACATTTAATATCGCCTTGCAGTTATTGAGTTATCATGTGGCTTTGATTAAGGGTACAGATGTTGACCAGCCAAGAAATTTAGCTAAATCAGTGACAGTTGAATAGTTCTGGTATGTTGCAAAATGCAAGTGGATTCGGTTATCACCGTAATAAAAATATTAACTTTATGGTAAAAGATTTTATATGAGGTTTACCCAAAAACTCTGGCAATTAATTGCTAAAGAGCAAAGACAATTATTTGTCGTAGTCTCGGCGATGATGCTCGTTGGTATGCTACTTGAGACTCTTAGTGTAGGTCTCGTAGTTCCAGTAATAGCCGTAATAACGCAAGAGAATATAGCTGAACAATATCCATTTTTACTTCCGATACTAAATAGTTTGGGCAATCCTTCGCCAGAAAAGTTGATTGTTATCGGAATGATAAGTTTGATAGGGGTATACCTCGTTAAGGTCGTATTTCTTGCCGTTCTCGCATGGCGACAAATGAAATTTGTCCATGGTGTTCAGGCTGAATTATCGTTTAGATTGTTTTCGGGCTTTCTACAGCAACCCTATGTTTTTCACTTAAAACGAAATTCAGCACAATTAATTAATACTATAGTGACTGAAACAAACCTATTTACACATTCAGTTTTGATTGCGGGTATGACGATCCTTACAGAGGGCTTAGTCATGATTGGCATTTTAGTTTTGTTAATTATCGTTGAACCGACTGGCGCACTTTTAGTTGCTAGTGTATTAGGAATATCAGGCCTTGTTTTTCATAGAATGACGAAGAACTTTCTCCTAACATGGGGAAAGGAACGTCAGAAACACGATGAATTACGCATTCAACACTTACAGCAGGGCCTAGGTGGCGCTAAAGATGTGAAGTTATTGGGTAGAGAAAAAGAATTTCTTACTCAATTTCAATACCATAATGATGGAAGTGCCAAAATTGGATGGAAACAAAAAACACTTTCGCAGTTTCCACGGCTTTGGATCGAGTTACTAGCAGTTTCAGGAATAGCTATTCTTGTATTAGCAATGGTCGGCCAAGGTAAGCAGCTTGATACCATTCTACCAACGATGGGTTTATTTGCAGCAGCAGCATTCCGTATTATGCCCTCAGTTAATCGTATCTTGATTGCGATTCAAAGTTTGCGTTTTTCTCTACCTGTGATTGAAACTCTTCACCGAGAGACTGAACTAATAAAGAATATTTCATTACCCTCGGATACCGAAAAATTATCTTTTGATAATAATATAATGATTGAACATGTTAGTTTTCAATATCCCGATACAAAGAAACAAGTAGTCAAAGATATAAGCCTTGTGATTCCGAAAGGATCATCTGTTGGGTTTATAGGTAGTAGCGGCGCTGGGAAAAGTACATTGGTAGATTTGCTTTTGGGTTTACTTACGCCAATTAATGGCTCGGTTAAAGTCGATGGCATTGATATTCAGTCAAACTTACGAAACTGGCAAGATCATATCGGTTATGTGCCACAAACAATATTTCTAACGGATGATACTTTGCGGCGCAATGTTGCTTTTGGTTTGCCTGATGATAAAATTGATGAAAAAGCCGTTTTACATGCAATTTCTGCTGCTCAATTAGAACAGTTGGTCAGTGAGCAGGCAGATGGGCTTGATACTATAGTGGGAGAACGTGGTATTCGCTTATCTGGCGGGCAACGGCAGCGAATTGGAATTGCAAGAGCGCTTTATCATGACCCCCAAGTACTTGTACTTGATGAAGCGACCAGCTCCCTAGACATCGAAACTGAGCGTGGAGTGATGGACTCAGTGCGCATTTTGCAAGGTGATAAGACAGTGATTATTGTTGCGCATAGATTGAGCACGGTTGAACATTGCGACATCCTATTTCGCCTTCACCACGGAGAACTGATAGAGCAGGGCGATAGTTCGAGTGTATTACGTAGTGTGTAGAATATGAAAGCGTCAGTTTCATCTCTACTTAAAAAATATTCATGGCTAGAGTTATTCATGCATGCGCTTTATATGCTGAGAAATTTGGTTTTAAAATATTACAGTGGCTTAGTTTTTAGATTTAAATGTAAGTTGAACAATATAAATGTAGGCAACGGGTTTCAAGTTTGGGGAAAAGTTATTATCAACAAATTTCCAGGCAGCTCAATTCAAATCGGAACACAGCTACGGATTGTTTCTGATCCAGCCAGATATTCATTCAATATTTTTCCTCAGTCAAAAATAAGAACAATGACACCTAAGGCAAAGATAATAATTGGTGACCATGTCGGTTTTAATTCAATTTCTATTATGGCTCGGTCGCAAACTATCAGCATTGGAAATGGCACAATGATAGGAGGAAATTGTCAGATTATGGACAGTGATGGACACCCATTGTGGCCACCTGAAGACAGATGGGAGTACCCGGGTGATGAGTATGATCAGCCTGTCGAAATTGGAGATAATGTGTTTATCGGTTTAAATGTTCTAATTCTTAAAGGCGTTCGTATCGGACATAATTCTATTATTGCTGCTGGCAGTGTTGTGACAACCTCAATTCCTGAAAACTGTTTGGCAGCGGGCATCCCTGCAAAAGTCATCAAGCAATATAATTCCTGACATGAAATATTTCACAGATGAAATTTTTGCTTGGTTGGCGGCGATTATTCGTATGGTTCCTGGACGAATAGGTAGATTATTAAGAAAGGTGTTATATAAGTTTGTTATAAAGATGCACGGTAAACACATATCAATCTGTGAACATGTCGAAATTTCAGGAAGGAAAAATATAGCGCTAGGTGATCATTGTTATCTGGTTTCAGGAGCAATATTACGAGCCTGTGATCATGGAAAGTTAACAGTTGGGGATTACTTTGCAGTTAATGGAAATGCTCGGATCATCGCAGATAATTATGGTGAAATAACGATTGGCCATCATGTAATGATTGGCCCAAATGTTGTTATTCGAGCTAGTAATCATGTTTCAGAAGATTTATCTCGACCGATGTGGGAACAAGGTCAGACTGGTGGAAAGATCTCAATTGGTGACGATGTTTGGGTTGGAGCCAATGCGGTTATTTTGCCTGATGTTTCAATTGGTTCTCATGTTATTGTTGCTGCAGGAGCTGTGGTGACTAAAAATGTACCTGATAGTGTTATAGTTGCTGGGGTTCCAGCAACTATCCTCCGTCATCGCTAGGATAATTAATAAGTTAGGTTTTATGAATACTGATTGCGATCCCACTAGAAACTGTCCTATCTGCCAGCATGTGTCAACAGGTGAGAAACTTCCGTATCCAACTATACCGAATAGAAATTCATCGTTAATTTTCGAATATATTACTTCATGCAGTAACTGTGGTTTAGCTTGGGCTGAGCCGGTAGCATCACAAATGGAGCTTGATGCCTTTTATTCAGCAGGTGACTATTGGGACACACTGATACCCGAATCGTCTATTCAACGGGTACATGAATCTTGTCAAGCGAAGAATAGAGTATTATTGTGTAAAGCTTTTTTAGAAAATCAAGAATTAAAAATACTGGATATCGGGGCTGGTCATGGCTTCATTTCAAGTTGGTGTGATGAGCTTCCAAAAAATTCGGTAGTTCAATATGATTTTATTGAGCCTGACACAGATAAAAGGGATGAAATTCTACAAAGAAGTACAAATTTCACTGTGAATACTAAAACTAGCTTAGATTCATGTAATGACAAATATGACCTGATCTTTCTCAACCATGTGCTTGAGCATGTAGAAGATCCAGTTGTATTTTTGAACGAGGTTAAATCTGTATTAAATAAAGGTGGGTTACTCTATATTGAAGTGCCACATAATGACCACTTACATAAGCTGGATGTATTTCCACACACCCTTTTCTTTAATATTAATAGTCTTGCGAAAATAGCAACTCAACTTGGCTTGGAAATAGTGTCGACGCAGTCTTTTGGTAGTAATAACCAAGGGGTGCTGAACCGGTGTATTAGTCAATTGAATAAAGCAGCAGTGTATTTTAAACTTGAGAAGTTGCAACATTACTTCGATGCAAAGCAATGGGAATACAATAAATCGTCAGTAAATGGTATTTGGCTAAATATTATCCTAAAAGCATAGCATGGTGGAGGATTGACTCCCTTGATCAATCAGTAAAAGATTTTGGTATAAAGGCTTTCTGAAAAGTAGGCAATGAGTTGTATGCGTTTTTAGGAAAATGGTAGTTCTTATGTCGATAAAGCGGTGGGATAGGCATAAATACACCGTACCCAAGATCGCGATAGCCCGTTTTGGGAATAGTAGCCCGATGTAACCCTTGCGTATTTTCGATAATAACGGTGCCAGCCTTCACAGTACTTAATACTCTATTTTCATGCCCTAGAGGGTATATCTTATCTACTTGTTCATCTTGAAAGTAACGCTGTCCATTTAAGATATCGAGATTTGTGTGAGACCCCTTGATGAATTCATGTGGCCCAGTTTCAATAGTGCAATCAGATAAAAATACGAACATTTTCAATAAATGAAAATCGTGATTGATATCACGATGCCAATAATGATTCATGGAGCGATATTGGGCAGGGAAGTTACGTCTCACATAGGCTTCGATTAGTTTAGGAACCATCCCTAAATAAGCGGAAATAATGCCGAGAATAAATGGGTCAGTCCATGTTTCTCGATAAGTTGCTGATAGTTCTAACATTGGTACAGTTAAAGTAGATGGTCGAAAATCGGCTAGTACTTGTTCATAGTCGATTGCTTGTGATTGATCAAATGTTACACCGCACTCTTCCAATTGTTGAGGTGTACCAAGCATATAATTATTTATAAGATCCTTGTGGATAATAGAGTCAATTTTATTTTGAGCTAGGCATGGCATATTAAACTGCATGTTATGCAGCGCCTGTTGAAGTTCACTTTGCATCTGTTGCAGTTTTTTTTCAGGAATATATGAATCCAAGATTACACACCCGTCAGCCTTAAGAGTGTTGAGGGCATGGGTCTGTTTTGGAGATAGAGGATCCAGAAACCTCATATTTTTATAAGACTGATGATATAGTATGCGACTCTTAGTCATATCAAAATAATTGGGTTGACGTATTGTAGAGTTACTTCCTGAATACATGCGTATACCTGTATGTAGTTGTACTTTGTGAATGGAATTGTTAGTTTACGTAGACAATAGATAATATCATTTATTGGTGGATTTTGTAGTGGTAGCTGAGTTGTAACTATGACATTGGAAATAGCAGTAACTAATGAATAAAAACAATATACTCGAGGATCTTTATCAATCATATTTTCAATCTGATACGTCTTATTCTAGAGTTACATCAAGCCATTGGAAAGTAGTTGGGAAGCAAACAGTTACCCGTAAAACTGATGGTTCATTCGACCTCCATGGCCTAGGTTTTGGTCATAGAATTAGTAGCAATATATTTTCTCAACTCTGCCATATACCTGAATTGATTTTGGTTAAAGAGTTGCTGAGTAAGTTTCCTGAGTATTCAGACGCCGAAGGTTTCGGAAGAAGAATTGCGAGAAAACAGTCCTTTATGTTTGGGTATGACTGTTTGAGGCAATCATTAGCTGCATCGTATATTAAACGTTCTCTTGAAGATGCTGACATTAAGAGAATCTGTGTCATTGGTGACGGTTATGGTTATACGGGGGCTTTGTTGAAGTCTTTGTGGCCAGATGCTCAAATTATTGAAGTAAACCTTGGCCGGACACTAATGTTTGATGTGGATTATATTCATAAAGTGTTCCCAACTGCTTCTTTATCGTTAGCTACAAAAGCAAGTGAAATACAGTCAAATTCAGACTTTTTATTTCTGGCAGCAGAGCAGTATGAATGGCTACAAGGGAGCTCAATTAATCTGTTTGTTAACATTTCTTCTATGCAAGAAATGAGTTTGGATATTATTAATAACTATTTGTCTTTGATGCGAAGCTCATCAATCAAGAATCCTTTTTTTTATTGCTGCAACAGGGTAGAGAAACAGTTACCAGATGGTGAGGTAGTCCTATTTGAACAGTATGGATGGTCATTAGACGATATGATATTGGATGATGAGTTATGCCCCTGGTACAAACAATACCCAGCATCATTACCTCCGTTCTGGAGGTCCTTCGATGGGCCTATCCGTCACCGACTGGTCCGGTTGGCGAACTAAAACTTGAAAGTCAGTGTTGCTCTTTTTGCTGTTGATGCCGGTCCTAGACATGTTATGCGTGCCTTATCAGAATCTTCTATATTTGAGACTGCGTTAGTTGAGAGAGATATATTTGAGGATGTTATAGGCGATGGCACTGTCCCAGAGTTTTTTTCAAACGAGTTTGATGCATGGGTTGTAGGCACATCAGGTAGTGATGATGGTCAGACTGTTGAAACAATAATCAGAAAACAAGCCAACACATTTTCTAAGTTACTTATTGTTATAGAAGATTATCCAGGTAATTTCAAATATATAGAGGGTGGTCAACCAAATTTATTAGTTGTTGAGCATGAGAGTATTGAAGCGCACCATAAAGAACTGTTAGGACCAAATTGTCCTACAATATCAGTACGTCGTAATCCTCGTTATGATCAGCTGCGCTTATTTTATTCACAGCAACAATTAGATAGTAAAGCCTGTAATGATTCCATAGTTGTCCTTTGGGCTGGTCAGCCTGAAACAGAAGATGCAGTGATAGTTTTATCTCGCCTTATACCCACGTTAAAGGAGCAGAATATAGGGCTACTCTTTAGTGCTCATCCCAGAGATAAAGGCTATCCATCGGAATATGAAAGTTTATTTGTCCAACATAATATGGAGTGGTCTGATGTTACGGGTGTATCCCTAAATGATTGTATTGTTAAACATGCGCCTTTGGCTGTGATTACACAATATTCATCAGTAGCTATTGAAGCAGGATTCTACGGAGTTCCATCTGTTAATGTGCTTTATAGTGACGTTGGAGCAAAACGTCTTTTTCAAGATAAGTCTTTCAAAGTTCTTCCGTGGTGTTCGTTGGGCGCATCTATGATTATAGAAACAATACAAGAACAATGAGGTATAATTAACCAGTTGATATATGATCAAGAGTGTCGACTCAAATTAAAAAGGAATTTTGAAGCATTTTGGGGGGTAAAACCTTCTGCTTATTCGGTAATGAATTGTATTGAAAAAGTATTTCAGAGTCAGTTATGGCGTTGATTTATAGTATTTAAATTATAGTTTTGAGGATTTGAACGTTGACCGTTATACCTATTGTAGACATAAGAGTTTCAGAGAAGTACTCCACATCATCTTTGCTGAGAGATGGAAGTGTTTCATTGACTGAAAGTGAGCTTCAAAATGCAATCGATACTCTGCCAAACGAGGAGCCGATAACTAAGCTACTTCACCCAGAAGTGCGCTATGAGGTGACTGATAATTGTAATGCAAGCTGCATTATGTGCCCAAGAGATGAGCACGAGTTTGGTCGCGAACACGGCATCATGGATCAAACCTTATACGAACGCAGTATTGATGAGGTCGTAGAGTTAGGTGCCGAGAAAGTAGTGCTAACGGGCTTTGGAGAGCCTATGTTAGATAAACGGCTAGAAAAGAAAATAGCCTATGCTAAATCAAAAGGACTTTCTACCTACATTATTACTAATGGTTCAGTACTGACTGGAAAGCGTGCAAAAGCGATTTTAGAAGCTGGTTTAGATGAAATGCGTGTCAGTTTCTATGGAATGGGTTCGGAAACATACAATGCAGTAATGCAAGGGCTGGAGTATGAAAAAACGAAAGCGGGCCTAGAAGCATTCATTGCACTTCGAAATGAAATGGGTGCAAAAACAAAAATTCAAATCTCTTATTTGGTCTTGCCTGAAAATGAGGTTGATACTGAATCGTTCAAGGAGTATTGGGAACCACGTGTTGAAGCAATAGAAGTTTGGAAACCTCATAATTTCGGTGATGGTAAAGATTATCGTGATCGAATTGATGGCAATGATTCAAAAGCAACGTGTGGACGACCAGAAAATGGGCCATTGCAAATTCAATGGAACGGTGAAGTTATTCCTTGTTGCTATGATTATAATAATAAAATTATCTTAGGAAATGTCTTTGAACAACCTGTATTGGATGTCTTGAATGGTGTTAAATTCCGTCTTTTACGTGAAGCACATAGGCAGAAAAAATTTAATCAGTTCCCGTATTGCGATCAATGTGATCAGTTGTTGCCTCATGCAGATGCACTTGTATATACCAATCGCCATAATTTGCCTGCGGAAGAAGCCGTTAAATTATCAAACACTGATCTTTACGATCTTGTTAATGCCAAGGAAATAGGTGAAGAAAATATGACTGAGCGGTACAAAAATAATCAGCAATAATCAGCAATAAATAGCATCAGATATGTCCTTAAAAATATGCAGGAATAGCACTGTATTTATTACGGCGATGGGAGCAGTGCCTGATGCTGTGTATGGAATATTTTCATGTGACCGATTGCCTTTGCAAGAAATTTTGGCAATAGAAATAGCTGCTAAAACGCATGGTTGTCGTGAGGTCACTACATTAGATGATTATAGGCAGATAACCCTTAAGCGAGTTAAGGACCTTTTTAATACCGCCTTTGATATTGACACTGAATGGAAGTATAACTTTTCTTCGAAAGTGCCACTGTCCATAAAAAATATCCAAGATATCAACAAGATATTGTTTTTTGAGTATTTACTTGAGAATAAACCTAACGATAACTATATATTTCTGTTCGATGATTTAGCAATTGAGAACTTATTTATAAACGTTATCGAAGGTAAACAATTACTCGCAAAAAAAGTGTTACCGACAATGAAGGCTTTTGGTCGAATAGCCAGAACTGTTTTGAGAGTACTTCTTAACAATACTGAACAGACACCTTCAAAGGTAGTTTTTTATTCCCTTAGTGCAGGTGCACCGCAAGCTAATGTTGATACCTATTTTGGGTCTTTAAGGGATAAAATCTCAGATAGAGCGACGAGTTCAACTGTATATTTAGCATCGGGTAATAATTTTCGTCTTTCCCATGGCGGCTCACAGATCCCCATAGAAGCTTTTGCTTCTTTTTTTGATGTTGTTAAGGCATTTACCGAAACAATTTCTGAATGTTTGTCCCGAAAAAATGTAAATAGAATTTCACAAACGAGTAATCTAAACCACAATATTATTGAGTACTTGAAGGTAAGTGAGCTGAAAACGGGTGAATTTTTCATGCTTCAATTTTGTAAGCGTGCATATGACCGAATGCTAGAAAAACTTCGGCCAAAAACGTTAGTGCATCCATTTGAAAATAGAAGCTGGGAAAAACTGTTAATGCTTTCTGCAAGATCTCATCAAGTTAGTAATTGTGTAGGGTATCAGCACTCATCACTGACCAGTAGGCACCTTGCTTTTCAGATCGATGATAACGAGAGTACAGAAATTTATTTTCCTGATTCGATTATTACAGTTGGAGATGTCACTGCTGATTATCTCAAAAGTGTATCTCCTATTTACCAGGATAAACTGATTGTCGGGGGGAGCTTACGACGAGTAGATGTTGCGAGTGAACGGAGTTTGCCAGATATTTCACTATTAATTGCTATCTCCTCTAGTTTTTCAGAAGCCCTACGATTGCTTGTATTGCTTAATGATTGCCGAGATAGTATTGATGTGCCTGTTATTATTAGATCGCACCCTACTATTCCGATAAAAGAGCTATTTGATTCATTTAACTGGCCTAACAATATTTCTCTGTCAGAAGGAAAAACACTAACGGCGGATCTTTTATCGGTTTCGTTAATCGCATACAGCTCTTCTACAGTGTCGCTAGAGGGCATGCTTTATGGTCGTCTACCAGTGTTTATTGATATTGGTGATGTACCCGATGGCGATCCGGTTTTAGGAGAATGTACGGTAAAGTACACAGTAAATAAGAAAAATAGTCTTGCTGATATTATCAATGAATATAAACTTCTCGATAGTAGAATACGTAATGAAAAATCTGACTTAGCAATTTCCTATGCATCCAATTATCTACAAAAAGTTGATGGCTCTAAGTTAGAGAAAATAATAGATAAGATTATAGAATGATGCTTGTTTTCAGTTTGTTCCTAACGACTATTGTAAAGATACGAATATCTATTTGAGTAAGGTTTAGTTAAGAATCATAATATGAAAAAAAAACGAGTACTTATAACTGGCGGCAGTGGATTATTAGCCACTAACTGGGCCTGCGCCATCCGTGATACTTGGAATGTAACACTGGCCACACATCAGCATCTGGTTAAGCTAAACGGAACAAATTCATTTCAACTTACGTTGGATAACCTTAAATTGTTAGAGCAACAGTTTGACCACCTCACACCAGGTTTAGTTGTTCACACAGCAGGTATGACGAGTGTAGATGGATGCGAGCAATCGCCTGAATCAGCTATGCAAGTAAATGCTGTGATTGCTAAGAATATTGCGACTGTGACGGCAAATAGAAACATTCCTTTAGTTCATATATCTACGGATCATTTGTTTGATGGTGAGCGAAGCTTTTATACAGAAACTTCGACGACAAACCCTGTTAATGAATATGGTCGAACTAAGGAGTTAGCAGAAAAATGGGTTCAAAGGGAAAATCCAAACGCTTTGATTGTACGCACCAATTTTTTTTGTTGGGGTAATCAACTTAGGCAATCATTCAGCGATTGGTTAATATATAGTTTGCGTGAAGGCAAACAGTTAGATTTATTTGATGATGTCTACTTTAGCCCAATTTTGGCAGATAGACTGGCATTGATCGCTCATGAACTTGTCGAGAAAAAGGTTTCTGGTGTGTATAATTTGGTGGGCGATGAACGAATCTCTAAGTATGACTTTGCAATAAAGCTATGTAAGGAGTTTGAGTTATCGACAGAATTAGTTCGAAGAACACAAATAGTCGATGCAGATTTACAGGCAAAACGTCCTAAAGATATGTCACTAGATAATACTAAGGCGCAGAAAGTTACTGGACGAAGTATAGGTACAGTGGCTCAATTTTTATCTGTCTTGCACAATCAGGAACTCGAGGGTCGAAGAGTTGAACTTCTCGAAGCAATTAGCTAATCATAATATAGGAAAAACATGTCTATCTTGACCGGAAAATCAATACTTATTACTGGCGGAACAGGTTCGTTTGGTCATGCTTTTGTGCCGATGATGCTTGAACGATACAACCCATCTCGTTTGGTCATCTTTTCGAGAGATGAAATGAAACAGTGGGAAATGGCTAAGTTATTTGGCGATGATCCTAGGGTGCGTTTTTTTATCGGAGATGTTCGAGATAAAGATCGTTTGCATCGTGCTTTAGATGGCGTTGATTATGTAGTGCATGCGGCAGCTACTAAAATTGTACCTACGGCGGAATACAATCCTTTTGAATGTGTGAAAACGAATATTGATGGGGCGATGAATGTAATCGATGCTTGCATTGATCAGAATGTTAAAGGTGTGGTTGCATTATCGACAGATAAAGCTAGTAGTCCAGCAAACCTGTATGGTTCGACCAAGCTGGCATCAGATAAGTTATTTGTTGCGAGTAATGCCTATTCTGGCGTACATAACACCCGTTTCTCTGTAGTGAGGTATGGCAACGTTATGGGCTCTCGAGGATCTGTTATTCCATTTTTCTCATCGTTAGCAGATAGTGGTCGTTTACCAATTACGGACACTAGAATGACACGTTTTATGATTACTTTGGAAGAGGCTGTTGAGTTAGTTTGGCACGCATTTGAAGATATGGTCGGCGGTGAAATCTATGTTAAAAAAATTCCATCAATGACAATTATGGATATTGCAAATGCTGTTGTGCCTAACGCGGAACACGATATTATTGGGATACGACCTGGAGAAAAGCTTCACGAGCAAATGATAAGTGAAGAAGATTCATATTCTACCTATGAATATACTGATCATTATAAAATTCTTCCGGCAATAAATGCATGGAGCAATGACCCAGAAAGAATAAAAGATGGGGAAAAAGTACCCGAGGGATTTGTATACACATCAGATAAGAATTCGGAATGGTTATCAGTCCCTGGCTTGCAGGCATGGATTGAGGAAAACCGGAATAAAATAGGGAATATCTGATCGTGGAAATACTCCCTTATGGTCGACACCATATTGATGAAACCGATATTCAAGCGGTTGTAGATTGTTTGCGTAGTGGTGCTTTAACGCAAGGGCCAAAAATCTTGGAGTTTGAGAAAGCAATCGCTAGTTATGTGGGCGCTCGATATGCGGTGGCGGTATCTAGTGGTACTGCGGCTCTTCATTTGGCTTTGTTAGCTGCTGATGTAGGCGCTGATTCTACAGTTATTACCTCACCGATCACTTTTGCTGCAAGTTCTAACGCAGCCTTATATGTTGGTGCTAGTCCTGTATTTTCTGATGTGAGCATGGATACAATTAATCTATCTCCTGAAGCATTGATTGAGACAATAAAAGAAAACGATAACGTTAAAGCCATAATACCTGTACACCTTTCAGGTTTAGCCTGTGACATGTCTTCAATTTCTAAGATTAGTAGTGATGCAGGCGCAATCATTATTGAGGATGCGGCTCAAGCATTAGGGGCCAATTATGCAGATGGTAGAAAGGTCGGCTGTTGCAGTCATTCACTAATGACAGTTTTTTCTTTGCATCCAGTTAAGTCGATGACAACGGGTGAAGGAGGGGTTATCACGACTAATGATATGCATGTTTTTAAACGGTTAACACGTTTGCGAAGTCATGGTATTGTGAAAGAAGAAGACGCTTATCAATGTTTAGAGTCTGCCCAAACAGAAGGAATACCTAACCCTTGGTATTATGAGATGCAAGAGTTAGGGTACAACTACAGGATTACGGACATTCAATGTGCTTTGGGTTTATCACAACTTCATAAGTTAGATAAATTTATAGAACGTCGCCGGCTCTTAGCCGATCGATATGATCGTGCATTTTCTGATACAAAATGGATTATACCTGCACAGCAGAGTGGTCGTGAATATAGTGCCCATCACTTATATCCTGTAAAAATTGATTTTAAAGGTATGGGACTTACTAGGGCAAAGTTTATGAACCAGCTACGCGAGAGAGGAATCATCAGTCAAGTTCATCATATACCTGTACCTATCCAGCCATATTATAAAAAGCTAGGGTTTAATATGGATAATTGCCCTAATGCACAGGATTATTATCAACAAGCTTTGAGTATACCTCTTTACTATGGTTTAACTGAACAACAGCAAGACTATGTCATTGATGTATTAACGGAATTGTTATCTTGAATTGAACCCTAGAGTATCTTACGGATAAATATTAATAATAAAGTAAATACCTGATGTTATCGGGATAAATAACATGCTATTTTCCATTTCCTCAAAGATAGATAAAAAGTGTTTATTGAGCGTCTAAGTGATAGCAAAATCAGTTTTAATAATTAGGAGTTAAATAATTCCAATATGTCAGAATTTAGGATAAATAATACAACAATAGGTGACGGTAACGGTTGTTACATAATTGCTGAAATGTCTGCAAACCATTGTGGTGATTTTGATAAAGCAATTGCAATAATTCATGCGGCAAAAGCATGTGGCGCGAATGCCATCAAGTTACAGACATATAGAGCTGATACGATTACACTAGACTCGGACCGCGAGGATTTTCTTTTGCCTAAGGGCAACCCATGGGAAAGTCATAATTCACTCTACTCTTTATACGAGAAGGCGTTCACACCATGGGAATGGCATGAAGATTTATTCAGAGAAGGCAAAAAAATTGGGATTGACGTTTTTTCAGCTCCGTTTGATGCTAGCGCAGTTGAGCTTTTAGAAAAATTGAATGCACCTGCATATAAAATTGCTTCGCCAGAAATTACCGATATTCCCCTAATTAAACGTGTAGCCCAAACGGGTAAACCGGTGATTATTTCGACTGGGCTTTCAACTGTAGAAGATATAGAGTTGGCCATACAGACTTTACGAAATAACGGCTGTCGGGATTATGCCTTACTGAAATGTACAACGGCTTACCCGGCTCCGCCAGAAGATATTAATCTGAGAACAATTCCTGATATGGCACAGAGGTTCCAATGCATTGCGGGAATCTCTGATCACTCTCTTGGAAATGGGGTTCCTGTGGCAGCTGTGGCACTTGGTGCAAAAGTTATTGAAAAGCATTTTGTATTAAATAAGGATGACAAATCGGTAGATGGCTTTTTTTCATTGACCCCAGAGGAATTTGGTGAAATGGTGAACGAAGTTCGCACGGTTGAAAAAGCACTTGGTAAAATTGATTATTCAATTTCACCCGCAGCAGAAAAAAACCTTCTGGCAAAACGTTCATTGTATATAAGTAAAAATATTAAAAAAGGCGATGTCATTTCTCCAGAAAATTTAAAATCAGTTAGACCTTCTTATGGCCTACATCCTAAATATTATGAAGCTGTTATGGGGAAAATTGTCTGTAAGGATTTGCGAAAAGGAGATAGATTTCAATTGGATATGTTAGTTGAGAAAGATATTTAATAAGTTAACACTCAATGAGATTTTACGGCAGAAAACTATAGACGAGGAAGGATGTTAGGCATGAAGAAAAGTTGTGTTGTTGTTGGTGGTGGGCTAAGTGGATTGTTCTCGTCTATTTTACTGGCGGATGTTTTTGAAAATGTTTATCTTATTGAAACTGAGAAGACCTGTGGTGGTTTATTAAGATCTGTTCAGGATGAAGCTGGTGTTGTGTACGATCAGGGGAGTCACATACCAAATACTACTATGGTGCCAGAGATTGATAATATCCTTTTTGGTTTAGAGTCGGAAAGATATAAAACATGGAATAAATTAGGACGATTGAAAACGGGACATTATTTTAATGGTAAATGGAATCTAGAAACGCAACTGGTCGACACCAGAAACTTACCATCTCAGATTTATGAAAAGGGAATTGTCGAATTATTATCGAGATCAGAGAAAAGTGCTGCTACTGATGTTGCCAGTTATCTTGAACAAACAATTGGCCCTACCTTCACAGAGGAAATAGTTTTTCCTTTAATTAAAAAATTGTATGGTGCGAATGTCGCCCTAGATTCACTTGAAACAAATTCATCGGTAAATTATTTTGGCCTAACTCGTCTTTTGGGTTTAAATGCCGAAGTCACAAACAAATTAAAAGAGCTTGAGGCTTTTGATGATAAACTTGGGTATCACCTAATGAGTGATGCTGATGAACGTTTTAAGCGAGATGCTGTGCCAGAGTGTACTTATTACTATCCGAGAGATAATAAGGGTGTTCAAGGGTGGGTTGATAGTTTAATAGAACAAGCAAAGAGTAAGAACGTTGTATTCCTCACAGAAGAGCATGTGAGTCAGATTGAACATCAAGATAATTCAATTACATCTATTACTTTAGGTAATAGTAAGAAAAGCATTGATTGTGATTTTCTTTATTGGAGTGCTCCCCCCGTTTTTGCACTAAAAGCAGCTGGATTCGAACTGGAAAAAACTAAGGTTGATTTCAGAACTGCAAATATTTTTCATTTTAATTTTGATAAACCAATATTAAATATAGAGTCACATTACATTTGGAACTGGGATATAAATGCAAAAAGTTTTCGGGTGACTTTGTTCCCAAACTTGAGACAAAATGAAAAAGAAAAGAAAATTTTTAATCTCAGTATTGAAGCTTTGTCAGGAAGAGATGATGCTGAATTGATAACTGCAGATGATATGCTCAAGGAGTTAGTTGAAATGGAATTAATATCTGAGGATGCAAAAGTACTAAGTCAGTTACGCCAGACTATCCATAACACTTTTCCTGTACCAACATTTGAACAGAGTACTGCGACAAGTAGGAACTATCAGCAACTTATAAATTCTTTTGACAATATTAGTGTTTCGGGTCGATTCAGTGGAAAACAATGGTTGCATGCCGATGTACTCAAGTCGGCATATGAAGATATCAAAGGACGATTTTCATAAAACACTACAGAGTAGTGTTCTGAATAATACAAGAATCCATGACCAGTAAAATTATTTTTCAGTGTAATGCAGATAAGCAGAGTGGTTTAGGGCATTTTACACGATGCTTGAATATAGCAAATTCGGTGAAGTACCTTGAGTCTAATGTTGAATTGATTTTTAATGGGAATTTTAATCTTTTTGCAACCACATTATTAAGTAGTTCGGACATACCCTTCATATCCACTAATGACTTGCGTGAGTATAGGGAGCATATGCTAGTCCTTGATGATTATAATATTACTCAAGTTGATATAGATGCGATAAGGCAGCAAGTAAATACATTTATAAAAATAGATGATTTTAACAATTTTGATCTGAGTAAATTAGATCTTGTCATCAATTTTAGGCTTAATGCCGAAATGATGACTTACACTAGTCCAAAGAAGTGCCTTGGCTTGGAATATTTCCCTTTTAAGCTTTCTCTTAGAGATATTCGAGAAAAAAATATACATACTGAAAAATTAGAATTACAAAATATTTTCATTTTCATCGGAGGGGGGGATGAAACAAACGCTGGTAAAAAACTAGTGCGTATTGTCGATGAAACAGTTTCAAATAAACAGATATTTTTAGTTGATAAAAACACTTCCCGACAACATACACAACAATTGAGCAGGAATAGTGTTACCTATCTACCATTAATTAGTGAGATAGAGAAATATTATAGTAATGCAGATATATTTATTACGGGTGGCGGGTTGAGTAAATATGAAGTTGCATATTGTTGTATTCCGAATGCAGCGATCTCACAAAATGAGGGGCAAGCAGTTGATACACAAATTTTTGCAAAAGAAAACCTTACATATGACATGGGACTAGTTGAGTTACTTGATAGCAACCCTGAGTTGGTGAAATCCTCTATACAAGAGTTTTTGAAAAAACAGACATTAGAAAGAATAAGACGAAATGCGGTGGAAAAATTTGAGACCTCATCGACACTAAAGCTCGCAAAACAGTTATTAAAGGTATAAGCGATGGCGACCTATACGGATAAGAAAAATGAGTGGGAGCTGCAAGCTATTAGTTCTGAGAGCTATAAAATGCAAGTTTGTCGGCCAGTCAATGATACTGAATGGGATGCATTAGTGGCAGATATTCGAAACAAGCTGGTGTTGGATGGGAAAATAGACTCAATTATAGATGTGGGATGTGGAAATGGACTTATCCTCTCCCAGCTAAAAGATTCTGTCGATGATATCTATGGGATAGATTATGCCGCTACCATGGTAGAACATGCCAAAAAGCTTTTACCGGATGGTTACTTTAAGGTAGGTGAAGCGGCAAAATTAGACTTTAAAGATGGCACTTTTGATCGAGTCTTGTCTTATAGTATTTTTCATTATTTTCCGAGTGAAGAATACATATTACAAGCAATTGATGAATTGATCCGAGTTACAAAACAAGGGGGAATCATCCTCATCGGTGATTTATTGGATAAAAGATTTGAGGCTAAGATAAAAGGCGAAAGTAATTTAGATTACGAAAAAACACTTCCGCTCATACATCGATATTCAGAATGGACATTTTGTGACTTAGACTGGATTTCAAGTGTGTTGGAAAATAAAGTACAGAAAGTTGAAGTCCTGCAGCAACCAGCGAGTTTTAAATTGAACGACTACCGTAAGGATTTAAGAATTTGGCTTTAACTGAGGAGTTAACACACGCAGTTACTCAAAAGCTTGGGCGAACACATGGACTACTGACTAGTTCAGGAAGTGCTGCGTTAATTATTTCTTTGCAGGCAGCTAAAATCCCGCACGGAGCAGAAATTATTATGCCTGCTATCTGCTGTCCAGCTGTTTTGTTTGCTATTCAATTGGCTGGTTATACACCAGTATTAGCAGACGTCTGTCTTAATGATTTTTGCATGAACGCAGATGAAGCTGAAAAACTTATATCAGAAAGAACAAGGGCAATTGTCGCTGTTCATAGTTATGGACATTATTGTCAAATAGATGAGCTTGAAGCCCTTGCAAAAGATCGAAGCCTATTCTTAGTTGAAGATGCTTGTTTAGCTATGGGGGGAACATTTAAAGGACGGCCTTTAGGTAGTTTTGGTGATATTAGTATTGTAAGTTTTGGTTACGACAAAATTGTTAATTGTAATTATGGTGGTGCAGTAATAACTGATCGAGAAGATCTGTTTGATGAAGTAAAAAACATAGTAGCTAAAAATGACTTTTTTTCATGTAACATGCGCTTGGATTGGTATGATGAAATTACTGAAAAACTATTGAATTTAGATGCATCAGTAACAAAACGAATCGAAAATACTAAGCTTTGTCACGATTCTCTTGTTGGAGATAATATTGTAAAACTTCCATTTTTGGAGGATGTCGTTTATTGGCGTTTCCCAGTAATAGTTAAAAGTCGCAGAGATGAAATGGTAGAAGTGGCTAGAAAACAAGGTGTTATAATTACTAGTCACTATAAGTCATTACATCAATTATCTACCGGTATTTTTTTGAAAAATGCTGAATATTTTTCGAATCACATTGTTAATATCTTTGTAAGACCAGAAACACCAAGACAACAAATTTTAGACATCATTAATTTTGTAAATGAGTTTCAGAATGATTAGAGACCTTAAAAGTCATTATAGAAAATTATTAGAGCAGCATGGACCAAGTCCAGCAGCCGTTCAGCACATTAATCAGGAATCTCAGTTTAAGCGGTTTGAAGTGTTGGCAGAGGTTGATAAGAACATAGACTCTGTTATCGATGTTGGTTGTGGTTTAGGCGATATGTATGAATATCTATTGCAGACAAATTTTTCAGGTCGTTACCTTGGCTTAGATTTTGTTGCTGAGTTTGTGGAGCTAGCTAAAAACAAATATGGTAATAATCCAAATGTAGAGTTTTCGGTGTGTGATTTAGCCGTTGATGCTATTCCTAAAGGATATGACTATATACTTCTAAGCGGTGTATTCAATAATAAGATGGAACAAAATAAAACATTTATGCTTGATACGATTGAGAAAATGTTCTCTAGCTGTAATAAAGGTATTGCTTTTAATGCCATGTCTACTTATGTGGATTATGAAGCAGAGGAACTTTTTTATTCTAACCCTCTAGATATATTTGATTTTTGTAAGAGAAATATAACTCCTAGAGTTGCTTTAAAGCACGATTATTTAGTCAAGAAAAACAGTATTCCATTTGAATATACGCTGTATTTATATAAGGATGCTATGAAGTGATTTGTGCTGTTATGCAACCCACATATTTTCCATGGTGTGGATATTTTGACTTGATCGATAGCGTTGATACGTTTGTATTTTTGGATGATGTAAAGTTAGAAAAAAGTGATTGGCATGTCCGCAACAGAATTAAATCAGCGAGTGGTGCGCTTATGCTAAGTCTAAGTGTAAAGCTGCCCAATGGCCGAATGGAGACAATGATTGATCAGGCTGAACTGAATTTAAACCACCCATGGACAAAAAAACATTTAAAAAGTATTTATAGTAATTATAGAAAGTCAGCATACTTTGATTCAGTTTATCCGTATGTTGAGTCGCTGATTTTATCTGAAGAACAAATGTTAAGTACTTTTAATATTTCCCTGATTAAATCAATTTCATCTAAGTTGGGTATTGATACTAACTTTGTATTGTCTTCAGAGATGAGCGGGATTGATGGTGTGAAAGATGATAGGTTGGTCGATATATGTAATAAGCTTGAAGCTGGCCAGTATTTGTCTCCCGTTGGCTCTGCTGCATATTTAGAGCAGCACACACCAGGAGGGGCAATTTCTCGTGAAGGAATAGAGTTGTATTACCAGCAGTTTGAGCACCCGGTTTATGAGCAAATGTTTGGAGAGTTTTTGAGTCATATGAGTATTCTTGATATGTTATTCAATTGTGGATTTGAACACTCATTAGAATTAATAAGAAGTGGTAGAAAGCGTAAAAAGAAGTCGTTAAATGACTAATAGCAATTAAAGAAAAAAGGCAAAGCAGTTGACAAGAAGAATCGCTATCCTTCCAGCTAGAGGAGGCTCAAAACGGATTCCGAATAAAAATATTCGTGACTTTTGTGGGAAACCTATGATTGCATATGCCCTGGATGCTGCACGCAAATCAGGCTTGTTTGAATGCATTCATGTATCAACGGACAGTAGAAACATTGCAGAGAAAGTTGTTGAGCTAGGGTTTGATATAGATTTCATGAGGCCGGCAGATTTAGCAGATGACCATACACCGATAGTCCCTGTTCTTAAATATGTTGTTGAACAGTATCGTGAAAGAGGGCATTTTTTTGACGAAGTCGTATTAATAATGCCTTGCGCACCACTGATAGATTCCAGTGATTTAATTGGAGCTTCAGCTTTAATGGAACAATTTGAATCACGGAAACAAGTTTTAGCCGTATCTCCTTATCCTGTGCCAGTAGAGTGGGCATTTGATCGTTCTGATAATGGTATTCTTTCTCCTCTACAGCCCGGTAAGTTTTCAATTCGGTCTCAGGACCTTGGAGACAAATATTTTGATGTGGGAATGTTTTGTTTCTTTCCTGAGAATAAAATTTTGATGGCAGAGGGTGCAGGAGATGATGAGGCTTTTGTGGGGTATGAAGTGCCTAAGAGTAGATCAGTTGATATAGATAATGAGGATGATTGGCTGTTTGCTGAAGTAATCTATCGAGGCTTGCATCTTGATTATTGAAAAAGAAGTAGAAGATAGATGAGAGTCATAAGAGTAGGTAGCGATAACTTTGAACTGTTATGGGATGAGTTATGGAAAAATGGAGCGAGACGTTATCCATTATATGGAAAATTTAATCGCTCATTTTATTCGGCATATAACGATGATAAGCAACATGAAGACTGCTCATTTATTGTAGAAGGTCAGAATGGGCCGCTAGCTGGAATGATGATTACATCAAACGTTGACTCATCAGGAACAACATCTTTTTCTGTTTTTAACTTGCCCACTCTATTTATTCTTAATGAAGAAATAGATGTAAGCTCACAAGCTTGGAAATTGGTTAAGAAGGAAATGGAGTCGCTAATGACTTCGTCCGAGCTTTGGAACTGGACACACTCAGAGTTTTTATCTGATGAAGGAAGTATTAGCTCTGTAGGTAGGTTCCTTCTTTCATTGGGAGCACGATCAGATATTGAGTGGACTCAGGTTGTTGATCTTAGGACTGATCCGGGCATACTCTTTAAGCAGATGACAAAAGGTTGTCGTTGGGGCGTTAATTGGGGGAAGAAAAATTTAGACCTGCGTGTCATTGATAATAAAACTGTCACAATTGATTCTTTGAAGATATTTCGTGAATTACACATAGAAGCTGCAGGCCGTGAAACGCGTAACCAACAGAGTTGGGATGCTCAGTTCGAAATGATCAAGGGAGGAGAAGCCTTCCTAGTCTTTGGCTATTTGGGAGAAGATTTAGTCTCTGCTGCTTTGTTCTCACACAGCTTGGACTATTGCTTCTATGGCGTGAGTGCTTCAAAACGTGAGTTATTTAATAAACCAATTTCTCATGTTGTAATTTGGGAAGCTGTTCTACATGCACAGAGTATTGGATGCAAATGGTTTGATCTTGCAGGTCAACGTTTTTCAGGAGAGCGGCAAGAGCCAACTGAAAAAGAGTTATCAATAAGTGCTTTTAAGAGAGGTTTTGGTGGAAACACTATGGCTAGAGTAAATTTAGAAGTAAATTCATAATATGTCTGAAAACTATTTTCTATGGCCAAAATCTCGTTACCTTCGAGGAGGGTTCAGAGGATTAAAAAAAGGAACTACTTCGGATATAGAGTTATTATTAAAACAGAGATATAGCTCTGGAGTGCCTGTAATTGTATCGAGTGCAAGGGTTGGAATAGTCTTAGCCTTGATGGCTCAGAAGCTTACCCGACCGGATTATGTGGGAATTTTCCCTTTTGCTAGCCACTGTGTTATCGAGTCTGTGGGGAGAGTCGCAACCCCAATACCTGCAGAATTAAGCCAGCACGACAATATAAGTTTGATTTATCATCAGTGGGGTTATATTCAACAGCGCACAAGTTTAAATACAAGAATTATTGAAGATGCTGTTGATAGCTTCTGTCATCCTGGGAGTGAATTATTTCCTTTGAATGGGATGTATGAAATTTGGTCTTTACCTAAATTAATAGGTAGTCTTGGTGGTGGTGTGGTGTGGTGTCGTGATGAACAATCAGCGGAAGACATCAAAGCACTTCGAGATAATAATAAACTAAATACACAGCCGCGTTGGTTGCTTAAACTGCTAGCTAGCTATTGGCCTAGGTTTGAATCACTTTGGTTTTCTGCCGAGTCAGCAGGTGGCCCTTTACCAAAATGGGCAACTGGAGACATTTTATACGGCCTTGAAAGCTGGGATAAAATAGAACATGCTCGTCGTGAGCGTATACAAATTGTTCAATCTTTATTACCTGAGTGGCTAGAGTTACCTGATAGTCGTTTACCGTCAGTTATTCCTATTGAAGTTTCTGAAGAGAAAGCAAAATTATTAATAGAAAAAGGCTTTTCTGCTGGGTATCGAACATTTGAAAAGTTTAACGAAGATCAAAACAGTGAACTTGTTCGGTTGTTTCCCTTATATGTACATCAAGACATTCCTTGTGAATTGTTAGAGAGTTCTAGGAAAATATTGCAATGACGATCTATATTGGCCCTGCCCGTAATAAAGAAGAAATGATTGCAGCGCGTGATTTAGCCGTTAAAACTTTTTCTCCTTTGACTCCAAATAAAACACGAGATCAAATAACGGAGTTTAAAGATTTTTTATGGAATGAAAATGGTAGTCTTAAGCTAGAAAATATCATAGTGGTAGCTTCAGAAGATAGGGTTGTCGGAACAGTTAGACTGGTTTTTCGCAATTTGTATTTTGGCATTGACTCTTATTATTGTGCCGGAGTTAGTAGCGTATGTATTGCCGAAGAATATCGAGGAAAAAAACTATCACTTTCATTGATGGAGGCAACTTTAGAGCAAGCTAAATTGCTCGGATGTGAAGTTGTTCTATTATTCGCTCGCCGAGCATTAGATCATTACTATCCGAAATTTGGTATCTGGGGGCTGTCTAGCTATAACAATATTAGAGTTTCTATGTCATCAGTGACAACAGCAAAGCGTCAGACGGTCACGCTTAAAGATGTAGAATCAAGTAACCTTCATGCCATACAACAATGGCATGCATTATCTTACGGTAATTGTTTCGGTTATATCGAACGGTCTTATGATTACTGGCAATTTCTTATTGAAAAATTCAAGTGTCAGAGTATAGCTATCAAAGCTATTTGTGATGATGGAAATATAATAGGATATGCGGTAATAAGCGATGAGTTGATAATGGAATTGGCGTTTGAACCTAAGGAAAACTATGATGTGATGTCTATTATTGGTTTACTTGCGGGGCAGAAGGGTTTTTTAGATATGCAGCTGCCTGAAAAACATCCGATAGTGGGAGAGTTGACTTCTTTAGATATAACCGTATCACACCGAGAATGTGAATATGGCGGTCATATGCTAGGGATATTAAATGAAAAAAAAGTTTACCGAAAATTTGAGGACAAGTTAAAACGAAATGCAATTAAATTAGGATTAAAACCCCTAAAGGAAAGAGTCGATGGACTTTGCTGGGAGTGGGATGGGCACGACGTGACAGTTCAGTTAACAGAACCACAAAAAAAGTTAGGGGTAGAAACTACAGCAAGGTTGCTTGGGGCACGGCTAGTTTCAAGATATCAGAACAGTTATCTAGCACCATGTGAATCAGTTAATTTTTCAAGCCCAGATCATTTCTAAATTTTTAGCATTAAATTTAATCACTTATTTGGGATATAGTTTTGAAATTAGCTCTAGGTACAGTTCAGTTTGGTCTTCCTTATGGCGTAGCAAATCAACTGGGAAAAATTGAATTTAATGAAGCATCTGAAATATTGCATTACGCTGCTAATAAAGGGATAGATACGCTTGATACAGCGATTGCCTATGGCGATAGTGAAAAAATACTCGGTGAGATGGGGGTAACATCTTGGAGAGTAATATCAAAGCTGCCTGCAATTCCTAAGTCATGTGGCGATATTGGTTTATGGGTAAAAGAAACTGTTTTTGCATCAATAAAACGTTTAAACCTTACAAAGTTATATGGGTTATTGATTCATCAGCCTTCACAACTTGAAGGTGCTCACGGAGAAGCATTATTTCGCTCGTTATGTGAGCTTAAAGCGCAGGGATATATCGATAAGATCGGTATTTCAATATACACACCGGATGAGTTAGATACTATTTGGCCTCACTATCAAGTTGACATTGTTCAAGCACCATATAATGTCTTTGACCGAAGGTTAGCAACATCAGGCTGGATGTCGAGGTTATATAAGTTAGGGGTGGAGGTCCATGTGAGGTCTATCTTCCTTCAGGGCTTACTTTTGATGGAAAATTCAAAAAGGTCGGAATTTTTTAAGCAATGGCAACCTCATTGGGAACTATGGCAGTCTTGGCTAAAAAGTGTGGAGCTGACGCCATTACAAGGGTGTTTGGCATTTACTTTATCAAATACGGAAATAGATCGTGTAATAGTTGGTGTGGATAGTTTAATGCAGTTAAAAGAAATTGTTTTCGCATCTGAGTACAAAGATATACCCTTCCCTGATTCACTTGCCACTAATGATGTTCAATTATTGAACCCATTAAATTGGCTTTAAAAAATAGATTGAAAAATTTAATACTAGGAGAGTCACTATAATGTCTCAGCGCTATCAGCGTTCAGAAGCTTTACTCGAAAGAGCTTTAAAGACGATACCTTTAGGCAGTCAAACCTATAGTAAAAGTAAAACGCAATACCCTTATGGAGCATCACCATATTTCATTGTTAGAGGGAAGGGCAGTCATGTCTGGGATGTAGATGATAATGAGTATGTAGATTTTACTAGTAGCCTTGCGGCGGTATCGCTAGGTTATAACGATACGGATGTAACTTCGGCGGTAAAAGCACAGCTAGAAGATGGTGTTTTATTCAGTCTTCCACATCCTATAGAAATGGAAGTGAGTGAAAAGATTTGTGAAATGGTCCCTTGTGCAGAAATGGTCCGTTTTGGGAAGAATGGTTCGGATGCTACTACAGGGGCAATAAGGCTGGCTCGTGCATATACTGGTAGGGACCATGTGGCTGTCTGTGGTTATCACGGTTGGCAAGATTGGTATATTGGATCGACACCACGTGATCTTGGTGTGCCTTTGGCAACCAAGAATCTGACCCATACATTTACATATAATGATCTTGATTCTTTGGCGAAACTTTTTCAGGAACATTCCGGTGAGATTGCTGCAGTCATTATGGAACCGATGAATGTTGTTGAGCCTACTCCTGGATTCTTGCAAGGCATTAAACAGTTAGCACATGCCAATGGTGCAGTACTGATTTTTGATGAAACCGTTACAGGTTTCCGTTTCTCAAATGGCGGGGCGCAAGAACTTTTTGATGTTATTCCTGATCTAGCAACTTTTGGTAAAGGCATCGCAAATGGTTATCCAGTTTCTGTTGTAGCTGGGAAAAGAGAAATTATGCAACTCATGGAGGAGATCTTTTTTTCATCGACCTTCGGTGGGGAAACACTTTCACTGGCAGCGTCGTTAGCGACTATGAACAAACTACAACAGGAACCTGTTATAGCAACGATGAGGCAGCAAGGAGAGAAAATAGTAGCTTTTTTAACAGAAGCAATTTCAAAATATGCGGCAGGTAATATCTTTAAGATAACGGGTGACCCAGTATGGAGCTTTTTATTAATTTCTGATGTGGCTCCATATACTCAATGGCAGATCAAAACATTGTTTATGCAAGAAATGCAGGCGAGAGGGATTTTGACAATTGGAGTTCATATTATGAGTTATGCTCATAGTGATCAGGACTTGGAACTGCTTTTTAGTGCTTACGACGAAGTCATTCCATTGCTCGTTAATGCGATTAAAGAACATTCGCTCGAGAGTTTACTGAAATGCGACACTCTCGAACCTTTGTTTAAAGTACGCTAAAAAGCTGGTAGACATGAATTTTCGGTACGCCAATCCTATAAATTTTATGAGTAGTTTTTGACTTTAAACCTGTGATGAATATACCAATTATAACTAACATTTTTCGCAGTAGAGAACGTGCACGATTACGACGAATGATGCGTGGATTTCGATTATTAAAACAGTCAGGTCAGTTGGCGAAAATATCGAATATTAAAGAAGCTTTGACAAATACTGTTATTGAACAGTGTCAGGATCGATTGTCTCAACACATTTTTGGTGCTGGAACGGGGATGGGAGAACAAGTAATAAGGCAGTACTTATTACTCCGAATTGGAGGAACAAGCTTAAATAAATCCATATTGTTATATGAAGGGAAAGCAAACGCTAGTTCTAAGTTAATTCATCCCATGCCTAGAGAATGGCAAACTAAACTAGAAGAGCATGGTATTAGAGTTGCAAAGTTCAGATCTTCACTACTATGGAAATGCTATGTGCTTCTACTCATTGCTTATGGGCTGACAACTTTTTTTAAGCATATATATACAAATTTTTTGGCTGTTATTAAGTTAGAACGAGTAGAGCCGGATAGTAAACATGCCTATTTTTTATCTATATCTAAAGGCAACCTACCTAATAGAAATAAAGCTGGTAAAAGTTACGATATTTTGTCTTGGTATTACGAAAGAATGGGGTCTGGCTCAGCTATAAATAATTTATATCATGGAGTAATTAGTGTTAGCGATTCGACTTTAATTGATGGTGTAGGTATTAAATATAGGTCTAGTCCTATACCTCCAATTTCTGACTTATCCTCTTTATTATTTGTAATTTGGGGGCTCAAGGCTATAGGATTATCATTTTTAGATTTTCTTCGCGGACGTTGGTGGCATGCATTTATTTTGCATGAAGCAACCTTGGCTGCAATGGTCAGGCTGCAGAAACCTGAAAAATTAGCTCAAGATTATTTGTTTAATAACTCAAATTGGTTTTATCGCCCACTTTGGACATATGATGCGGAAAAACTGGGTGCAAGAATATTATTTTACTTTTACTCAACGAATGTGGAGCAGTTTAGAAGAAGTGATGGGAATAAAGGTGTCACATATGGATGGCAAGCCGCTAGTTGGCCACATTATTTAGTTTGGGATAATTATCAGGTCAGTTTCCTGAGAAATGAGGTTGGAAGTAGAGCTCAGGTGTCGGTGGTCGGCACTATTTGGTTCAATTCAAATGACAAAGAGTTACCTCCTCTTCCCGCAAACACTATTGCGGTGTTTGATGTTCAACCAATCAGAGATTCTCTTTTCCAAGCTCTGGGTGCAGATTCGGAATATTATACGCCACATACCACTAATCAATTTTTAATCGATATTTATGAAGTATTGGCTGAAAGTAATTTTAATTTAGCATTAAAATGCAAACGCAATATAGGGAAATTGCTGCACCCAAAATACGAAAAATTAGTGGGAGAAATGTCGTCTTCACTAAATCTCGTTCTTATTGAGCCAGAAGTGAGTGCCTCACATGTAATTGAAAACTGTTGTGCAGTAATATCTATACCATTTACTTCTACCGCATTGCTAGGAAAAGATCAGAATAAACCTTCTATATATTATGACCCCAATGGGTTTATTCAAAAAAATAAAACGGATGCTCATGGAGTTGAGTTGTTATCAGGCAAAGACGAACTTCGACAGTGGTTAAAGACACTGACACTAAGCAAGCATGAGAGTGCCATAAATATTGGGTTTGATGTAAAACATGACATATGAATTAAGTTCAATTCAAAATGAAAGAACACTTCGCCTTAATGCTTTGAAGAATGAAGGCAAGGGAGCAACTGTTAGTTTCTTGAAATTTATCGAAGTGAGATTTGATGGTGATGATTATCAGAGAGTATATAAGGCATACCAGTATGCAATAAATATTGATTATGATCATGTTGGATTAAGTTCGAGTACATATTTGGTGCATCCACTACGGGTTGCAGAAATGGCCATGGGGCTAGTTCCTCCCGTTGATATCGATAGTATTATTATTGCGCTATTACACAATGTTCTAGAAGTTGGGGGAGGGAATCTGCATGAACTTGAAGAGAAGTTTGGTAAACAGGTATCTAATTCTATATCCACGTTAACAGTTGATCGTAAACAGCAGTCAGATCCAGTCTATAAAGCAGACTATTATCAAAAAATTAATGCCGGCTATAAAGGGATGAAAATAGTAAAGGTACTTGATAAGCTAGATAATATTTTTATGTTAGGGCTTAACCCTGACAAAGATGTTCGCGAGGCCTATTTAGATGAAATTGATCAGTTCATTATTCCTATGGCAGAGAGTGTATTACCTCATTTAGTTGAGTACATGAGAGAGTTGTCTGATGATGCTAGACAAATAGGTTATTTTCCAAATTTTTAAATGAGATAGATTATGTCGGTAGATTATGAAATTGCAGGTCGAGTGGCGATTGTCACAGGCGCTAGTTCGGGTATGGGCTTGGCTTCAGCTATAGAGTTAGCACGCCAAGGGGTAAATTTAATTTTGATTTCTAGAAATGAAGATAAGTTAGTTCTGGCAAAAGCAGAAATTTTAACTGAAACAAATGTTGAAGTAGAAATATTTCCTGGCAATGTTATTGAGCAGAATTTACCATCAAAAGCTGTAGAGTTAGCACTGGATAAGTGGGGTAGAGTAGATATTTTAGTTAACAATGCTGGTGGCCCTCCTATGGGTTCTTTTTTAGATCAAGATGACGGCGCATGGGATGAAGCAATAGAACAAAATTTAAAGAGCGTTATTCGCTTTACGAGAGCTGTTGCACCTAAAATGATTGAAAATAAGTGGGGCCGGATAATTAATATTACGTCTACATTGGCAAAAGAGCCATCACCTGAGATGGTACTGTCTGCTACTGCCAGAGCGGGTGTTTCAGCATTTGCGAAATCGATATCTTCAGAGTTGGCAGAGTATGGCGTAACAGTTAATACTTTGTGCCCTGGCGGGGTACTAACCGATCGTTTGCACGGATTATTAACTACTGCTGCTGAGATGGAAGGTCAGACTTATGATGAAGTCTTACAGGCAAGTCAGTCAATGATTCCGATTGGTAGGTTTGCTGATCCGAGAGAGTTTGCTGATATGTTGGTATTCATAGCTTCGGAGCGAGCACGATATATCACTGGTACCACAATTATGGTTGATGGCGGTCTCACCAAAGGGATTTTTTAGATCAATGATCGAGCCTTTTCAACCAGATATTTTTTCTGAAATAAAACCTGTTTTCTCGGATGTTGGAATTGAAAAAGCAGAAGAAATAAAAAAGGTTTTTAAAGTAAACTATGATTCCTTGAATGCCGAAATAACTAGGGTTAGGAAATTTGGAGGAATTGAGCTTAACTCCAATAACTTTCGAATAGACACAGATAAAGGGCAATTTATACTAAAAGTTTTTGATGATCTGAGTGAAAGAGAACTAGAGGCTATAGAGAAACAACATGCCTTGATGGCTTGGCTATATATGAATCAAGTATCGTGTCCATTTCCTCATAAAGGGCAAAGTCAAACATATATATGCCGGTGTGATGATGGCAAGTACATAAGCCTGTTGAGTTTTATTGACGGAGGTTATTTTCCGGGTATAGACATCCCTGAAATACGAAAGGTTGGAGAAGCCGTAGGAAAGTTTCATGCCCAGCTGAACTTGGCACCAAATGAGTTAAAACCTAATAGAAAATATCCTCATTTATCTAGTACTGATAAAGAAGTATTTAATGATGTAATTTCTCAATCCCAAAAAATACTGTCTAAATTTCCTACTGAACACCGCAGTTTATTAGTTAATAATAATACTATATTGAACAAAGCGTGGGCCCAGGTTCTTAGTTATCAAGATGACTTTATTCAAAGCAAGCATGGACTTGTACATATTGACATCCACCCTCATAACGTAATAATGAGTGGGAACAGTGAGCCTATATTTCTGGATTTTGATTCTTTGATGCATGCTCCTCTTAAAATGATGCTTGGCTTTAGTGCTTATAAATTATTACGACAGATCGTGAGTAGAAATGGTAATAATATGTCGCAGAAAGAAAAGCGAGCTTTGGTTTATGACTATTTAGAAGGGGCGCTTTTGTTTTTACCTGATTTAGATTTATCTCCTAAATCGGTCGCAATTTTTGCATACACAGAGATTTGTCGGCGAATTTCTTGTATTTTAAGGTTGAATATTTTTGAATCTAATCCTAGTTGGAATCATGTTCTAGAAGTTCAGATTGCAGGGCTAGCCGAAGTCGAGCTTCTCTGTGGGGAGTTAAGCTGAGTTTGAACATTCTAAGCTAGATAATTTAAACTCGTCTCTTTAGTAATTAAAAAAGTAATATATATGTTCACAGCAGTAATACCCACACTGAATAGACCCGCCGACCTCAGCAAAGCAGTGATATCAATATTGAGTCAGACATGCTTACCTGAGGAGCTAATTATTGTTGATCAAAGTGTAGATGATAAGTCGAAGTCTCAGGTCGGTTTATTAATGAAAGGCCGTGATGATGTTCGGCTGAACTATATTCATGAACCTAGGATTTCAGGCCTTGTTGAGGCCAAACGAGTTGCAGCAAGTCAAGCTAATGGAAACATTGTTTGCTTTCTTGAAGATGATATTGTTCTAGAACATGACTTTATAGAACAGATTATGAAAGGGTTTAATGAGCATCCAGATATGATAGGCTGCTGTGGCATAGTAACGAATATGCCAAAGCAGGCATTTGCTCACAAATTTATATTTACTTTATTTCATCGTGGGATTTTTAGAGATAAACGTGTTGCTATTTATGGTCAGATGGAAGGGCGTGGCCATCAGTTAGTGGCGAGCAAAATGATATCTGGTGGTTTATCGGCTTGGCGACAGGAAGTTTTTTCTGCTGTGCAGTTTGATCCTACCAATGGTTATTTCATGTTGGAAGATATTGATTTTTCTACTCGCGTTGAGAAGCATTTTGGGCCTCACCTTTATATCAACCCCAACGCTCGACTTGTACATAACTGCTCTCCAGTAAACCGTGAGTCTCTTGCGCCTAGGCATCGTCGTAAATTGTCAGAGTATATAAAATATTATAAACACAGGCGTAACTGGACTAGAGCAAAATCCAGCTTATCTTGGTTATTGTTGGGGCTATTCTTCGAATCGCTATTTAAGACAGTTTTGACTCATTCTTTCTGGCCACTAAAAGGGTATTTTTTAGGCATACGAGATGGGTTCAAGAAATGATTTTAATTGTTAATTAAAAAAACACAGTTTTAACTTGAAAGTTCACAATTGTAATTTATGAAAAAGATGAAGAAAGTCTGTGTAACTGGAGCAAATGGATTTATCGGAAGGCGACTTGTTGATGAACTGATTATGCAGGGGTATGACGTAACAGTTCTATCTCGAAGAGATAATGATGTTTTCCCCGCGATGGTAAAACTAGTAAAAGGTGACTTAACTGCCGTGGACTGTGCGTTAGAGCAGTTTATATCTAACTGTGATGTTGTCTTTCATTGTGCTGGAGAAATTCATGATACGAAACTGATGAAAGCTCTTCATGTTGATGGGACGCAACGGCTTATCCAAGCTGTATTAAAGAAATCTAAACAAAGAAAACAGCCAATACATTGGGTACAGTTAAGCAGTGTTGGTGTTTATGGGCCGCCGACACTTAAAGCTAATGAAGAACGTACCGTGACAGAAGATTCTCCTGTTAGACCGAAAGGAGAGTACGAGGAAACCAAAGCGAAATCAGATCAATTAGTTATGCGAGCCGGGGCTAGAGGATTAATGAGTTACACAATTATTAGACCTAGCAATGTTTTCGGAATAGGCATGCCAAATAAAACATTGCGTGAGCTGGCTAAAGTTGTACAAAAAGGCCTATATTTTCACATCGGCTATCTGTCACCTGTTGCTACTTATGTACATGTCAACGATGTGGTTGAATTGCTCGTTAATTGCGGACATGCAAAAGGTGCGAAGAGAGAAATATTTAATATATCTAATGATTGCCAGCTAGAAGAATTGATAGGAGGTATGGCTAGCTCACATAATGTAAAGCAACCTTGGCTCAGGTTTCCAGAGTCATTGGTTAGACTTGCAACTCAGATAATGTCTCATTTTGTGGCTTTACCACTTACAAAAGAGAGAATAGATGCGCTTGTATCAAGAACAAGTTATCCAACATCTAAACTTGAACGAAAACTGGGGTTTTATCTCAGTACTTCAGTACCTGATGAAATTGACAAGTTTGTGAAGGCGGAATAAATATCCATCTATTAAAAATTTAGGTTTTTTAAATTAATTACGAACTTATGGGTATGATTTCAAACCTCAAAACTCTCGAAGAAAAATGTCTTAGAAAAATGTCTTACTGATCTTATCTTTGAGTTGTATTATATGGCCACTATATCGAACACTTAGAGAAATAACAGTCAAATATATGAATAATATCCCTTGGAAAAATATTACCCTTTTATGGTTCTCCCTATCTGTTCTTCTCCCTCAAGGCGTGGGCATAGCGCATCCATTTGGTCTGCCCAGCCTAGATTTACCACGAATTTCAACTATTTTGCTTTTTATCACTTTTTGTATGTATTTGGTGGTAAAACGTCCATCCATAGCATCTGTTTTAGGTGAAAGGTTTAAAACTAGGCAGTTTCTGGCCTTTATCATAATAATGATTTCAGTATCGGCTATTTTTTCTGAGTCACCCGGAGCCTCGTTTTTGTGGGTTATTGGAGATACTTTTTTGTTTTTTGGCTTCGCCTTCATTACCTTATTTATTTTAAGTGAAGAGGGATGCACGAAGCATGAATTCATTACAACTTTGTTAGTTATCGGCACCATTCTAATCTTGTGGACAAGCATCGAATTAATTCTTCAGGAAAATTTGATTTTAAATAGACCTACTTGGGATAAATCTGTGACGGATATATTCCTACACCTGAAACGCTTTTGGTTAATGCCAGTAGGACCATATGGTTATGTCCAGTCGTTGGCCCTAGCGTTAGCTCTATTTGGACCAGTTTTTTTAGTGTTGGGCGCGCAATATAATCGTTATTTTAAGATGTTTTTTTCTATTTTATTTATAGTGGTTCTATTTGCGACTCAATGTGTTTCGGCGATTATGGCTGCTTTTGCTTTTGCTTTTGCTATTGTTATTGTCATGACGTATAAATCAACTAGTAAATTAGGTTGGTGGTTGATTGGTATATTGATGCTGATGCTTTATTTGATAGCAGTGTTTTTTCCTATCAGTAACGATTATTTTTCGTGGATCCATTTTGCAACTTATCTGGTTGATGGTAGAGGTTCTTTCGGGGCAAGGTTTGATAATAATTTGGCTCTATTTCAGCACATGTTTTATGCTGGAAATTGGTTTCTAGGATACGGTCCCGGTAGTCTTATGGACTTAGGTAGAGTTGTCACTTCTGTTTATGATGGTGGTTGGGATATAAGAACCGATCCAGGTTCAGTTTTCATTTGGTTTATTGAGTCTGGCATTGTGGTTGGCTCATTAATACTATATATGATGGTGATGGCTATTGTGAAAGGTCTCAAAGCTACTGATGCTCCGACTCAGGGTTTGACTATAGGTTTAATAGGTTTTTTTACTATCGCTCTCAGTTCTCAGTCTCCCTACCTATGGGGGGTGGCTCTAGTGTATATAGGAATGATTGAAGTCTGGACTATGGATGCTTCTGGTGAAGGTAATTTAAATTAAAAGCTAAGTAGAAATATTGTGAATGTTTATATAACATTAGATTTTAAATGCTAATGAAGCGATTTAATGATGTGCCCCAGTGTTCGCTGATGTAGTGTAAGTGGCAAGAGACTATTGAAGGTTGACTAATTGAAAGAGAAAATTTGTATTGTTGTTTCTAGTGCAATGACAGTAAATGCCTTTTTGTTAGAGCCCATAATAAAGCTGAGTAAGCATTATCATGTGTCTATTGTGGTAAATGACACGTCTGAAAATATCTCTGAAAAGTTAGGTAACTTAACAATTCTGACCGTACCTATCGTACGAAAAATTTCGCCGTTTCATGATTTATTTACCCTGTATAAATTAATTAGAATTTTTAGGGCGAATCACTTCAAAGCCGTTCACTCAGTTACGCCAAAGGCAGGTTTACTTGCGATGCTAGCATCTTTCTTTGCTGGAGTAAGTACTAGAATTCATATTTTTACTGGACAAGTGTGGGTTACGCATAGCGGGCTCTCTCGGTTTGTCTTCAAGCTGATGGATCGACTGATTGCATCATTTTCTACCGATATATTGGTTGATAGCGCTTCTCAACGTCAATTTCTGTTAGATGAGCGAGTTGTTAACTCGGTCAAGTCATCGGTGCTGGCAAAAGGCTCTATCTCCGGTGTGAACACGGCTCGTTTTAAACCGGATAAACCAACCCGATCAAAACTTAGACAAGAGCTTGCCATTAATGAGCGTGATGTTGTATTTCTATTTATTGGCCGTCTTAACCGAGATAAGGGGGTATTGGATTTAGCCACAGCTTTTTCGAAGATAAAGGATAATCGTGCGCATTTATTAATCGTTGGTCCTGATGAGGTAGGTATACAGCCAGAGATGGAATTATTATTAGGTAATAGTTTAGAGCGAGTTAATTTTATTGGATTTTCTTCTCAGCCTGAAGAGTATATGGCTGCGGCAGATGTATTGTGTCTACCCAGCTATCGAGAAGGTTTTGGAAGTGTCGTGATTGAAGCTGCTGCTGTTGGAATTCCTACTGTTGGTTCGAGGATCTATGGCGTCGAAGATGCGATTGCTGATGGTCATAGTGGCTTATTGTTTCAAGCCGGGAATGTTGAAGAGCTGTTAATCCAGATGATGAAGTTTCTCAGTGATAATGAGTTGGGAAAAAGTCTAGGGGCTAATGCAAGGAAAAGAGTTTTGGCACAGTTTAGCAGTGAAACTCTAGCCACAGCATGGCTTGACTATTATCAGGCAAGAATATGAAAAGAGTATTCGATTTTTTCATGGCTTTAATGGCTCTTAGTTTACTGTGGCCTGTTATTTTTCTTGTTACATTATTGGTGTGGTGTTATTTGGGAAGGCCAATAGTCTTTTGTCAACAACGCCCAGGCTTGTTTGAAAAGCCATTCAATATCTATAAGTTTAGAACGATGTCATTGTTATATGATTTGGATGGTGTGTTGTTGCCAGATGAAGCGAGGATGACAAAGATGGGCTCTTTTTTGCGAAAATCTAGTCTAGATGAACTACCTCAATTGTTTAATGTGTTGAAAGGCGATTTGAGTTTGATAGGTCCAAGGCCGTTGTTAATGGAATACTTGCCTCTCTACACTGAGGAACAAGCTCGACGGCATCACGTACGCCCAGGAATCACTGGTTGGGCACAAGTCAATGGAAGAAATGCGATTAGCTGGGAAGATAAGTTTAACTACGATGTGTGGTACGTTGAACATCAATCTTTTTGGCTGGATATGAAAATTCTATGGATGACATTGTTAAAAGTAATTTCCTCTGAAGGCGTTAGTCAGCAAGGAAATGTGACAATGGATAAGTTTCAGGGGCAGTCTAATCACTCTCAGGGGAAGCAATGAGTCAGCAGGATATTAAATTACAAAAGATGGATATTATTGTCTTGGGAGCGAGTGGTCATGCAAAAGTGGTCATTGACCTGATCGAAAAGCAAGGTCAATTTCTGATCGCGGGTTTGATTGATGATAATCCTGCACTAAGTGGCCAAGACATCTGTAACTATAAAGTTCTTGGCAATACAGAAGAGTTGAAATTTCAAAACGTTAAGCAATGTGTGGTTGCTATTGGTGATAATCGAGTGAGAAATGATGTCGAGCATTGGTTAACAATGAATGGCTTTTCTCTTGCTAAAGCTATTATTCATCCGTCTGTCCAACTTGCTCAAGGTGTATCTATTGGTGATGGAAGTGTTGCTATGGCCGGGAGTGTGGTGAACTCAGATACGGTGATTGCTAATAATACAATTATTAATACCGGTGCAACGATAGATCATGATTGTACTATCGGAAATGCAGTTCATATTGCACCTGGCTCAACCATTTGTGGTGGTGTTTCTGTAGGAGACTTAACGTTAATCGGTGCCGGAGCCGTTATCTGTCCTAATGTAAAAATTGGAAAAAATGTAATTGTTGGTGCAGGAGCTACAGTGCTTCAAAATGTTGCTGATAATGTATCGGTAGTAGGTACTCCAGCTAAGGTGATTAGCTGATTATGGGTATACGAACTGAACCAATGTCGTCGTGGCCAGAGTTTGATGATGAACAAGTAGAGGCTGTTGGAAATGCCTTGCGTTCAGGGAAAGTTAATTATTGGACTGGCGAACATGGTCGATTATTTGAAGGTGAATATGCGGATTACGTTGGTTGTAAATATGGCATTGCTGTAGCCAATGGCACTGTTGCACTAGAATTGGCTCTTTACGCACTTGGCGTTGGTACGGGAGACGAGGTAATTACAACTTGTCGAACCTTTATCGCCACAGCGAGCGGAATTATTGTACGTGGAGCAATACCTGTTTTTGCTGATGTCGATAAGGACAGTCAAAACATAACATTAGATAGTATTAAAAAAGTAGTTACACCAAAAACAAAAGTAATAATTGCGGTGCACCTTGCCGGCTGGCCATGTGATATGGATGAAATTATGGCTTTTGCAGCACAGCGGGGCATTAAAGTTATCGAAGATTGTGCCCAAGCGCATGGTGCTACTTACGATGGACAGCAAGTTGGATCGTTGGGTGATATAGCTGCTTTTTCATTTTGTCAGGATAAGATTATGACGACAGGTGGTGAGGGAGGTATGGTAACCACTAGTGATAAAGAGCTCTGGTCAAAAATGTGGGCATATAAAGATCATGGAAAATCTTGGCAGTTAGTCCATGAACAAAAACATCCACCTGGATTTAGGTGGCTGCATGACTCCATTGGAACCAATTGGCGTATGACTGAAATGCAAGCAGTATTGGGGCGAATTCAGCTTAAACGCTTAGCAAGTTGGACTGGCAAACGTCTTTCTAATGCGAATCGAATTTGGGATACTGCAAGACAATGTATTGCCCTACGTGTACCTGAAGTACCTGATAAGGTTAGACATGCGGCTTATAAATGTTATGTCTTTGTTAACGCTGAAATGTTAAAGCCTGAATGGAACCGAGCGAGAATCATGGATGAAATAAATGCTTTGGGTATCCCTTGTTTTTCTGGATCTTGTTCGGAGGTATACCTAGAAAAAGCATTTGATAGCACTGACTTTCAACCAAAGGAAAGCTTGCCTATAGCAAAAGAGTTAGGTGAAACTGCCTTAATGTTTTTAGTCCACCCTACATTAACAGATGATGAAATAAATCAGACTTGTACGGCAATAACTCATGTTATGACACAGGCAACGGAGTCTACATTTTAGACAGGGTTACGCTGATAGATTAATATTTTTATTTACAAAGCAATGACTTGTAATCTACACTCCAACATAACAGTCCATGGTGGACTGTTTAAATGGATATGAATTGAACAAGGAGTATGGATATGAAGTTGAAAAAATTATTATTATCTTTATGTGTGGCGTTGTTTTTATCAACAGGACTTGCGTTTGCAGCTGATAAGATCAATGTTAATACCGCGAGTCAGGAAGAACTTCAAACGTTGAATGGAATCGGGGCAACGACTGCTGTTGCGATTATCAACCATCGTGAGCAAGTAGGCGAGTTCCAAAATTTGGATGCTTTGCTTGATGTCAAAGGAATTGGTGAGAAGAAGTTGGCAAAACTTGCCGATCAATTGACAGTATCTGATATCGAATAAATCTATATTGTTATAACTAATTAAGGCGTAGCAGCGTGTAGCTGTTACGCCTTTTTTATATCAAAAATCGCAAGCCCTAGCTGGGACCAGCTTGAGTGAGAATTTTAACTAATGTTTGTTGTAAGCTTGTGGATTCTTCTGCGTTTAGCGGCACGCTATCCGTTGTGGCGATTAAAAAGATATCTTCAACTTGATCACCTAAGGTGGTGAGTTTGGCATTAATCAATTGTACTTCGCACTGTAAAAACACTTGCGCTACAGCTGATACCAAACCTGGCCGATCATGAGTATTAAGCTCTAATACGGTATATTGCTGTTGTTCATTAGTCTGGAACTTTATCGTAGGCTTAGTGTTAAATAGCTTCATGGTGCGTGGAACTAGTTGAGGCGCGTATGCCGAAGTATTGTCTGGTTGATTGAAACGTTGTTCTATTGCATGGGCGATCTCTTCATTGCTGTTGGCATTACCATAAACAATAAAGGTATTTAGCGCCTCTCCGTTTGTGGTGGTGTTAATTTTGGCATCTAATATATCAAGTTGAAGCTGTTCTATGCAGGCGGTTATTGAGGCAAACACCCCTGCTTTATTTTCGGTGACGATGAAGATTTCTAGGGTGGATGTCTCATTATGATTTCTGATTTTTATTAGGGCATCTGTGTCGATGTTTTTTAACCGTAGCCCTGTTTGCCAGACAATTTCATCCACAGAATGTCTGAGGAAGTAGTCAGCGTGATAGTGTTGCCACAATGAAAGGATAGTTTCTTTGTTTACACCTTGATATATCAAACGCTGTAAGGCTTGTTGATATTTCTGTTCACTTTTTTCCGCGGTGTTTTTTGCTTGGACATCACGGTGTTCCAGCCACTGTTTGGTACTGTGATACAGCTGTTTGAGTAAGGAATCACGCCAGCCATTCCAGAGGTTATTATTGGTTGCCCGAATATCGGCCACGGTAAGTAAATAAAGGTAATTAAGTCGGTCGACGTTTTGTACCGAATTAGCAAACTTTCTGATAACGTCAGGATCCTCAATATCAAACCGTTGTGCCGTGGCGGACATGGCAAGGTGGTTTCTAACCAAAAAGGCAACAAGGTCTGAATCATAGCGGCTGAGACTGTGTCGTTCACAGAAATCTCTCGCGTCTTTTACCCCTAACACACTATGATCGCCACCACGGCCTTTGGCAATATCATGATATAAACCAGCGATATAGATAAGCTCTGGTTTTGGCAGTTGTTGGAAGATCGTAGAACACAGTGGGAACTCATCACTAAATTCCACGCAGGAAAAACGGCGTAAGTTTCTCACTAGAAATAAGGTATGTTCATCGACGGTGTAGGCATGAAAAAGATCATGTTGCATCTGACCAACGATCTGCCCAAACTCGGCTAGGTAGGCACCTAAAACACCGTACTTATTCATCCGCCGAAATTCATGTGTGACACCTGCGGGTTGACGAATGATCTCCATAAACAGCGAGCGACTGCGGATATCCGCTCTGAACCTGTCATCGATTAAATGAATATGGGCATGAAGTTGACGTATCGTATCTGCCCGTACACCTTTAAGTTCAGCGTGTTGTTGTAAAATTAAAAACAACTCTAATAAAGCAAGCGGTTGAAAGGCAAAAATTCCAGGGTTAATGGTTTCTATATAACCATTATGGTTTTGGAAGCGGCGGTTTATGGGGGTGATATCGCGTGGCTCGTCAGCAAGAATGATATTTTCTTCTAGAATTTGCAGCAGTAATTCATTCATTTGTCCGACTAGACGAGCACAGCGATAATAATCACGCATAAAATGCTCTACAGCTTGCCGATGATCCGTTTCGGTATAAGCTAATGTTATGGCTAATTCACGTTGATGCTCAATCATCAAGCGTTCTTCTTTTCGTCCCGCTCGACTATGCAAAGCAAAACGGACTTTCCACAGAAAGCGTTGTGCTTTATCCAAGTTTTCATATTCGCTATGGGCTAAAAACCCCTTGTCCTTGAGCCCTTGAAGATCTTTAACACCAAAATGTTGTTGCGCGACCCAACTGATAACCTGTAAATCTCGTAAACCTCCAGGAGATTCCTTAATATTAGGTTCTAGATTATTGGCGGTATTGTTGTATTTCAGGTGGCGGGTGATTTGTTCCTGTTTTTTGTCATGATAAAAACGTTTTGTGTCCCAGGTTTTATTATTGACGGTCAGCTGTTGTAATGCCGAAAACAGAGATGTATCACCACACAATAGACGTGTTTCTAGCAAGTTGGTTGCAATGGTAATGTCTTGCTCTGCTTGTTGGCGGCATTCTTGGATGGTGCGAACACTGTGGCCGATTTCAAGGCCAATATCCCACAGTTGAGTCAGGAAATCTGATAGGGCTGCTGGTGGTTGAGATGAGACGGATTCATCCAGTAAGACTAATAGGTCGATATCTGAAAACGGGTGTAGTTCACCGCGGCCATAGCCGCCGACAGCAAGCAAGCTGATCGGGGCATCGACGGGTATATGTTGTCGCCAGAGCTGTTGTAATACTTCATCAACAAATAAAGCCCGTTGTTGTACCAGATCAACGATGTCGGCATCTTGTGTAAATAATGTTTGCAGGTGGGCTTGACCTTGCTCTAGCGCTTTACGGAAGAAATAACTGTCAGTTGAACCTGCAGTTGGAACGTGGTTATCACCGATTTGCCAAATCGAAGAGCTAGCTAATGTCGACATAAATTAAATGACTTCATCGTCACGCAAGGTCAGGATATCATGGCCATCGTCAGTGACTAAAAGAGTATGTTCCCACTGTGCAGATAAAGAGCGATCTTTGGTGACCACCGTCCAGTTATCCGGTAATTGTTTGATGTCACGTTTACCCGCATTTATCATAGGCTCAATAGTAAATGTCATGCCAGCTTCAAGTGTTAGACCTGTGCCAGCTGAACCATAATGAAGTACTTGTGGATCCTCATGAAATACCTTGCCAATACCGTGACCACAATATTCTCGCACCACAGAGAAATTGTGTTTTTCAGCATGCTTTTGAATCGCATGACCGATATCACCTAATTGAATACCTGGTTTGACCATCGCGATACCGATTAACATCGATTCACGGCAGGTGTTAGCAAGTCGTTCAGCTAAGATGGATATCTTGCCGACTGGAAACATTTTACTGGTATCACCGTGATATTGATCTTTGATGACGGTAATATCGATATTAATAATGTCGCCGTCTTTGAGTTTTTTGTTGCCAGGAATACCATGGCAGATCACGTGATTAACCGAGGTACAGATTGATTTCGGAAAACCGTGGTAATTTAGCGGCGCAGGAATAGCCTGTTGTACATTGACGATATAATCATGGCAGATTGTATTAAGCTCATCTGTTGTTATGCCTGCTTTAACATGAGGTTCAATCATCGTAAGTACCTCTGCGGCCAGCTTGCCGGCGATACGCATTTTTTCGATTTCTGCTGCTGTTTTAATGCTGACTGCCATTGGAATTTCAGCTCCCTGATGATGAAGTAAGTAACTAGATGTGCAATAGTTTGCCGGAATTTAAGCGAAACAACCAGCTACGGATAATCGGATAAAGCAAGACCGGCGGCGTTAACTTTGTTTTTAGTGTGAAAATATGAAATAATATGCGCGCCTTATCAAGGCAAATATCACACATGTGCCGACACAGATATCGGGGTGCTAACTTTGGTAACAACTTAAGTTTAGTCGAGGTCTGGGGTACGTGGAGGATTAACCCCAACTTAAATTATAGGTATAAAAATGGCTAAAACAACAATGCGCCAAATGTTAGAAGCAGGCGTTCACTTCGGTCACCAAACACGTTATTGGAATCCAAAAATGGGTCCATTTATCTTTGGAAAACGTAACAACATCCATATCATTAACTTAGAGCACAGCTTGCCAATGTTCAACGATGCGTTGAATTTTGCTGGTAAATTAGCCTCTAAAAAAGGACGCGTTTTATTTGTAGGTACGAAACGCGCAGCACAAGATTCTATTCGCGAAGAAGCGGAACGTGCTGGCATGCCTTATGTTAATCGTCGCTGGTTAGGTGGTATGTTGACGAACTATCAAACTGTTCGCCAATCAATCAAGCGTTTGGATGCGATCCAAACCATGATGGAGACAGGCAAGCTAGAAGGCTTGAAAAAGAAAGAAGTTTTAAACTTGACTCGTGAGCAAGAAAAATTAGAAAAAAGCATCGGTGGTATCAAGAAAATGGGTGGTTTACCTGATGCTTTATTCATCATTGATGTTGAACATGAAAGTATCGCTATCAAAGAAGCAAACAACCTAGGGATTCCTGTTATCGCAGTCGTTGATTCAAACAGCAATCCTGACGGAGTGGATTATGTGATTCCTGGTAATGATGATTCTATGCGTGCTATCAAGCTTTATACATCAAGCATGGCTGATGCGGTTCTTGAAGGTCGTGCGTCAGCTGCGACAGGCGATGCGAGTGAAGAGTTGGTTGAAGTTGCTGCAGAGAGCACAGACGCTGCTGCTGAGTAATTCGATCAAGTAATGTAATAACAGGCTCGCTGACTAAGCGGGCCTGTGTTGTATATGTGGCCTGAAATAATGATTAGTTAAGGTCGTCATAGAAAAGTGAATGAAGGGTAGAAAAATGGCTATTACAGCAGCATTAGTAAAAGAGCTACGTCAACGTACTGGCTCAGGCATGATGGAATGTAAAAAAGCATTAGTTGAATCTAATGGTGATATCGATGTTGCAATCGAAGCAATGCGTAAATCTGGTTTGGCAAAAGCCGATAAAAAATCGGATCGCATTGCAGCAGAAGGTGTTATCGCGATTGAAAGCAGTGCTGATGGCAAACAAGCGGTGATGTTGGAAATTAATTCTGAAACGGATTTCGTTGCAAAAGCAGAAGATTTTATTGGTTTTGTTGCTCAAGTCTCAAAAATAGTTCTAGCGGCTCAACCGAAAGATGTTGAAGCGTTAATGGCATTGCCAATGAATGATGCTGGTGACAGTGTTGAAACGGTACGCCAAGCATTGGTTGCTAAAATTGGTGAGAATATTTTAGTACGTCGTTTCGCATTAATGTCTACAGATGATGGCGTGATTGGTTCGTACCGTCATGGTGACCGTATTGGTACGATGGTTAAATTGACTGGTGGCGATGTAGTGTTAGCGAAAGACATTGCGATGCATGTCGCGGCTAGTCGTCCACAAGCTATCTCAGGCGCAGATCTTCCGGCTGAACTGTTGGAAAAAGAGCGTGATATCGTAGCGACACAGGCGAAAGATAGCGGTAAACCTGAAGCCATAATTGAGAAAATGGTTGAAGGTCGGATGAAGAAATTCGTCAACGAAATTAGCTTGTTAGGTCAAGCGTTTGTAAAAGACCCTGATGTAACAATTGAAAAGTTGGTTAATCAAGAAAATGCAACTGTTGATGCATTTGAGTTTTTTGAAGTAGGTGAAGGTATCGAGAAAAAAGAAGATAACTTTGCTGAAGAAGTAATGGCTCAAGCGAGAGGAAACTAAGCAATGACAGAAACGGGAAGTCAACCAATCTATAAGCGTGTCCTGCTAAAATTAAGTGGGGAAGCGTTGATGGGCGATGCTGATTACGGTATCCAACCCGAGGTGATTACTCGTTTTGCTAAAGAAATTTCTGAGCTCAATGCCCAAGGCGTTGAGCTCGGAATCGTCATTGGTGGTGGCAATATATTCCGTGGAGCAGGTTTAGCTGCAAATGGAATGGAACGTGTCAGTGCTGATCACATGGGTATGTTGGCGACCGTGCTTAATGCCTTAGCATTGCAAGATGCATTAGAACAGCAAGGCACATTCTGTCGAGTGATGTCAGCAATCCGTATCGATGAAGTATGTGAAGATTATTTGCGTCGTCGAGCGATTCGCCACTTAGAAAAAGGCCGCGTGGTCATTTTTGCCGCGGGTACTGGTAATCCATTTTTCACTACAGATTCTGCAGCAAGCCTACGTGCCGTTGAAATTGGCGCAGAACTTATGTTAAAAGCCACGCAGGTCGATGGGGTATACAGCGCTGATCCACGCAAAGATCCAGATGCTACTCTTTATTCTGAACTGACTTATGATGAAGTGATTAATAAGCGTTTAGGGGTGATGGATACAACAGCAGTGGTTATGTGTCAGGAGCAAAATATGCCTTTACGGGTATTTGATGTACATAAAAAAGGTAATCTCACCAAGCTTATTTACGGTGAAGATATTGGCACGTTGGTGAGATAGGACTGGACATGATTGAAGATATTAAAAAAGACGCAGCAGAACGGATGCAAAAAACTGTTGCCGCTTTGGGTACCTCAATGGCAAAAATCCGTGCTGGTCGAGCACACACTAGTTTATTGGATCATGTCACGGTTCCATATTACGGTTCTGATGTCGCGTTAAGTCAAGTGGCCAATGTCGGTATTGAAGATGCACGTACCTTGACAGTGACCCCATGGGAAAAGCCGATGTTATCGGTTATCGAAAAAGCGATCATGACCTCTGATTTGGGTGTTAATCCAAATAGTGCGGGCATGACGATTCGTATTCCAATCCCTCCTCTTACTGAAGAGCGGCGCAGAGATTTGGTTAAAGTAGCAAAATCTGAAGCTGAAGGTGCCCGTGTGGCTGTTCGTAATATCCGTCGTGACGCTAACAGTACGTTAAAAGAGTTATTAAAAGAAAAAGAAATCTCTGAAGATGAACAACGTGGTGCAGAGGAAGTAGTACAAAAATTAACTGATTCAGTTATTAAACAAGTAGAAGAAGTGTTAACTGAAAAAGAAACAGACTTAATGGAAGTCTAGTGTTAAATACTTAATTAATTAGTAGAGTTCATGACCGAGGAATCTCGCCCAGTCCCACAGCACATTGCAATCATCATGGATGGTAATGGACGTTGGGCAAAACAACAGCATCAGCCCAGATTTATGGGCCATAGAGCAGGAGTTAAGGCGGTAGAAGCCATTGTTAAACACTGCATTGAACTTGATGTGAAAGTACTTAGTTTATTTGCTTTTAGCAGCGAAAACTGGCGACGACCCAGCAAAGAAGTAAGCTTGCTGATGGAGCTGTTTAATTTAGCGCTCAGACAACAAGTAAAACGACTTCACAAAAATAATATTCGCTTACGTATTATTGGTGATTTGACCAAGTTCTCGTCGAGCCTACAAAATAAAATTGAAGAATCTCAATTGCTTACGGAAAACAATACAGGCTTAACGCTTAACATAGCCGCTAATTACGGCGGCCGCTGGGACGTTGTTCAGGCTGTGCAAACTATCGCTAAGAAAGTCAAAGCGGGTGAAGTTGATGCTGATGCAATTTCTGAGCAAATGATCAGTGATTCTCTTGCTACAGCCATCTTACCTGAGCCAGATTTATTCATTCGTACTGGTGGCGAGCAGCGAGTCAGTAATTTTCTGCTTTGGCAGATGGCTTATACCGAATTCTTTTTTACTAATACTTTGTGGCCAGATTTTGATGCCATGGCACTAGACAAAGCGATAGGCTCATTTACTCAGCGTGAGCGCCGCTTTGGTCAAACTTCAGAGCAACTTCAGGAGCAGAGTGATGCTTAAGCAGCGTCTCATTACTGCGGCGATATTAATACCTCTGGTGGTATTAGCTATTTTAAAATTGCCAACTAATATTTTGCAATGGTGTATTGCTGGAATTACAGTGCTGGCCGCCTGGGAGTGGTTTGCTATTGTTGGCATTCATTCAACTCTTCAACGAAGTATTAGTTTTATTTTATTGATTGCTGTTGCGATATTGGCATGGCTGTATATAAATCCTAATGTATTGTTAGTGCTCGCGGTACTCGTTTGGTTGTTAGCTACATTGTTGATAATTTGTTTTGCTCATAGTGCGTTGCCCGTAACCATAGCAAGAATTTTTAACCAGAAATGGTTTGGCTTGTTGGTAGCTATTTTGGTGTTGGTTCCCTTTTGGTTCAGTGCCACTTTATTACACCAATCTTCCACTTTGGGGCCACAACAGTTGCTCTACGTGATGGTCGCTGTCTGGCTAGCGGATACCGGTGGTTACTTTGCCGGCAAGCGATGGGGCAAGCAGAAGTTAGCGAGTGTTATTAGTCCAAATAAAACATGGCAAGGCGTCTATGGTGCGTTGGCTTTAGTCAGTGTGTGGGCAATCGCTGCATATTGCTTAGGCATACACGGCCAGTTATCGATATTTACGTGGATTGTTCTGACTTTTGTAACGGTACTGCTATCAATGGTGGGTGATTTATTTGAAAGCCTGTTCAAACGCAGTCATCAAGTGAAAGATAGTGGTAATTTACTGCCCGGGCATGGCGGCATGCTGGATCGTATTGATAGTTTATTGGCCGCCGTCCCTGTTTTTGTCGCAGGGTTATTTGTTTTAGGGGCCATATAGTGCAAGCAGTAACATTATTAGGCGCAACGGGTTCGATAGGCGTTAGCACGCTCGATGTATTAGCTCGCCATCCAGATAAATATCAGGTTTATGCCTTAACGGCCAACCGTTCTGTAGATACACTTTTTGCTCAGTGCCGTCAATTTGAACCAGAAGTTGCGGTTATGTTAGATGAGCCGTCTGCCGAGCGTTTAGCTAAGCAGCTAAAGATGGCAGGCATTCAGACGCAAGTATTGGCAGGTACTCAAGCTCTAGAACAGGTTGCTGAGAGTGACAAGACAGATTATGTGGTCGCGGCAATCGTGGGTGCTGCCGGTTTATTACCAACTTTAGCTGCTGCGCGAGCAGGCAAACATATCTTATTAGCAAATAAAGAAGCGCTAGTGATGAGTGGCGGCTTGTTTATGCATGAAGTTGAGGCTAATGGTGCCACGCTGTTACCCGTTGATAGTGAACATAATGCTATTTGGCAGTGTTTACCAGTAGGTAATACGCAAAAACATCACTATGATGGCAAGGGCGTTAGAAAAATCATTTTGACAGCCTCTGGTGGTCCATTTAGAGATTATGATTTAGCTGCGCTTGAACATGTCACTCCGGAGCAGGCGGTGGCACATCCAAACTGGTCCATGGGACAGAAAATTTCAGTTGATTCAGCCACTATGATGAATAAGGGGCTGGAAGTGATTGAAGCTCACTGGCTGTTTGGTCTGCAAAGTAATCAAATCGAGGTAATCCTACATCGCCAAAGCATCATTCATTCAATGGTTGATTATGTGGATGGTTCGGTATTAGCTCAGATGGGTAATCCTGATATGCGAACACCTATTGCCAATGCCTTAGCATGGCCCAATAGAATAGATTCAGGTGTCGTGCCCTTGGACTTGGTCGCTGCATCCAGGTTAGATTTTTCCGTGGCCGATCATACGTTTTTTCCTTGTTTAGCTTTGGCATATCAGGCTTTAGATGCTGGTGGAACAAACACAGCAATATTAAATGCCGCTAATGAAGTGGCTGTCGATGCCTTCTTACATTCTCAAATCAAATTCACCGATATTGCTCGAACTATCGAACACGTTTTATCAACGATGACCGCAAGTGATGGCAGTACTTTGCAACAAGTCCTTGCTGACGATGAGCAGTCGCGTCAGATAGCCGCTGAATTTATAAAATCAAATAAATAGAATATGCATTCTTTATTCTTTTTCATAGTGGCATTGGCATTATTGATTGTAGTGCACGAATATGGACATTTTTGGGTGGCGCGCCGTTGTGGCGTCAAAGTACTTAAGTTTTCAGTTGGCTTCGGTAAACCGCTGTGGTCGAAACAAGGAAAAGATGGCACTGAATATGTTATCGCCGCCATTCCCTTGGGTGGCTATGTCAAGATGCTGGATGAACGTGAAGGCGATGTGCCAACAGACGAGCTGAATCGGGCCTTTAATCGGCAACCGCTACGCTCTCGAGTTGCCATCGTTTCTGCAGGTCCGGTCGCCAATATTCTCTTTGCTATATTGTCTTATTGGCTGATCTTTGTCATAGGCATTCCAGGCATGCGTCCTATTGTTGATGAGATCGCCCCTAACTCAGCTGCAGCACATGCCCAGATAATTGCTGGCGATGAGATTAAAGCAATAGATGGAAGAGCTACACCTACGTGGAATAGTGTTTATAAGCGGTTGTGGAAGCAGGCTGAACATGGTGGCCCAATTGAATTTACAGTAGATACTGCAGGTGTAGAAAATAAGCGGAGTGTTAATGTATCTAAGCTTGATATTCAATCAGCAGGCACTATTCTAACGCGACTTGGCATACAGCCAATTCGACCAAACATCACACCCATACTTGGAAAAATTAAACGAGGCAGTGCAGCGGAACAAGCAGGTCTTCAACAGGGAGATTTATTATTAACAGCCGATGCGGTTCATATTGAAGATTGGCAGGGTTGGGTCGAACTGATTAGAAGTCGGCCAGAACAAACGATTATCATCACCGTAAAACGACAGAGTGAGATCGTTGAGTTAGCCATAACACCGGAAAAAACATTAGAGAATGTTGGTCAGATAGGGGCGGGTGTTGATATTTCATATACTGAAATACCCAATGAGATAAAGGCAGAGCTGCGCTATGGTGTTGTTCAGGCCTTAGTTGAGGCATGTCGAGAAACATGGCAATTTAGTGCGCTGACAGTGAAAAGCTTGTTTGGCATGTTTACTGGCACTGTGTCGACCAAAAATCTCGGTGGCCCGATTAGTATTGCTCAGATTGCCGGCACTTCTGCCGAAAGTGGCTTTATCTCGTTTGTTGGATTCTTAGCCATGATCAGTGTGAGCTTAGGTATTTTAAATTTGCTACCCATTCCTGTATTAGATGGTGGCCATTTAGCCATGTATTGTTTTGAATGGATCAAAGGTTCACCGGTGTCGGAACAGGCACAGATTCAAGGGCAGAAAGTTGGAGTTTTACTGCTATTACTATTGATGGTATTGGCTTTTTTCAATGACTTAACAAGACTGTTTGGATAATAGGAATATTGCAGGTACACTTACGGCTTCGTCGACGAATTTATATAATAGAATAACAATGAAGAAATTACTTACCAGCATCGCTCTATTGTTAATGACAAGTGCAGCATTAGCAGATAGTTTCGTTATCAAAGATATTCGAGTTGAAGGCCTGCAGCGTATTTCTGCTGGTACGGTCTTTAATTTCTTGCCGGTCAAAGTCGGTGATGAAATGTCCGATAAACAAGCTAAGAGTATTATTCGGGCTTTGTTTAAGTCTAAATACTTTAATGATGTGCAAGTCGAAGAACAAGACAACATCTTGGTCATTAAGGTCAACGAACGTCCAGCAGTCTCTAGTATTGAATTTGTCGGCAATAAAGATCTTGATAGTGATGAGCTGACAAGAGCATTACGACAAATAGGTTTCGCTGAAGGGCAAGTGTTTGAACAAGCAATGCTTGAACGTGTTGAGTTGGAATTACAACGGCAATACTTTAGTCGGGGAAAGTATGGCGTAACGATTGAATCAGATGTCACTCCTCTATCAAGGAATCGTGTTGCAGTACGCATTACGATGGCCGAAGGTGTGGTCGCCACGATAGGAACAATTAATATCGTCGGTAATAACTCGTTTGATGAAGATGAGTTGTTTGTTGACTTCGAATCAACCACCGGAAATTTATTATCATTTTTCACCCATGATAATCAGTACTCACGACAAAAATTATCGGCCGATTTAGAAACCTTGCGTTCGTTCTACCTAGATCGCGGCTATGTTGATTTTGCTGTTGAGTCGACCCAAGTTTCGATCACTGATGATAAAAAACAAATGTTCATCACTATAAATCTATCGGAAGGTGAACGTTATAGTATTAAAGAGGTACGATTGGCTGGTGATTTGATAGTGCCTGAAAATGAATTGTTTGATCTGGTGACCATAAAGAAAGATGCAATTTTTTCACGTAAGGCAATAACAAAAAGCACCGAATCTTTAACTAACCGATTAGGTAATGACGGATATGCGTTTGCCAATGTCAATGCAGTGCCAGAAATTGATCGTGAAACACGCGAGGTATCACTTACATTTTTTGTTGATCCTGGTCGCCGTGCTTATGTCCGACGTATAAACATCGCCGGCAATAGTAAAACACGCGATGAAGTATTACGTCGTCAGATGCGCCAGCAAGAATCAGCATGGATCTCTACTGAAAAAGTCGAACAATCACGAACACATATTCAACGTTTAGGTTATTTTGAGGATGTGAATGTAGAAACAATTCCTGTTGCTGGGACCTCGGATCAAGTTGATCTTGATTTTAATGTCATTGAAACAGCGTCAGGCAACGTAGGTGCGGGTGTTGGTTTTTCACAGTCAGATGGTTTGATATTAAATGCAAACCTTACTCAGAAAAACTTTTTGGGTAGCGGTAAACATATTAACCTTGGTTTTAATAACAGTAGTGTTAATACCGTCTATAGTTTTGGTTACACCAATCCATTTGCGACGATAGATGGCATCAGCCAAGGTTTTAACGCCTTTTATCGCAAGCGAGATGCTGATGAAGCAAATATAGCTAACTACAGCACCGATGCTTTTGGTGGTGATATTAGTTTTGGTATTCCCATTTCTGAAGACAACCGTATTCGTTTAGCAATAGGTTATGAGAATACAGATCTCAACCTGCCAAATGACAATACTATCGGTTTTTATCAAGACTTTATTGATAGGGAAGGTGATAATTTTGATACCGTCTCGTTAACCTTAGGTTGGTCAAGCGATACTCGAAATAATGCAATATTACCCACTCAAGGCATGTCACAAAGTTTAACTGCAGAAGTCGCAGTTCCAATTGGTTCTTTGCAGTATTATAAATTACGTTATAAAAATAGTTGGTATAAGCCATTGTCGGATACCTATACTCTTTCATTAGGTGGAGAACTAGGTTATGCCGATTCATATGGTGATACCGATGCATTTCCATTTTTCGAGAACTTTTATGCAGGTGGTATACGAAGTGTCCGCGGCTTCCAAAGTAATACTCTAGGACAAACTGAAGATGATGAAGCGTTAGGCGGGACGATGTTAGTCACTGCTAGTGCAGAAGTGATTTTCCCTGTTCCATTTTTTAAGAAGACTTTAAGAGCTTTCCGATTAAGTGCATTTGCTGATGCTGGTAACGTTTACGGTGAAGATGAAGATTTTGAAGCTGACTTACTTCGTTATTCTGTAGGTCTTGGTGCAGTCTGGCTTTCTCCTTTTGGTGCAGTATCGGTTAGTATCGCTCAACCATTTAATGAGCAGTCTACTGATGAAACAGAGAACTTTCAGTTCTCATTAGGTTCATCATTTTAATTAAAATATCTTGGAGATAGGTGTGAAAAAAATGAAAATTATCGGATTGTTTCTTGTGCTGGTGCTGGCAGGAACGTCAGTTAATGCTGCAGAGCTAAAAATTGGTGTTGTTAATGCTGCCGCTATATTGGAGCAGTCCCCACAGAAATCACAAGCATTATCACGGTTAGAAAAAGAGTTTTTATCTCGTGTTAAGTCTTTAGATAAAAAACATAAAAACCTGCGGTCGGCACAAGAAAAATTGGTTAAGGATGGGGCCATTTTAAGTGCAGATGAGCGTAAAGCTAAAGAACGTAATATTTTAAGTGATCAACGTGAACTGAAGCGTTTACAAGATGAGTACAGTGAAGATTTATCGATTCGAAGAAATGAAGAACTGCGCAAATTAGAAAAAGAAATCGCTGACACGATAGTGACTTTAGCAAAAGATGAATCTTATGACATTGTTGTTTATCAAGGTGTTATTTATGCAAGTGAGCGTGCAGATATGACAGCTAAAGTCTTAGAGTTACTTAAAGCGAAAGCTAAATAACGAGATAAAATTGTGGTTTGGACCTTGGCACAAATAGCCGAAAAGATTGGTGGGACCATACAGGGTGATGGTACCCAGGAAATATCGGGCGTAGCGACACTAGTCAATGCAAACAAATCGGACATTAGCTTTTTATCTAATCCAAAATATAAAAAATTCTTGCCAGCAACTCAAGCTGGTGGTGTCTTGGTTGCAGTTGAAACTGCATCAATGGTGCCTACTAACGCCATTTTAGTTAACGATCCCTATGTTGCTTATGCAAAAGTTGCGGCTATGTTGTTTCCGAATAGCAAAGTAAAGTCTGAAATTCATGAAACTGCTTGGGTAAGTCCCGACAGTCGTTGTCATCGAGATGTGAGTATTGGCGCAAATGTATTTATTGATGCAGATGTTGAGATTGCAGAGGGTGTGGAAATTGGCCCTGGCTGCGTTATTCAACAAGGCGCTAAAATAGGCTCAGGTACTCGATTGACAGCAAATGTTACAATTTGCAAACATGTTGTTATAGGCTGTAATGTCATCATTCACCCAGGTGTAGTGATTGGCGCCGACGGTTTTGGCATTGCCAACGATAAGGGTAGATGGATTAAGGTACCTCAACTTGGAACAGTTGAGATTGGCAATGATGTAGAAATTGGCGCGAATACAACGATTGATCGTGGTGCATTAGATAATACGGTTATTGCTAATGGGGTGAAATTAGATAACCAAATTCAACTTGGCCACAATGTAGTTATTGGTGAGCATACCGTTATAGCAGGCTGTGTTGGTATTGCAGGTAGTACACATATTGGCAAACATTGTGCTATCGGAGGCGGGGTGGGAATTGCTGGCCATCTTACTATAGCTGATGGCGTGCAGATAACTGGTATGACGATGGTTACTAAATCAATCACAAAATCCGGAGTATATTCATCGGGGATTCCTGCGGAACCTACGAAACAGTGGCATAAAAATGTCATTCGTTATCGAAAAATGTCTGACTTAACTGATCGAGTAAAGCAGCTTGAAGAGCAGAACAAGGCTTAGACTGTTTAATTTTCTCCTTACACTTTACCTCGACAGCTTGCCAAAGTAATATTGTCACTTATTTTTCAACCAGTTAGTTACTAAATTTATAAGGATCTAGTATTGAACACGATTGATATACATGAAATTCAACGTCTCCTTCCACATCGATACCCTTTATTATTGATTGACCGAGTAATTGATTTCACTCCTGGTGAACAGCTTATTGGTATTAAAAACGTAACGTTTAATGAGCCACATTTTACCGGTCATTTTCCTCAACGGGTGATTATGCCTGGAGTATTGATTTTAGAATCGTTGGCTCAAGCTACGGGGCTACTCGCATTTAAAACAGCTACTGATCTTAGCTCAGATGAAGAGCTCTATTATCTTGCCGGTATCGACAATGCACGGTTTAAAAGACCTGTCGAACCTGGTGATCAGTTACAACTGAAGGTAACTTTGGTTAAGCAAAAGCGTAATTTATGGAAGTTTTTCGGTGAAGCCACTGTTGATGGTGAGCTGGTTGTTAGCGCCGATATTATGTGTGTCAATCAAGAAATGCCAAAGTGATCCATCAAACAGCTATTATCGATCCCTCCGCTACACTTGCTGAGGATGTTACCGTTGGTCCGTATTCAGTTATTGGTGCTGATGTTGAAATTGGAGCGGGTTGTCAGATTGCTTCACATGTGGTTATCAAAGGCCCAACTAAGATTGGGAAAAATAATAAAGTTTATCAATTTTCATCTATTGGCGAAGATCCTCAGGACAAGAAGTTTGATGGGGAGCCAACGCTGTTAGAGATTGGTGACAATAATTTATTTCGTGAAAGCTGCACGATTAACAGAGGTACTCTTCAGGGTGGTGGTATCACTAAGATCGGAAGCAATAACTGGATCATGGCTTATGTACATGTCGCCCATGATTGTATTATCGGCAATGACAATATTCTAGCCAATAATGCATCTTTAGCTGGTCACGTTGTTATTGATGATTTTGTTATTCTTGGTGGTTTTACTCTAGTGAGTCAGTTTAATTACATTGGCTCACATGCCTTTAGTGCAATGGGTAGTGTGATCTCTCGTAATATTCCACCTTATGTTTTGGTATCAGGTCATATGGCAAAACCTGTAGGTGTTAATGTCGAAGGTTTAAAACGTCGAGATTTTAGTGATTCTCAAATTAAAAATATCCGCCAAGCCTACAAATTGACCTATCGCTCTGGTTTACGTATTGAAGATGCAGAACAAAAACTTCAACAGATTGAACAACAAGACAACGAAATAACGAGTTTTATAGATTTCTTAAAGAAACAACAAGGTGGCATTATTCGGTAGCAGATGTTCGATTACTACCGAATAATGCTGAAATAACTAATCGTTTGCTGGGGTTGAACTGATTTTATGTATGCTTAAATCTGCACCATCGTGCTCTTCCTCTTGCGTCAAACGTATGCCGATAAATTTCTTTAAAATCCCATAGACAATTAATCCACCTGAAAACGCGATTGCAACACCGAGTGCCGTACCAATTACCTGTGATGTAAAGCTTACGCCACCGAGTCCGCCAAGGTATACCTGACCAAATATACCTGCAGCGAGCCCCCCCCACACACCACACAAGCCGTGTAATGGCCACACACCTAATACATCATCTATTTTCCATTTGTTCTGTGTCAACGTAAAACAATAGACAAATAACGCACCAGCAATACCACCGGTGACTAATGCACCAAGCGGGTGCATTACATCTGAGCCAGCACATATGGCAACTAAGCCCGCTAACGGACCATTGTGAACAAATCCAGGATCGTTTCGACCAACAAAACAGGCTGCTAATGTCCCACCTACCATTGCCATCAATGAATTAATAGCAACGAGACCGCTAATGCCATCAATTTCTTGTGCAGACATCACATTAAAGCCAAACCACCCGACAGTTAATATCCAGGCACCTAAAGCAAGAAAGGGTATATTTGATGGAGGATGTGCAATTACTTCACCTTGCTTGCCATAGCGTCCGTAGCGAGGCCCTAGTAACAATACCGCTGCGAGTGCAATCCAACCGCCAACACCATGAACAACAACTGATCCAGCAAAGTCATGAAAACCCGCACCAAAACTATCAGCTAGCCAATCTTGAATTCCAAAAGCACCGTTCCAACTAATGCCTTCAAAAAAGGGATAAATGACACCGGCTAAGAAAAAAGTAGCGATTAATTGAGGGTTAAACTTTGCTCTTTCAGCTATACCACCAGAGACAATAGCGGGTATTGCTGCGGCAAAGGTTAATAAGAAGAAGAATTTCACCAAGGCATAACCATTGCTACCAACTAATGAGGGAGCAGCCTCAAAGAAGCTAATGCCATAAGCGATGCTATATCCAATAAAGAAATAGGCGATCGCGGAGACAGAGAAGTCCATCATGATCTTGACGAGTGCATTGACTTGATTTTTCTTCCGGACTGTTCCGACTTCTAGAAAGGCGAAGCCAGCATGCATGGCGAGTACCATAATGGCACCCAATAATATGAAAAGTACATCTGTAGAACTTTGCACGTTTTTTTCCTTCTGATTAATTGAGGCTCTATTTTGGTGCAAATATCGCACCAAAGTAGACATTTCTTTTAAAATCAACCAGGTATATCTTGTGTGATTAGTTGGCTTTGTCATGTGCGCACCTTAAAGGTGCTTCCTGCCTGATTTTGCACTTAAATGGTGCTTTTAGTGTGTTGAGAAAAGCTTTATCCACATTCATAGTGGAACCACGTATAATTTGTAAGTTTGATACTAGACTTAGTCAGCTAGATCTATTGTTTTAGATCGCGAGTGAGTCACTTGTGGAGAGTGTGATGGATATTTATGCCTCGGATGATGAAAAAGGCGAAGACATAAAAAGATGGTGGCGTGAAAATGGCCGCTCGGTTATTGCCGGAAGTATTTTAGGCATAGCCGTAATTTTTTCTGGTCGATATTGGCTGACTTATCAACAAGTTCAGTCTGAAAATGCTGCAAATACCTATCAGCAACTATCAATCCTTATTGCAGACGGTAAGCGGAATGATGCGGACGACAAAAATCAATTGTTATTGAGTGAGTTTTCATCAACGCCGTATGCTGTCTTTGCCGCTTTTGATATGGCAAATCAAGCAATATCTAATGATGATAGTGAAGCCGCTAAATCCTACTTAGAGTGGGTTATAGTTAATGCAACATTAACTGGTCATGTAGAAATAGCACGATTACGATTAGCTAAATTGTTTTTGGCTGAATTTGATTACGAAAATGCAGTATCACTGGCAAATGAATCCAGCTCTGACAGTTTTGCATCGCTGTTCTCTGAACTTCGAGGCGATATTTTTTCTGCTCAAGGAAAACTGATGGAAGCAAGAGCCGCTTATCAGGGTTCAATTGTAACCCTCGTTGAAGGTGAGCCGCGTCGCGTATTATTGAATATGAAAATTGATGATATGGCCATAGCTGATGATAGTTGAGTGGTCTAAACGATTTTTTGTTTTATGTTTGTCTACTGCATTAATGGCTTGCGGTACAGTGGATACGGTGAGTGGATGGTTTGAAGATGAAACATATGTAGCTCCGCCTGCAGAACTAGTGGAGTTTAGCCAAGAATTTAAACCTACAGTTGCGTGGACTGTTAATACCGGCGATGGCGCGAGTGAATATAGCGATCTTGGAGCCTGGCTTCAAGGAAACATGATCGTCGCTATTGATAATGAAGGTGACCTTAGCAGTTATGATCAGATAACAGGTCGTCAATTATGGCAAGTAGAGCTTGATGTTCCAGTGACAACTGGTGTGGGAGGTGGTGACGGTTTAATACTTGTTGGCACTCAAGAAGGTGAAGTTTTAGCATTAAATGAAGCTAATGGTGATTTGCTTTGGCGAAAACGCCTGAGCAGTGAAATATTGGTACCACCTAAAGCATCAAATAATGTGGTGGTCGCACGAAGCGCGGATGGTCGGTTAACAGGTTTGTCGGTTAGTGACGGTGCAGTACTTTGGAACTATCAGCGTGCAGTACCATTATTGAGTTTACGAGGAACGGGTGCCCCTGTGTTAGCTGATGACAAGGTGATTGCCGGTTATGCCAATGGAAAATTAGTGGCAGTATCGATTGTTGATGGCAAGGTTATATGGGAAAAGAGTATTTCTGTTCCTCGCGGTAGAACTGAGCTAGATCGTATTGTTGATATTGATTCCGCTCCGGTAATTAAAGATGGCAATGTCTACGTCGTTGCCTACCATGGCAACGTTGCCGCAGTATCTCTCGATAGTGGCAGAACATTATGGTCTCGAGAGGCATCATCACGTTCGGGTCTCGACGTGTCCGTGGGCGAAGCTGTTTATCTCAGTGATGATAGTGATTATGTTTGGGCGTTTCAGGATGGGACAGGTGATGCTTTATGGCGTCAAACACGTTTATTACGTCGCAAAATTTCTGCCCCAACAATTGTTGGCGAAAATGTATTAGTCGGTGACTTTGAAGGTTATGCACACTGGATTTCCAGAAAGGATGGTCGTTTTGTTGCTAGGTTACAAGTGGCTGATAGCGCTATCCGTAGTCAGCCCGTAGTTAAAGATGATTTAGTTTATATCACCGCTGTTGATGGCACATTAACAGCTCTTAGAATTCAATAAAATGAAACCAGTTATAGCTTTAGTTGGACGGCCAAATGTAGGCAAGTCCACATTATTTAATCGATTAACACGCAGTCGTGATGCATTAGTAGCGGATCATTCGGGTTTAACCCGGGACCGTATATATGGCACTTCTAAAATAGAAGGCTGTGATTTTATCTTGATTGATACGGGTGGCTTGACTGAACAGGCCGATAGTATGTCTGACTTGATGAGAAAGCAGGCCCAGATGGCAATTGATGAGGCTGACGTGATTTTCTTTCTAGTCGACGGTCGCAGTGGGCTAATGCCAGCCGATCATACGGTGGCTCAACAACTACGTAATGTGGGTAAACCTGTTGTATTAGTGATTAATAAAACAGAGGGTGAACAGCGTGAAATGGTCGCGGCTGACTTTTACTCTTTGGGTCTAGGTGAACCGCAAGTTATTTCAGCTACGCAGGGCCGTGGCATTGCCGCTCTGATGGATGTTTTGATAGAAGAATTACCTAGTGTGGTGGCTATTGAAGATGAAATGGATGACGATGATGATGAGCACAAAGATCAGATTATTCGTTTAGCCGTATTGGGTCGTCCTAATGTAGGTAAATCCACCTTAATAAATCGAATTATGGGTGAAGAACGAGTTGTTGCTTTTGATGAGCCGGGTACAACACGTGACAGTATTCATATACCTTTTGAAAAAGACGGCACAGACTACATTTTAATTGATACCGCTGGTGTGCGCAGGCGTTCGAAAGTGTCCGAAATGCTGGAAAAATTCAGTATCGTCAAAACATTACAAGCTTTAGAAGATGCCAATGTGGTGTTACTTATTCTAGATGCTCATGAAGGTATTGTTGAACAAGATCTCCACCTTGCCGGACTCATTATTGATAGTGGCAGAGCGGTCGTGATCGCGGTTAATAAATGGGATGGATTAGAAAAGTCAGAACGAGAATGGGTTGCTACCAATGTTGAGCGTCGTTTGCCATTTTTAAACTTTGCTAATACTCATTTCATTTCTGCTCTCCATGGCAGTGGTGTTGGTTTGTTGTTTAAATCTGTTAAACAGGCGTATGAATCCGCAATGGCTAAAATTCCGACGCCGAGACTGACACGGGTATTAGAAGATGCAGTAGCTGAACATCAGCCACCATTGGTACATGGCCGTAGAATTAAGTTTCGTTATGCTCACCTTGGTGGTAAAAATCCACCACGAATAATTATTCATGGTAACCAGACGGCTGCGACGCCAAATAGTTATCGGCGATATCTGGAAAATACCTTCCGCGATGTATTAAAACTTCACGGTACGCCCATCAGAATTGAGTTTAAACAAGGTGATAATCCATTTAAGGGCAGAAAAGCCAAGCCAGCAGACAAACAAGCTAATGCTCGTGAGCAGACAGTCAAATATAAAGGCAAAAAGTAAACTTAGCTTAAAGTATGCCTTGCTCGTCAGCCATTAAATTATCAAGGCTATGTAAGTGGCCACGTATTCTCTCGCGGCTTGCCAATTTTTCACGTGCAGCTAGTGGCAGATCTGTAAATAAAATCACTTTTTGATCGATAAGGGTATTAACAAGATCTTCCAAAACTCGAATTAAATCAATATCCGAAGTGGATAAAATAGTGCGTGCGTCATCTAAATCTGCAGAGTTTACTAAATAGTCCAATAGTTCAGGATCATCAGCTAATAATGATTCTTGAGCATTTGCTTGTGCTGTGTCAAAAACAGCGGTGATTTTACCGTGTTGATCTCGCTGAATATAAGCCATAGCCGCATTATCCTAGAATTAATTGCTGAACTTTATCACATCATATTCGATTTAAGTACATTAGGCTTTACAGTAAAGTAAAAAACTGTGACACCCATCACCTTCAAAGATAATGGTATAGCTTGCAGCTCATGGCCTCAGAGAAAATAACAGATATAAACGATAACAAGGAATGGGATGCTGCTGATGCACATAATACACTTGATGATCCTTTATTGAGTTGTTTGACTGTATTAGCAAAAATTTTAAACAAACCTCATAGTGCTGAATCGTTAATCGCCGGCTTACCTTTAGTCGACAATAAACTTACCCCTAAACTGTTTTCTCGTGCTGCAGAACGAGCGGGACTAACTTCAAAAGTTGTTAAGCGTCCGCTACGGAAAATTTCCAATCTGGTATTGCCAGCGGTGTTATTACTTGAAAACAGCACTGCTTGCGTTGTATTAGAGTTCAAACAAAAAACCGCTCGCGTTATCTTTCCAGAGTCTGGCGAAGGTGAAAGTGAAATCTTACTTAAAGATTTAAAAAGCCAGTACAGTGGATATACAATTTTCATAAAATCTGTTCACCATTTTGATCAACGAAGTGAACATAGTGAAATCCCGAAGACCCGCCATTGGTTTTGGGGCACGATACTCAGGTTCTGGCCTATATATGGTGAAGTGTTTTTAGCGTCGATTTTAGTTAACTCGTTTGCATTGGCATCTCCGCTATTTATTATGAATGTGTATGACCGTGTGGTACCCAATCATGCAATAGAAACGTTATGGGTATTGGCGATTGGTGTTGCTACCGTTTTTGTATTTGATTTGTTATTGCGAACGTTACGTGGTTACTTTATCGACGTGGCGGGGAAAAAAGCAGATGTTATTTTATCTGCTACTATCTTTGAGAAAGTACTCAATATTAAGATGGCGGCAAGGTCAAACTCGGTGGGTTCTTTTGCCAATAGCATGCAAGAGTTTGAGTCTTTCCGCGACTTTTTTACTTCTGCCACCATCGCTACATTAATAGACCTACCGTTTGCATTTCTGTTCATTTTTGTCATTTGGACCATTTCGGGTGAATTAGCTTATGTGCCATTGGCAGTAATACCGATAGCTATAATATTTAGTTTAATTATACAAATACCTTTAAGTAAAACTGTTCAACAACTTTTTCGCCATTCTGGCCAGAAAAGTGCCACATTGATTGAAACCCTAACGGGGCTTGAAACCATAAAGAGCATTGGTGCGGAAACACCAATACAACGAAAATGGGAGCAGACTATTGGTTCTATGGCCAAATATGGTCAACGGACTCGTCTTCTATCATCTTCGGCAGTGAACTTTACGTCTTTCTTACAACAAATGGCTTCTATTAGTGTCGTTGTTTTCGGCGTATATAAAATTGCTGAAGGTGATATCACCATGGGCGCATTGATTGCCAGTACGATATTGACTGGTCGTGCTTTGGCTCCAATGGGACAAGTAGCAGGAATTTTAACGCGTTATCACCAATCAAAAGCAGCGTTAAGCTCATTGAACAGTTTGATGAGTTTGCCAGTAGAGCGACCTTCTGGGCGTGAGTTTCTTCATCGGCCGGATTTTAAGGGCGGCATAGAGTTCAAAAAAGTCTCATTTCGTTATCCTGAACAACCAATGGATGCCCTGTCTGAAATTTCTTTTACTGTGCAGCCAGGTGAAAAAGTCGCGTTTATCGGCCGTATTGGCTCTGGCAAAAGCTCAATAGAAAAGTTAATACTGGGATTATATGAGCCTAGTAATGGATCAATTTTATTAGATGGTACTGATATTAGACAGGTCGATCCGGTAGATTTGCGTCGTAATGTTGGTTATGCCCCACAAGATGTTGTTTTATTTTTTGGCAGTATCCGCGATAACATTGCTATGGGCGCTCCCTTTGCTGACGATGCCGCAGTGCTTAAGGCCGCTGAAGTTACCGGCGTCACAGAGTTTGTAAATCGACATCCTGCAGGTTTTGATATGCCAGTTGGTGAACGTGGTGAGGGACTGTCTGGCGGTCAAAGACAGAGTGTGGCTGTTGCTCGAGCATTATTATCGGCTCCACCTGTCCTTGTGTTAGATGAACCAACAAATGCAATGGACAATAGTACTGAGGAGGCTTTTAAGGCCAAGTTAGCTGAGACTTTGGAAGGTAAAACGTTATTGCTAGTGACACATAAAGCGTCACTATTAAGTTTAGTTGATCGGATTATTGTTATGGATCAAGGTCGTTTAGTTGCCGATGGGCCACGTGAACAAGTGTTAACAGCCCTTAAAAAAGGCCATATTAAAGTTTCTAAAGGATAAACAGATGGCTTGGTTCAAACGTACTCATCCCGATGATGCAGAGTTCATGTCTGAAGTCAGTGCTGCAACGTTGGAATCGGTTCACCGGGGTGGTCATTCTTTACTGATTATAGCAATAGTATTTTTTGTGGTTGCTGGCTGGTGGGCAAAAGAAACAACACTTGATGAAGTAACGCGCGGTGATGGCAAAGTCATACCGTCTAGTAAAATTCAAGTGATTCAAAATCTTGAAGGTGGCATCTTATCGGAAGTATTGATTGCTGAAGGTCAGATTGTAGAAAAAGGCCAGGTACTATTAAAGATTGATGACACCCGCTTTGCCTCATCATATAGAGAAACCCAACTTAAATATTGGGAACTGTTAGCAAGAACAGCCAGATTAAAAGCTGAAAGTGAAGGCAAAAAATTGGTATTGCCTGAAGAAGTGCTACGCGAAAAACCAAATTTGGCTGCCAATGAGATGTCATTATACAATTCTCGACAACTAGAACTTGATTCAACAATTCGAGTACTAAGGCAGCAGGAGCATCAGCGTCGCCAAGAGCTTGTCGAACGTCAAGCACGCCAAAAACAGCTAGATCGGGGTTACGAGTTAAGTAATCGAGAACTACACATGTCGGAACCTTTGGTCGCTGATGGCGTTATGTCAGAAGTTGAATTGTTGCGGCTGAAACGTACAGTAAATGAGCTACAAGGTGATATGGAGGCCAACCGCTTGGCTATTCCGCGGATTCGTTCAACACTGAGTGAAGTAAGACATAAAATTAATGAACAAAACATTCGGTTTAAAACGGAAGCTGCAAGTCAATGGAGTGAAATTAGATCGGAATTAGCGAGAACGAAAGAAACAATTTTTTCTCTTGAAGATCGGGTTACAAGAACACAGGTTCGTTCACCGGTGAAAGGGACAATTAAGCTGCTTAAAATTAATACTGTTGGCGGTATTATTCAACCGGGCATGGATTTGATTGAGATTGTACCTGTTGAAGATAATCTTTTGATAGAAGCACAGATAAGACCTGCTGATATCGCTTTTCTTCGACCTGGGCAAGAAGCCATGGTTAAGCTCACCGCCTATGATTTTTCTATCTACGGGGGCTTGCCTGCTAAGCTAGAACGAATTAGTGCTGATACTATTACGGATGAAAAAGATGAAAGTTATTATTTAATTTACTTACGCACAGAAAAAAATTATATTGATAATAGCAAAGGACAGTTAGATATTATCCCTGGGATGACAGCGAGTGTGGATATTTTAACCGGTAAGAAATCCGTGTTAGATTACTTGCTAAAACCAATTTTAAAAGCAAAAAATGAAGCGATGCGAGAAAGATAAATAATGGAACAAGCAAGATGACTGTGGCGACACTATTTATTGCAACACCTGAACAGGAAGAATCTAAGCGTATCGTTGATGGATTGTCATCAAGTTATTTAAGTTCTGAATTTGGCGATCTCGATTCGCTAGTTACGGCATTAGACAGACAGCCGGACTTGATTCTATGTCACCAGTATTTGGTTGAAGAGCAACAAGCGGAAAAAATATCAGAATTTAAAACAAAAAGCCCTAATAGTAAATTACTCATATTAGGTCCTAGCAGACCAATGGGAATTCAGATTGCCGCCTTGAAAAATGGTGCGCGCGGATATTTTGATGATTCATTACCAATTGAAAAATTAAATGAAGCCTTAAAACTTATTCTTCATGGTGAAGTCTGGGTTGAGCGACATGTAATTTCAGGTCTTATAGATGAATTGGTAGATGTACCAACGATTAATGAAGAACAACAACATGCACTCGATACATTGTCTCCAAAAGAAATAGAAGTGGCAGAACAGGTTAGTTATGGCGCAACAAATAAAATGATTGCCAAGACTATGAATATTACTGAAAGGACGGTAAAGTCTCATTTAACCTCAATATTCCAGAAAATGGGGCTTCCTGATAGACTGACATTAGCAATTTTTTTCAGGGATTTGCGGTAAAGGCTTGTTTTTTTGTCTGTATGTGTTTAAATACATACGCTTACAATATAATTATTATAATAATTTTAGGTTTAAATTTAGCGTTGATGCGGGTGTTGGAGATGGTATTTAACGCACTAACGGTAAACATTTTAAGGATAGAGAGATAATGAAATTAAAACCATTAGTAATGATCATACCTTTAGCATTAGGCATGACGACGCTTGCACATGCAGATACTCTACAAGAAGCAGTCAGTGCAACGGTAAAAACAAATCCTGATGTATTGGCAGCTGCCAATGAACGAAATGCTGTCGCTGAAGAAATTAATCAAGCTCGTGCGGGTTACTTTCCAACCATTGACCTAGCAATAGGTACCGGGTGGGAAGAAACTGATAACCCAACAACACGGGCTGCAGGTACCAATCACAATAAAACAAGCCTGAACCGTGATGAAGCGAGCTTGAATTTACGCCAAATGCTATTTGATGGCATGGCAACTAAAAATGAAGTACGCCGACAAACTGCTCGTACCGATTCTCGCGCATACAGTGTAACGAGTGCTGCTGAAAATACTGGACTAGAAGCTGTTGAAGCTTATCTAAATGTCTTACGACGCCAAAAGCTTGTTGATTTAGCTAGCACTAACTTGGAAGCTCATGAACGTACGCATGACGCAAATTAAATTGCGTAGTGACCGTGGTGTCGGCCGAAAAGCTGATTTAGATCAAAGCCAAGGTCGAGTGGCTTTGGCTCAAACAAACCTTATCGCGGAAGAAAGTAATTTACGTGATGCAGAAACAAACTACTTGCGTGTAGTTGGTATTGCGGCAGAATCGTTGTCAGATCCTCAATCACCAGAAGGCTTGCTTCCTGGAACATTGGACGAAGCGGTTGACCAAGCAATCAATAACCACCCAACACTGAAATCAGCAGAATCAGATATTGAGTCTGCTAACGCGCAACATGATACGGCAAAATCGCCGTTCTTCCCGCGCGTGGATTTTGAATTAGGCACAACGGCTAATGATGATATCGATGGCGTGAAAGGTCATAATAACGATACAACAGCAATGATTCGTCTACGTTATAACCTTTTGAACGGTGGTAGAGATAAAGCACGCCGTCAAGAAACAGCACATTTAATTAATCAAGCTGCTGAAATTCGTAATAATACGCGCCGTCAAGTTGAACAAAGCGTGCGTTTATCTTGGAGTGCTTTGCAAACAGTTAATAATCAACTTGGCTATTTCAAACAGCATGTTAATTCAAGTGAACGTTCTCGTGATGCTTACCAACAGCAATTTAGTTTAGGACAACGTACATTACTGGATTTACTAGACTCTGAAAACGAAGTGTTTTCTTCTCGTCAGGATCTGGTTAATGCGCAATATGATCAACTGTTTGCAATGTTTCGCATTCTGAACAGTATGGGTGCATTATTAGAAGGTGTTGATGTTGCCGTACCAGAAGCAAGTGCTACTGTTGCCAGCAACTAAATAAGCTGTAAGTTAAAATATTCAAAGCCACGGTTTTAACCGTGGCTTTTTATTATCTGATATTTAAAATCAATGAACTAGTTCACGATCTTTTTGATTTTACCCCTGTCGTGATATCATAGCGCTGCCCAATTGGTGGCCATACTTTAGAAGAATTCATGAGTAAACAATCATCTTTTAGCTACGAAGAGCTATTGCAATGTGGACAAGGCGAAATGTTTGGTCCTGGCAATGCTCAATTACCTACACCAAATATGTTAATGATGGACCGCATCACTCATATCTCGAATACCGGTGGTAAATACGGCAAGGGTGAAATTATCGCTGAACTGGATATTAAATCAGACTTATGGTTTTTTGATTGCCATTTTCCAGGTGATCCGGTGATGCCAGGATGCTTAGGTCTTGATGCTATGTGGCAATTAGTTGGATTTTTCCTTGCTTGGGATGGTAATCCTGGCCGTGGTCGTGCTCTAGGTTCTGGTGAAGTAAAATTTTCTGGTCAAGTATTACCAACAGCAAAAAAAGTCACCTATAAGCTTGACCTTAAACGAGTCATTGCACGCAAATTAGTCCTAGCTATTGCTGACGGAACGGTCTCAGTTGATGGTCGTGAGATTTATGCTGCAAAAGATCTACGCGTTGGTTTGTTTACATCTACGGATGATTTTTAGGATACGATGATGAAACGTGTTGTAGTTACTGGCTTAGGTATTACCTCTTGTCTAGGCTTAGATGCTGATTCTGTTACAGAATCATTAAGAGAAGGCCGTTCAGGCATTAAATTCAAGCAAGAATATGCAGATATGGGCTTTCGTAGTCATGTTGCAGGTTCAGTTGATATTGATTTTAAAGAACATATTGATCGTAAAGTATTACGGTTTATGGGCGATGCAGCTGCATATGCTTATATTTCAATGAAACAAGCGATTGAAGATGCTGGTTTAACAGAAGAGCAAGTATCCAATCCTCGTACCGGTCTGGTTATGGGCTCTGGTGGTGCTTCATCTTCAAATCAAGTTGAAGCAGCAGATATATTACGAAATAAAGGCCTACGTAGAGTTGGTCCTTACCGAGTAACACAAGTGATGGGCAGTACGACTTCAGCTTGTCTAGCGACACCATTTAAGATTAAAGGTGTGAATTACTCGATGTCGTCAGCGTGTGCAACCAGTGCACATTGCATCGGTAATGCGATGGAACAAATCCAACTTGGTAAACAAGATATTGTATTTGCCGGTGGTGCCGAAGAAGAACATTGGACAATGAGCTCATTGTTTGATGCGATGGGCGCCTTGTCAACTAAATATAACGAAACACCAGATAAAGCCTCTCGTGCTTATGACGCAGATCGTGATGGTTTTGTTATTGCTGGTGGTGGTGGTGTATTAGTATTGGAAGAATACGAACATGCCAAAGCACGTGGTGCCAAAATTTATGCAGAATTAACAGGTTATGGCGCAACTTCTGATGGTTACGATATGGTAGCTCCATCGGGTGAAGGTGCGATACGTTGCATGCAATTAGCTACCGCTACGGTAGATGCTCCTATTGATTATATTAATGCGCATGGTACCAGCACACCAGTTGGTGATTTAGCTGAGTTAGGTGCGATTAAACAAGCCTTCGGCAACGATACTCCGCTCGTGGGGTCAACCAAATCATTATCAGGTCATTCCTTGGGTGCAGCAGGCGTGCAAGAAGCTATTTATTGCTTGTTAATGATGGAAAATGACTTTTTAGCTGCTTCAGCTAATATTGATAATTTGGATCCTGAGGCAGAAGGCATATCGATACTACGAGAACGTAAAGATAATGCCGGCTTGAAAACAGTGATGTCAAATAGCTTTGGTTTTGGTGGTACCAATGCCTGCTTAGTATTTGAGAAGTTAGACGATTAATTAAAAAGGCCACCCCTTTGGGTGGCCTTTTTGTTTAAACTAGGTCGTCGTCAGTGACTGGGCCACGTTTACCAGCGAGTGACTCTTGAATCAAAGAGATTAATTGTTTTTTCTTAACAGGATCGTCAAGGTGTTTCGAACTAAAGGTAATGCCATGTTTACTCGCATATTGTTGCACTAACATGACTAAAATGGTTTCATCTTCCACAAAATTTCTCCAAACGTAATAAAATCTCGACATTATAGACGTCAAAAATAAAAACCGTTAATTAATGAAATTACATTATCAGATCACCGGCTCTGGCAAACCGCTATTAGTTATACATGGACTGTTCGGTTCGTCTGATAACTGGCGAAGTATGATCAAATATTTTTCCAAGCAAAATCAAGTAATCAGTATTGATTTACGTAATCATGGACGTTCCCCTCACAGTGATAGTCAAAGTCTGGTCGATATGGCAGAGGATATCTACGAGCTGTGCCAAGACTTAGCGCTTAACAAAGTTACTATTCTTGGTCATTCACTTGGCGGAAAGGCTGCAATGCAGTTTGCCGAGCTTTATGAACAATATGTCGAAAAGTTAATTATCGTTGATATTTCTCCTAGGCAATATGAAGGTGAACACACGCCCTTAATGGATGCAATGATGGCTTTGAATTTTGCGGAATTAAAATCACGCAAACAAGTTGATGAAGCCTTGGCTGTGTCGATAGCAGATCAACAAGTACGACAGTTTTTATTGATGAATTTGTCATTAGACAGTGAGCAGTTAAAGTGGCGTATTAATTTACAGGCATTGAAAGCTAACTATAAAGAGTTCATGAAAGCCGTGCTTACGGAATCCAATTTGGACATCACTAGCCTATTTATCTATGGTGAGCACAGTGATTATGTCACGTCACAAGATCGAGAAGATATAAAACAAATATTCCCATATGCTGAATTTTCTGCGGTACCAGCGGGGCATTGGATACATGCTGAACGCCCACAGAAATTCAAAAAAATCGTTGAGGAATTTCTAATAAGATGATTGAGCCACAGCTATTACAAAAGTTAATTGATTTCAGACGAGAACGTGATTGGGAACAGTTCCATAATCCAAAGGACTTGGCTATTTCATTGTCGATAGAAGCTTCCGAGTTATTGGAGTGGTTCCAATGGAAAACAGCAGAAGAAATCAGTCAACAACTGCAATCGGAGAAACGCGTTCAACTTGAAGATGAGCTAGCGGATGTGGCGGTATATCTTAGCTATCTTTGTCATGATCTTGGTGTCGATCTTAATAAGGTCGTTGCAGCAAAAATGATAAAAAATGCCGAAAAATATCCAGTGGAAAAAGTAAAAGCCCGCTCGGATAAATATAATGAATATTCATAAGGCCTAGTTAAATGCTAGGATACTGTCCGCTATAACCATCGGTAAACGTTCGAAGGAATCGTTAAAATGAGTTCTATTGTTTTTCTTATTCAATGTCCTGATCAAAAAGGCTTAGTCGCTGGCATTACCAGTTTCTTTGCTGAACGTGATTTTAATATTTTGCATTGTCAGCAATATACCGATGTGCAACATGGCCAGTACTTTATGCGTATCAAGTTGGAAGACGAAGCCAATTTAGATAGAGCGATATTAGAACAACAATTCACCGAATTTGCTAAAACACTTGGGCTGACATGGTCAGTGCGATATACAGATAAGCCATATCGTGTTGCTTTATTGGTTACTAAAGCTTCTCACTGTCCCTACGATCTACTATTACGTGAAACAGAAGGCGAGCTTCGTTGTGATATTCCATTAATCATTGGTAATCACGATGATCTGGCCGGCATGGCAAAACAATTTGATAAACCGTTCTATCACTTGCCCATTACTAAAGACACCAAAGCTCAGCAAGAAGCGCAGATTAAAGAATTATTAAAAGAATATGATATTGATCTGGTGGTAATGGCGCGCTACATGCAAATCCTATCAGAACAGTTTGTCGAAGAGTTTGCTGGTCGAGTCATTAATATTCACCATGGGTTCTTGCCTGCCTTTCAAGGAGCCAAGCCATATCACCAAGCCTATGATCGCGGTGTAAAAATCATTGGTGCGACCTCACATTATGCTACTGCTGATTTGGATGAAGGGCCCATTATTGAGCAAGATGTTGAGCGTGTGATGCACGACAATAGTCCAGAAGATTTAGTCATGATAGGTAAAGATATTGAACGTCTAGTATTAGCACGTGCAGTCAAAGCTCATATTGAACATCGCATTATTATATCTGGTCGACGTACCATCGTATTTTCAGAAGGCGTGTAATCGCAAAACGAGTCGATGTTATCAAAATAAAAGGGAGCTTCAGCTCCTTTTTTATTGCCTTAAGCACTTGACGCACGTAGCTTGGCAACACACACTGTAGCTTGAATTGTGGGCGGGAATATTACACCCATACAGAATGATCAATTGTCAGGTAATTTTATGAACTCAGAAACTCATGTTTTATCCAGTCAAGCACAAGCCATTGCGGAAGCATTAGAGCAGTTAATTAATGCTGGTGGTATTGAAGTTCCAATGTTACCTGAAGTAGCAAACAAAGCCTTGTTGCTGGCACAGAACCCAGATTCAGATGCTACGGAAATGGCTAAACTCATTCAAGGTGATCAATCTCTCGCTGCTCATGTAATGCGAATTGCAAATTCGGTTGCCTATACTCCCATGGCCAACCTGGTGTCCCTACAACAAGCAATTGCTCGTTTGGGTATGCGTGTTATCAGTGAAATTGCCTTAACAGCATCGATAGGTACTAAATTATTTAATACACCGGGTTATGAAAAGTATGTAGCACAATCATGGCGTCATGCCTTAGCGACGGGACTGTGGGCAAAAGAAATTGCCCGTCATTGTCGCAGCAATGTAGAGCTCGCTTTTCTTGCGGGACTATTACATTCAATTGGTCGTCCTGCAGTCATACAGTCCATTCTTGATTTAGCCAAACAGCAGCAAATAGAACTGACAAATGACGATGTATTAGCGTTAGAACATAATTATGCTCAGAAGATATCAGAATCAGTCGTCACCACATGGAACATGCCTATCTTAGTGATTGAAGCAGTCACTTATTTTACAGATTATGCTAACGCGCCGACAGCGGTTAACCAAGTAGCTTTGGTGAATGCGGGAGCACAATATGCAACGTATATGTTGCAGCCAGAAGAATTAGATAAAGACAGCTTATTTGCCTTACCGGTGATGGGCACCCTAAATCTATATCAAGATGAAGTTGAGGAGTTGCTTACATATAGTGAAGCGGTGCAAGGCCGCTTGGAGGGCTTGTCAACATGAGCACAATACAAGAATTTGATGTTGTTGTTATTGGCAGTGGGCCTGCAGGTCAAAAGTCGGCGATCCAGTCTGCTAAAGCCGGTCAACGAGTTGCCATTATCGAGCGAGATAACTTATTTGGTGGAGCCTGTGTGCATCGCGGAACGATTCCATCCAAAACATTAAGAGAAAATGCCCTACGGGTAAAACATATGCGTCAAAATGCGGCTTTAGTCGATTTTGAGTTAGGTGAAGATACTGAAATGGCGACCTTGATTAATCGTCTGGAAGACGTATTAAAAGAGCATGATAAATATATGCGTGAGCAGATCACACGCAATGAGATTGAACGCATTCATGGACGTGTCAGTTTTATAGATAATAAAGCACTACTGCTGACCAAAGTAAGTGGCGAAACAATAGAACTAAAAACGAATAAAGTCATTATTGCTACAGGATCATTTCCACGCAAGCCTGACAATATCCCCATCGATCATGAACATGTTTTTGACAGTGATTCGATCTTATCCATGTTATATCTGCCAGCCAGTTTAACGGTATTAGGCGGAGGGGTTATTGCCAGTGAATATGCCTCCATTTTCCAAGCCTTGGGTGTCAAGGTAACGATGATCGATAAATACCCAACACCGCTTGGTTTCCTCGATCAAGATATGACCGATACGTTTGTCAGTGCTTTTGAAAATATGGGTGGCACTTGGATGGGTAAACAACAGGTCGAAAAAGTCTATTGGGATGGCATCAGTGAAGTAGTAACCGAATGTGCTGATGGCACCGTAGTGAGAAGCCAGAAATTACTCTGTGCTGCTGGTCGTCTTGCCAATGTAAAAGATCTTAAACTGGAAAATGCAGGTTTGAAGGTCAATGAGCGCGGTTTGATCAGTGTGGATGACAACCTATGTACTACGGTCGAAAATATCTATGCTGCGGGTGATGTCATTGGCCCACCATCGCTAGCTTCTGCTTCAATGGAGCAGGGACGACGTGCAGCATGTAATGCCCTCGATATTCCGTTAGGTGATTTGAGCAAACTTATCCCTGCAGGTATCTTCTCTATTCCAGAACTCTCATCAGTAGGCCTAACTGAAACACAAGCACGGGAACAACATGGTGATGTTATCGTGGGCCGGGCCAAGTTTGCTGAAGTGGCACGTGGTCAGATTTCAGGCAATACCGAAGGCATGTTAAAAATTGTCGCGGATACCCAAGGTAAGAAGATCTTAGGTGTGATGTTGGTGGGTGAAAGTTCAACTGAAGTCGTGCATATCGGTCATATGGCCATGTTATGCAATGCCGATGTTGATATGTTTGTTGAAAGTACCTTTAACTTTCCAACATTGGCCGAAGCTTACCGCATTGCAGCCTTAGAAATACTAGCAAAACGTCCAAAAGATTAATTAATGACACGCAAAACGATATTAATAACGGGTGCTACTTCCGGTTTTGGGGAAGCGACTGCACGTCTGTTTGCAAAAAACGATTGGCAGTTAATCCTAACAGGACGTCGTCAACAACGCTTAGATGACTTACAGCAAGAACTGGGTGGCTCGGACAAAGTACATACCTGCTGCTTTGATATTTCGGATCGAATCGCCGTAAAACAGATGATTGATTCATTACCTACTGCATTTGCTGACATTGATGTCTTGCTTAATAATGCGGGCCTAGCCTTAGGTTTAGAACCGGCTGATACAACCGATCTTGATGATTGGGAGAAAATGGTAGATACCAATATTAAAGGGCTGATGTATTGCACACGCTATGTATTACCAAAAATGCGTGAACGCAAGCAAGGTTATGTGCTGAATATTGGCTCCGTAGCTGGTAATTGGCCTTATCCCGGTGGCAATGTCTATGGTGCAACCAAAGCGTTTGTGAAGCAGTTGTCTCTTTCTCTACGAGCCGACTTATTAGGCTCTAATATCAGAGTGACCAATATCGAACCGGGTATTGCCGAGACGGAGTTTTCACTGGTTCGCTTTAAAGATAATGACGAGGCGGCGGGTGATGTATATCAAAATACGCAAGCCCTAACCGCTGAGGATATAGCTAATACGATTTGGTGGTTGGTTAATACGCCAGAGCATATGAATGTCACCACGATGGAAGTGATGCCTACCCAACAGGCTACAGGGCCATTAGCGATTTATCGAAAAAGAGACTGAACTTAAGATGTAAAGGCGAGTGCTTCTTATATACGAATTATGAACCTAGCCAAAATGTACATTTTTTAATTAATTCTATTTGATTTGCTGCATTTAGCGCTTCTCGAGCATTTCGAAGCTGATTTTCTATTGTGCGAGTAGACTTGCCTAGTTCATAGGCGATTTGCTTATAACTCATGCCCTTAGCGGCTAAAGTTATCGCAGCTAACTCGGCTCTACTTGGCCGCTTTATTATCTGTTCTCTTTTAGCTCCATGCCAATATTGGCTGATCCCCGATAACGGTCCAAAAAAAGTTTCACAAAATGAAGACATGAATGCCACATCTTCTAATGACCACACATGTTGTTCATTGGTGAAATCAACACAGGTCAGTCCGACCGTTTTTTTGTTTAAAGATAAGCGTTGAAAAAGTACGGATTCACTCTGAATTGCTTCAAAAGTAGCACGCGAGTCAGCCATGATTTTATCATCATGAACATTTGTACACACTACAGGCGTACGTTGTTTCCACGTTTTCTGAAACACCGAATCTTGATTGGAATAGCTAACATTTGTGCAGTCAGGTGGTCGTGAATTCTGACTATGATGGACAAATGTCGGTTCATATAGCTTGTCTTTTGGTGTTAAAAATCCCATGTCAGCGCGACAAGCCGAAAGTTTATCCACTATATGTGATAAAGCAATATTCATCATCTCTTCAGGATTATCAATTGTGAGAATCATATAAGCCACACAATTAATCGTATCTGCAGAAAAAGACTGTAGATTTCTATCTATAAAATATTGTTTTAGCGCACGTTGTGAGGGGGGCTCACTAATATAGTCAATCATGATTTTAACATCAAACTTACTTATTAAACAGGGCACTACACGTGTAAACTTCGTTAGCAGGTGTAGTGTTATTTTAACTATAAATGAAATATTAACTAAGATCCAGCGGGAGTATTTTGTCAAGAGTTAATTAAGCCCTTGATGGGGGCGGAATAAAAAATTAGGGGTTTTTTGTCATGTTTTAGGTTTTCGAAATCGATATGGTGTTGCAAGTGAAAGAAATAGCTTTCACCCGACATTAAATTTAACGAGGATTTAATATGAAAACGATACAGACCTTATCAATTAGTGCAGTGGCAATTGCTTCTGCACTATCAGTCTCATATTCGACGGGTATTTTTGCCCATGGCGCTGACGATGAAGTAATTGAAATGCAATATCTTCAGGATGCAAAGAATATGACTATCAGACAACTTGATGGTGATAATGCCAATGCTTTCTTGGAAGACATTGTAACGTCTGGAGATGAGCATACTCCGATGTCTTGTGGATTATTCAGAATGGAAAAAGGGAATCCACTTGTTTATACCTACGAATACCCGGAAGCAAAAGTCATTTTGGATGGTCAAATGACAATATCAGATGGAAAAACCACGGTAAGTGCCGAGGCTGGCGATGTTCTCTTCTTCCCCATCAATTCAACTATCACATTCTCATCAGAAGATTATGGCCTTGGATTTACCTGTGGCCTTCGCTCACTTAATGGTACCTAATCCCAGCCAAGAATTGCTGAAAATTTAATCAACTATGTTAACACTTTGTTAAGGAACGACGATTAGATAGCTAGGATAGACGGAGAGAGAAAAGATGAAAAAGATGAAAAAACTGCTGCCATTGCTTGCTATGGCATTACCGGTCTTTCAATCACATGCAGGTGAAAACCTCCAGTTGAATGATCTAACTCAAAATGATCCATTTTTCTATACCAGTGATCAAGATATTAAAGTAGATGATGCAACCAAGACATTATTAGGTATCGGTAGACCAAATAAAACGCATTCACAGATCCCACATCTACCCGTTTATTACGGTTATATGAATACGAATTCTACCTACCGCTTTCTTAATGTAACTGAGCAAGTGTTTACCATGATAGGTGAAGGCAAACATGGGTTATGGCGAATTCAAGAAAACGGTACAGTCCGTGAGTACTTACGGCAAGGAGCCGAAGGGCTTCCAAAAGGTGCCGATCTATTGTCAGCTGGAAACCAGAAGCTAATCAATGATAACTATAGCTATTATTTGCCAGAAGAAAGTTGGGCGGGCTATAAATATCCTGATCAAAAAATAAATGACAAAGGTAATTTAAATTTTATTGATTTACCTATCACCCATCCAAAATATGAAGGAAAATATACTCAGCATGAAGTGGTTGAACTTCCTTCCTTCTACTGTACTATGTCGGGCCCTGATTACGCCTATGCCAAACAAGTTTTAGACTTTGCTTTCAATCAACCTGGCGCAAACACAGTAGGCCCGTTAGGCAAGCGTGCTGGATTGGATGTTAATGAAAATTACACCAAAGTACTACGCTTAGAATCTTTCCCTGATGCTCGCTCTTGGGTCAATATCGGCCAACCAGGTAAAAATACGATTAATGTGAACTGGCAAGCTGTAGATACCAATAAAACCGCGGCTGAATATTACTTATTAGAACGTCCATTCTTTAACAGAAAATACATCTTCATTACTGCTGTTTATGATAATAACGATAATGCTGATTTTCAATATGTTCGCCCTCAGGGAGCCTATTTTGACTCTTTGACTCAGAGAGGATTAACGCCTAAAACAACCGTCACACAAGCACCAAGATTCCATCTTGAAAATGGCGGTCTGCAAGCAGTAAATGGTTTACCTGTGTTTGGTGTTCATCACTACGATAGAAACGTATATGGCGGTGGAGGTGCTTGCCCATTAAAAGGTGGTGATTACGGGCATTATCCAGAAACAACCGCAGGTTCTGCCTGGCCGACTAATTATGAAGAAATTAGTCCGTTATGTGATGGTGTTCTCGTAGATATCAAGTTCTACAGTAACTTAGATGGTTCTAGCTGGAATAACCCAGATAAATATCTAGCCAATGCAGGGGTGGGCACTAAAGCGGTCACGTACCACTCGCAAAGTGGTGAATATGGTGTTTTCACCGACGAATACAACACGGACTTGGGCATCAAAAACCCAGACAGTCAACAAGTGCCAAGTGAACTTACACTGACATATTCGAGTGTAGCTGACCCCGTTACCTATACCCCAACCATGGGTAAACCAGGTGCGGCGATGCTGCCTTTGGCAGGCTCATCATGTCGACCAATCCCACAACAATAAACATTAACTGTGTTTATTTACATAAAATTATTTAGAGGTTAGAACGATGAAAAACTATGTATCATTTTTTTTATTGGCATTAGGTGGCGGGTTCGGTTCAAGTGCCATGGCTGAAAACGGGCCAGAAAGACAAGCCCAACCCGAAAGCGGTTTTGATGCGTTTCTGGATAGCGAGACCGTATTTAATGGTAAATTCAGTCTTTGGACAGAGCTCGCTACTGATTATGTTTTCCGCGGCGAATCTGAAACAAATGATGGCGATATTCCATCATTAAAAGCAGCCCTTACCTGGACGCATGATAGTGGAGGTTATGCCGGTTTATACGTGGCTAATAACTTATTCCCAGGTAATGATTCAGAAGGTCACAACCCGAAGATTAACGCAATTTATGGGCCTTATATTGGTTATGCCGGCGAGATAGGCAATACCGGCTTTAACTATAATGGTTTCTTGTTCCAATACCTTTATCCAGGCGACAGTGATTCTAATTATTTAGAAATGTTTAACTATGTGGATAAACAGTTTGGTGACGTTAATATCAAGCTTGAATATTCACCTACGTTGACAGACTGGTTCGGTGTGGATGGTGTGCAATCACATAATGTGGCTATTCACCCAAGTGTTGCCTTACCGCACGGTTTCACCTTGTCAGGTAGTCTTGGCCGTCAAATGTTCGAATCTCAATTCGATGCCAACTGGACTCACTGGAATGTTGGTCTAAGCCGTAATGTATTTGGTTACAATCTTGATCTTAGGTACCACGATACGGATATTGAAATTGGCGATAATGATTTTTATGGCTTTAGTTCAAATAATCATATCGTAGACTCCCGTTTTGTTGCAGCTATTTCGAAAAGTTTCTAATTAAAAATTAAAGTTTCAGCTTTAACAAGATTTCTTCTGTTATTACTAACAGGAGAAATCTTGTTTTTTTTAGTTCAATTTATGGGTAATCACATCCATGTTTGAATAGACAATATCATCCACCTGAAACATGGATGAACTTCTTATTAAAAACCGCTCTAGTTAAGGAATGATCAATATATCGAGTAGTCTAATCATTAAAGCATGAATCGAGTTAATATCGAGGAGTTGCAATGGATGATAGAACTACCAACCTTAATACTTATGACGGTTCTACAAGAGAACAAAGAGGTCATGTAGTAAGTTTTCTTGGTGCTGCGATCGGTTTAGAGGCACAAAACATTTTAGTGAAAGTAGGTTTGATTGCTAACGCCGAGTAAATTGGAAACTATTTATTGCAGGGCCAGAGTCAGATCAATAGACCTTTGAATAAATTCCGTGCAGGGTAAAAAAGGCCTATTAACAGGGATAGAGCTTGCTACTAGCCATATCTCAAGCTGTACATTCGGTGAAGTTTTGGCTCAACATGGCATTCTTAGTAAAGAGGCCCATGAGACAGTTATTCGCTTTTCACCGCCTCAGATTATCAATCAGGAACAGATTGATTGGGCTATTGAATAGATAACGGACATCTTAGATAAACTTGGGAACTGAGTCCTATAGCCTTGCCCGCCCGCCATGGCGACAATAATCCTAAATAGAAGATGGCCGAGGGCTTAACTATAACCTTTAACCCCTCAGCCAGCACAGATATAACTACTTAGTTTGCTGCTTAGTATTTAGCACTGTCATCGTCATAAACTAGGCCTTTTTCTTTGGCCTGTGCAGTAATCGAACCATAGAGTTTGGTATCAAACGAATCTCTGGCACCACCATCAGCCTCTACTTTTTTACGTAAATAATTTTCGCGTTTTTCGGCGAGTACTTTAAGATCTTGTCCTATTTCTTTACGTTGTTTGGCTTCTTTAGCAATATACGCTGTTTGCTCGTCTGTGGTCATAGTTTGTAGTGGTTGAGGTAATTCTTCTTCTGGAATATCTTTAAGATCCATCCGGCCACTTTCAATGGCATCAACGAGCTCATTGTCACCTAAGAAATTGGCTTTACCACTTTTGCTTGAATTAAATGTGGCACGTCTTGCTCGAGATGCATCACTGGATTCTTCATGCAGTTTTTTAGTGGCAGATAATTTTAATGCCTGTTTCTTCTTGTCTTCCTTATTACCAAAGTAGAGGCGAGTGTCGTCTAATTTTTTAGATAACTCGGCTAATTTTTTGTCAAAGGGTGTGGCTATAGCTATTGCACTGCCTGACTGCTCTACTTGGAAATAATCACCATTGCCTAGGCTGGCAACTTGCTGCCAATTGGCAGTGGTGGCAGCATCTTGGCCTGCTTGGATGGTATTAATAATAATGCCTTTTTGTTTTGCTAAAGCTATGGTTTCCGGATACTTAATATCATCTTGATAATCCATATGCGCAGGTGCATCACCAACAAGAAAGACCACTTTGTAGGTTTGTTGGTCATCATTCCATTGCATGTTGTTCACCGCCTCATATAAACCTTGGTTAACACTCTCGGGTGTATCACCACCACCATCAGCTTTAAAGTCCATCAATTGGGCATACATGGAATCGAGGTCATTGGATAAGGCGACGGTTTTAGTGACATAGGCATCACCACGATCACGATAGGCTACAAGTCCCATTTTTATATCAGGTGCAGTTTGTGCAGAGGCCATAGTGCTGGCAATAGACCAGATCTTTTCTTTGGCCGTGTCGATAAGGCCACTCATACTGCCTGTGGTATCTAATACAAACACAACTTCAATTTTTGGTTGCTCATTCTGTACCGGTAATAAATCAATAGGATCTAGCGTAATGGGAGTAACAACCGAGGGAGTTGTTGTTGCCAAGGCATGTTGAATAGTTGGCAAGAAGGTCACTGTTACAGCTGTGGCTGCAAAGATACTAAAAGCAAGTAATTTAGTTTTCATGATTCAATCCTCTTATTGATGGGTAGAAAGTTTTTGCACAGCTGCTTCTGCAACTTGATATGCATGCTGAAAGTCAGCGTCTTTGTTGGTTGCTGTATTTTTTTGTGTGGATTTCATGCTGCTAGGAATAAGCACAAACAAGGCTTGGGTAAGAAAGAAGCACCACAAGCTAAGAAATAGGCTGCCAGTATGACTAGCAACCCAAAATGCCACGGCAATGCTGATTGCTGTTAAAGCCAGATCAGCAAGAGATGAAAATAGGCTGGAATAGAAATATAAAGATCGTATTAACCAGATAGCCCCTAGATTAATTAAGATAAACAATGGTGCTGGTGGCCAAAGAACCCAAGTTGTGATGGTGATGACCGACCATGCGGCCATCACTGTTATTCGGCCAGTTTTTTCATTACTCCTATTTAATAAATAAAAAACATAAGCCAAACTTAAGCCACTGATTAACAAGCGAATGACTAGGTTGTCAGCAAATAGAGATGACAATATGTAATACGCTGCACTGCCAACAAAACTGCAGACTAGCGCTACGACTACACCGTCAAAAAATGTCGTTGTTTTCATGATGCACTCCATTTTTGTTGTTCATGTAGGAAGGCAACTTCTACATCTTCGTCTTGGATATAAAATGATGGCGAATCCCATGAATAACTGGCAGTTTGAGCATTGCTTGTTTGTCCAAAAATGTCAGATTTTTGCTTCATGCTGCTAAGTTGAGATTGTTGTTCTTGTAACTGAGATTTAAGCTGCGAGAGATCTTCTTCAGCCTTAGATAGTTTTCGTACTAAAGCTGCTTGGTATTGTTCGACTTCTAACTTACGTCTGATTAACACTTTGGCTAGGTCATCTTTGCTAGATTTAAAGCACAAGGCTATTTGCTGTTCTAGATTAGTTAGGGTTTGTGTTAACTCCTGTTGTTTCTGATTATGTTGCTGCTGTTCAATGTCTAATAATTTAATTTGTCTTTCATCGTGGTTAAGGCTTTCCTCCATCTCGCGGATGGCTTGTTTAAGTAGTAGTTCAGGTTCTTCTAATTGATCAAGTACCGCATTTACATCGGCATGAAAAAGTCGTGATAAACGTGTAATTAAAGCCATGATGTTCCTCCTGTTGTGGTTAAATCTTGGTTCCCAGTTTAGGAGTCTGGCTAGGTATTAAGTAGACGTGTTTTGGTAAAACGTATGGCTGATTTTTTACAAAAATTTTACATTTTATTTGATGGAAAACGATAGACTGTGGTCATGCAGAAAAAACTACGAATTTTAATTGTTGAAGATGAAGTTGCTATCCGTGAAGGATTGATCGATGTCTTTGTCTATCATGGTTATGACGTTGATTTCTCAGGAGATGGTGCTGAAGGTTTAAAAAAAGCACTGACAGGACAGTTTGATTTGATTCTATTAGATGTGATGTTGCCGAGTTTAAATGGTTTTGAAATTTGTAATCAGATCCGTCAACACGATCGTGAACAAGCCATCATTATGCTGACCGCCAAAAGCAGTGATGAAGACATTATTGAAGGTTTGTCTTTAGGTGCAGATGATTATGTAGCTAAACCATTTTCGGTTGCCCAGTTAGTGCTTCGAGTGCAATCTGTCTTGCGACGATCACACAAAGTGGCCAATCAAAACCAGCAGATCCAATTGGCAGATGATATCGTCATTGATTGTCAAAACTTCTCGGGTAACAAGGGAAAAGAAATTCTGTCTTTTACAAGTCGTGAAATAGATATCTTGCAATATTTGCAGGCAAATTCAGAGCGACCAGTATCGCGTGATGAGTTATTAAATAAGGTATGGGGTTATGCCAAAGATATAGAATTGGAAACGCGTACTGTTGATATTCATATTGCTAAATTACGCCGTAAAATTGAACCCGATCCTTCACAACCCAGTTATCTGACCACAGTGCGTGGTGCAGGTTATCGTTTGTTGGTGTAAATGATGGCTAGGAATACGCTCACTGGTTTAGATAAAAAAACCTTACGACGGTGGTTGTCGTTTTTCTTCCTTGCGGTAGCTGTACCTACTGTGACCCTTATCCAACAATCTTATAGTCAATTAAAGTGGGAAGCCTTTCATCAGCATCAGATCACCGCTGATGAACTGGCAAGTCGAATAGATAATCAGTTCACACAACTTATTACCGCTGAAGAACAACGGCCTTTTACTGATTATTCATTCTTGAATGTGGCCGGTGATCCTGCCGCCAATTTTTTCCAAACGTCACCGCTATCCAAGTTTCCAGTTGAGTCAGCTATTCCAGGCATGATTGGTTATTTCCAAGTGGATTCACAGGGACAATTAATGACACCATTGTTGCCTGATGCAATAGAACAAGCTGAAAACTATGGGATATCCGAAATAGAGTTAGTAGCAAGAACTGACTTGTTTAATATCATTGAATCTATCTTAAGTGACAATCGCTTGGTGTTATATAAGAAAACGACTGTGAGTAGGGTGGATGAGGAACAACGTCAAGACAACGATGATGTAGCAGAGAGTGGTGTTTTTAGTGAATTGACGAGCGAACGTTTGTTTTCACGTGATATGCGCGATGTGCGTGATGTCACGGTAAAAGAAAATGAGACGATAGTGCAATTAGATAGGCAAATGACATTTGATGAACTTAAAAATATAGTGCCTAGTGAGCTTAATAAGTTAAGTAAATATGGCAGGGTGGAAGACCTAAAACTTGAACAGCGTTATCAACAAGAAGCTACAGAGCAGGCCTTGATAAAGGAAAAAAAATTCAAAGCCGAACGATCTAGAAAAATAGTAAATAAAGCGAGGAAAGAACAAAGTGTCTTGCCGGAATCTATTGAGATGATGCCGGCTGAAGCGGTAGCCAGCAAAGGAAACCTTGCTGCTCGTCCTAGCATTCAAGTGAATTTAGCACCACTAACGATCCAAACTTTTGCCAGTGAGATTGAACCGTTTGAGTTTAGCTTATTGGACAGTGGCCATTTTGTTTTATATCGCAAAGTGTGGCGCAATGAACAGCGTTATATTCAAGGCATCTTGATTGAGCAACAGGCGTTTCTAGAGCATATGGTTAATTTGGCATTTCGTGAAACGGCATTGTCTCAAATGACTAATTTGCTGGTGGCATTTCAAGGCAATGTTTTAGACGCCTTTAGCGGACAAACAACACGTGGTTATTTATCTGGTGAACAAGACTTAAACGGCGAGTTACTCTACCAAACGAGCTTATCGGCACCGTTAAATGATGTGCAGTTATTGTTTAGTATTACTCAGCTTCCTGCTGGTCCAGGTGGGGTAGTGATTAAATGGTTAGCCTTTATCTTGGCTGCGGTATTAAGTATTGGTTTCTATCTCATGTATCGACTAGTTCTCGGCCAAATCAACTTAGCTAATCAGCAACAAGACTTTGTTTCTTCAGTGAGCCATGAGTTAAAAACACCGTTAACATCAATACGCATGTATGGCGAAATGTTACGAGAAGGTTGGGCCAGCGAAGACAAGAAAAAGGTCTATTACGACTTTATCTATGATGAAAGTGAACGTTTATCTCGTTTGATTAATAACGTGTTGTTGATGGCTAAACTAACTAGAAACTCTCAGCATGCTGACTTGAAACAACGTAGCGTGGCTGAATTAATCGATGAAGTTAAATCAAAAGTGTCGAGTCAGATTGATCGTGCAGAATTTGAATTAAAGCTAAGTTGTGATGAGCAAGCCGCCAATGCAAATCTTATGATCGATGCTGACTGGTTTAGTCAGGTAATGATTAACCTAGTTGATAATGCCATTAAATTTTCAGCCCACGCTGAAGTCAAAACCATTGAGTTATCTTGCCAACAATTATCTGATGGCAAGATTCAATTTAAAGTGCGTGACTATGGTCCCGGTATCGCTAAACAACAGATGAAAAAGATCTTCCAGCTGTTTTACCGAAGTGAAAGTGAGTTAACACGAGAAACGGTAGGAACTGGAATAGGCTTGGCTTTAGTGCATCAAATGATCGTCAATATGCATGGTCAAATCGATGTGGTAAATACCGAGCCGGGTGCTGAGTTTAGGTTACAGTTCCCGAGTTCTGATTAAGCGGTGCTTAATCTTTTCTGTATTAGTCAATCATCCACGTTACAGCATTAGGGTGAGCTTGTTGTTGATCGAGATATTTCAAACCTTTTACGCAGCGAATAATAAACCAAAGCGCTGTGACTAATAAGAAGAAATAGCCGATAAATATGATAGTGAGTAAACCGCTTATCATGCTAAATAGCAGGCCAAGCCAAAAAGTACGAATTTGAAATTGAAAGTGGCTATTTAACCAGTCATCCGTACTTTCACGGTTCACATAGGCCATAACAAGGCCAATCACCGTCAAGATCGGCATCACCATGCCAACCAAATACAGAATATAGATAATCTTTGTTGTACCGGCCTTACTTGATGACTCCATCTTTTTATCCTTAAAAACTAATAAGTTGCTGCTTACTGTAACAAATTTGGTCGTTGTTTCAAGAAAGCGTGAAATAGGAGGCAAGCCAATAACAATGTCCAAACAATAATTGCTCCGGTGGGCAAGTCAAATAATAACGAGGCAATCAGGCCTAATACATAACCCAAAAATCCGATGCCATAAGCAAACAATAAACGTTTGTTGTTTTGTGGAATAAGTCGACAGGCAAGAGCAGGTAAGATCAAACTGGCAAAGACCAGATAGATCCCTACGAGTTGTACCGAAGCGGTGACGGCTAATGAAAAGATCAGATAAAAGAAAATAGGATGCTTACTTTTATTGCTAAACCACAGCATTAATAATGGAATGTATAAGGCGGCAATCCATAATAACTGCTGCGAGTTTACCCATAAGATTTGTCCTACCAATAAGTCATGTAATAACTCATCGCTATGTGGGGCATAGCTGACTAAGATCAATCCACCACTGGCAGCGAGCACAAATAAGATCCCGATAATGGCTTCTAAATTTTTTTGGTGTCGATGTTCTAACCAATAAATGAGTAATGCACCCACCACTGCGCTAAGGCCAGCAAATAGTTGTATCTGCCAACCGGCTAATTCACCACCAAATACGATGGCTGCAATAACGCCAAGTGCCGCAATTTGAGCAATAGCTAAGTCGATGAAGATGATGCCGCGTTTTAATACTTCATGACCTAAAGGTACATGAGTAGCCAACACTAACGCACCTGCCAATAAGGCAGGTGCAATTAATGAAAGGTCAATGTTTAACCAAGTCACTTAGATTTATCCAATAATAGTTCAATAGTGTTATCGAACAGTTTAAACAAATCCGTGGAGGATGTATTTCCACCAATAGTGAAAGGTAAAGCTACTTTAGCAATCCCCGTTTTTTCTGTTAACCAACGAGAAGCTCTAGGCGATTGGTAAGCTGCATGTATCACTACTTTTGCAGGAGTAAGCTTAAGCTGTTTAACGATATTATTTAAGTCATTAACAGTTGGAGGTACTCCGGGTTTAGCTTCTAAGGTAGCGACTTTCTCAAGGCCCAACCAATCAATTAAGTAATCCCAATTATTATGTTGAATAACGATTGGTAAACCTTTGAGTGACTCAGCTTGTTGTTGCCATCTTAAAGTAGCGGCTTGCCAGCGTTGTTCAAAATCAGTCCAACGCTGTTGATAATAAGCTTGATTGTTTTGATCAAGCTGTTGCAGTCGTTCTGACAAAGCCTTTGCAACAGTTAGCAGCATTATTGGACTCGTTTGGATATGCGGATTACCCGCAGCATGGATGTGACCTTGGCTACGATCTAACTGACTAGGAATACCTGTTAGTTGAACGTAATCTGTCGCCATAAATGCACCTGGAGCACCATTTTGAATAGCACGGTTTCCAGATTTTCGTTGTAATAATGGTAACCAGCCTGTTTCAAGTTCTGCACCTGTACACACTAATAAATCAGCTCGTCTTGATTTGGCAATTAAGCTAGGTCTAGCTTGAATATAGTGTGGGTCTTGCAGACCTGTCGTAGCTGAATAAGTGGTGACTTTATCACCACCTAACTCTTGGCTTAAGGCTTCCCACTCGGGTTCACAGGCAAAGATATTTATCTCGGCCTGTACAGCCATGCTTATAAAAAATAACAATAAGCCCATAAATAATTGTTTCATTTTGAACTCCTATTAAAAGCTGTGGGCGCCATGAGCACCGATACTGATGGTGTATTGCAGCATCAATTGTGTATCATCGTCACGTGAAGAACGGTCATGGTTGATTTGGGCACGAACTCGACTAAATTCACTTGGTAACCAGTCCAATACCATACTATAACGTTGTGGATGGAAGCCTGAAGCATCCAAATCAGCATCTTCTAATAACTCACCATCAGAGGCTCGGTGTTTACTGCCTAACCAGTCATAACGTAAGCCAGTTTTCCACTGCGGGGAAAACTGGTAAATACCTTCTACAAAACCACCATATTGTTTGCCATCATAGGTGGCTAACTCATTTTCATGGCTTAACTTGCCATCATCATGCAGATAGAAATATTCGCTTACTAAAGTGAAATTTTGTTGTTTGAAGTTACCTTGTGGAGCCCATTTGTAAACAAAGGATAGGTTAGTAATATCGGTATCACCGTTAAAGGCTACCGACTCAGCTTCACCACCGCCATGAGCATGGCCACCGCTGTATTTACGATCATCTGGACTGGCTTGCCAATGTGATAATCCTAATTGCCAGTTGTGATTAGTGCCAATATCACCACCTGTTTTAGCAAAAGCTAACCAGTCACCAACACCGTTATGCTCACCGCTACCAGGATGTTGGTCGCCATTTCCGACTGTGCCACCTATTTCAATATATTGTTCGGTAGGTAATACATAGGATAGTTTTAAACCATCAGTTGATAATTGGTTACCAAATAAACCACGGTAAATTAACGGCGCATCAGCAAAATTCCATGCATGAAGATGCTTTTCATTTAAATAACCAATTGGAGAAAAGAACCGTCCCGCACGTAACGTCATGCCATTGCTAAGGCCTAATGTTTCGATGAAGGCTTCTTCAACCTCTAGCTCCGTTTCACCTTCATGATCATGCAAGGCTATGGTGGCCTGACCGTATAACAACTGATCGATATTTGCACTCAAAATGATTTCACTTTCACCCAGAGAAAAACCTTCACGGGCAAGCCCAGCTTCTTCACCTAATGAAAAACCGCTAATTTCATAATCATCAGGATCATTACTGTAATCACTAAACTGACCATTTAACACGGCGCTGATAGCGGGGTTAAAGCGATTGTTACTTTGTATTGAGGTCGGAGCAGGCGCTGATTTTACTTGTGCAACTTGTTGCTGAACTTGTTGGGTATTTGTTTCTGTTTGTTGTATACGCTGCTCTAATTGGGCAATGCGTTGTTCATAGTTGTCACGCATTTGCATAATCTCAGCTTTTAAGTCACTTAGATCATCGGCATACACGGGCACAGTCGAAAATAAGGCAAACGAAATCATCGCCGCCAAAGGTGTTTTTGAGTTCATAATTATTTCTCATAGCAATAAGCAAATAGAGCCAATCTGGAAGAGGGATCTATTCTGTTAAAAGGTTTGTTGGGGTTTGCTATGAAAAAGTAGGAGGGGCGCGAATGGCATGTGCTTCACGTTGCTGAGTCGGCAACGGTGAAGTGTTGGAGCTGGAAATTACAACACTGATTGGTGCTGTAGTGAACTGCAGGGGAGAAGTAACAATATCGAGTGTAGGCGAATGACCAAATGCTTCGAAGCGCTCACATTGTTCTTCTACCGTATGGAATGCATGCTCAGCATCATGCCAAATGGCAAACGACTGCATCAACAGCAAAATTGCTGTTAGCAGGGCTAACCAATGACGTTGATGATGAACTTGTTGCATGATAATAGTTTTATTTCACGAATAGATGTTGTAACAAAGTCTGATAAATATCAGACAAAGTGTCAAGGTCAGCTACTGAAACACACTCATCAACCTGATGAATAGTGGCATTGAGCGGACCAAGTTCAACCACTTGGGCACCGGTTGGCGCAATAAAGCGACCATCGGAAGTACCGCCTGACGTTGATAACTCAGTTTCATAGCCAGTGACAGCGTGGATAGCTGTTTTGACTGAATCAACTAAAACACCGCTGGCGGTACGGAAAGGTTTGCCAGATAACTCCCATCTCAAGTTGTAATCGAAACCATGTTTATCTAACAGTGCAACGACAGTTTGCTGCAATTGTTCATGGGTTGATTCGGTTGAATAACGGAAGTTGAAGATCATGTCCGCGTCACCTGGAATAACATTAGTTACACCGGTACCTGAGTTTAAATTTGAAACTTGGAAACTGGTTGGAGGAAAGTCTTCATTACCTTGATCCCACTCGAGAGCACATAACTCAGCTAAAACCGGTGCCATTAAATGAATTGGATTTTCAGCTAGGTGAGGATAGGCAATATGGCCCTGTTTACCTTTCACCGTTAAATAACCATTTAACGAGCCTCGACGACCATTTTTAACAATATCGCCGACTTTGCTCGTACTGCTAGGTTCACCCACTAAACACCAGTCTATTTTTTCATTGCGTGCTTCTAATGTCTCGATGACTTTAACCGTGCCGCCCGTCGCTGGACCTTCTTCATCACTGGTGATAAGAAAGGCAATGCTGCCATTATGGTCGGGATGTTCAGCTACAAAGCGTTCACAGGCCGTAACCATCGCGGCGATACTGCCTTTCATGTCGGCTGTGCCACGACCATAAAGTAGGCCATTTCGAATTTCAGGTGTGAAGGGATCGGATTGCCAGTTTTCTACCGGCCCTGTGGGCACGACATCAGTGTGGCCTGCAAAAGCAAACACCGAACCTGTTGTTCCTCGACGCGCCCAGAAATTGTCTGTGTCACCAAAACGTAAATGTTCAATTTCAAAACCGATAGCGGATAGTCGATCAGCTAAGAGTTTCTGGCAGCCTTTATCTTCTGGCGTAACACTGTTACGACGAATAAGATCTTCAGTTAGTTTTAGTGTTGCTGACATATGTGGCTCTATATATTAATTGGAAAAATAAGCGGCGTAGTCTGCTTCTTTAAATCCAACAAAGCAGTCATTGTTATTAGTGATAACAGGACGTTTGATTAAAGTTGGGTTTGCTAACATTAATTCAATAGCGATGTGTTGATCAAGTTGTTCTTTACGTGGATCTTCAAGCTTACGCCAAGTGGTACCACGTTTATTTAACAAGGTTTCCCACGATACATTTTCTAGCCATGACGCTATGGTTGCTTGGTCAAGACCGTCAGCACGCACATCATGGAACTGAAAAGGCACATCGTTAGCTTCTAGCCAACGACGTGCTTTTTTCACTGTATCGCAGTTTTTGATGCCATATAGGATCATGTTAAATTTTGTCTCGATATATAAGAGGTATATTCATGATGATTTTTATTCGAGGGCAAGGCGAATTATTTTCGAGAACCGGAATGTATTGAAATACATGAGGGTCGCAGAAAATCATTCAACGCTGCTATCGGATAAAAAGACCATTAATATTTAGATATCGCGTAGTAATTCGTTGATGCCAACTTTACCTAAAGTCTTAGCATCAACTTGTTTTACGATAACTGCACAGTACAAGCTGTATGTACCATCTTTAGAAGGCAAGTTACCAGAAACAACAACAGAACCTGCTGGGATACGGCCGTAAGTGATTTCGCCAGTCATACGGTTAAAGATTTTAGTGCTTTGGCCAATGTATACACCCATTGAAATAACCGCACCTTCTTCTACGATCACGCCTTCAACGACTTCAGAACGTGCACCAATGAAACAGTTGTCTTCAATGATCGTTGGGCCAGCTTGTAATGGCTCTAATACACCACCGATACCAACACCACCAGAAAGGTGAACGTTTTTACCAATTTGAGCACATGAACCTACGGTAGCCCATGTATCAACCATTGTGCCTGAATCGACATAAGCACCGATGTTAACGTATGAAGGCATTAATACTGTGCCTGGTGCGATATAAGAACCGCGACGAACATTAGCGGGTGGAACTACACGGACGCCGGCTTTGTTAAAGTCATCTTCGTTAAAGCTAGCAAATTTAGGATCAACTTTATCGTAAAAGTTAGTTTCACCGCCGGCCATAATCTTGTTGTCGTTTAAACGGAATGAAAGCAATACTGCTTTTTTTAACCATTCGTTAACAACCCAGTCGCCGTCTTTCTTTTCAGCAACACGGGCAGAGCCGTTATCAAGCATGCCTAATGCTTCATTGACTGCATTGCGGACGTTGGCATCAGCATTGGCTGGGGTAATGTCAGCACGAAGCTCAAATGCATCTTCAATTATTTGTTGAATATCGCTCATGGGGTTCTCCATTAATTTTCTAAAGTTTCAATAAGTGTTCGAATTCGGTAGGCAGCATCGATGCATTCATCCAATGGCGGCACTAAAGCCATGCGAATGCGGTTGCTGCCAGGGTTGCCATTGTCAGTATCCCGAGCTAAATAACTGCCAGGTAACACGGTGACATTATGTTCGGCAAATAATTTCTGAGAAAAATCGGTATCGGAAATAGGTGTTTCTGCCCAAAGATAAAAACCGGCGTGCGGTAATTTCACATTCATTACCGGTGACAATATACTTAAGACAGCAGCAAATTTTTCTCGATATAAGCTTCGGTTTTTAAGTACATGGCTCTCATCTTGCCAAGCCACGATGGATGCTGATTGTGTAGCAGGGGGCATTGCACAACCATGGTAGGTACGGTAACGCAAAAAGTCTTTCAACACTTTAGCATCACCGGCAACAAAACCGGAACGTAGGCCGGGTGCATTAGATCGTTTCGATAAGCTATGAAACACCACACAACGACTCGAGTCTTCATAACCAGCTGCCACGGCTGCTTGTAATAAACCAACAGGTGGATTTACATCATCAAAAAATATTTCGGAATAACATTCGTCTGATGCAATGATGAAATCATGTTTATGTGCCAGCTCAATCAATTTGGTCAATGTTACTTGATCAATCACCGCACCGGTCGGATTGCCGGGACTACATAAATAAATCAGCTGGCAACGATCCCAGATATCAGCAGTAACCGAATCAAAATCAGGGATAAAGTTATTGTCAGCATCGCAATTTAAAAAATAAGGTTCTGCACCGGCTAAAATCGCTGCACCTTCATAGATTTGATAGAAGGGATTGGGCATCAGTACTAATGGTGCTGATTGTTTGCGATCAATGACCGCTTGAGCAAAAGCAAATAAAGCTTCACGGGTGCCATTAACCGGGATGACTTGGCTGGCCGGATCAATATAACCATTCAGATTGAATCGGGTATTTAACCAATCAGCAATAGCTTGACGTAGTTCAATGGCTCCCGCAGTAGTGGGGTAATTGGATAGGCCATGGAGGTGTTCAATCACCGCTTCAGTAATGAATCCAGGTGTTGGATGTTTAGGTTCACCAATGGACAAAGCAATATGTGCTTTATCTGCTGGAGGTTGGCAACCGTGTTTGAGTTTAGCCAGTTTTTCAAACGGGTAGGGATGCAGTTTGGCTAAATCAGGGTTCATTATTAAGTAACTGTAATCAAAATCTGACCATTATAACGGTTTGGAGACACTCTAGCGATGTTTCCTTACGCGTTAACTTTGTGATGTATTTCACACTTTTGTCAGAACTGACTAGAAGTAACAAATTAAGTATGGGAGTATTACGCGCGCTTTATAACTGAAATGAAATCCCACAAAATGATTGAAATTAAGTTACCAAAAAGATTGATTAAGCAAGTTGATGAACATGTATTACAAACAGAGTTAACAACTGAGCAACAAATTGAACACTGGATAAAGTTAGGCATGATGGCAGAAGAGCATCCTGAGTTAACTTTATCTTTTGTGAAGGACTTGGTGCAAGTTACAAAATAACTCGGCTCATGCTCAGCCAAATCATGGTATAAACGCAGCCATGATAAATCGATATATGTCCGACCAAAACCTTGCCGTAGCCAGTTTGTTATTTTCCGCCAGTATGTGGGGCCTGATTTGGTACCCATTAAGATTGTTAGATGATGCCGGCATGTCTGCAGTGTGGAGCTCACTGGTGATGTATGTAGCCGCCGCCATATTGGCCGTACCGGTGCTATTTCGGCAATATAAATTAATACCTGAACACTTTTGGCAATTAATGCTTTTAGCCTTGGCCGCCGGTGTGACCAATGTAGCGTTTGTCGTGGCATTGATTGAAGGTGAAGTCATGCGGGTGATGTTATTGTTTTATTTATCACCGCTGTGGACAGTGATCATCGGCCGCTGGTGGTTAGGTGAACGTTTATCACACGCTGCCATGCTGTTGTTTGCCGTAGCGATGGGCGGTTCACTGGTAATGTTATGGAATCCTCAAATAGGTTGGCCTTGGCCGCATGGTTTGGCGGATTGGTTAGCCTTAATTGGCAGCATTGCTTTTTCCATCAATAATGTCTTAGCCAGAAAGCTAGCCTCAGTTCCCATGGGGTTGAAAACAGGCGTGGTGTGGTGGGGCGTGGTCGCGGTTTCATTGGTCGTATTGTTATGGCAGCAAACCCCAGTACCCAATGTTGAATTTAGCGTATGGCTCGGTGCTTGGATGTTAGGTTGGCTGGGCATCGTCGCTATGACGATTTCTGTGCTCTACGGTGTGGCTAAAATGCCTGTTTACCGTTCAGCCGTTATTATGTTATTTGAGTTAGTGGTGGCCGCAATTGCCGCATGGTGGTTAACGGATGAGGCCATGTCGATGCAAGAGTGGTTTGGCGGCGTACTTATTGTAGCTGCTGCTTACGGTGTGGCTCACATCACCGTCAATGATGAACACTAAACTAACAGTATATTTTCTGATTATTAGCTGAAGGATATAAGGTGATTAAATCGATAGCTCATGCCAGCTTTTTGGTGGCAGACGTTAAAACTTCGTTGAACTTTTATTGTGAGGTCTTACAGATCCCACAAAATATGACACGCCCTAACTTCCCCTTTGATGGTGCGTGGTTGGAATTGGGTGACAGTGGTCAGCAGTTACATTTAATGCAATTACCCAATCCAGATTCTAAGGAAGGCCGACCAGAGCATGGCGGTAAAGATAAACATATTGCTCTGGTTGTTGAAGATGTCGAAGCTGTAGCCACTCGTCTTGAAGCTGCCGGCATATTAATTTCGAGAAGTAAGTCCGGCCGTCCCGCTTTTTTCTGTCGCGATCCCGATGGTAATGCGCTTGAGTTTGCAGAAGATTTCTCTGTCTTCAAACTTTAATTTTCATTGGTATTTTAAGCTTTCAACAACTTACAGAGTTACTCACATTTTCTGTGGATAACTCTGTGAGTAACTCGCGATAAAATCGCTAAGTCATTATTCTGTAATAAACATAGTCAAATTGGTTAAAAAATAGCCATAATAAAAATACCTTAAAAAACAGTTGGTTGGGTGTATTTTTATTGTGATCAATAACTTAGCGAACTTACCTGTCGTCGTTATTAACTAATGAAGCTAAAAGTGCATAACTTTTATAATATTAACTAGCTAAGAGCCGAGTTAAAACGTTTTAAGCTGATTCAGCATCACAGTTTTTTCAGGCGGTTAACTATTCAGTTTTAACCTTCTCGGGCTAAGGGAGGGTAGGCATTATCATTAAATGCAGTGTCTTCTTTTCCGGTCGGTGCTATTCGATGCAATTCCAAATCTTTGAAATTAAATAGATCGTTGTCAGCTAATTGGGACGGCGAAATGTTTTGTAAACTACGGAATATATTTTCGATACGTCCTGGGTGTTGTTTGTCCCAGCCTTGTAACATTTCCTTGATCACTTGCCGTTGTAAGTTTTCTTGCGAACCGCATAAATTGCAGGGAATGATGGGGAAGTTTTGCCACTGCGAATAACGTTCAATATCAGATTCTCGGCTATAACTTAAAGGTCGGATGACGATGTTAGTTTTGTCATCACTTAATAGTTTTGGTGGCATAGCTTTGACTTTGCTGCCATAAAACATATTAAGAAATGCAGTTTCAATAATGTCATCACGATGATGGCCAAGTGCAATTTTAGTAATGCCATTTTGGCGGGCATAACCATATAAAGAGCCACGACGAAGACGTGAACAGATACCACAGGTGGTTTTACCCTCTGGTACTATTTCCTTAACAATACTGTAAGTATCTTTTTCGATGATGTGGAAAGGCACGCCGATGGATTCAAGATATTCAGGCAAGATATGTTCGGGGAAGCCAGGTTGTTTTTGATCGAGATTAACAGCAATAATCTCAAAATCGATTGGTGCATGTTGCTGCAAGTTCATCAAAATATCGAGCATGGTATAGCTGTCTTTACCACCCGATAAACACACCATAACTTTGTCGCCATCTTGAATCATGTTGTAGTCAGCAATAGCCTGACCAACTTGACGGCGTAAACGTTTTTTTAATTTATTAAATTCGCGTGTTTTTTTGGCGAGAGGTGTTAGATCTGACATTGAAGGGTGCCTCTTGTAATGCAAGGATTGTTCTGCGAGCTTTCAAATGCTCGTATTCTAGGCATATTCTGTAGTGAATGACAGGTCCTTTGCAAAGGATATAACGACGAAGACGTGTGTTTGAAAGCTCGCCCTGCGGGGCTTAGCCAAAAAACTAGCTTCTGCGTTGCAACTCTTATAAAGGACCAGTCATTCACTGCGAGTCGCGTCTTGATGCTAGGTTTTTGGCGTTGCCAGAATAACCCTTGCATTACAAGAGGCACCCTAGATTAAGCCTGAAAAGGGTTGTACGTTAACGACTGTGTTGGCTGCTACACCATCACATTGTTCTTCTAGCAAAATAAAACAATTGGCCATGCTCATTGAACGCAATATTCCCGAGCCTTGTTCACCGGTGATTTTGACTTTAGTTTGTCCCTGTTCATCTTCAAACAAAATACCGCGTTGGTATTCAAAACGACCGGGCCGCTTTCTAATGGCATCGGTGCAAATCACTTGTTGTGTTGTGTTGGGCGGTGTAGCCTCACCCATAAGTTTACGAAGTGCAGGTGTGACAAATTGATAGAAGGTGACCATCACGGATACAGGATTACCGGGCAGGCCAAAAAATAAGGCTTGGTTTATTTGGCCAAAGGCAAGTGGTCTTCCAGGTTTCATAGCGATTTTCCAGAAATCAACTTGGCCGAGCTCTGCTAACAGCTCCTTAACATAGTCAGCATCGCCGACAGAGACACCACCTGTAGTAATAATGACATCGGCATGTTCGGATGCCTCTAGAAGAGCCTGACGTAATGGTGCTTTCTGATCAGGAATGACGCCCATATCCAGCATATCGATACCAAGACGTTTTAGCATGCCATAAAGTGTGTAACGATTACTGTCGTATATGTCTCCTGCTTCGAGTGTTTCACCGATAGACTTTAGTTCGTCACCCGTTGAAAAAAAAGCGACGCGTAAGCGACGTTTTACATTGACTTCACCGATCCCTAATGAGGCAATCAAGCCCAAATCTACGGGCATAAGGCGACGGCCTGCACCAAGAACGGTTGCCCCAGTTTTGATATCCTCACCCGCATAACGAACATGCTGTCCTTGCCGATGTTTGCCATGGATGGTTATGACATTGTCATTAGACTCGACCTGCTCTTGCATAATAATAGTGTCGCAGTCGTCGGGTAGAACAGCCCCAGTCATAATTCGAATGCATTCGCCAGTGTCTACCTTGCCCTTAAACGGGTGGCCAGCAAAGGCAGTACCGACTTGTTTTAAGCTAAAATTATCGCTATTGATATCACTACTTCTTATCGCGTAACCATCCATTGCCGAGTTATTGTGGGCTGGCACATTCATTGGAGAGACAATATCTTGGTGTAAAACACGGTCTAATGCATCACGTAAAGGACAATGATGCCAAGCAGTTAATGTTGGGACCAACTTTGCTATACGCTGCCTTGCTGCATCGATACTGAGTCTATTTTTATCTTCAGGATCTGCACAACTGGGTTGAGGAGTAAATTCAGCCATTGTTAAGTTTTCCAATTATCAATGTGTTGTTGTATGAACGTGATGATTGCCTGGGCATCATTTAAATCAAGCTGAGTGATGGGTGTTTCTAGCTTAAGTGATTCATCACTGGCAATGGCAACGATATTGACATCACTTGGATGTAATAACGGTTTGCCTAAACTTGGTCGATGTAACTCGATTTTTGGGATTGCTTCCTGTTTAAAACCTTCCACTAAGATCAGATCTAAGTTCTTTTTATCTAATCTGGGCAATAGATCTGCAAGTCGAGGCTCATCCATATTACTCGGCTGTGTTTCCATTAAAGCTATTAGGTTAGAAGAAGCAATGAGCATTTGTTTTGCGCCTGCTTTTCTTAGTTCATAGCTATCTTTTCCGGGCTTGTCGATATCAAACTTATGGTGGGCATGTTTGATAACGGCAATATTTAGATCTAGATCATTAAGTAACGGTAATAGCTGTCTTAATAAGGTGGTTTTTCCGGTACCACTAAAGGCCGAAAAGCCTAATAATGGAACGGTTGATTTCAGTTGAATGTCAGAAGAAGTAAGATCTTCAGGACGATTGAAATTCAGAAAGGTTTCAGGTTGGTCGGAAAAATCAACGATCGTTAATTTATGTCTCTGAAACCATAAATCTATTTTGCGATCTCCCTGTAATAAATATTCGTTTAGATCGTCTTGTAAGTGACACGGAATTAAGCTAAATACTGGTTGAAGACGATGACCATCAAAAGCGACGGCGATATCGGCATCTGAAGAAAGTAATAGGCTTTCCATCAAACGTTGTCTAAGTTGTGACGAGATTGAAGGGCAGTCACAGGGAGAGGTAAGAATATAATCAGTATCGGCAGATTGCATGGCACTGAGCATGCCAGCCAAGGGACCACAGAACCCATCGATGCTATCGCTGATGACGGGATAACCAAAATCGTGATAACGGTCAAGGTTTCGGTTGGCATTAATCACTAAGCTATCAACTTGTGATGCTAAGGCATTAATAGCGTAACGAATCAAAGGTTGCTGTTGAAATAGGATTAATCCTTTATCTTCGCCACCCATGCGGCGGGCTTGACCACCGGCCAAGATTACACCGGTGATTGAGGGAGTAGGGGATGTAATCATGGTGATTCGCTGTTATGCTCTTTGTTATAAATGTGGAGGTTTACCATGTATAAAATATGGCTTTTGGGCCTTATTATACTGCTAAATACATCATTGGTTTGGGCTGATGAGTTGAAGATCGTGGTAGTTGGCTTGTTCAGTGGTCAAGCCGTTGTTGAAATCAACCACAAACAGCGTTTGCTCAAAGTTGGAAAAACCAGTCCTGAAGGCGTGACCTTAATCTCTGCGACTAGCCAAAGTGCCGTACTTGAGATTGATGGTCAACAAAAGAAATACCTATTGGGATCTCATATCGGTGGAAAATTTTCGCCACCTCCAGCCCAACCCGTAGTCAGTTTATGGCCGACCAATGGCATGTATATAACGCCTGGTACGGTAAATGGTTATACGGTGGATTTTCTAGTTGATACCGGTGCTTCGGCAATTGCATTGAATGCTGAAACAGCAAAAAGGTTAGATTTAGATTATATAAATAACCCCCCGATTGGTGTGAAAACGGCTTCAGGGATTACCCATGCATATCCTGTAAAACTGGATGAAGTACAAGTTGGCGATATTAAACTTTATAATGTGCAAGCAATGGTCATTGATGGTCCAGAACCTTCACGTGCATTGCTTGGTATGACGTTTTTAGGTCAGTTAGATATGCTGCGCAGTGGCGAACGCATGGACTTAAAACAAAAGTATTAATATAAAAAAAGCCCACATGACACCGTCACGTGGGCTTTTTTATTATTTACTGATGCGACTGTTAGTCGAAGCCATGAGTAATCAATGCATAAGCAGAATGATTATGAATAGATTCGAAGTTTTCTGACTCAACAGTGTAAGCATTGATGCGGTCATCATCATTTAGTCTTGCTGCAATATCACGAACAATATCTTCAACAAATTTTGGATTGTCATAAGCACGTTCAGTAACATATTTTTCATCAGGACGTTTGAGTAAGCCATAGATTTCACATGACGCTTCTTCTTCAACAACATCAATCAGATCTTCAATCCACATAAAACTATCAACACGAACTGTTAAGGTGACGTGTGACCGTTGGTTGTGGGCGCCATAGTCGGAAATGTTTTTCGAACATGGGCATAAGCTGGTGACCGGTACGATTACTTTGACTGTGATCGTGGTTTTATCACCGGTAATTTCACCAATAAAGCTAACCTGATAGTCCATCAGACTTTTCACTTTACTGATTGGAGCTTCCTTATTAACAAAATAAGGAAAATCCATTTCAACATAACCCGATTCGGCTTGTAGCCGCTCGGTCATTTCACCTAACATTTCACGGAAAGATTTCACTGTAATTTCACGTTCATGTTGATTTAAAATCTCAACAAAACGTGACATATGAGTGCCTTTGAATTGATGAGGCAAGTTCACATACATATTGAAATTGGCAATGGTATTTTGTTCACCACTACTGCGATCACTCACAATAATTGGGTGTTGAATATCTTTGATACCGACCTTGTCTATTGCAATATGACGTTTGTCAGCAATGTTTTGGACGTCTTCGATTTCGTCGCAGCAATCAGGTTTTATATCAGTAGTCATGCTTAATTTTAGTCCTCACTATAGCGAACACAAGCGCGATCTGTTTCCCAGAGGGTAACACCAGATATTTTGGCTGTGTCGATATTTAATGTCTTACTTAAGTTTTGATAAAAGTATTGGGCAATGTTTTCTGCCGTTGGATTGATAGTATCAAACGGTGGAATATCGTTTAAATAACGATGGTCTAATGTTTTTGCCAATTTACGAGTAGCAGTTTTAATGGTTTTAAAATCCATGCCCATACCATGATCATTGAGCGAAGTTGCGCTTACTTCAACTTCTAGTTTCCAGTTGTGACCATGCATACGACTGCAATCACCGGGGTATTCACGCAATGTGTGGGCTGAGGCAAAATCTGCCAAAATTTTTAAGGTGTATGTCGCGCTCATAGTTGACTATTATACTAGGGTATTAAGGTGGGTAACAGACTATTATGCCAGAATATGGGTTTTGACGGTATCGGTAATGCCTTGGGCATCTAAGCCACAGTCGCTTAACATCTGCTGATGACTCCCATGGTCTATGAATTTATCGGGTAAACCAAGGTTGATTACCGGGATATTATTGCTAATAGTGTGTAGGTATTCATTTATGCCACTACCTGCACCACCTTTCACGGCATTTTCTTCAACGGTAACAAGCACATCATGGCTTTGTACTAGCTGGTCGATGAGTGCGGTATCTAAAGGTTTAACAAAACGCATATTAACAGCCGTAGCATTCAGTTCTTCTGCGGCTTTAAGAGCAGGATAAACCATGCTACCGAAAGCGAGAATGGCTACTTTTTGACCTTGTCGTTTGATTTCTGCTTTACCAATGTCAATGGTGGTTAATTCAGGATTTATTTTTGCACCTATGCCACTGCCACGAGGATAGCGTACTGCACTTGGCCCATTAAATTGATAGCCCGTCGTTAACATCTGACGACATTCATTTTCATCGGCTGGAGCCATCACCACCATATTGGGAATGCAGCGTAAATAACTTAAATCGAAGGTGCCAGCATGGGTCGGACCATCAGCACCCACTAGACCCGCACGATCGATAGCAAACAATACCGGTAAATTTTGTATAGCAACATCGTGAATAAGCTGATCATATGCACGCTGTAAAAAGGTGGAATAGATAGCTACAACTGGCTTTTTGCCTTCGCAAGCAATACCGGCGGCTAGAGTAACGGCATGCTGTTCGGCAATGCCGACGTCAAAATAACGATCAGGATATTGTTCGGCAAAATCATTTAAACCGGACCCATCACACATCGCTGGCGTGATGCCGATCAAATCTTCTGATTTCTTGGCCATATCACATAACCATTGACCAAAAACTTGGGTATAACTTGGGCCAGAGGCTTTGCTGCCATTGGCAGGACTGACGCCATGGTACTTACCGGGTTGTTGTTCTGCCGGCTCATATCCTTTGCCTTTTTTAGTCACAATATGTAAAAACTGTGGTCCTTTTCGTTCACGCATATTGCCTAAAGTGGTGATTAAGGTATCAAGATCATGGCCATCAATAGGGCCGATATAGTTAAACCCCATTTCCTCAAATAAGGTACCAGGAATAATCATGCCTTTAACATGCTCTTCGGCACGTCTGGCGATTTCCCATGCAGGGGGGATTTTTTCCAAGACTTTTTTACTGCCCTCACGAGCAGAGGTATAAAACTTACCAGAAAGTAGGCGGGCTAAATAATTAGACATGCCGCCGACATTTTTAGAAATAGACATCTCATTATCATTAAGGATGACTAGTAGGTTGGCACTCAGATCACCGGCATGCGCTAAGGCTTCATACGCTTGCCCCGCCGTTAACGCACCATCGCCAATAATGGCCACAGAACGACGAGAACTATTATCTGCTTGCGCGGCAATGGCCATACCCAACGCCGCACTGATTGATGTACTCGAGTGGCCGACACCAAAGGTGTCATAGTTGCTTTCACTGCGTTTAGGAAATCCTGACAACCCACCAGGTTGACGCATGGTATGCATCTGATCACGACGGCCAGTAATAATTTTATGCACATAACTTTGATGGCCCACATCCCAAACAAAGCGATCTTCAGGAGTGTTAAAGACGTAATGCAATGCCAAAGTCAGTTCAATTACACCCAGGTTAGACGATATATGTCCGCCGGTTTGCTGCACACTATCAACAATTAATGATCTGATTTCATCGGCAAGTTGCGGTAGTTGTTTTTTGTCTAACTGTCGCAGATCATCAGGGCTATCAATTTGAGAAAGAAGGGTGCTTTCCATAGTGTTTGTCATTGTATTAGTGAGAACGTTGTACAACAAACTGAGCTAACGCTGATAAAGCTTGTGTGTCGAATGCTAAATCATCAAGTTGAGCTTGAGCTTGTTCAATTAAGTCATGTGCTTTTTGTTGAGCTTGTTCTAAGCCCATTAAAGCGGGATAAGTAGGTTTATTCAACGCGATATCTGCACCCTGAGTTTTACCTAAGGTATCCGTGTCGGCAATCACATCGAGTACATCATCTTGTACTTGGAATGCCAGACCGATGCAATAAGCATAACGATCAAGTTTGGTTAAGCTATTGTCATCACTATTGGCTGATGCCAAAGCGCCCATGCGTACACTTGCACGGATCAACGCGCCGGTTTTAAGTTCGTGCATAGTCTGCAGTGAGGATAAACCCAATTCTTTACCCACCGATTCCAAATCGATAGCTTGACCACCGGCCATGCCTAATAGACCTGAACGTTGGGCTAAGGTTTTAACCATTTGGCTTTGTTGTATGGGGGTTAGTTCTTCATCACACAAACTTTCAAATGCTAAAGATTGCAGTGCATCACCAACCAGTAATGCCGTAGCTTCATCATAGGCTTTGTGGCAGGTTGGCTGACCACGACGTAAATCATCGTCATCCATTATCGGCATATCATCGTGCACTAAAGAGTACGCATGAATCATTTCAACGCTACTTGCCGGTGCATCTAAGGCGGTTAAATTTGCGCCTAAGGCTTCACCGGTGGCATAAACTAATAATGCACGTAAGCGTTTTCCACCATTTAAGGTTGAATAACGCATAGCTGCTAGCAGTTGTGCAGAGGTTTGATTATTTTTATCGCTAAGCCGATCGCTGAGTGCTGACTCAATGCGCTGCTGACGCTGTTGCATCCAGTTTATAAGTGAAAAGTTATTATTCACGATTCGTTAGAATTTGGATCAAAGTCCACTAATGTTGTTTGGCCAGATTGTTCTAATAACATCTGTACTTTTTGTTCAGCCGCTTTTAACGCATCTTGGCAGTCGCGAGTGAGCAATACGCCACTTTCATAAAGCTTTAATGATTCTTCTAGACTGATATCACCTTGCTCTAAGCGCTCTACTAGTGATTCTAACTCAGTCACAGCGGCTTCATAGTCCAGTTTCTTCTTTCTTGTCGCCATGCCCGCCTCCACGCAATAATTTATCCAGCGCATAGTATAAGTTAATCAACCAAAGCTTGCCTGCTGGATTGTTTTTTTAATAGTCGTTAGTCTGTTACGTTTGTATTAGCAGTAACCTAAACATTTATGCGCAGAATCATTCGCGGATTTCATAATCTACCTAAGAGCTCTTCGGGCTGTGTTGCCACTATTGGAAACTTTGATGGTGTTCACCTAGGTCATCAATCGGTATTAAATCAGCTCGCTATGAAAGGCGATGCTTTAGGGCTAGCCCCTGTGGTCATTACTTTTGAGCCGCAAGCCAATGAATTTTTTGCTCCCGATAAAGCGCCAGCGAGACTAAGTCGTTTCCGAGAAAAAGTGGAAGCTTTGCGTTGTTATTCGATCCAACAATTATGTGTCTTACGCTTTAATCAAAAATTAGCACGAATGACCGCAGAAGATTTTATTCAGCGCTTATTGGTTGATGGCTTAAATGTGCGTTATTTAGTGGTGGGCGATGATTTTCGTTTTGGTAAAGATCGGCAAGGCGATTTTGCATTATTACAGCAAGCGGGCCAACAGTTTGGTTTCCAAGTGGTTAATATGCACACCTTTGCTGTCGATCAGATCAGAGTTAGTAGTACTCGTATACGCCAAGCTTTAAAAGACGGTGATTTAACGCTGGCAGAGAAGTTGTTAGGGCGACCTTACCGCATGAGTGGCCGCGTGGCACATGGCGATAAACGTGGTCGTACGATGGGGTTTCCCACTGCGAATATTCATTTACATCGCTGCAAAGTACCCTTGAGCGGTGTTTATGCAGTGCAGCTTTTTGGTATCGAAGGTGAACCTATTGCTGGGGTTGCTAACGTTGGAGTGCGACCCACAGTGGCCGGTGATGATAAAGCCTTATTAGAAGTGCATTTATTTGACTTCGACCGCGACATTTATGGCGAACATGTACAAGTACACTTTTTACATAAACTACGTGATGAGCAGAAGTTTTCTGATCTAACTGAATTAGTCAGTCAAATCGAACAAGACTGTCAGCAGGCCAAACAATATTTTTCTGACTTATAAGTTGCTGTTAACTGGCTTGATGATTAAGCCAATGATTGCTCCAGCTATGCTAACTTCGACTAGGTTACCAATAAACCATGTGATGGCTAAGTCTAGAGGAATAGGCATATAGGAATAAGAACCAAAACCCATAGAAACTCCGGTTGTTAAGCCAAATACTATACCGTACTTAATTGCAGTCGCCATGGATTTAGCATTAATAAAGTAACTATAGATACCGACAAAACCACTAGCAAAGATGAAGGTAACCAGCGACATCAGCGGCATCTTCATTTCTTCTTCAGGGCGCCATAGATGAGCGGTTGCTTGATAGGTATCTGCAAGTAAAAGACCATGAATTACAAAGTCTAATGCTGACCAAGCGATGAATACAGCGATGGTAGCTAATATAGTTTGCTTTAACATTTTTTCTCCTTACTGAATCTTTAAGTTGTTCGGATTTTAACAATGCAATCTAACATACTTTTTTATTGTCGAAATACCAGCTGATTGAAGCGGATATCGCATCTTTGACTAAGCGGCCTAATACTTCGCCAAATAACACATGTTTGCCACAAAAATGTACGGTTTCCGGCCCATGGCCATTAACGATAGCAATGGCATCAGTGCCTGTGCCAGTGGCAAATTGTTGAGAAATGGGGCTGAGTACTTCAGCGTCAATTAATGCGGCTGTTTTAGCTTCAGTGGCAATCATCAGTGCCTCAACTAATGCCGCTTCTGTAAATGATGCTGAAGTTAAAACAATTGTATTAATGGTGCCAACATCTGTGGTGCTGGTGGTCATTTCACGATGTTCCGCATGATCGCCCACATGTCTTGGATTCGATAAACCCGAGGTGACAAGGACCACAATATCGATGCCTTGCACTGTTGCTTGTTCAAGACGAAATGACTTCATAGAGGCTGCAGTCATCATGCCGACAACCGCGCCATTGAGGTTTAACTTCTGACTGTATTTCAGAAGACTTTCATCGGCAGCTGCAGTGCAAGTGCTATTACTGGCTACTTTAATATTCAAGATATGATCGGCGTAGCTCATGCCACCATTAAGTACTGCAGAGCTGATCACTTGATGCGTTTTACGCAGCGCAATATGAATATGATTATCGGTGTGACTTAGTTGAGCGTATTGAGTTAATTGCGTAGCTGACATAAATTGATGCTTAACGTTGAGTGGAAATGAGAAGAGAATAAGGTCATTTACTCAACTACCGTTAAGCAACCACCGCTTAGGAAACAGAGTTATAAATTAGAGACAACTTTTTTATCGTGTTGACCTAGCCAGCTTTCTAATTCATTCACTGGCATTGGACGACAATATAGATAACCCTGTGCAGAAGGGCAGCTCAGTTGTTTTAATTTAGAAGCAATGTCATCTGTTTCTACACCTTCAGCTATTACGGCAAGATCGAGGGCTTTGCCAAGCGCAATAATCGCTTTACATAAAGCGAGATCTTCTTTTGAAATTAGAATGTTAGCAGTAATTGAACGATCAATTTTGATGATATTCATTGGAAAAGCACGAAGATAAGATATGGATGAATGGCCGATACCAAAATCATCGACAGAGAAACAAATACCTAGATCTGACAGTTGATTAAGCTTATTTATGATCGCAGTGGTATTCTCAAGCGGTTTTCGTTCAGTTAATTCAAAAACTAATGAGCGTGATAGCTCAGGATGCTTAGTAATAATTCCGGTGACAATTTCAGTAAAGTGATTGGAGTTAAACTGATTAGCGGAAACATTAATTGATATTCTTCGATCATTAAAGCCTTGTTGCCGCCAAAGCTGTAGTTGCTGACAGGCTTGTTCAAATACCCAAATTCCAATGTCTAAAATCAAGGCGCTCTCTTCTGCAATAGCAATAAAGTTTTCCGTATTATGAAAGCCACCCTCAGAATTTGGCCAGCGGAGTAAGGCTTCAACGGAAGTGATTTCTCCATTTTTTAACGAGTTGATTGGTTGGTAAAAAAGCTCAAGTTCATTGGCCTGAAGTGCTGCTTTCAGTGCGACTTCGACTTGGTGTTTGACTTTGGTTTCTTCATGCAATTTTTGATTATAAAAACTAAAGGTATTTCGACCTGCACTTTTCGCTTGATACATGGCCATGTCGCTATAGCTGGCTAGGCCATCAGCAGTCTGACTATCATTTGGAAATATCGCTATACCGATACTGGTTGTCGCGGAAATATGTTGGTTCGCTATCTGGAAGGCCTGGTCAAAGACACCGATTATATTTTCGACAAGTTTGATAAAATCTTTGTCATGTTTAACATCTTTCAAAATTAACGAAAACTCATCACCACCAAGACGAGCGACGATGTCAGAGCTCCGGATACAATTTTTAAGTCGAGTAGCAACTTTAGTTAATAATTGGTCGCCAGCCGGATGGCCATAGTTATCATTAATAAATTTAAACTTATCCAGATCTAAAGTGACCAAGGCAAACTTTTGGTTTAGTCGACTGCTTTGTTCGAGACTGGTCCGAAGAAGTTCGTTAAAAATACTGCGATTATATAAGCCGGTCAGGCTGTCATAATGAGCTAGTTTTGCTAAACGGTATTCGAGCGTTTTATCTCTTATGGTGTAGCGAATGGTATGCTCAAGTAAGGGTGCGGTCAGCTGACTTTTGATTAAATAATCATCAGCACCTTGTTCCATTGCGGCTATGTCTGTCTGATGATCATCAACACCAGAAAGCATAATGATGGGGGGAGCGATATTAAATCGTTGTTTAATTTCTTGAATTAAACCTAGACCGAGTTTTGCGCCCAAGCGGTTATCCAGAAAGTAAAAATCAAAATCACTTTGTTCAATAAGTTCTAATGCATGATCAAAGCTCTTTGCCCAAACAATCTCACCAACTTTACCTATGCCGTCATACAATAAGTCTTCTAAGATGATGTAATCATCCTCGTCATCATCAACGATTAAAATTCGCATTTGTGAATATTTTACTACTTGAAGATTTGATGTTTTCACATTAAGACTTTGGTAAATGCACGACATGAAACCAGTAATCAGTGAGTGATTGAATCATTTCAACTAGGTTTTCGAAAGAAACGGGTTTGATCACAAATGAATTGACGCCCATACCGTAGGACCTGGCCACATCTTCTTCTGCTTTTGAGGTCGTTAATACTACAATTGGAATAGATTTGAATTTGTCATCATTTTTAAGAATTTGTAATACTTCTCGACCATCCATGATAGGCATATTTAAATCTAACAGGATCAAGCCTGGCAAAGGCTCGCCTTTCAGTTTTTCATACTTACCTTCACGATTTAAATATTGCAACAACTCACGGCCGTTAGAGGTGAAATCGATAGGGTTAGCAAGCCTTGCTTCAAGTAAGGCATCGGTGACCAGTAATTGGTCATCGGGATCATCATCACACATGTGAATGGTGATTGCAGATTGTATTTCAGTCATTAGATGGCACTCCTTGAGTATCTTTAATGAAATATAATTTAAAACATGTGCCTTTACCGAGTTCAGACTCAACTTCAATTATACCGTTGTGTTTATCCATGATTTTTTTGCAAATAGCGAGACCTATACCCGTACCCTGATATTCTCCTCGGCCATGTAAGCGTTGGAATACTTCAAATACTTTGTAGGCATATTCTTGTTCAAAACCAATACCATTGTCTTGCACGGAGATTAGGAAAAAGTCACCTCGATCAAGGGTCACGTTTTGGGCGGTAACTTTGATGATGGGTGGTTTATTTTCAGCAGAAAATTTGATGGCATTAGATAACAAGTTTAGAAACAGTTGGTATAACATCACTGATTCAGCTTGTATCGTGGGCAAATCAGCGAAGTCTATTTGTGCTTGTTTATCTCTTATAGTTAAATTTAAGTCAGCGATAACGTCGTTGAGCACGTTGGACAAAGAGACGGATGTTAATTCAATCTCTTGACTGCTCACTCTGGAAAATTTGAGTAAATCATCAATTAGACTACGCATACGTTTTGATGCACTTTGCATGCGGCCGACATAATCTATCGCTCGGTCGGGATCCTTTGTTAGCGCCGATTGTAAGCGATCACCAAAGGCCTGAATTTTTCTCAACGGCTCTTGTAAGTCGTGAGAAGCGATATAAGCAAATTTTTCTAATTCATCATTTGATTGAGTCAAACGTAAGTTAGTGATTTTTAGTTCGTCTGCTTGGGAATTTAGCCACTGGTGAGCACGTTGTAACGATTCATGGCTTTCTACGCGTTTTTTATAGGTTTGCACATAGTCCAATACTAAACCCATTAAAGGAACAACATAGGCAATAATTTTTAAGAAATGGGCACTATTAAAATCACTGTCAAACAGACGTTGTGAACCTAAGACCATATGTAGCTCTACGACAACCTCTGGCACGGCACTTAATAATAACGCGGCGGCAAAGATACTCGGATGCCGCTTGAGAAACATTGGGTAGATCACGAAGCCTGCGATTAAAAATAATACCAGTGGTACGACATCATAGGGCCTACGAATGAAGGCATCTGGAAACTGTGTTTGCGGCAAGTTGTGGCTGGTGGCCGAGAGGTAAATAAGCACATAACCAACTAGCGAAAAGATAATGCTGATCATGATGATAAAGCCGATACCTTTTTTGGCTTGGTGTTTTTTATCGGTTAGAAAAATGCCCACGCCGATAATCATGATTAAGGCATTAAAGACACGTGATAATGCCCATGTGAACGGAATAAGATCTTTGTTATCGGCCACAGCGCTAACAAGGCGTGTTGCCGCTAAGGTATGAAACGCATCCATTGCACCAGCACAAAATAGGGCCACACCAATAACCGGCGTGGTTACATCATGGGTAATGGAGTAGTGGCTAAAGGCGAGTAAAACAACAAAAATAGCAGCACAAAAGGCGGTCCATTCTAGCAGCGCGTGGGTGAAGCCGCCGGAGAGTCGATAAAACATATCGTCGAGTGGGATTGTAGCTTCAGCATTGGGCATGACGCTATGTAGATGACCGGAGTTACCAAAATCCATTCCCAGCCATTGCAAAATAAAGGGGGCGATACAAATGGCAAAGACGGCAATCACAACTGCCTTCGGTAATCGATGAGCCTCATCCATTGCTGGGAAAATAGTAGGAAACTTCAAATCCATTCATCACCTTTCTGAGATGTATCGAAACCAAAATGTAACGTCATGTCACGGTATAACTACTGGCCTCAGCATACAGTTTAATTAGGTGGAGAAGCAAGAGTCATATTTCATTGAATAATAACTGTGAAGTATTCTTATCAAAGAAGATGCATTTATGATGAGTTTAGCTAATATATTCTCGTACAAATCAATATTTTAGTGTGTTTTTGAGATGGTAAATCCACTATTTTAACGGGGGTAAATATCCCTGTAAGTTTTGTGGCATTATTTTAAATAATAATGCGCGACATGCGTGCCAATACACAGATAACAGCAATAAGGCACCACCAATTAAAATACCAGTAATCGCTGAGCTGGAAGCATCTACACCATAGGTTTTAAGTAAGGCAGATATGGCATACAACACATAAGCCAACCCTGACACCATAATGGCTCTACGATCTATAGCGACAGATACAAATGCCATGCCGAGATAAAGCAATAACACCGCAATAGCCTCCGCTAAACCACTATTACCTTCAAAAATACCTAATACTGAAAAAATAGGATGCACAATTAATGGTGCTGATAATAAATGTAACCAAAATGCCACATCTGACTTACGTGTTTTACGTAAGCGGTCAGCACTATCCCAATACATGGCATAAATAAATGTTGCGATACCACTAAGAAATAAAACAGGCACAAACCACTCTTTTAGATCAGCATTGGTATTAGCGACAGTAACTGCGATAAGACAACCTAAGGCTGCACCTGTACCACCTGCAACTGTGATAGGCACCTCAAATCGTCGCCAATGCACCCAAGCGGCAAAAGCAGTAATGCCGCCGGCGGTAACCAATGTTATTTCCGATAATTCACCCAATGCGTAGATGGATGAAGCCAATACACCACCTAAAAAACTCAGCAATAAAGCAATGGCAGGCAACGCCATATGACGTTTTAATACAAAATATTCTGCTAAGCCCCAAGAACTTGCTGCAAAAACAAGTGCACCGGTGACATTGCTTACGGAGTTACCAAACCAGGCAGCTGAAATTAAGACTAATGCACAGGCAATGACTACGTAGATATCGTTAAAACTAGTGATTAATTGAAAGTTTTCTTCGTCCACTGCAAAGGTATTTTTTAAATTCGCATTGTGTTCGCGAAAGGCATCAACTGATTGCTCAGTAAAAATACCCGCTTTGACTGCGACGGCTAGATCTTCATCGGTGTACATATAAATTCCTAAAAACAATTTTCACATAGTAAGGTGATGGGGCAGCTTAAACGGTTAAATCAGTGTTAAGCAATTATTTGTTAGGCTGACTCGACATATTAACGTTGTATTTTGAGCAATATTTCCTGTGCCAGCCTTTCTATACGCTCTAAACTTACATCCGCTTTTTTAATAAAGTCGGCATCATAATGATCTGGGCTGGCCCATTGCTTGCCTTTAATATTGCACCGCTTTGCTAATTTTTTTATACCTAAGTCTTCTAAAGCAAAGCCAAGGTCGGTCCATAATGTTGAAAGGTGTTTTTCCGTCGTATGGTCTCGTGTAGAAGTATCATTCATCTGTCGGATATAAACCGCTGTTTCTCTAGCAGCTAAAATGATATTCCTCAGTGCTTTAATCGATTGCTGCTTACGATCATCATTGGCGCGATTTAAATTCGTTAGCCAGGAACCCGCATGTTTGAACATTTCCCAGAGTAAAGCTGCACTAATATTAGCCATGACCTTTATTCAATCCCTGTTGGCGTTGTTTAAGGCGTTGTTAATATAAACCTCAACATGCTTGTTAGAAATATCACCGATAGAGTGCAGCTTGATATGACGTCGATGTTTGCCTGAACCTTCTAATACAGAATAAGGATCTTCGAGTTGAGCGCCATGACTGAATTCAATAGAGAGATGGGATTTGTATGGAAATATTCCACTAGTTAAATTTCCATCATGTAGAAAAACTAAACCGCCGTATTTAATATCATCTTCTAACTCTACAGCATGAGCCAAAAACAGTTCACGGACTTTAGAAATGATTTCAAATTGTTCCACTGAAATAGTTTGGATATCAGTCAAAAACTCGGTGACTTTATTATTTTCTGCATTCATAGGTTGATGTCCATATCTTTGCCCTTTTCTGATTTAACGTGCTTTCGGTGTTCGTAGGCACGTAACAAAAAATACAAACCTAAAGCTGCCACCATATGTTTGATTGAGTGACCGCTAATTGTAAATCCTAGGAAACTATAGATATCTTTATCAAAATGCTCAAACACTTTTGCCAAGGAATAACAGGAAATTAAAAGCCAATAGCCTTTGAAGTGGCTAAAACGTGACCGAAAGCAGATTAAGATTACCGGTATCGCCAGCATTGGAAAAAACTGAATAAAGACATAAAAACGAAGATCACCTACGCCTTGAAGCTCTGTGAAATGCCAATAAATAACGGATGCCACACCTGATATTAATAACGGCCAAAGCAATCGCTGACCAATACGAATAGAAATAAATTCAGCAATAATGATTGAAAACATTGCCATAAAAGCAATGGTCATCGGCAATCTGTCCCACACCAAGGTTTGGTTGCTTGGTACGATATGATAATAACCCGAGCCAAAGGCAACCAAAGTCACACCAAAAAAGAGTAAGAAATAGGCTGTTTTCATTTCGCTAACAATAGTGATGTTTTTTGTAATGAATAGCTTATATACGCCGAACAGGCCGACGATTAAAAACGGTAGATTAGATAGCACATTCCAAAAGTTTGGAATGGCAACGATAGTCCGATAATCGACAAAAGCATGATATGCCAAATCTTGTGAAATTCTATCCTGACTAGCCAAGCCAATAACGGCAGCTAAGGTAAATATCAGGATAAGAGCAACCCCAAGTTTTTCTCTTTTAATTGAAGGCATATCTATCTGCGGCCTTAATGTTCAGGATGCCATTCATCATATTCTGGCATGTCACCTTTATAATCCAGCCAGCTAACCTCTTCTGATTTCCAAATTCTAAATTGTGGCACCACACCAGGATCATCATCGAGTGTTGCTACTCGTAAGATATGTAATGGAGCCCCTTCTTTTTTTGAGATAACTTGTGAGCCACAGGTTTTGCAAAAATAACGATGTTTGCCAGGCGAAGATTCATAGCTAGATAAATTATCTTCACCTTTTAACCAGGTGAAGTGTTCTGGTTCAACACCTGCACCGGTATTAAATGCTGCTGAGTGTGCTTTACGGCACGACTCACAGGAACAGTGAATAATGGGTGTTGCTAGCTCTGACACTTCATATTGAACCGACTTACATGAACAACTGCCTTGCATAAATGTGTTCCTTAATTGAATTTTAATTGGGTCATATCTTAGCAGTAATAAAGGAGTGTTGAACGGACCTAGATTTGATTGATGTCGATACTTGTGTAGACTCAGTTCAACTTAAATAGCCGTTCCATTGCCATGCAAAAAATGAAATCAACCTTATTATGGTTAGCGCCGCTGCTAGGTCTTGCTCTTGCAGCGCTATTAGATTTTTCAGGATATTCATCAGCCATTGCTATCGTTGCAGGTGTGACATTTTTATGTGCTTTGTGGTGGATATTTGAACCGGTACCGATTCCGGTGACATCACTGATCCCTTTAGCTGTCTTTCCGTTAACCGGCATATTGACCTCCACCCAAGTGGCTCAATCTTATGGCCATCACTTAATATTATTATTACTGGGTGGCTTTATCTTATCGCAATCAATGGCTTACTCCGGTGCCCATAAACGCATTGCCTTAATCATGTGCAACCTGTTTGGAGGCAATAGTCCTAAACGACTTGTGATGGGCTTTATGGCCGCTGCTGCCTTATTAAGCATGTGGATTTCTAACACGGCGACGACCTTAATGTTATTGCCTGTCGCTTTGGCCGTATTGCAAAACAGCAACGATAAACAGCTCACTACTATGTTGTTATTAGGCATCGCTTACGCCGCGAATGTTGGTGGCATTGGCACACCGATAGGCACTCCACCTAATGCTTTATTCTTATCCACCTATCAAGAAGCAACGGGCATCTCGATTAGCTTTCTTGGTTGGATGAAATGGTCTGTGCCATTGGTCGTTATATTCATTCCATTAATGATGTTGTGGTTAACACGCAATATAAAAACTCAGCAAAGTGTTACCCTGCCAGCAACGGGAAAATGGACCACCATCGAAAAAAGAGTGATGTGGGTATTTAGCATTACCGCTTTATTGTGGATCACCCGTCAGGAACCCTTTGGTGGTTGGCGTGAACTCACCGGGTTTACTACGGCAAATGATGCCAGCGTAGCGATGTTGGCCTGTATCGCTATGTTTGTTATCCCCGATGGTAACAAAGGCAGACTGCTAGATTGGAAAACAGCCAATCAAATTCCATGGGGAATATTATTATTATTTGCTGGTGGTATTTGTATCGCTAAGGCATTTAGTGTCAGTGGTTTGAGTGACCTTATTGGTCATCAACTTGCAGCATTTACTACTTTGCCCGTTATATTGCTGATTGCAGCCATAGCCCTCACGGTCACTTTTCTTACTGAGATAACAAGTAATACAGCCACCACCGCAATGTTAATGCCTATTCTAGCGGCTGCGGCCATCACAGCTGATATCGAGCCTGCCTTGTTGATGTTACCCGCGGCGATGAGTGCCAGTTGTGCCTTTATGTTGCCGGTGGCGACCGCGCCCAATGCCATTATCTATGGCACCGACAAGGTGGCAATTCAACAAATGGTGAAAAATGGCTTTGGTTTGAATCTATTGGGAACCCTATTGATAACGCTAGTTTGTTATTTATTAATTTGATAGGTTCGCTGCCGCGAGGGCGTTCATTTCTTTTGTGTGCCCACAAGAAACGAACCAATGAAAAACCTGCAGGAGCAGATTTTGGATGCGAAGCAACCCCGTTAGGGGTGAAATACAGGGAAGTATTTCATCAAAAGGGCCCCCGACATTATCGCTAATCATCGAAAACACTCAATTTTACGGCGTGGGTAAAAACTCGCTACGCTTAGACACTTACCCACTCAATCCGTAAAACTGAGCTTTTTCGATGGCGATAAAAACGGGAGTTAAGAAGAAAAGGCAGGAATGTTAATTAGGTTGCTGGGTTAAGGTGCTTCTGAAAGTCGAACGTTAACACGTCAGATATTTCATCTAAAACAATATGTCCCAGTTCTAACAGAGTTTCATCCGGTTCAATCATATCGGGGATTTGTACCACGGTCATGCCAGCAGCAACGGCAGATCTAACGCCATTGGGTGAGTCTTCAAAAGCAATGCAGCTTGATGGATCACAAGCTAAAATTTCAGCAGCCTTTAAAAATATGTCAGGGTTTGGTTTGCTATGTGATACCTGATCACCACCAACTATAAAATCAAAATGATCGAAAATTCCGGCCATTTTGAGTTTTTTTTCAGCGGGTTCAGTTCTTGTTGAGGTTGCTACGGCTATCGGAGTATTGATTGAATTAAGGTGTGTTAAAACATCTTTAACGCCTACTTTTAAAGGCACAGGGTTATGCTGGATCCAGTCAGCATAAATGCCTCGCCAAGTTTTAATGAATTCATCGACATCGATAATGCCATCTAAGGCTTGCTTCATTTCGGCATTACCTTTTTCAGCATTGGTACCGACAAAACGCATAAACAGATCAGTCTGATCACCAAGGCCAAATTGGACACAGCCAGCTTCAAATGCTTTTAAGGCTAGTAGTTCACTATCGAGTAAAAGGCCATCCATATCGAAGATGGCTGCTTTGAAGATTTTCATAATTATCTCTGTATTACGCTGCCGCGGGCGCTCATTTCTTTTGTTCGCCCAAAAGAAACGAACCAAAGAAAAATGCGCCCGACATTATCGCTTATCACCGAAAAGACTCTATTTTACGGCGTGTGTAAAAACTCGCTACGCTCAAACACTTACCCACTTTAACCGTAAAAGATAATCTTTTCGGCGGCGATAAAAACGGGAGGTGGGAACGTTTGTACTCAAATGTTTAGAATCAAACGAGTTTGCTCATTTTATTTGTCTTGTTAGAAATTGAGTCTAATACCAAGCTAGTGAGCTTATTTGAACGAAAACAAAAAAAGCAGAAATAGGTGCACACAATGCAAAGGTATAGCCTAGGTGTTTTTTATCTTTTTTGAAGCCATGCCATGCCGCAAAGACCCAAGTTGTAAAAAATATTACTGCAATGATAACTGCCCCGGGATCAATACCTTGTGGACTACCAACTAATCTAATATTAAATCCTAACTCTTGAACAAGTTTTACTAGACCTATAAGACCTTGCCAAAGCAGTAAAGATAGAAATATAGATGCAATAGACACAAAAATTAATGCTATGGTAATTTGAATGATCTTTTTCATATGGACTAACAATTGGGTCTATATAGACACTTTTAAATGGGAAAGGTGTATTTACTATTCTGTTTTTAAAAACTCACCGTTATCTGAGTTAATCAATAAATTTTGCAGACTGTCTCGGTTTAAACCTAAAGCATAACCTAATACACCACTGCCAATGATGACTTCATCATACTTAGAAAGGCTTTCATCAACTAATACTTTAATTGAGTCGGGTAGGGCAATGGGAGGTACGGCGCCGACCACATAACCGGTGACTTCAGGCACTTCATCAAATTCTGCCATGCGGAGTTTACGTTCGCCTAAGTGTTTGCGTAATGTTCCCCAGTCGGCACGGCCGCTACCGGCAGCGGCGAGTAGCGAAAAGCTGCCAGACTTGCCTTTAAATAAAATGCTGCGAACGACAGAGGTTGGATCTTTACCTTGTTCGGTGAGCCATTCTTCAAGGTTTCTAATGGGCTTTTTATCTTCGCTAAGTGGAATTTCGATGACTTCAAACGGAATATTGTTTTGTTCTAATAGTTCTGTCACTGGGGATGAAATCGTTTGACTCATAAAAGCTCCGTTAAATAATTAAGCTACGCGTAATTGCCACGTAGGCTGTTCATCTTGATCGATTAACTGATGTTTTTGTAACCAGTCTTTAGCATCTTCGGCATCTTGTTCAAACCATGCTTTGGCACTGCCAAGGCGGAAGCTATAACCCCAGCGGTCCATATCCGTCATCATCGTTTCTTTATCTAAATTAGGCAGATGAGCAGCTAATAAAATTTGTAGGTAACAAACACCATTTTCTTCATCATAATCACCTTCGGCATCAGTATCTAAGTTGTCACGACGTTGTTTGTCCATGCAGATATAGTGACCTGATTCATGTAGAGCTGAATGAACAGGGGTGTCATGACGTAGATAGAGTTGGTTATTGATAATGCCAGCCTCACGTTGACCAAAAAAGCTACCGGGAATAGTTTCATTTTCAGCGACAAAGTTAATTTCTATGCCGTAAGGTTTCAATAACTCTGTTAGTTGTTGTTGGCGGTCTGGACAGCAGTTAATAACATTTGTTGGATCTGCCGGTGTTTCTAATTGAGCTGCTTCAGACACGGCGAGCATCACCAATAATATGATTGATGACTAATCCGGCTAAGGTTAAGCCGAAGATAGAAGGCATATAGCTGACCGTGCCATTAACTGCACGTGGTCGACCTCGGCCAACAGATTCTGGTGGTAGGGCAGGCATAGGTTGTTCCACTGAATAAACGGCTTGAATGCCTTTGCCAACACCACGTTTACGTAAGTGACCGCGTAATTGTTTAGCCAGCTTACACATGGATGTTTTCATAATGTCGCTCGTGCGAACTTGAGTAGGGTCGAGTTTGCCACCGGCGCCCATACTGGCAAAGACGGGGGTTTTATTACGCCATGCGGTTTCAAGTAGGGTGGCTTTACTGCTCATGCTGTCAATGGCATCGACGATCACATCAAAGTCATGTTGTCGTAGTAATTCGGGTATTGATTCTGGGGTGAGGAACTCTTTGATGATATTAATTTTGCAATCAGGGTTAATGTCACGAATACGTTCGGCCATGACATCGGCTTTGGCTTCACCAACGGTTGAACTTAAGGCGACTAGTTGACGATTCATATTGGATTTAGACACGACATCATGATCAATTAAGGTCAGTTCGCCTACCCCCATTCGTGCTAAAGCTTCGGCGGTAAATGAACCTACACCACCCATGCCAGCAAGTAATACATGACTATCTTGTAGACGTTTAATGCCTTCATCACCAATTAAGATATGGGTGCGTTCAAAGAGTGGATTGCTTGTGCTCATAATAGTATCGTTGTTCTGTTAAATTTACTGGCGGCTATTTTACCTTATTCTTGTTTCGACGCGCAGGGCACACACATCGTTGATGCGGGGTCGATTTCTAATCGCCGGTGATCAATTTCTTGATCACAGCTTTTGCAATAGCCATAGTCGCCTGATTCGATAAGGGATAAGGCCATGGATATCTTTCTGAGTTGCTGTTGTTTGAGGCGGGAGGTTTCGACTGCCATCGATTGAGCTTGCAGAGCATCGCCGCGCGAGACTCGGCCAACACTGGCCTGATCCAATTCTACGGTTGCAGTGGATTGTAGTGCCAGTTGTAAGGAGGCTTTTAACTCATCGCGCTGTTTTTGTAACAGCTGATGGAACTTGTCTAATTCTGCATCGTTCATCGTTATCCTTATATCGCCTTTTGAGGCTGAAAAAGTTTAATCGCGGTTTGAAGATCAGTGAGTGCAGCGGATTGTTTACCGTAATGTAAATCAATATAGAGTTGGGTGATAGTGTTGATGTCATTTTTGTGGTGTGGCAAGGTCGATGTTGCTCGGTGAGCAAAATCTTTAGGGCCTTCGCCAGTATTAGGTTGCAGGTCGAACCGAGCTAATTTGAGACAAAACGTTCGATAAAGTTGAACGACCGGATCAGGATGTTTACGTTGATAAAGCAAGGTGAAAGACAAAATCAACAAGACGGTGCTAATTGATATTGCTAACCATATTGCCATTTTTTGCCAATCGGGATTTTTCATTCCTAGACTTGATAAGAAGTTTTTTTGTAGTTCAGGGCCATAAGCTAACACCCATAGGTTCCATGCATTGTTGACTGCATCCCAATTGTTATTGATGTTTTGCCATAATGAGATTAGTTGACGGCTGTTAGTAATAAAAAATGGTGAACGCATGCCGGCAGGCATAATATCGCCTATACCAAGTTCAATTCGATCGCTAGAAACTGCCGCAGTGGGATCCACTCGGAGCCATCCTTCATCCTCTAGCCAGACCTCAGTCCAAGCGTGGGCATCACGTTGACGTACTACTAAGAAATCATTCACTGGATTAATCTCGCCACCCTGATAGCCAGTCACTACTCGAGCTGGAATACCTGCAGCACGCATTAACACGGTAAAACTGGCTGCATAATGTTCACAAAACCCGCGACGGGTTTCAAATAAAAAGGCATCAATACTATCGCCGATTAACAGTGGTGGTGTTAAAGAATAATAATAACTTTTTTGATTAAAGTGCTGTAAAACTCGCTGGATATAACGTTGGGGATTGGGATCTTGCAAAAACCATTCTTGAGCAAGCTGGATAGTTTGTGGATGTTTATCTTTAGGTAAGGCTAAGGCCTCTTTAATGAGTGGTTCATTAGGGGCATTAAATTGGAAATTGGTTTGCGAACTAAGTTGATACTGTTGTCGTTGTTTGATGGCGTCATTACTACGTAACTGACCATCAGAAGTGAAATGAGCATTGACGTTGGTAGGCAATCGATTGGGGAAGTCCAAGGCAAACAACCAATGATCATTGTGTGGTTCTATGGTGACTTCATAACTATATTCACCACCACTAAAATCAATATCAGGTGTTATCGGTGATTGTGAATTTCGATCTAATTCTTTCCAGGTTGTGCCATCTGTTTGCCATAAGACAGGGCCGCGCCAATATCGTTGTGATGGAGGCGGTAAGTCACCATCAAATTTTACTCGGAAAGCGATTTCATCTGATTGAATAAGGTTGCTGATCTTACCTAAGGTCATGGTGTCATCCATGCCCGTAGTGCCTGTATGGGCATCTTGTGGTAAGCCCCATAATGGCCCTGCTATGCGAGGGAATAAGACAAACAATAACAACATAACAGGAATAGCCTGCATCAGCATTTGACTGGATAGTTTCAATACAGAACGTTCGTTAAGTTGATGTTTGGGATCATTAAGGCTGATTAAACAGGCGGTCATGATAGTGACTACCACAAACATTAATAAAACGATGGGAATGCTCTGTGAAAAGAAAAAATTGGTAATAACAACAAAATAACCAAGAAATGTGGCGACATAAAAGTCACGTTGACTTTGTATTTCGACCACTTTTAACCCCAACATCATGGTCAACATGGCCACACCGGCATCACGGCCGATGGTGGTGCCATAACTAAACATGAGGGCCAAGATGGCAATTCCTGCTATCCCAAGCTGAACAAAGCGTAATAGCAGATGTTTTTTTCCTGGTAGCGGCCAGCCATAGTAGATATTCATACAACGCCAAGCTAAAGCAATTAGGAATACCAGACTGACCCAAATAGGTTGATGTAAAAAGTGAGGGGCTGTGCCTAGTGTTAAACCCAGCATTAACCATAAAATTGCGGTGGGTGAGGGCGATGTTTTATTCATGTTGATATAAGGCCAACAAGGTTAAACATTGCCGACGGTGACTGTCGCCATGGCCGTAATTAATGGTCTTTGTGGGCATAATCAGGCTGTAACTGGTACCCGCTGCTTCTGCCTGTAAAATCCATAAACATAGTTGAGATAATCTTTTTTCAATCACTTTAAGTTCATGGGTTTGCTGCCACGTTAAGACCAGACGACCATCTTGTGGACTGCTAAATTGCTTAGTGCGCATAACATCATCACGCGCTAAGGCTTTCCAAGCGATGGTATGAATGGGATCGCCATGTCGATAGCTGTTAAACCCGGCAAAATCATCCAAACCCTTTTGATGTTGTTGTGCTTGTTTATGACTTATGCCAGTCGTCTTTGGTAGCGGTATTAAACCTTCCGGTTTTGGATAAACCAGTACCTCATAATCAGTATGGAAATAGCTCCAGCAATAAAATAGGCCTAGGGGAAAGGTGCTACTCAGTTGAAGGCTCCCCAGGGCCAGTTTCCCTCTGTTTTTAGTGATGAGGGCAATGACTGATGATGAGTTTTGTCGTGCCGCTATCTGTGGCAATATCTGGCGGTGATGATAGCCGGATAAGCGTTTAAAAGGATTCCATGACCGTGCTTGTTTTTGTTTATTGGCAATCGAAAACTGATAACAGCTATAACGACTGGGGTTGTCAAAAATTACATTGAATTTGGCCGACTGTTCACAAAACACTGGCTTAGCGTGGATATGTTTGATATTAAGTTTGGCTAAATTACGGTTGGTATGGTTCATTGATACGATGCCTAAACTTGCCAGTAAAAACACCAACAAATGGCCCATGCTATTGCTGTAGTTAATAGCGCCCAATAACATCAGCAATAAAAAACCCACATAAACAAAACCAAACCGACTGGGAACAATATAGGTGCGTCGACGGGTATTGTATTGCTGATAATACTGACGAAATGTTTGGATCATAGTCCCAACTTAGGCAATGGTGACCTGAGCAAGCAGATCGGCAATAAAATCTACTGATCCTTGTTCGCTAACGGGTTGCAGGCGATGTTTAACCACACTAGGGAAAACGGCTTGTACATCTTCAGGATCGACATGGTCACGTTGGTCTATTAATGCCCAAGCCTTGGCTGCCCTTAATAAAGCTAAACCGGCACGAGGGGATAAACCAAAATGGTAGAGTCCAGAATCTCGTGTATAAGCTAATAAGTTTTGCACATAGTCCACCAGTGCTGGCGCAACATGAATGTCGTTCACCGCCTGTTGTAAGTTAATCAACTGGTCAATGGACGTCACTGCTTGTAAGTCTTGCAACAGTTGCCGTCGATCGTCACCTAATAATAAGGTGCGTTCAGCTTCTGCATCAGGATAACCAATTTCGATCCGCATTAAAAAACGATCTAATTGAGATTCAGGCAAGGGAAAGGTACCGATCTGATGTGAGGGGTTTTGGGTCGCAATAACAAAAAAAGGTTCTGGCAATGGATGTGTTTGACCTTCGATACTGACTTGCTGTTCTTCCATCGCCTCTAACAAAGCACTTTGGGTTCGAGGGGTCGCCCGATTAATTTCATCGGCCAGAATAAGTTGGGTAAATACCGGGCCGGGATGAAAAGTAAACTGGCTCGTATCGCGATCAAATACGGATACACCCAGAATATCGGCGGGCAACATATCACTGGTAAATTGGATGCGTTGAAAGCCGAGACCCAAAGTCGAGGCCAAAGTATGAGCGAGGGTGGTTTTGCCAACTCCTGGCAGATCTTCGATTAATAGGTGGCCCTTGGCTAATAAGCAGGTCAAAGCCAGCTTAGTGACCTGACGTTTGCCGATAATGATGGAATTTACGGCATCTAGAATTGAACGAACATCAGCCGAAAAAGACGAAACGGTCATTTAGCATCCTTTAAATTAAGCATTCTTTTGTTGTAAGAAAATTTGTCTGACATTCTGACTACTGATGTCGGCAATTTGTTCTTGTGATTCTGCACGCAATTCAGCCAAAGTTGCAACTATCCGGGGAATATTCTCAGGTGTGTTTCTTATGTCAGGCATATTGGCTAAAGGCATATCAGGTGCATCGGTTTCTAAAACAATATTTGAGAGTGGTAATGAGCTAAAAAGTTTCCTCAAACGTGTTGCCCGTTCATGAGTAATGACACCGCCTATGCCTAATAAAAAACCTTGCTTAATATAATTATTAGCTTGTTGTTCACTGCCACTAAAGGCATGAACAATGCCTGCTGTTATCTGATGTTTTTTTAATAAGGCCAAGGTTTGATCGTGAGCTTTACGTACATGCAAAATAACGGGCAAGTTATGCTGATGAGCAATCGCTAGTTGTTGTTCAAATAATTCGATTTGGCTTTGTTTGTCATGATCGGCGATATAAAAATCTAGACCGATTTCACCAATAGCAACCGGCTTATGCTCTGAGACATAAGCGTTAAGTTGATCTATATATTCAGCTTGATGTTGATCCATAAACATTGGGTGCATGCCTAATGCAGGATGTAACATTGTTGATTGCTGGCAGACAGTTAACAAACGATCCCAGGTATTCGCGGTCACGCCGGGAATAATGATGTCATTAATGCCGAGTTGTTGGCAGTTCGCTAAGACGGTACTTCTATCGTCATCAAAGACGTTAAAATCTAGATGGCAGTGGCTGTCGATTAGATCCATAACAGCACAATATCATTATTTCTACAGGCAAAGCTGTGATCTTGGTTCGAGATTAATTACTGAACTTGGGCGAGCCCTTCACCACGCGGATCACTGGCAGCAGAGAGAGTCTGTGTTTGTTTATCCTGAATGACTATTTGCATATTGCCATATTTTCGGTTGAGCTGTTTGATGGTGTGGCCACGTTGTTTAAGCGCTTCTACTTCTGACTCATCAAAGCTAAGAGTTTCTAGTTGAATCGCATCGGGTAAATATTGATGATGGAAACGCGGATCATTGACGATACTTTGGGCGTCTTTGCCATCAATAAAGTCTAATATGCCCAGCAAGACCATGGTGATAATTCGGCTACCACCCGGTGTGCCGATAATCATCAGTTTGTCATCGTTTTCAATAAATGTCGGGCTCATACTTGATAAGGGACGTTTATTCGGTTCAATGGCATTGGCCTCATTGCCCACTAAACCATAGACATTGGCAGCACCAATTTGAGCCGAGAAATCATCCATTTCATCATTAAGCAATACACCGGTGCCTTCGGGCACAAAAGCTGAACCAAAGGGGTAATTGATGCTTAAAGTTGCTGAAACCCGATTGCCTTCATTATCGATAATAGAAAAATGGGTGGTGTCCTCTCCTTTTGCTGATACCGCATTTGATAAATCGTTACTGTTACTTGCCTGAACGGGATCAATGCTGGCGGCTAAGGTTTTAGCGTAGTTTTTCGAAATCAATTTTTGCGTAGGCACTTTGACAAAATCGCTATCACCGAGATATCGACTGCGATCAAAATAGGCACGACGCATGGCTTCAACCAATAAGTGTTTTTTCTGTGTAGTCGTCGACTGCTCAAAGGGAAGTTGTTCTAGTTGGTTGAGTATTGACATGATTGCTATACCGCCTGATGACGGTGGGGCAGCAGAAGTAATGCTATAACCGTGATATTGGCCGGTGATGGGTTCCCGTTCTTGGATTTGATAATTCAACAGATCCTGCTGAGTCCATATGCCACCTGCTTGTTGCACGCCGGAAATTAATTTCTCGGCAACAGGGCCCTGATAAAAACCGGCACGACCTTGTTTTGCGATTAACTCTAAGGTCGTAGCGAGATTAGCCTGAACAATTAAATGGCCGAGTTGAGGTGTTTTCCCATTATCTAAAAAAGTGGTGCTGGCTTCAGCCGAAAGATTTAAGGTGTTAAGGCGAAAACCAACGAGCTGTTGGTAACGTTCACTGACCTCAAAGCCTTGCTTGGCTAGCCGAATGGCAGGAGCCAGTGTTTTGCTTAAGGGCAGGCGGCCATAATGTTTGCTTAAATGATCAAGAGCAGCAGGAACACCCGGAATGCCAGCAGCAAGTGGCCCATTTAACGACAAGTTTTTATCAAACTCGCCATTGGCATCAAGATACATATCTCGATGAGCAGCAGCGGGAGCTGTTTCTCGACCATCGACCATCGTTTGAAAACCATCTTCGGCGCGATGTAATAACCAAAATCCACCGCCCCCTAAACCCGAACCAGAAGGTTCTACGATGGCAAGGGCTGCACTCACTGCCACAGCTGCATCAAATGCGTTGCCGCCTTGGTTTAAAATTTCAAATCCCGCTTGTGTTGCTAAAGGATGGGCACTGGCAATGCCTGATTTTGCTGGTGGTTCACCACCGATAGCAATCTGCGTAATAAATAAGAAAAAGGCGACGAGTAATGCTTGGCGGATTTTAAGCATGATGATTATGAATTTGCAGCTTTAAGCGATGCTTGACGTTGTTGCTCACGATGTTGTTGTTTCTTTGCTCGATGTTCAGCAATAGTGGTTGCTGAGTCCGCGCCTATATGTGCTTCACCGCGATCTTCAGCTAAAGCCATTTGTTTTTCACGCTCTCTATATCGGGCTTTTTGATTGTCAGATGTTTTATCGAAACAATGGGGACAGCTAATACCGTGTTCATATTGTTCACTTTGTTGCTCTACTGCTGTGATTGGCATGCGACAGGCATTACATTGGTCGTAATTACCTTTTTCTAAATCATGATTAACAGTAACGCGTTCATCAAAGACAAAACACTCACCTTCCCACATAGTTTTATCAGTAGGTACGTCTTCTAGGTATTTCAAGATGCCACCTTCAAGGTGATAGACCTCATCAAAACCTTGCTCTTTCAGATAAGCCGTAGATTTTTCACAGCGAATACCACCGGTGCAAAACATAGCCACTTTTTTATGTTTTTTTGGGTCAAGGTTTTCTTTAACGTAAGCAGGAAACTCTCGAAAACTTTCAGTATCAGGATTTACTGCATTTTGGAACGTACCAACTTGGAACTCGTAGTCATTACGTGTATCCACCAGTAATACTTCAGGGTCACTGATCAAGGCATTCCAATCCTTAGGTTTTACATAAGTACCCACGATATGATTTGGATCGATGCCTTCCACGCCCATAGTGACAATCTCTTTTTTGAGCTTGACCCGTGTGCGTAAAAACGGCATTTCATCAGTGAATGATTCTTTGCAACTTATGCCTGCTAGACGTTCATCTTTTTGTAAATATTGAAGCAACGCATCTATTGATTCACGTGGACCAGAAACAGTGCCATTTATGCCTTCACGAGCAAGCAGCAATGTGCCACGAACGGGTTGTTCGAGCATAAAGTCTAATAACGGTTGTTTTAAATCTTGGTAATTATCCAAGGTGACAAATTTGTAGAGTGCACATACAACTGTCTGAGCCATGGGTGAATCCTGTGTTTTTAATAATACAATCAACCGCATATTGTACTTTGAATCACACACTTTGTCTGTGGGAAATTAATATTATAGTGTTAAGCCGTAAAAGAATTTAAGGCGCTTGCGAGCGACAATGATAAAATCTACAAGACGTTATGATTTGTTTGTTATAAAATCTTATTACTGGTTTAAATATTCCATAATTAATAATTACAGTGGATATTAAGATGACTGAAATTTCAGAGCAATCAGTTCAAGTCCAAGATATTATGACCTCACCTGTTCTCAGTGTGAAGTTAAGTGAAACGGTATCCCAAGTATTAAAGCTCGCAAAAAAGAAAAATGTCACCGGTTTTCCAATCGTTGATGACAAAAACAAAGTGATTGGCATTGTATCTACGTTGGATTTAATCACTTTAATGGCGGTAGGCAAGCAACATTTAAAGCTAGGGGAATTACCCTTAGCGATTAAAGTTGATAAAGAAGTACTTACACTTAGCCCTAGCTCTACTACCAAAGAAGCCATTAAGGTTTTAATTAAGAACCGTGTTGGCCGAATCATTGTTATCGATAAGGAAAATAAACCCTGCGGTATCGTGACTCGTAAAGATCTGGTGAACTATTTTATCGATATTTATAAGTTGGAAAAATAACGGGTTCGCAGTTTTCAATGTCCTGTTAGGTTTTACTCATTTTTATAAGCCGGCAAGGTAACTCTTAAGTTGTTCCAGACCACCACTCCAGCCATTACCATGTTGAGCGCGTGAGGCTTCAAAGGTTTCGGCTTCTTCTTTGCTTGGATTAATGGGCTGCCAGATCAACGTCAATTTAGTTTTTCCACCTATTTTTTCAAGTTTGATGGTGGTTCTTAGTTCTTTTGGCCAGTTTGGCCTCTGTGGATTAGGCAAAATATCACCAGCTTCGTTAGACATATATTGTCGAAACACCAAGCTTTCTGGTGGTGTGATTTCTTCGTATTTAGTTAGTAGCCACATTTCATGGCCGTTAGGCGCGGTCATCTTATAAAGATCTGATCCTCCGGGACGGATATCGGCGATGGCATAGTCATTGGTCCAACCCGGCTGTGGGAACATCCAGTTTTTTAAATGTTTTGCTTGTGTCCAGGCGTCAAATACCAGCTGTCTTGGCGCATCAAACTCTCGAGTGATTATTGTCGGTTCCACAGTGTGTTCGTTGGCATTACTCATCATTGACCTCTTTAGCTTGAATCTGGTTTAAATATGCTTCTAGGTTATCTAGTTTGTTATTCCAATAGGGTTCAAATTGGATAACCCAGTTTTGTATGATTTTCAATAAATCCGCATCCACTTTATAAACACGGTATCTGCCTTCTTTTTTTTCTGAAACCAAACCTACTTGTTTCAGGACGCTGAGGTGTTTCGATACCATCGGCTGGTTCCATCCCATAAGCTCTACAATTTCAGTAACGGTCAATTCCTTACCAACTAACGCTTCAATAAGAGCTCGGCGTTTAGGTTCTGCTATCGCATTAAATGGGTCAAGGGTGGTCTTAGCTCGTGCCATGTGTAAAATATATACCAATATAGGAATATGTAAAGGGGGATATCTATAATGTTTATAAATAAAAGGAAAATTATAGCCAGATAGAAAGGCTGCGTTGAAGATTAAAGAAAATAGTAGCAGTTAAAATCTAGTATCTCAGTTACTTACCTTTTTTTCTGAGGGTAATGTTTTGTCACTGACAAGGTCGAAGGAGTATGATAAGTACCTATCATTTCTAGCGTGTGTTGTGAGGCGTTTATGACGACCACAAAAGAACTCATGGAAAAGGAAGAGGATCAGCATTGGCATGAAGATCATCTGCATTGGATTGCTGATATAGAGCAGTGGCAACAAGAAACGCATCGTCTAGTGGCTTTGTTGTATAGATTGGAAAAGGCGATACCTGAACACGCTTCAAAATTACAACGACATCTTGCGCTTATCGAAAAGCACGAGCAAAAAATCACCCAATATCAAGGTGGCCGAGATCAGCGTTATTTAGCTGATGGCGATGATTTTGTATCGATGGGCCGCCAGCTTGAGTTTTATAAGACCTTAAAGAACTTACATAACGAAGCTAAACAACAGCATCTAGAATTAAAAGAAAATTATGCTGATGAGATGGAACGATTCAGAGATCTCGCGATTGCATTATTAGCCGAAACAGATAAACATTGACTTAGCTGCCCCAGCTTCGAACTCGGCCTGTATCTAGATGGATAAAACCTGATCTTGAATAATAACCAACGCCACCAGCATGAAGTTGTATGGCTGCTTGTTGTAATGAGGCTAATTGACGGCCGGGTAGACGGATATCAATGGCGCGACCTTGCATATGTAAACTTTTCTTGGCAACACCACTACTCTTTTTATTGAGCATTGCATTGGTCTTGGGCGAGCGATAGCCTGAGATAACATGGAAAGCTTGTTGGCCATCCATTTTGTGGTGAAGAATATTGAGTAGTTCAATTAAGTTACTATCCATGTCCATCACATCGCCAGTTCGGTGATCACGTAAGACTTGGTTGATAGCATGCAACTCACTGGTTTGGTACTGACCTTCAGCCCAATAAGTGGCATTGATATTTTCACCCGTGTGGAGGTTTAATAAAGATAGTTTGCGTTCGGGGGACGTTATGACATTGGCAAATGCAGAGGGCATTGCCAACGAGGCTGCGGCACCAAAACCTAATTGTAAGAAACGTCGACGGTGCTGATTCCTTTCTGCTGAAACATCGCGTTGTTGCGTTAATTTGAGTGTCATACCACCCCTCAATTTCGATTGTCAGAGAAACATTAGCGGGAAAGTATACAGTTAATTTGTGTTTAATTACAAGTGTTTAGATCTTAGGTGATCTCTATTGTAGCTGTCTGGTGCGAAAATAAATCCATCTTTATCCGCCCATGCAGTGAAGTAGGTTGTATAAACTTTTATTGGTTTTTTGAGTTTATACCAGTGATTTTTTCCATTGGCAATTGCATTTATTATTGAGGACTGTGGTGGTGTATTAGCTAAGCTGAAAGCTGCTAAAGCATTTGGATCTTCGACTCGTATACAGCCAGAACTAAAGTTGCGTTGAGTTTCCTGAAATAAACTCTTTTTAGGTGTGTCATGTAGGTAAATACTCCATTTATTAGGCATGACAAATTTTATTTTTCCTAGGGCGTTGTGAGCACCAGGATCTTGACGAAGCGTGTAGGGGAAATGACGTTTACTGACGGAATGCCAATCAATAGAATAAGGGTCGAGTTCATCACCTTGTGCATCGCCAGCATGATAAACACGAATGTCATGCAGATAAAAATAGCTACGATCAGTTTGTTGTTTAGGCAGCAAATCTAAACGTGCTAGCTTGCGGGGTACATTCCAATAGGGGTTAAAAACCAAGTGGGACATTTGACCAGAAAAGCTGGGTGTTGGTCTTCGTTTTTGACCGACAATGACACGCATACTTAGTTTTTTTTCACCGTTTTCAATAGCGGATAGATTGTAGTTGGGAATATTAACGAGCAAATAACGAGAACCTAAATTTCTAGGCAGCCAGCGTAAGCGATCAAGATTTAATCTAATTTGTCGCAGACGTTGTTGTGCAGTTACATTCATCGCTAAACGCGTTTCAGAGCCGATGATGCCATCAACGTTTAAACCATGACGCTGCTGGAAATGTTTTACAGCAGCGACAAGCTGTGGCTCATAAAATTGTATGTTTTTTATGCTGGGTTGAACTAACGAACTATTGCTAACCATGAGTCGAGCACGGATGGCGGGAATAGAGGCATGTTTATCGTCCGGGTTTAACAACGGAGATGTAGGAATCTGTTGCCAGCCGCCTTGATCAACATACGTCTGATAACGCGCTAATGCCGTGCCCAATATCTGATATTCAGCGAGTTTAGGAATGAGTTCATTGAGTTGATGTTTTAGCTGAGAGTTAATTAATGCTTGTTGCAGATAGTCGATGGCATTAAATTCAGCGCGAGGAATCTGCCACTTAGGATCAGCTTCAGCAGGATCATGTTGTCCGGTAGCTATATCTTGCATTAGTTTTAATAAACCATCGCTTAATAATAATTCGAACTGCTGGGCTTGTTCTGCACTTGTTTCGGGGTCTAAATAAGTGAGTAGATCATAGTGATAGTCGATGGGATTAAAACCATGACTGACTGCACCGGAAATGAACTCCAGAGCATCATGAGTTTGAGCTGTATATTGTCTGTTTTTTAACCAGAGATAGTTGGCATTTTTAGCGTAGAGCTGCGAAAGGGCTGCCGAATTTATTTGCAGTGAATCTGTGGAATGATCGTCAGCCTGTGCATGAGAACTACAGCACAAAAATAAAATGGCTAAACCGAGAAAGCTGAGTGTTTTCACCTAGAATACTCATCAACCTTGTTAGTTGTATCTTCACACCATGATCGATATGGGGTCAAGCTGTTTTAGAGCGAGAGCGAATCAATAACCACAAAAAGAACGGCCCACCGAGTAGGGTGGTGATCACTCCAACAGGTATTTCAGCTGGGGCAATAATTAGTCTGGCGATAGTATCGCAGACAACTAGGAATCCACCACCAAACATTAAAGATGCTGGGATTAACCAACGGTGGTCGGTGCCGACGATTAAGCGGCAGATATGAGGTACCATCATGCCAATAAAGCCAATGGGGCCACACAAGGCAACGATGGCACCGACACACATGGAGGTTGAGAAAAATAAGATATAACGAACTTGTTTGACTGCCACACCACGGCTAATGGCAATATCATCGCCTGCCATTAATAGGTTTAACTCACGGCTGAGCCAAATAATAATGGCAACGCAGAGCGTGACAAAGGGCAATAGTTGCATCAGATCACCATAGCCCACAATACTGAGCTCGCCCATTAACCAACGTAAAATTCGGAAGGAGTCAGTCACATTGCTTAGATATTGAGTAAATAGAATAAGGCTGGAAAAGAAGAAGCTGATGGCTACACCTGTGAGTAATAAGGTTTCGGTAGAAAAACCTTGTCTAAAACGACTGATGCCATAGACGATGCTGATAGCGAGTAAAGCACCTGAGAAGGCGGCAAAGCTAGTGCCATTAATCCCTAAAAAGCTGAAACTCAAACCCAGTGAAACATACAAGGCTGCGCCTAATGATGCACCGCTGGCTACACCTAAAGTGAATGGAGTGGCTAATGGATTATGGAACATGGCCTGAAAAACCATGCCACATAATGCTAAGCCCGAACCGGCAACAAAGGCAAAGAGTACACGTGGAATACGTATCTCGGTCATGATCCGGTGTTTAATCTCGGCATTCACTTGAGCATCAAGTCCAAGCATCGGGCTAAGCAGTAATATGAGAATACTTGCTATTGAGATTAGCACTAAACTGAGTGATGGTTTCATAGCTGCTCATCCGGTAAGGCAATTTTAGCCCCAGTTTGTGGGTGGTCGAGAAATATAAAGTCCTGATCATATAAAGCGTGTAAACGTTTGGCTTCCAGAAATTTATCGGCTTGGCCTAGCCAGAGTGTTTCCCCCCCTTTTAAAGCAAGGATTTGTTTGCTGTGTTGACTGGCGTGGTTAAGATCATGGCTCACCTCGATAATCGTAATCTGATGCTGTTGATTTAATGTACGGATAAGTCGATGAACTTCGACTTGGTGATGAGGATCTAAGAAGCTAGTGGGTTCATCGAGTAGTAAAATTGGGCTTTGTTGGCATAAAGCAGCCGCGATCATGACGCGCTGACATTCACCACCACTGAGGGTAGACATCTGACGTGAACTGAATTGCCCCGTGTCGGTGATATCAAACGCATTTTCTAAAGCCTGTTGATCTGCCGGTTGCCAATCCGATAAGGCTGAATGGAAAGGGTAACGGGCCATTTTGACAAACTCCGCTACGCTAAAAGGTAACTGCCGGCCACTTGATTGCGGAACATAACTGATTAATTGGGCAAGTTGCTTTTGAGAATAAGCTGAAACCAGTTTGTTATTGAGAAGTAAGTTGCCCTCAGAGATGGGTAAGATGCCCATCAATAATTTGAGTAAGCTACTTTTGCCAGCGCCATTAGGCCCGACAATGCACAGGTAATCGCCTTTGTTTACCTCAAAACTGATGTTGTTGAGCAGTGTTTTGTTGCCGATAGATAATGATAAATCATGGCTTTGAATCAACAAACTCATGGCTGTTCAATCTCCCAATTAATCTCTGGGTGAATTAATTTTGCCATTTGCTCGAGCAAGAGAAAAATACGTGGCCCAGGTATGGTGGCATACCCTTGTTCGATAATATAAATTTTCTCATTTTTGACTGCATTCACTAGATCTAGGCTTCGCCACTGTTGTTTCACGCTTTCAAGATCATAGTCATGATCATCGGCTTCAGGAAAGATATCTAGAATAATATCGGGGTTGAGCTTCAATATGCCTTCTGCAGATAATGTCGGGACTTTTAAGCGTTTATCTTGATAGGCATTTTGGCCACCTGCGAGTGAAATGAGGTCATCATAAAAGTCATTTTTACCGGCAATATAAACTGAACTCATTTGGTTATCACCAATGCTATGCCCCATCGCCAGCATAACTTTGGGTTTAGCTAAGCCTTTTGTTTTGTTGTCTATACGATCAATTTTGTCTTGGATGATGTTTAATAACTGTGCTGCCTGAGCCTGATGGTTTGTACGTTCAGCTATTTGTTGAATACTGTGCTGTATACCTGCCAGCGTATTGTTGTCGACCACAAAAGTGGCGATATTAAGCTGATGTAGTTGCTCGACGATTTTTTGATGTTCCGCTAATAGGATAACTAAATCAGGTTGCAGACCAACAATAGCTTCAAGGTTAGGGTTAATAAAACCACCCACCTTCGGTAAGTCTTGTGTTGCGGCAGGATAATCACAATAGTCTGTGACTGCCACGATCTTTTTGCCAAGACCTAACGCAAATGCAGTTTCGGTAATGCTTGGCGCTAGCGTGATAATACGCTGAGGAGAGTCGTTTTGTTGTTTAGTGATATCGACAGCTGTTGAATCAGGCTTAAGAGCAATAACAGCAAAAATAATTATAAACAGTAATAATGGCCAAAACCGGCGCATTTTATATCCCTGAAGGTGCAAAAAGTTTCCATTATAATGCCAGTAAATGAAGATTATTGAGAATTCTATGAAAGAGATGTTACAAATCTTTGAACAAGCTGAACAGTTGTATACCTTGGCTGAAATTGATCAGGTGCTTGAACAATTAGCAAAGAAACTGACTCAGCAATATGCGGATGATAATCCAGTAATATTGTGTGTGATGAACGGATCCGTGATGACGACTGGGCATTTGTTACCCAAACTGGCTTTCCCTTTGGAACTCGATTATATCCATGCAACGCGTTATGGTGAAAAAACGGTGGGTGGTGACTTGGTTTGGCAGTCTGAACCGATGATTGATTTAGCTAATCGTACGGTGATTTTGATCGAAGATATTTATGATCAAGGTGTGACCTTGATGGCGTTACGAGCATTTTGTGAAAAGGCAGGTGCTAAAACAGTGGTTTGTTTGGCATTGGTCGAAAAGTTGCACGATAATAAAGTAGGACAAATACCAGAGTTTATTGGCATGACGGTGCCTGATCGTTATGTATTTGGTTTTGGTATGGACTATCAAGGTTATTGGCGCAATGCGCCTGGTATTTATGCGGTGGCGGGCTCATGAGTTTATTAGCAATTATTGGCGGTACCGGACTGAGCTCTTTAGATGGATTAGTCATCTCTGAAAAACGCGCTGTTAATACGCCATTTGGTGAACCTTCAAGTGAGTTATTGATTGGCGAGTTTCAAGATAAATCCGTTATATTTTTACCGAGGCACGGTCAGCAACATAGCATTCCACCCCATAAGATAAATTACCGCGCCAATATTTGGGCTTTAAAAGAGCAGGGCGTTGATAAAATTGTGGCTGTAGCTGCTGTGGGTGGTATACGAGCTGATATGGCACCGAGCGTGATTGCGGTTCCTGAGCAAATTATTGATTATACCTATGGGCGTGAGCATAGTTTTTTCAGTGAAGACTTTAGCTCTGATAAACATATCGATTTTACTTTCCCCTATGATGAAAGCTTGCGCCAACATATTTTGCAGGCAGCCAAACAGCAAGAGGTCGATGTAGTTCATGGCGGTACCTATGGTGCAGTGCAGGGACCTCGCTTAGAAACGGCCGCTGAAATTAAACGCATGGCACAGGATGGTTGCGCCATGGTTGGTATGACGGGTATGCCTGAAGCTAGTTTAGCTAGAGAACTCGATATTGCTTATGCAACCTGTGCCTTGAGTGCAAACTGGGCGGCAGGTTTAAGTGACAGTGAAATTACTATGACTGAGATTGAACAAACAGTCGCTAATGGTATAACGCGGATTAAAAAAATCTTATCGGCGCTTATTCCGTCACCGTAGCGGTGCCTTCACTAGGCAATGAGAATGTTTCTAAATGTTCAACGCCGACTAAGGCTGCTGCTGGTGTATCAATCGGCGTAAGTTGGATTAATGCACCTAGTTTAGGGTGATCAAAGAAATACAATTTTTTGCTGCGAATACGGCGTGATTCATTTAAATTTGGATTACGCGGTGCACTAATATCGATGCCTTCAGGTGAGGCATCAGACCAAGCGTTAACTAAACCGGCATTCTGCATCAGCCATAGGTCTAATTCGGCATGCAGATAGGTCGCTTTATAAAGTCGAATATTGCCATCAATCATTTCATTTTCGGATTGAACAGTAATTGCTTGAGCAAGCCGTTTTTCTAATACCGGTTGTTGCCAAGCTTGATGATAATGCACGCGATAGCGAGATGAACGATTTAATCGTTGTGCTGCAGCAACCAATGTTTCGTTCTCTGCAGGTTGGATTAGTGGCGTGGCCATATCGGTGGATAAAGGCGCAGGCTCTTGGAGCTCACTTTGAGGCCATTGCTCATCGGTGATGGTATTGAGCTGCTCAAATACAACGAGTTCGACGTGATACCACTGTTCGGCTTGTGTTTGAAAACTTAAAGCCAATAAGCCAATGCTAACAAGAGATTTAATGAATAAGTGTTGTTTGTGCATAGTGATCGTCGTTGTATTGATGAAGGGCTATTGTCTTATGACGACAGTTAAAAGTCCAAGTTTTATCTTGCGGTGACTTTTTACTGATATTATTTGCGTAATAAATTTGAGTTAACTACTTAGGAGAAAAGAAATGGAAGGTTTTTCAGCATTTGTCCTCGTCTTATTGGCATTAGCCATTGTCATCGTACTGATGGGAGTGAAGTCAGTACAACAGGGATACGAATTTACGGTGGAACGGTTTGGCCGTTACACCAAAACTTTGCGTCCGGGATTAAATTTAATTGTGCCTGTTATAGATACTATTGGTGGCAAAATTAATATGATGGAACAGGTCTTGGATGTAGAATCACAAGAAATCATTACTAAAGATAATGCCATGGTACGTGTTGATGGTGTGGTGTTTTTCCAAGTAGTGGATGCGGCCAAAGCGGCCTATGAAGTCAATAATTTACAGAATGCCATTTTGAACTTAACCATGACCAATATTCGAACGGTAATGGGCTCGATGGATTTAGATGAGTTGTTATCTAAACGTGATGAAATTAATGCACGTTTATTAGGAGTGGTTGATGATGCCACTACACCTTGGGGTGTGAAAGTCACCCGGATTGAAATCAAGGATATTGCCCCACCTGCAGATTTGGTTGAAGCCATGGGCCGCCAAATGAAAGCTGAACGGGAAAAACGTGCCAATATTTTAGAAGCAGAAGGTGAGAGACAATCAGAAATATTACGGGCCGAAGGTGAAAAACAAGCAGTGATGTTAGATGCAGAAGGGCGTCGTGAAGCGGCATTTCGAGATGCTGAAGCGCGAGAACGATTAGCCGAAGCAGAAGCTAGGGCAACCTTTGTGGTCTCGGAAGCGATTGCTAAAGGAAATATACACGCCATTAATTATTTTGTAGCCCAAAAATATGTTGAAGCGATTAAAGATATTGCTTCGGCAGAGAATAGCAAAGTCGTATTTATGCCGTTAGAAGCCAGCAGTGTAATAGGGTCATTAGGCGGGATTGCGGAACTTGCCAAAGATGCCTTTAAGAAAGGAGCGTAATGATGGAGTTGGCATTAGCAATTGATTTTTGGCATTGGTGGATCTTGGCTGTAGCCCTAGTCATTATTGAAATATTAGCGCCAACATTTTTTGCCTTATGGATGGCAATAGCCGCTTTTTTAACGGGAATGGCCTTGTTACTCGTACCGGAAATGCAATGGCAATATCAAGTATTGTTATTTGCAGTGATGTCGGTGCTTAGCATTGTGATGTGGCGCCGTTATTACACTAAGAACCCAATCGTGACGGATCAGCCTATGCTCAACCGACGCGGTGAGCAGTATATAGGTCGTGTTATTACCTTAAAACAGCCCATTGAAGATGGTCATGGCAAAGTCCAGGTGGATGACTCTACTTGGAAGATTGAAGGTAGTGATTGTCCTGCTGGTACGAAGGTGAAAATTATTAAAATCGACAATGTGGTATTTCAGGTGGAGATTGTTAAAGAATAAATGACAACAGTTGTTGATTTAATACGTCATGGAGAACCCATAGGCGGACATATTTACCGCGGTCAGTTAGATCACGCTTTAACAGATAACGGCTGGCAGCAGATGCGCGCTGCAGTAACAGAAACGGCTGGCTGGGAATATATCGTAACGTCGCCCTTAAGTCGGTGTGCAGAGTTTGCTAATGAACTTGCTCAGCAATTAAAAATTCCAGTGCAACCACAAGCTGATTTTATGGAAATTGCCTTTGGCGACTGGGAAGGAAAATCAGCACAGCAATTAGAATTGGAAAATAAGGCGGAGTTTTATGCTTTTTATGATGACCCGATAAATAATACCCCGCCTCAAGCAGAGTCATTATTAGCATTTGAACAACGGGTCTTATCGGCATGGAATGCCTTGTTGGCTCAATATCAGGATAAACATGTTTTGGTGGTAGGTCATGCGGGTATGATGCGTATGATCATCAGTCATGTGTTACAAATGCCTGTGGACGCGATGTATCGACTACATATCCCTCATGCAGGCATTAGCCGTATATCGGTCACCAGTGACGGCGCTAGAGCCTATCCTCAATTACTTTTCCATGCAGGATCATTATGACCGCATTTTTTAATACCGGTTTAACCCAGCAACAGTTTCTACAGCAGTATTGGCAAAAAAAGCCCTTATTGATTCGCCAAGCTTTTTCTGATTTTCAGTCACCGATTAGCCCTGATGATTTAGCAGGTTTGGCCTGCGAGCCTGAAATTGAATCTCGATTAATTGAAGAAAAAGGAGCATTAGGTCCATGGCAAGTGAGATCGGGCCCTTTAACAGAAGATGACTTTGCAAGGTTACCATCTACTCATTGGACTATGTTGGTACAGGATGTAGATAAACATTTACCTGAATTACAGAGCTTACTTGACCCCTTTCGATTTATTCCTGATTGGCGACGTGATGATCTGATGGTGAGTTATGCACCACAGCATGGCAGTGTAGGGCCTCATACAGATGGCTATGATGTGTTTTTGTTGCAAGCTATGGGAGAGCGACGTTGGCAGATTAATGATAAAGCGATGACTGACGCAGCCCTGATCGAAGGACTGGACGTGCAAATTTTACAAGAATTTCATCCAGACCAGAGCTGGGATTTACAGCCGGGTGATATGTTGTATTTGCCACCTCATATTGCACACCATGGTGTTGCTTTAAATGATTGTATGACCTTTTCATTTGGCTTTCGTGCACCCACAAAAGTGGATATGTTAGATGCGGTGATTAATGCAATGTTAGAACGCGACATGGGGCGAGCTCACTACCGTGACCCTAAACTTATCGCTGCTCAACATGCTCATGAGATTAGCCAATCAGCAGTAACAGAAATTAAGCAGCTATTACATGATGCAATTGATGAAGCCGATTCTGTTATCACTTCTGCTTTAGGCCGGTTAGTGACGGATACTAAAGCCAGCTTAGTTGATTTAGCAGAGCAAAGGGGCAGTGACTTAGCTACTGTAGAAGACATAGCGTTATTATTTGAACAAGATAATGTTCTTGAGAGAAACGTGTATTACCGCTTTGCGTGGACAGCCGATGACCACGCAGGTCAGTTGTTTTTTGCTGGCGAAGCATATGATTTAGATAATGTTGAACATTTAGCTATGTTGACGGAAAAAAATGTATTAACCCAAATAGAATGGCTGCAATTGAACCAAGATGAGCAATCAGTCGATTTGTTATGTCGTTTGATTAGCGAGGGTGGTTGGTTTTGGCAGTCAGTAGACTAAGTTCGTTTGCGGCGACGCGTTCTGACAAAAAGGGTTTTATGGCACTTCGGACACGGTGGTATACGGCTGGTTTTTTTAAAATGCAGCAAAGTGTCGCAGTCTTGACAAGCTAGAGTGCCAATACTGGTAATTTCACCGGTGTGATATTGCTGTGCACGTTTTGCTTGTTCGGCTAATTGCGCAAGTTCTAACCTTGTTTTATCGGCGACCTTAGCGAAGATGTCTAAGATTCGATCTTCGACCAGCTTTAAATCAAAGCTAAACCAACTTGAAAATTCCTTACCACTAGACTCAAGATGTTCGGCAGCATCATGAAGATCTCGGCGTAAATAATCACCTATTTTTTCAGCCTCTTCTGCAGAGATCTCTTTTAATTCAATTGCTTGCCGCTTGGCCTTGTCGATGTTTTTTTGTAATGCAGGCAATGCTTGTTGTTCTGCGCTATCAAGAAAATGTTCGACCCGCTGCATCATTTTGTCGTAGGCAGCAATGAGTTTTTGTTCGATGTTTTTCTCAGTCATCACATTACTCCTTTATCCATTAAGGTGTTTATTGTAAGTTAGCACACAATTAATCCTTGGAGGAAGTGATGTTGTTTTCGTCTCGTACAGTTTTTATTCTTGGTTTTTTATTTTGTTTATCAATGTTATCGGTTGCCGGTTACTTTCAGTTTGTAGAGCACTTTGAACCCTGTCCATTATGTATTTTGCAAAGAGTAGCGATACTAATTATTGGTTTGGTGTTTTTATTAGCCGCGATTCATGACTCGACAGTTGTTGGAGTTCGAGTTTATGGTGGGCTGATTACTTTATTTTCATTACTTGGCGGCAGTATTTCGGCTTGGCATGTGCGCTTACAAAATTTACCTGCTGATCAGGTCCCAAGTTGTGGTCCTGGGCTTAACTTCATGCTGGATAACTTTCCGTTATCAGAAGCTATCAGTATGGTATTACGTGGTTCGGGTGAGTGTGCCGAAGTGCTGTGGACATTTATAGGATTGAGTATTCCAGCATGGACCTTAATCGCCTTTGTCGCGTTATTGCTTGTTGGACTCACTCAACTATTTAAGAAAGCGAGCAACGAGCTTACTTGGATTTGATTTTACTGATAAATGAGCTCTGTAAGTTTATTGTTATCAGTTCATTCTGATAACGTAGCTTGACATACTGATGTGATATTTTTACTACTTCAGCTCCATTAACCTCATCGCCGACAAGCAGTTGTTGGCCATTGATAATGGCAATTTTTTGGTAAGGGTCAATAAGAGTGGTATTCAATATCCAAATAGGAGCGTTCGGGTTGTCGGGCACGATAACATCGGCACTGACGGAGTGTTTAGCTCTGAAATCTGCTGGCATAGTGGGATCCACGAGAGGCGTTTCAGCGCTACATACGTTCAAACAAAACAAGCTGAATAAGGTGGAATAAAGATAAGACATTTTATAATCCTATCCAATGTTGATCAGTGCTAACAGTATGGACTCGTAATGTGATTTCAGCATTGGGGTAATCTTTAACTATGTATTCAAGTCGGTCCCAGAATAAACCCCATGGGGAGTTTTCCAATTCTTCTAGGTAATGATGAAGTTGTAGATAATTTCCCCTGAGTTTTATGGTGGTAGCATGTTCATATAGGTGTGTTTGAGCTTCATTATCTTGCTTCTGTTTGTCTTCATTTTGGTTAAGCACAATGGTATAAACAGGTTCATTATTTAAGGATAATAGTTTTAAGCCTTGAGATCGTAATAATAGATTTCGGAGTAATTCAGTAATTTTTGTTGGAGAAACTAACTTACCGAGCTTTTCGTCTAGTTGCTGCTGACTGACTTTAAAGTCATGTTTGACATCGATGATCGCCTGTTTCGTTTCTTCATTAGGATCGGCATCATTATTTAGCTGTGCTTGTGCACGTGCAATTGCTACGGTTAATTCTTGCTGTTGTGTATTAACCCCTAAAAGTTCATTTCGTGCTTGTTGCTGACTTTGCTGGTGATCTTGATAAAAGGAAATATCCCATACCGAATAAATGACAGCAAAAAACACCAGGAGAAATAACAGTTTCTCACGTAAACTGAGCTTGTTGATGTAATCTAAAACTGCGTTTAGAGCTAAGTTCATTGCTTATTCTCTACGCTATTACTGGTATGGAGTTTGAAGTTGAAATAAGGGCTATCGTCAGGCTGTTGTAGCTGGAACACAGAAAAGTGCTTCCCTTGAAATTGCTCTGATTTAGCTAAATTATCGATATATTCCGGGATGAGCTGGGAGGTATATGCGCTGCCTTGTAATGCGATGAATTGGCCACTATTTAGTAATGAAAATTGAGTAAGCCAAAGATCATCGATATGTTGCTGGCTTAGTGCGGTCAGCATGGTAGAAAATCCATGTTGATTGCCGAACGTTTGGTTAGAGAGATGAGCTAACAAGATGTTTTTTGTTTTTAACTGAAGGCGAAAATCATTTAATTCAGCAACGAGTAATGGATTTATTTTTCGGGAATCAAGCTGCTGCTGCAGAGTATCTAGTTGTTGTTGCTGTTGTTGAAGCTGTTCAGTTTGAACGATAACCTTACTCGCTATCGAAGCTTGATTGCTGGCCATATAAATGCTTAAAAAAATAAAGATAATGACAGACAACAAAGCAAGTAGTAATACTTGGGGAGCGGGCAGAATAACCTGTTTGGGTTTAAATTGAGCTTGATATAAATTAACTTGTTGCATGATAGGTTTAATGTTCCGGCCTTAACGCGCCGCCAATTGCTGATAAACAGCGAGAGGGGAGCGAAATGGCATTATTGGGATCATTTTTTACTAAGCTATCTATATTAACTTCTTGTGTATTTATTCCCGTACGTTGTTGTATCAACTCAGCCAACTTGGCTGAAAATGGATGATTGGCTTGGATATACAATTGTTGTATCGGCGTCTGACGACTATGACTTTCGTAATAATCGAAGGTGCGCTGTAGCTCGAGTGCCAAGGAATCAACCACCATTAAGCCGGCATCATCAATATTGTCGTCTTCAAAGATATGTGCCAGCGTATTTAATCCAATGCTAGATGTACGGCTGAGATAGAGATCATTATCTAGATATAGACTAATGCGAGCATATTCTGACCACAAGTTTAATAGGGCAATAGCTTCTTTTTGTTCTGCTTGCTGACGTAGTAGATTTCTGGCTGAGAGTTCAGCGATATCGATCGTATTTAATGCAAAATTTGCTGCATGTAGTTGATCAACATACCGTTGAATAATCGATTTACGGCAGGCAATAACTTGAACAGATCGTTGTCCCGATGCCTGTCCGCCAGGCAGATTAATGAGATCAATGACCGCATCATCAATATGAAAATCAATAAGATCTTTGATACGCCAGCGTATTGCAGCACCTTGTTCTTGACTAGGTACATCCGGACTTTCAACTTGTAGTAGCTGATATTCATCAGGAGATAAAACAAGATTGCACGGATACTGATCAAGCCGATGTTGCTGTTTTAATTTTGCCAATAAAGATGGCTGTTCAGCATGGGTGCTAGGGTAAAACTCAGCGTGGAAAAGGGTGGGAAGCGCACTTTCATGAGAAATTATTGCTAATGCGATACCTTCTGATGAGAGTGTCAGCCCTGCTGTGAGTTTATGGTCTCTTTTTGTTTTCAGTGAAAACAACGCACCTGATCCTTAAGTTAAATGAAAGAGATTAAGTTATCTATTCTTTAGAATAGTTAACTCCTTTCTTAGCGAGCACGGTATGTGATACGCCCTTTTGACAAGTCATAAGGCGTTAACTGCACAGTCACTTTATCACCAGTTAATATTCGGATGTAATTTTTACGCATTTTTCCAGATATATGCGCAGTAACAACATGTCCGTTTTCTAATTCAACGCGGAAGGTGGTATTAGGCATCGTGTCGATAACCGTACCTTCAAATTCAATGTGTTCTTCTTTAGCCATAGAGCAACTACTATTATCCTAAGTAAAACAGCAATTTTGCCGTAAATTTGCTTATTATTCAAAGTTTTTTAAACTAGCGAGTGGTTGCCACTGTTGATCGACATAGGCTTCTAGAGATGAAAAATGCTGTTTATAGCTCATTTTACTGCAGTCTTTTATCCAGTAACCTAGATATAGCCAAGCTAGGCTATGTGTTTGCGCCAATTCTATTTGTTTTAAGATTGAAAATGTACCCAAACTTCGTTTTTCAAGAGCGGGGTCAAAAAATGTATAAAATGCTGATGCACCATTGGCAACAAAGTCAGTAACTGCGACAGCGATGAGTTGCTGCTCATCACGAATTTCAATAAATCGGGTATCACTCCATTTACTGGTCAGGAAGTTGGTATAACTTTCTTCAGTAGAATTATCCATGCCACCACCAGAATGCCGATGAGCTAAATATTTGCAATATAGCTGGTAATGTTCAGGATCAAACTCTGCGGGTTTCATTATCATAGTCAAATCATTATTTCGTTTTAAGCAGCGCCGTTGACTACGATTCGTTTTGAAAAATTGGGTATTGATTCGGACGGGAATGCATTGCTGGCATTCTTCACAAAAAGGCCTGTATGAAATATCACCACTACGTCTAAACCCATGCTGAATAAGATGATTATAAAGCTGGTTTGTCATGTCTTGATTGGGATCTGGATAGATATTACGGGCTTGTTGATCCTCAAGGTACGAACATTGATGTGGACTATCTTGGTAAAATTGAATGGTATTACTCATGGTATCTCAGGTAAGTCTTTATCTAACTGCCATGTTTGAAGCTCTTGACTCTGCGGGCAAAGCATATTGAGCTGGCTAATAAAATCATTTCGAGATATTTCTTGTGCACCTAAACGTGCTAAGTGTTCGGAATGTACTTGGCAATCTATTATTGGAAAGCCCCAGCGACTGAGTTGCTGGCATAAGGCTACCAGCGCGATTTTAGAGCTATCACGAACGGTGCTGAACATGGACTCACCAAAAAATGCATTGCCAATTGCAACTCCATATAGACCACCAATAAGCTCGTCTTGTTGCCAACACTCAATACTATGAGCAAAACCTTGTTGATGCAGTGTGGTGTATGCGCCAATCATTTGCGGATGTATCCAACTACTATTTTCTGGATCTAATGGCTGATTCGCTCGGGGTACTGAGCAAGCCAACATGACCTGATCAAAGGCACGATCCATAGAAATATGGATATCAGTTGTACGCAGTGTTTTTTTTAAACTTTTAGATATTTTGATTTGATCGGTAAATAACACCATTCGGGGGTCAGGGCTCCACCATAAAATGGGATCATTTTTATTAAACCACGGAAAAATACCATGACGATAGGCACTGAGCAGGCGATCAGTAGATAGATCCCCACCTGCAGCTAATAAGCCATCTTCAAAGGCTTGCTCGACCGGCGGGAAGCTATTGGTTGATGATGCCTCTAACCAGGTGATAGACATGGCTAATCATGTAGTTGAGAGCTGAGTTCTTTGGCCCAGTGAATAGCATCTAAATAAGCCCTCACTAGTACTTCAATAGGCAGTGGTGAAGCCTCAACCGCTGCCCAGTCACCTTTTTCATAATTTATTGCATCTTGTAAGGCGCGGCCTACTGCGCCAGTCCTGTTTAATAAAGCCTGATTAAGTTCATCAGATAAAGGTAGGCGCTCAATGATTAAGGCCAATGGCTTATCCATTAATGCATCAAGGGTCGAGAATAATCCCGCAGCAAAAAATGTTTCAGCTTGGCCTTTATAATATTTAGCTAGAAGCTCTGTCATTCTCGCTCGAGTCATTGCCACGATGCGTAATTCGTTGGGCTTATCATCTAGACCTGACAAACTTAATAAGCTGGCCCACGTTTTAATTTTATTTTGGCCCAACATCACGATGGCTTGTTTAATACTCTCAATCTCTTTTGGCAAACCAAAGAATGCAGAATTAATTAAACGCAATAATTTATAACTTAAGGTGACATCTTGATTAATAGTTTCAGCGAGATCGGCAGGGTCAACGTCTGGGTCTTGAAGTTTGACTAATAATTCGAGCAAGGTCTGTGATGATGGTGAAATCTTTTTGTTATTTTTTTCTGCTGGTTGAGTATAGAACTGACCTTGCACAAGATCGAGCTTTTGAGATTGGCAGAAAGTATACTCATCATGCGCATTAACATTGGTGGCACACATCACCTTGTGATGGCTACGCCATTCTGACAAATGCTCACTTAAATTCTGATGTTCAATATGAGCCATATCGATGAGTAAGGTGACACTGCCATCATCTTGTTCTTGCTCGGCATGACTGGCAAACTCAAGCGCAGATTTTTTCTCAGTGCTGGGTGCCTTGCCGGTAATATCAAGTGTGAATTTGATGCTAGATGCTGGCAGGTGACTGAGTGCCTCTTGCCATGATTCTGGTATAGATAACAGTACTTTTTGCTTATCGCAAATGGTTGGTAAGATCGTGGTTAGTTGCGCCATGAACGTAGGCACTTCGCTATCGTTCGACAGTGCCTCACCTGTTTTATCTAAAAAGCTTAGGTGGTAACCATCAACTTCAACATCAAGCCGTTCAGATACAATAAATAACGGCTGGCGATAAATGATGCCTGGGTATGTCTTCAATAATTCAAATGGAGCTGTGTCTTCCATAGTTCACTCATCTGCTTGTTTGAGGTTAGATCGATTCCCGACCTGAAAATGCATGGGATAGTGTACCACTATCAACATATTCTAATTCACCGCCAAGAGGTATGCCATGAGCAAGTCTGCTGACCGGTATGTCTCGTTGATGGGCAAGTTGACTAATAAAGTGGGCTGTAGCCTCACCTTCAACAGTTGGGTTAGTGGCGAGGATGACTTCTTGGATAGTATTTTGTTCAAATATATCAATAAGTTGAGGTATTCCTAAGGCATCAGGTCCAATACCATCGAGTGGTGAAAGATGACCTGATAAAACAAAATATTGCCCTTTGTAGTGGGTTGCTTGTTCGATTGCTAACACGTCGCTAGGCATTTCAACTATGCAAAGTTGATCGCCACGCCGTTGTTCATCACTACAGCGGTTACATAATTCCGTTTCGCTTAATATACGACAGCGTTGACAGTGATGAACCTGTTGTAATGCCTGACGGAGTGCATTTGCCAAACGTTCTCCACCATCACGGTTACGTTCGAGCAAATGAAATGTCATACGCTGTGCTGATTTTGGCCCGACACCAGGTAGGCAGCGTAAGGCATCAATCAGTTGCTCAATTTTAGGTCCTAAACTAGCCATGTGAAAATTAAAACGCTAGTTAAAAAGGCATTTTCATGCCAGGGGGCATCATGCCTGCCATGCGATCTTGTGATGTTTTTTCAACTTGGCGCACGGCATCATTAACTGCTGCGGCAATTAGATCTTCTAACATGTCTTTATCATCTTCCAATAAAGCCGCTTCGATCGAAACACGTTTTACATCGTGTTTGCCGGTCATAATGATTTTTACCATGCCACCACCAGCTTGGCCGGTGATTTCTACATTCGCTAATTCTTGTTGTGCTTTTTCCATGTTGGCCTGCATTTGCTGGGCCTGTTTCATTAGGTTGCCTATTCCACCTTTCATGGGAATTCCTCTTAATTAATCGATTGATTTTATCGAGCTTTCGATGACACGAGCATCAAAAACTTTTTTCATTGCATCAACGGCTGGATCATTATGGATAGACTCCGTCGCTTGCTGTTGTTTAATTGAAGCTTCTTCAGCACGTTCAGATGCCAAGGTTTGGCGATTATCTACGTTGCCAACACCCTGTTCAAATATTAATGATAGTTCATAGCCTAATTGTTTGCTTAATGCTGATTCTAGTCTTTCTTGTGCTTTAGGTGTAGCAAGATGAGCTAGCCCAGGTGCCAAGGAAAGATAAACCTGTTGATTTTCTGATTTAATAAAAGCACTATTATCAGCAAGTTGGCGAGCCAATGCCGCGAGTTTCAGCGTGGCTATAATTTGTGTCCAGTTAGTTGCCGAAATTTCATCGCCAGTGTTGCTAGCTGTTGAAATGTGTTCAACTTTTTCTTTTTCTGATGTCTGACGGGCAACATTTTGTGGCTGTGGCTGTGGCTGTGGCTGTGGCTGTGGAACAGGAGGAGTGTCAGTGATGGACTGAGCTTTAGCGGAAGTATTGTTGTCGGTAGACGCGCTAATATCGACTGTTTTATCTATGCTTTTTGGTTGAAAACTTAACATCCTTAACAAGGTCATCTCAAAGCCACTTTTTGGATCAGCGGCATAAGCAAGATCGCGTTTTCCATGTAAGGCAATTTGATAGAGTAACTGTATGGTTTCAGGACTAAATTGCTGAGCCAGCGATTTTACTTGTTCGAGGTTGTCTTCCTCGGTGCTTTCAAGATCTGGCACCACTTGTACGGTCGCAATGCGTTGAAATAAAGACAACAGCTCATTAAGAACAATAGTGAAGTCACGACCTTGCGCTGATAGTTGTTGGGATTGTTCGAGTAGACTTTTACCATCCTGTTTTAGCAAGGCCGTTACAATGTGGTGTAACTGTTGCTGTTCGATAGTGCCCAACATTTGATGCACGTGATCATTTTTAACTGAGCCACCGCCAAAGGAAATAGCTTGATCTAATAAACTTAACGCATCTCGCATGCTGCCATCAGCAGCACGAGCAAGCGCTAGTAAAGCATTAGCTTCAAACTCCGTCTCTTCTTGTTGCAGAATATGATTTAGATGACCCGAAATTTGAGTTAGATCTAAACGACGCAGATTAAACTGTAAACAGCGAGAAAGTATGGTGACGGGGAGCTTTTGCGGATCGGTCGTCGCAAATAAGAATTTAACATGCGGTGGCGGTTCTTCCAGTGTTTTGAGTAAGGCATTAAAACTACTGGTTGATAACATGTGTACTTCGTCAATTAAGTAGACTTTGTAACGTCCACGGCTTGGCGCATATTGCACGTTATCCAAGAGCTCGCGCGTATCATCGACTTTAGTACGCGAGGCGGCATCCACTTCAATTAAATCGACAAAACGGCCGGCATCGACTTCCTGACAACTTTGACATTCACCGCAGGGCGTTGAACTGACGCCTTGTTCGCAGTTTAAAGATTTAGCGAAAACACGGGCTAATGTGGTTTTACCCACGCCGCGGGTGCCGGCAAATAAAAAGGCATGGTGTAAACGGTTTTGATCTAGGCCGTTGATCAATGCGCGTAAGACATGTTGTTGACCAACAACTTCAGCAAATGTTTTAGGTCGCCATTTTCGGGCAAGAACCAAATAACTCATGTGATTACGTTATGCCTAATTCAAACGTTATAAGGGTGGCGAACCCATGCCAGCCGAATCTCGGCGCTCGAGTCCGAAGGCTCCGCTGCTCCCTTCCGGGTCTGACGGGCTGACCAACATATCGTCGCGAGGAGACCAGCATGGGCCACCATAGAAAGCGTAATTCTAAGTGTTTTTGACTTTTTCTGCTATGCCTTTGTAGCAACTAAAGTCGTTTTTAAGCTTGTATAGAACAAGAATTATATTTAGTCATTTTCACATTTATAGGTATGACAATGACTTAGCTTAAATTATTCAAAATATTGGCGGAGAGCAAGGGATTCGAACCCTTGATAGGGATAAACCTATACACACTTTCCAGGCGTGCGCCTTCAGCCGCTCGGCCAGCTCTCCTAAGGGGGCGAAAGAGTACCTTAGATTGCCTCTCCTGGCAATGTTGTTGCTTCGACAGATTCGACAGATTCCACAGATTCCACAGATTCCACAGATTCCACAGATTCCACAGATTCCACAGATTCCACAGATTCCACAGTTTCCACAGTTTCCACAGTTTCCGGTTTCGAATGTTGTGGTTTTCGTTCGCCCTGACGTGCGTAATAGGCGAGGCCTTTTAAGACGATATCTGGATAATGAGCAACTGATTGAGGCAACAGAGGGAGAATAGTTTCAGCATCACCACCCGTAATAATAAAACGGATACGGTTATTAAACTGTTGTTTAAGATCGTCGATAAGACGCTCTAGTGTTGCGGTAACACTATATAGCGTGCCCGACTGAACGGCGCTAAAGGTATTGGTTGCTAATGTTTTAAATTCACTGTCATCGAGCGTATCTTTAATTGCATCAGTCTTATTAGTTAATGTTTCTCGCATAAGGCTTAGGCCGGGCAAAATCATGCCGCCTTGATGTTCGCCATATTTGGTCACAATATCTAATGTGATTGCGGTACCGCAATCAATAACACAGGTCGCTAAACGGGCATGTTGTCTTGCTGCAATTAGTGCTAACCAACGATCAACACCTAATTTTTCTGGCTGTTGGTAAGCATTAGTCACGCCGAAACGTTTTTGTTCACTGGTGATAAATTTAGGATTAATATCCCATTTCTTGATGGTCCATTCTTCCAGCTGTTGCGCAATTTTATCTCCCGCAACATTTGCCACAAAGACTGCTTCAATATCGGTCAGATCTTTCCACTGTTTCGTTAACGAGGCTTTAATGCCTGTTTTTCCACGAGTAAAACTTTGACTTTCGTTTAAACCATTAGCATCGATACATGCCCATTTAATACGGCTGTTTCCAATATCAACGAGTAATTTCATGATGTAAATCTAATGCTAACGTGACTGTTAGATAGGGTTTCAATTTTGTTGTTACGCATATAACGTAGTTCACCTTGTTCATTGATACCGCAGGCCAGCGCGGTAAATTTACTACTTTCGCTAATTAGCGTGACAGTTTGATTATCAAGCGCATCATATTGAGGCCATAAAGGAATAAAATCGCTTAGTCCGCGATGTTGGAAAAGCTCTATTGTTTTGATCATATTTTGAATTATTTTTCCCGCCAGTTGATTGCGACAAGGTACGTCAGTACAAAGTTGTTGCAGACTGGTGGTTTTTTGATTTATTTGACTTTGTGTATTGGTCGGAAGCTTGAAATTAAGGCCGATCCCTACGACAGTATTCTGTTTTTTGCCGAAACGTGATTCTACTAGAATCCCAGCAAGCTTATGTCTTTTATGTAAAACATCATTGGGCCATTTTAGTTGTAAGCCATTGATTCCCTCAGATTTGAGGGTGTTTATCAAACTTATCCCGATTGCGATGCTCAATCCATTTTTGGCCATTTCAGCGGGGAAAGGCCAAAAAAGAGATAAATATAGATTGCCTGCTGGAGGGGAGTGCCATAGATCCCCTCTACGTCCTCTTCCTGCCGTTTGGCTTTCTGATAGACAGACGGCGGGGGTGGACTTGCCTTTGGCAAGGCGTTGCCATAATTCATCATTTGTCGAACTGACGGATGAATGAATCAAAATATCATCAAGCTTGCTAAGGCTATCTTTATCCATAGCTGACTGGATATCAGCTAAAGACAATAAGGGGAAGGTATTGGTAGTCAATGTACGTAGTGAGGTAAGAAATTACTTATTAGAAAGCTTAAGTCTATCAGGCGAGCGTTAGGCTGTGAAATCGAGGAAATTACCGGTTAGCTCGGGTGGGGTGAAGGTAGTATTATTACTTGATGTTTCATCATCGTTAGTTGTGGGCTCATCACTGTTTTGAAGTTGATTAATTTCAGCTCGAGCTTCGACAGCCATTTGCGCTGCTTTCGCGGCTATAGATTGATCGGCGGCTGAAGGTTGGGCGGGTGCTAGCGCTGCAGCACGAATTTGTTCAGCTTTTTTTAAGGTTGCTTTTGGGTCTCCACTGACTGCGGATGTGTCAATTTTAACTTCACCGCCAACGGCATACTGAACGCCATCAGGACCTCGTTGAAAACTGAAGGTGGCGCCGCCTTTCACGATACCAGCGCCAGCTGCCACATGTGCTGACTCATGTGCTCGCACAACACGATCGCGCGCTTTGAGTTTTTGAATTTGTTGTTGCTCTTGTTGAGAGCGTTGCGTGGTTTCTTCTTCACTGACTGTCGCAGCACTTACCCGTGTACCTGTCGTGGTAGTTAGCGGCGTCGATGAGACAGTGACTTCCATAGCTTACACTTTGATATCTAATATACTTCCAATCATTGCGTTATGGGCTTCAAGTACCTTTGTAGAAGCAAGTACCTGCTGTTCATCACTGATCATGTTGACCAATGGTGTTGTAACATCGGCACCTGATTCAATAACATCAGCACTAGCAATTTCAGCGGCATGTTTATTTAAACTTTGTAAGCCGGACTGTATACCATTTAACGCAGATTGAAATGCGGGAATTGTCGTCATTATTTGCTCCTAAAGCCACCTTGTACGACAGTTATAACAATGTTCTAGTATTAATTATGTGATTTTACTCGCATTTTTGCATTTAATCTCACAAAAATGATAGATGATGTAAAGCAGAGACTACTAAAAATAATTTCTAGCCAAGGGTATAAAATAAAGCCCTCAGCGCTATAAAGCTCACCCACACCATGACTGAAATAAAACAGCATTAAAAAGCTGTTCCATGCATGTGTGTAAGGTTTGTTATGTAGCATGCCGCGTAAAGGAAATAATAACGGGACCATCGCAATAATTAACATCGTTGCAGTCGGAAAGGTACTACTATGCGGTGCGATTAGAATCCAGCTTAATAAGGATGCCATTAAGGCAAAGTAGCTGAATAAAGCACCATGTTTAAACAAATGTGGACTCATGACGTTAATGCTCTTGCGGTAGTGGCAACGCGTTGACCTAATGCACTGCAAAGTTGTGTTTCAGTTTCACTAAGGGCTCGATCATTATTTCTGCCTGCGAGATGGCTGGCACCATAAGGTGTGCCACCATCTTGTGTGGTCATTAATGCTGATTCACTATAGGGTAAACCCATGATCATCATGCCATGATGCATTAGCGGTAACATCATGGACAGTAAGGTGCTTTCCTGACCACCATGTATGCTTCCTGTGGAGGTAAATAACGCAGCGGGTTTACCAATAAGGTTGCCCGAAAGCCAGATGTCACTGGTGTGATCAATGAAATATTTTAACGGGGCGGCCATATTACCAAAGCGAGTAGGGCTGCCCAAGACTAATCCAGCACAATTTTTTAGATCATCAGTACTCGCATAGAGATGGCCTTGAGCAGGAATGTTATCCTCCGTTGCTTCACAGACCGTAGAAATTGCCGGCACCGTTCTTATCTTTGCTGAACAACCTTCGACTTTTTCAACACCTCGAGCAACATGTTCCGCCATTTGTGAGACATGGCCCGATTGGCTGTAATACAGAACTAAAATTTCAGTCATGATCCACCCTTATAAAATATCTAACACAGATTCAGGCGGTCGACCTATCTTGGCTTTTCCATTGCTTATTACAATTGGCCGCTCTATCAGTTTAGGATTTCTGCACATGATATCGATAAGTTGTTCATTACTGAGTGACAGGTCTGCTAAATCGAGTTCTTTATAAAGCGCCTCGCCTTTGCGTAATAATGCGCGAGGTTCAATATTGAGCATAGTGATAATGTCATTAAGTTGGGGAACGGTTGGCGGTATTTTTAAATATTCAATTATTTCCGGTTGAATGTTTTGTTGTTCTAGTAAGGCTAAAGTTTGGCGTGATTTACTGCAACGCGGGTTATGAAAGATACTGATTTCGCTCATTGCGATGACTCCAATAATTTTTCTAAATTTGATAAATGAATTTCGCTTGGGCGAATGCTTTCCCAATGGCCGCAACTAGGACATTGCCAGTGCATGGTTTTACCTGAGAAACCACAATTGTGGCAGCTATAGCGGTCACCTTTCTGTACGAGTGTATTAGTGATGTTTTTAATCAAGGGAACCAGTGTTTGACTAGAATTTTGACCCAGCATGAGCAATTTATGTAAGCCCTCTATCGATGGGTATCGGTGCAGCTGTTGATAAAGAAAGTCTTGTGCCGCTTGCCGGCCATATTGTTCAGTGATAATTTGTGAAAGCATTAGCCGGGCACTCGTCATATGCGGATGACGTTCGAGTAATTGTTCAAGCCAACTCTTGAAGGCGCTAAGATTATCTATTTGTTGATAACAATTTAATAGTTTAGGCAAAGCCTCGGGAATGTAATGATGATTTTGTCGTTCAATACGTTGTAATGTTTTGAGTGCTTTTGCAAAATTTCCTGCTGCAATAGATAGATTAGCGTCGAGTAAGCTGGCTCGGACACAATTCGGATCATAGGCGTGTGCTTGTTTCAATATCTGGGCGATGGACGAGGGATTACTCTCAAACTTTTGTTCTGCTAATTCACAGTAGAATTGGGCGATTAAAATGCCAATATCGTTATTTTTATTAGGCTGTAAACGTTTGGCCATTTCAATGGCTTTATCCCAATGTTTTTCTTGTTGGTATATACGTAATAATTGTTTAATTGCTTGTTCTGGTGGTGAAGACTGTTGTAGTAATTCAAGAAAAAGTTGTTCAGCACGATCGAGTACTCCGGCATTCATATAATCCAATCCCAACTCTACTAATGCTTGTGTGCGTTGACTGCTGTTTAGTGTTGGCCGTGCAATGAGGTTTTGATGAATACGAATGGCACGATCAGTTTCACCTCGACGGCGAAACAGGTTGGCCAGCGCTAAATGAGTTTCAACGGTTTCACTATTCACTTCTAATAAACGAATAAAGACATCGATCGCTTTATCGGGTTGCTCGTTAAGTAAGTAGTTCAAACCCTTAAAATATTCTGGCGTTAACTTGAGATCTTGGGGGCGATATTTCTTTTTGTAATGTGCGCGCGCAGCCAACCAACCGGACAGGGCGGCGATTGGAAGAAGAAAAAATAACCACTCAAGCATGGAGAGCTATCCTAGAGTGAATCTTTGACAGGGAGAATTCGCAGACTATTGATTTCTTGCTCTGAGAGGGCCAGTTTTTTGTTTAAGCGACGATTCTCATACCGTAGTCGCAAGGAACTTAAAAATAAAGCGGAAGCACTTAATATGGAGCCTAAAATAATGGCTAAGACAATAAGCACGGACAGGGGAAGTGTCATTGAGCCTAGGTAAAAATTAATCGCAACAGGTGTTGTATTAATGGCTGAAAACCCAGCGCCAAGGATAAAAACAAATATAAAAATAGCAATGGTGATGATTCGACTCATGATTCACAATCCGTAGTTTAACTTTGATAGCTGAGAAATTATGTCACAGTAGAAATAATCATACCTTAAAAATGATCCTTTCCCAGTTTCATCATAAATGATGTAAAATTGACGGTTATTAGCTGGCTTATTACCGGTGTGAAATTATGTTTTGGAGAAATGGTCATGACCTTTGTTGTCACAGAAAATTGTATTAAATGCAAATATACGGATTGTGTAGATGTTTGCCCTGTGGATTGTTTTCACGAAGGCCCAAATTTTCTTGTTATTGATCCTGATGAGTGTATTGATTGCACGTTGTGTGAACCAGAATGCCCTGCTGAAGCCATTTTCTCTGAAGATGATTTACCGGATGAACAAATGGAGTTTGTTCAGATAAATGAAGAACTTTCTCGTGTTTGGCCTGTATTAGCAGAGAAAAAAGATGAGTTACCTGATGCTGAAGACTGGGATGGTAAGACTGGTAAAACCCCTTTACTTGAACGTTAAACTCAGCTGGCAGAAATAAAAACGCCCGCATAAAGCGGGCTTTTTTTATGTTGGTCAAAAATAAAGAGTGTTAAGCCATAAATGTTTTTAATTTTTTCATGGCATTATTTTCAATTTGGCGAATACGTTCTGCTGATACGTGGTATTGATCCGCAAGATTATGCAAGGTAGCTTTTTTGTCATCATTCAACCAACGTTGGCTGACAATGTCGCGGCTACGCTCATCCAAATTCGCTAGCGCATTGCTTAGTTTTTGATGCTGATGATTAGAAAAATCATCGTGCTCTAACAGGAGTGATGGATCAGAGTTCTCCGGTCCTGATATATAAGCCGAAGGTGAGAAGTGATTGTCGTCGTCATCCACATCAGTGGGTAAATCAAATGATGTGTCTGGTTGTGCAAGTCGGCGTTCCATATCAAGCACATTACCAGGGGTTACCCCCAAGTCTTCAGCTACCGCTTCTACTTCTTCCTGATTTAACCAACCCAAGCGTTTTTTAGCACTGCGAAGGTTAAAGAACAACTTACGCTGGGCTTTGGTCGTTGCAATTTTAACGATGCGCCAGTTTCGAATAACATATTCATGAATTTCAGCGCGGATCCAATGAACGGCAAACGATACTAAGCGCACCCCTTTTTCAGGATCAAAGCGTTTTACCGCTTTCATTAATCCGATATTGCCTTCTTGAATTAAGTCGGCAACAGGCAGACCATAACCGCTATAGCCTTTGGCAATGCGAGCAACAAAGCGTAGGTGTGATAATACCAAGCGCTGAGCGGCTTCTAGATCACCATCTTGTTGTAAGCGTGTTGCTAATTCGTATTCTTCTTCGGCTGTTAATACGGGCGTTTTATGTACTAGGCTCGTATAAGAACTGAGATTACTAATTGGTGCTAACGCTAATTCATATTGGGCTACAGGTGCTGTCATTGTATGGCCTCCCTAAAAATATTGCCGTAATAATAACATTAACTTAAATAAGTCAACACTAAGATTGCTATTTCAGGAAAAAGTTCCTTTCAATACTTCATCGAGGCTCAATGGCACTTAGGTGACGACCGACTGCTAACCAAGCACCAAGTACACCTAACGTCATACCTGAAAGTGGTAATACGATGAACATCTGGCCAGTTAACCATTGCAAGGAGAACGGACTATTATATAAAAGTGATAATTCGTTGATAGGACCACTTAATAAACTTAAGGTAAATAATAAGGTTAACCATGCGACTATGCCGCCAAGTGTGCCATACCAAAAACCGGTATAGAGGAAAGGCCTGCGCACAAAGGCATTGGTCCCCCCCACTAGTTTTGTTACTTTAATTTCAGCTTGGCGGTTTAAGATTGCTAGCCGGATTGTATTGCCTATCACTAGCAATACACTTAAAGACAGCAAAATCGCCAGAAGACTGATTCCCCGTTGGCCGGTTTTGCTCATACTGCGTAGGCGTTGTAACCATTCCATATCAAGCTGTGCTTGTTCTACTTCAGGCAGGATTTCCAAACGAGCTAATAAACTACCTACTGCATCTGGGCGTAGACTATTTTTACTTGGATTGACCATGACAAGGGCTGGTAGGGGATTACTCGGTAATGTATTAAGTAAGTCACCTAAACCTGATAGCTGGCGGAATTCTTCTAATGACTGGTTGGCTGTTTGATATTCCACGGCAGCAATGTCTGGCCAAGCTCGTAACGTGTCGGTAAATTGTTTGGCTTGTTGATCAGTAAAGTCTGCTTGCATAAATAAGGATATTTGACTGGCATCGTCCCATTGATTACTCACCTGATTGAGGTTTTGTAATAAAACATACAAACCCGCTGGCATCGCCAAAGCAATGCCGATAACAAATACAGTCATTGAGCTCGCAAGTGGCTGCCGCCACAGCTGTCCTAGGCTGAACAACATGACTTGCATATGACGCAAGGCATAATTTTTTAAATTGAACTCCAGAAATCTCATGCGGTTTCCTGCTGAGCTAATCGACCTTTCTGCAGAATGACTTGGCGATAAGGTAAGGTTTTGATTAATTCGTGATCATGGGTGGCAACAAATACGGTTACACCCACTTGATTGAACTGTTCAAATAACTGCATGATATCCCGTGATAATTCGGGGTCTAAATTACCAGTAGGTTCATCGGCAAGTAAAATCGGCGGGCGGTTTACCACGGCTCGTGCTATACCAACACGTTGTTGTTCTCCACCAGATAAGGCAATAGGTAGATTACGTTCTTTACCTAATAAGCCGACCTTATCAAGTGAAGCTCGAACTCGACGACCAATTTCACGATGATTTTCGCCGGCAATAACTAAGGGTAACGCCACATTATCAAACACAGTACGATCATGAAGTAGGTAATGGTCTTGAAATACCAAACCGATCTGACGGCGATAATAGGGGATTTTACGTTGTGGCAGATGACTGAGGTTTTGATTGTTAATCAGGACTTGCCCGTGTGAACTACGCTCAATTAAAGCAATTAACTTGAGTAAGGTACTTTTACCGGCGCCAGAATGCCCCGTCAAAAAAGCCATTTCACCTTTGTCTATATTAAAACTCAAGCCTGATAAGGCTTCATGCTGGTTTTGGTAGCGTTTATAAACATCGGTGAACTGAATCATTGTTTAATCTTCTCGGTCTAACAAAGCGTCAACAAAGTCTTCGGCTTCAAAGCATCGAAGATCATCAATTTTTTCACCAACGCCGATATAGCGAATAGGTAAACCCATTTTTTTAGCAATGGCAAAGATAATCCCACCTTTAGCGGTGCCATCAAGTTTGGTTAAGGTCAGCCCAGTTATGCCGACAGTGTCATTAAATTGCACCGCCTGAGATAGGGCATTTTGCCCTGTTCCAGCATCAAGCACTAACATGATTTCATGTGGGGCATTGATATCAAGCTTTTTCATCACGCGTTTTACTTTCTTTAACTCTTCCATTAAGTTGGATTGAGTATGAAGGCGGCCAGCTGTATCAGCGATTAAGATATCTATATTGCGAGCCTTAGCCGCTTGCAAACCATCAAAAATAACGGAGGCAGAATCGGCGCCATTATGTTGGGCGGTAACATGAATGTCATTGCGTTGCCCCCAAACTTGAAGTTGCTCTACTGCTGCAGCTCGGAAGGTATCACCTGCTGCTAACATGACTGATTTTCCTTGGTCTTGGAACTGTTTAGCCATTTTACCGATGGTGGTTGTTTTGCCAACACCATTAATGCCCACCATTAGTATAACAAAGGGCCCATCTTGTTCGGGAATAACTAAAGGCTGGCAACTGGGTTGTAATAGCGAGACCATGTCATCACGTAAGGCATCGAATAAGGCTTCGGCATCACCTAACTGTTTGCGTGCAATACGCTGTGTTAAGTCGCTAATAATGGTCTGAGTTGCTTCTACACCAAGATCTGCAGTCAAGAGCTGCATTTCAAGCTCTTCTAACAGATCATCATCGATCGTTTTTTTACCTAAAACGAGCGAGGCAAAACCTTCGGTCAGTTTGGTACTCGATCTACTTAAACCTTGTTTTAACCTACCAAACAGGCTGGTTTTTTCTATTTTTTGTTCTACTGTATTTTCAGTAGATAATTCTGGGTGACTTTCTGGCAACTGTTCTGTATGTTGCTCATTTTGCTGCGGGCTTTCGGTGTCGGTTTTAGATTTTTTTTTCAAGAAACTAAACATAGTCTTCGCTTGTCATTAAACTTCAACGATAAATATTATCATGTCATGGATATAGATGATGCATATGCTTAACAAAATTAAAAAGAGTGTCTGGTGGTTATTAGTGCCAAGTTTGGCATTAGTATGGTGGTTATTTTCAGCTCCTGCCGTAAATAGCGAGACAGACACTATTGCCAGTTCGGAGACCGGTGTAGCCAATGTCAGCGAGTATCAGCTAGATAACGGCTTAAAGTTGATTGTAAAAGAAGATCATCGAGCACCTGTTGTCGTATCACAGGTTTGGTACAAGGTTGGCTCTAGTTATGAATATAACGGCATCACGGGTATTTCACATCAGTTAGAACATATGATGTTTAAAGGTACGGAAAATCTGGGGCCTAATGAGTTTTCTCAAATAATTGCCGCTAACGGTGGCCGAGAGAATGCGTTTACCGGTCGTGATTACACCGCATATTTTCAGACCTTGGAAAAAGATCGTTTAGAAGTGAGCTTTCGTTTGGAAGCTGAACGCATGCGCAACTTGAAAATCGATCCAGCAGAAGTATTAAAAGAACGTGATGTGGTTTCTGAGGAGCGCCGCATGCGAACCGATGACAACCCCAAGTCGTTATTACGCGAAGCGTTTAACTCAACTGCATTTGTGAACAGCCCATACCATCATCCTGTTATTGGTTGGATGAGTGATATTCAAAATTATTCACTTGAAGATCTAAACCTTTGGTATCAAAAGTGGTATGCCCCGAATAACGCCACAATCGTCGTGGTGGGAGATGTTGAACCTGACGCTGTTTATGCTTTGGCTAAGCAATATTTTTCTCCTTTAAAACCTGAAGTTACAGCAATCTTAAAACCACAATTAGAAATACCACAAAAAGGAACACGCTCAATTCAAGTAAAAGCGCCTGCGGAGTTACCTTACGTGATGATGGGCTGGAAAGTCCCTGTAGTGAAAACAGCTGATATGGCTTGGGAACCTTATGCATTAGAAGTGTTAGCCGGCATTCTAGACGGTGGAGCTAGTGCAAGGTTTGCTCGCGAACTAGTGCGTGGACAAGAAATAGCTGCAGGTGTTGGAGCTGGTTATGGCATGTTTTCACGTTTGGATGATGTTTTTACTATTGCCGGCACACCTTCACAAGGCAACACTGTGGCTGAATTGAAAGATGCAATTAGAATTCAACTTGAGCTGCTGAAAAATGAAACTGTGACGAGTGAAGAGTTAGCGCGAGTAAAAGCTCAAGTGGTTGCAAATGATGTCTATGAAAAAGACAGTGTGTTTTATCAAGCATTGCAGATTGGGATGTTAGACACGATTGGTGTTGACTGGAAACTATCTGATGCCTATGTCGATAACGTTAATAAAGTAACGGCTGAGCAAGTGATGAGCGTCGCGAAGAAGTATTTTATTGATGATGGATTGACTGAAGCTGAGTTAGTACCGATAAGAGTAAACGAACAAACAATGGAAAAAGCGACAGGAGAGTCACATGATTCATAAAATCACACTATTTGTAGCTTCATTGTTATTTACAGCTACAATTTTCGCATCGCCACAAATTCAGCATTGGGAAACGTCAAATGGTGCGCGAGTTTATTTTGTTGCGGCACCTGAATTACCGATGCTTGATATCAGTGTTGTTTTTGATGGTGGCGCGGCACGTGATGGGGCATTGCCTGGCACAGCATTGTTAACAAGTGCAATTTTAAATGAAGGTGCTGGTGATTTAGATACAGATCAAATTGCAGCAAAATTTGCAGGTATTGGTGCCAAGTTTGGCGCGAGTGCTGAGCGTGACATGGCATTAGTAAGCTTAAGAACGTTAACTGCTGAACCTGTATTAGAGACAGCGTTGGCAACATTCACGACCGTGTTAACGGAGCCGACATTCCCACAAGACTCATTTGAGCGATTGAAGAAACAAGTATTAATTGGCTTACTAGCTGAGAAACAATCACCGGCCGCATTGGCTAGTCGTGCATTTTATAAAAACTTATTTAATGAGCATCCGTATTCAACGATGCCATCAGGTGAGGAGTCATCAGTAACAAATATAACGCTTGATGATCTCAAAGCGTTTTATCAGCAATATTACGTGACAAAAAATGCCGTAATCGTCTTGGTAGGTGATATTGAGGTGGACAAGGCTAAGGCGATTGCTGAGCAGGCGGTTGCTGGTCTAAATGAAGGTGAAGCTGCTAAAGAAATTAAGCCTGTCATGGTATTAGAAAAAGCAGTAACGAAGAAAATTGAACATCCGTCGTCACAAACTCATATTTTGATGGGGCAACCGGGGATTAATCGTACCGATCCAGATTATTTTGCTCTGTATGTTGGCAATCATATTCTGGGTGGTAGTGGTTTAGTTTCAATTTTGAGTAACGAAATTCGTGAAAAACGAGGTCTTTCATACAGTGTATACAGCTATTTCAGACCTATGCGTCAATTAGGCCCCTATCAATTTGGTTTGCAAACACGGAATGAGCAGGCAGCTGAAGCCTTAGAAGTGATGCGAAATACCTTGATAGACTTTATTAAAGATGGACCGACGGAAGATGAATTAAACGCCGCTAAGCAGAATATTACCGGTGGTTTTGCCTTACGTGTTGATAGCAATAGTAAAATTGCAAACTATCTGGCTATGATTGGTTTTTATGATTTGCCCTTGGATTATTTAGATACCTTTAAAGACGAAGTAAACTCAATTACTACGATGCAAATTAAAGAGGCTTTTGCTCGACGGATTCAACCAGAAAAAATGTTAACGGTGATGGTAGGTGGCGAAGCACAATAAAACAAATCAGCAGCTAGGAACGATACGTATCATTGCGGGAAAATGGCGTGGACGTAAAATTAATTTTCCTAATGTGCAAGGATTAAGACCAACCCCAGATAGAGTGCGCGAGACCGTATTCAATTGGTTGCAACCGGTGGTGGGGGACGCACGTTGCTTAGATCTATTTGCGGGTAGTGGAGCTTTAGGATTGGAAGCTGCTTCTCGCGGCGCGGCGCATGTTGAGCTGGTAGAACTGGACAGCTCAGCAATCAAATCATTACAGCAAAATTGTCAGCTTTTATCGGCTGAGAACTGTCAGGTGATTAAATCTACTGCACAAGATTTTCTGACCGCGAATACACAACGCTATGATCTCGTCTTTATTGATCCACCCTATCAGGCTGATATGTGGTCAAACATTGCTGATTTACTAGTGAAACATGATGGCTTGGTAGACAATGCGCGGATATATTTAGAATGTCCGAAGAAACAGGACTTGCCTAGTTTGCCTCCACAATGGCGATTATTAAAAGAGAAAGTGGCGGGTGATGTACGATATTGTTTATTTATCAATGAGCAGGGAGAGAGTGAGTGATAACCACGGCAATTTATCCGGGTACTTTTGACCCGATTACTAATGGTCATGTCGACCTTGTAATTCGTGCGAGTAAGCTGTTTGACAAGGTCATCGTTGCCATTGCGATTAATCCAGGAAAAACACCGGCATTTAGTTTGCAGGAGCGGGTTGATTTTGCCGAGCAAACGTTAACCGGCATGACGAATGTGGAAGTCTGTGGTTTTGAGGGTTTACTTGTTGAGGTGGCCAAACAAAAAAACGCCAATGTCATCATCCGTGGTTTACGCGCGGTTTCAGATTTTGAGCATGAATTTCAGCTGGCCAGCATGAATCGGAAAATGGAACCCGATGTGGAAACTTTATTTTTAACGCCCGCAGAACAATTTAGTTATATCTCATCAAGTTTAGTGCGGGAAATTGCTGCTTTAGGCGGAGATGTTTCTGAGTTTGTGGCCCCTTGTGTTGTTACTGAGTTAAAAGCCAAATTGCTCAACAGCAGTAATAAGGGCTAAGATCTTAGATATATAGTTTGAGTTGGAGTAAGAAATGTCGTTATTTATAACGGACGAATGTATTAACTGTGATGTCTGTGAACCTGAGTGTCCAAATAGTGCGATCACTCAGGGAGAAGAGATTTATGAAATAGCCCCTGAGTTATGTACCGAATGTGTTGGCCATTTTGATGAGCCGCAGTGTGTCGAAGTATGTCCAGTAGATTGTATTCCGAAAGATCCTGATAAAGTTGAAACTCAGGAAGAACTGCATACTAAGTATGAATCCTTAATGGCTGCTGGTGGCTAATAAAAATTAGTTATGCAGCCGTAAATGTGTAAGCAGCGCTTAGTGTTTTGATTGAGACCACGCTGTATCAGTCAAACTAATCAACCTACGATCTATAAGCCGTTTTGACTAAGTGCAGGCACCTTACCTACTGTCATCGTGCAGCTAAGCCCTTTAGTTCCAAAATTCTATTTTTTGTCTCTTCATAAATGGCAGCTTCAGAAATAAATAGCTTTAAACCGCGATTCTCAAACATGATTTTGTGCCCAATCTGGCAAATAAGCTAAACGGGGTATAACATAGCCTTAAGAGTAAAAAGTTTGCTAGGCCTGTTAAAGAACAGGCCGATCATAGGGTTAGATTTGTAAGTATGGCTCACTAAGCAGTTTCATAAACGGGTTAGGAAGAGCGAGCATGCAAGAACGGCGCAGCTTTTATTTATTAATTGCAATCATGGGTGTAGTTGCCTTGGTAACTATGTTCGTCACTAATATGATTTTGTATCAGGTTGCGTTTAATGAAAAAGAACAGAGCCTAGTACAAACTGCCCAGAGTCAGGCAAGACTTATCGAAGCAATGGCTCGATACAATCGACAAACCAACCGCGTTGATTGGGAAACACCAGTAGGAGAGCGCGGTCCTACATCGTTACTGTCAAAACGAGCCGCCGCCGATACCATCTCTCAATTAAAAGATGCCCATCAACATTTCCCCGGTTTTGGTGAAACCGGCGAGTTTGTCTTAGCGGGCATAGAGAATGAGAATATCGTTTTTCTCCTTCGTCATCGCTACGATGTCAGCGAAGAACCCGACCCCATACCTTTATATTCAGAATATGCTGAACCTACACGTCGTGCGTTATTGGCTCAATCTGGCGTCATGGTTGGCAAAGATTATCGTGGCGTGCAAGTACTTGCGGCCTATGAGCCTGTTGACGTACTCAATTTTGGCATCGTTGCTAAAGTAGATATGAATGAAATTAGGGCTCCTTTTATTAAGGGTGCTATTTATACCTTTTTTATTTCCATGGCCATGATTCTATTTGGCTCAGTATTGTTCCGCAGAATAACCAATCCGATTATTAATCGCATTCGAGAAAGTGAACATCGTTACCGTTCTTTGGTTGAAGAAATAAACGAGTGGGTGTGGGCCGTCAATAAAGAGGGGGTTATTACTTACAGTAGCCCCTATGCAAAGGGATTGTTAGGCTATGACGACCAACAGGTTCTCGGTAGAAAACTGATTGATCTAGTCGATAAGCAGTCAAAAGATAATTTGCCCAGAGGTTTTCAAGGTCACCCAACGCACATACATGCGGTGAATAATATTGAGTTACTCGTCAATAAGAGCGACGGGCAGTCAATTGTAATGGAGTTAAGTGCGGTACCTGTTTTTTTGCAGGGACGTACTTTTAGCGGTTATCGGGGCGTGGCTCGTGATATTAGTGAGCGCAAACAAGCAGAACAGTTACGTAATGATTATCAACACAAATTAGAACAAGATGTAGCAGAGCGAACTGCGGAGTTACACGAAATTAATGAGGAGTTAAAAAACTTCACATATATTGTTTCACATGATTTACGTTCACCACTGGTCAGCATTGTTGGTTTTTCGAATGAAGTGAAATTCGATGTTGAATCATTGTTAGCGGAGCTGGATATTCAGTCTCTCTCTGATATTACTAGTGAGCGCTTAGAGTCGACGATCCCAGAATCATTGGGTTACATCAATAAAGCAGCGGAGAAAATGGAAGGACTGATCACTAATATTCTAGAATTATCAAGGCTAGGTCAACGTAGTTTAGAGCTTGAATTAGTGAACAGTGCAGAAATTGTAGATAAAAATATCAAAGCCTTGGCTTATCAGCTTGATAAAGTGGAGCTAACGATAAAAGAATTGCCCGAGTTGAACACCGATGAATTAGCCTTAGAACAGATCTTTGGTAATTTATTGGGCAATGCGGTGAAGTTTCTCCAACCAGATCGACAAGGTGAAATTTCAGTCTGGGCAGAGCGCGATCAATATTGCTGGCATTTTTTTATTAAAGATAATGGCCGAGGCATTGCGGAAGAGGATATTGAACATATATTTGAAATATTCCGTCGTGTTGGGGCTCGAAATGTAGCTGGTGAGGGGATGGGCTTAACTTATGTTCAGACCTTGGTCAGACGCTTAGGGGGGCGAATTCAATGCACTTCGACCTTGGACAAAGGCGCTACCTTCAGCTTTAGCATACCGATTATCTCGACTGAGTCACAACGTATGATTTAAACATAATTTCAATTCTCCAATAGTTTAAATGCAGGAAGATAAGTTATGAGCATGAAATTCAATACAATTATTTTGGTAGATGATGAACCTGCACATGCCACTTTGGTGGAACGAAACTTAAGGCGTGAGGGTTTTAATAAAGACATCGTTAAGCTGGAACGCGGTCAAGAAGTATTAGACTTGATTTTTGGTCTTGGTGACTATGAACACCGCACCTCCCCTGACTTTCCACTTATATTGTTGGATTTGAATATGCCTGGAAAAAGTGGCATGGACGTGCTTAAAGAAATCAAAAGTAATGTGGAAACCAGCCATATCCCAATTATTGTTTTAACTACCTCAGATGATCCGGCAGAAATTGAACAATGTTATCAGCTAGGTTGTAATGCCTACATTATTAAACCGGTCATGCCGGATGAGTTTAGAGAAAAAATGGGGGAGTTAGGTAAGTTCTTAAATCTTACGAGCATGCCATCTTGCTCAACCATAGTACAAGTTGATGCCAAGCTTGATGATAAGGAGGGTGATGTGTGAGCACTCTCGCGAAAATTTTATACATCGAAGATGATGTATCGCTATCACAGCTAGCTAAGCGAAGACTTGAACGGCATGATTATGAGGTGGAACTTGCCTTAGATGGTCATCGCGGAATCGAAATGATCCAGAGCACTCACTTTGATGTATTGATTGTCGATTATCACTTGCCAGAGCTCAGTGGCATACAAGTACTAGAGCGTTTAGCTGAACTTGATATCTCAATTCCAGCCATTATGGTGTCGGGAGGCGATGATATAAGTGTAGCTGTTAATGCAATGAAACTGGGGTGTTTTGATTATATTATCAAAGATGTTGGTAGCAGTTATCTAGAGTTGTTACCCGTGCATTTGGCGACGGTGATGTCTCGTCGGCAACTGGAATTAAAACAGCAAGAAGTTGAAGTAGAGAAAAATAGAATTCAGCAGCGTTTGGTTCAAGCACAACACCTTGCCCACTTAGGTAACTGGGAGTGGCATGTTGGCAGTAGAACTGCATGGTGGTCAGATGAAGAATATCGAATTTTTGGCGTTGATCAAGAAAACTTTGACACCACATTGAAGCACTATGAATCGCTGGTTCATACCGATGATGCAGCCTTGGTAGAACGTATGGTGACACGTTGTTTTGATGAGGGTGAGTGTGAGACCTTTGAATATCGAATTGTAAGACCAAGTGGCGAAACGCGTTGGTTGTATACCAAGATTGAATCAGAGAGTGATGTTGATGGTAAGTTACTTAGATGTTTTGGCATAACCCAAGACATAACAGAAAGAAAACAATCAGATAAGCAATTGCAACTGGCACAGCAGGTATTTGTTAATACAACCGAAGCTATTTTGGTTACCGATGCAAACGCTATCATCGTTTCAGTAAATCCTGCATTTACTGAGATTACTGGATTTTCTGAGCAAGAGGCTTTGGGACAATCGCCTAATATATTGAAGTCGGGCAAACATGATGATGAATTTTATAAAATCATGTGGGATACATTGGAGACTAAAAAACAGTGGGCAGGAGAGATTTGGAATCGTAAAAAAAATGGAGAGTTATTTCCTGAGTGGTTGGCGATTTCAGCGATCAGTGATGATAACGGTGATATCGAGCAATATGTATCCATATTTAGTGATATTACTCAACATAAAGAAGCTGAAAAACAGATCAAATATCAAGCGAATTATGATGCCTTGACTGGTTTGTTAAACCGTAATTTATTTAATGATCGTTTAGCTAGAACATTAACCGTTGCACACCGTGAACAGCATGTTTTTGCCTTATTATTTTTAGATCTTGATAGGTTTAAATGGGTTAACGATACTTTTGGTCATCGGGCGGGCGACTTTTTATTAAAGGAAACGGCTTCTAGATTGACGTCAGCAACAAGAGAAAGTGATTCTGTTTGTCGCCTAGGTGGTGATGAGTTTATAGTGATACTGCCTAATCTACACAGCGGTTTGGACGCCGAAATAATAGCAGACAAGATTTTAGAAAAATTAGCACAGCCTTTTCAATTAGAAGAACAGCAAGTTCAGATATCAGCCAGCATCGGTATTGCGGTATACCCTGAAGATGGGCGTGATGCTGAAGTGTTATATCAAAATGCGGACAGTGCGATGTATGCTGCCAAAGCAGCAGGACGGAATCAAATTTCGTTTTTCACGGCAGATTTGCAGCAAAAAGCAGAACAACGCTTAATTTTAGTGAATGAACTAACTGAAGCAATCGAAGGTAATGAGTTCGAAATTTATTATCAACCCATCATAGATGCAAAAGATGGCAGTTTGTATGGAGCTGAAGCCTTAATTCGTTGGCATCATCCAAAAAGAGGTTTGATATCACCAACAGAATTTATTTCATTGGCCGAAGATAGTGGTTTGATCCAAATGCTAGATATTGATGTATTCCGTACTGCTATTGAACAAATGAAAAAGTGGCAGGAACAGGGTTATAACCTACATGTTTCAGTTAATAAGTCATATAAACAATTTCATTCAAAAGCATATTCGGAAGAGATTAACGAATTATTAAGAGATATCGGAGTCGCACCTGAAAATCTTACAGTAGAAATGAAAGAAGCGGTGTCATTGGCTGAAGATGATGAATCGATCAAGTTGCTACGTGACTACAATAAAAATGGCATTTGCATATCTTTGGATGACTTTGGTACTGGGTATTCTTCGATCAGTTCTTTACATCGATCACCATTTAAACTTTTGAAAATTGATCGGACTCTGATTAATAAGATAAATAAACAGGCTTCGGAACCGGCTAATTTTGTTGATGCCATTATTTCAATTGCTCATAAACTAGATTTGAAAGTCGTTGCTGAAGGTGTGGAGACAGAGGATCAAAAAGATTTCTTAGTCGCCCACGAATGTGATTTCTTGCAGGGGTATTTATTCAGTCCAGCCATCCCTGTTTTTGAGTTTGAACAACAATTCTTGAATAGCGAAGACTGGAGGCAACCATGTCAAGATTAAGTGTATGGATAGTGTGCTGGCTTTGCGGTGTTAGTTTGGCTCTTCCATTTAAATTACTGGCTGAACCTGGTGATTGGCTGCATCCCGGACTCGATTTAGCTCAAACTCGTTATTACAGTAATGATTTACTGACCGTGAACAATGTTGCAGATCTACGGTTGAAGTGGATGTTTCAGACAGGTGTTGTAGGTTCGTTTGAAAATACGCCGATAGTAGAAAATGAGGTGATGTATATATCTACGCCATACAATCATGTTTATGCCATTGATATTCGTAGCGGACAGTCATTGTGGCGCTATCAGCATAAACTTGGGTTGACCAATTTTTGCTGTGGTCCTAATAACCGTGGTGTAGCTATTAATGACAACAATGTTTATATGCTGACATTAGATGCAATGTTAGTCGCCTTAGATAAACGCAGCGGAGAACTTATTTGGCAAAAACAAGTAGCGGATCCTGAATATGGCTATTCCGGTACCGAAGCGCCAGTTGTTTATGATGGCATGGTTATTACCGGTATCGCGGGAGCTGAATATGGCATCAGAGGCTTTATTAATGCACATGACGTCAATACGGGGGAATTAGTTTGGCGTTGGTATACGATACCGAAACCCGATGAACAACAACCCGATGGCAGTTATGGTTGGTATGGTGTTTTTCAAGAAAAAGCCGATGGGATTAACCCATTGAACCGAGATATAGAGAGGGAGCAGAGACAAATCGAGTCGGGCTACTATGTTGATGCTTGGCAAAAGGGTGGCGGCTCAGCGTGGACAACCAAGTCCATAGACGCTAAAACTGGAATGTTGTTTGCTACGGTTGGCAATCCGTCGCCCGATCTTGATGGCACAATACGCCCTGGTGATAACCGTTGGACCAATTCATTGGTTGCTCTTGATCTCCGTACGGGCAAACTTATCTGGGCCTATCAATATATTCCCCATGATGTATGGGATTTAGATAGTGTCTCACCTCCGATATTAACCCAAGCTAAAGATAATAATGGGGCTATGATCGATGTTGTTATTCATGGCGGTAAAACAGGGTGGACCTACGTTCATGATCGTAAAACGGGACAATTGATTCGTCGCTCCGAGCCTATGGTTGAACAGCGAAATATTTTTGCTTTGCCGACGATAGGTTTAGGTACCGAAATGTTACCTGGTGCAAATGGCGGGGTGAATTGGTCACCAGGATCGATTAACCCAAAATTACGTCATGTTTATTATGCTAATTTGCATCAACCTATGCATTATGAAGAACGCAGTGTGCCATGGAGGAAGGGGCGATTATGGCTGGGTGGCGCTTTTAAAAGCATTTCTGGTGTTGCACAATCGGGGAATATTTCTGCCGTTGATATTGATACCGGGAAACTGGCTTGGCAACATATTACTCAGCAGCCCCTTATTGGTGGAACATTGGCTACATCTGGAGGTTTGGTATTTTCGGGTGGTGATGATGGTTACCTGATTGCTTTGGATGCCACTACGGGCAAGAAGTTATGGCAGTTCCAAACGGGTGCCGGTGTGAACGCACCACCCATGGCCTTTGAGCTGGATAACGAACTTCATATAGCGGTAGCCTCTGGCGGCAATGCGCAACTTAATACCAACCGAGGCGGTACGATCTTGGTATTTACCTTAAAGTAAAACCAATGGAATGGGGTACTTAGTCTTTTTCAATAAAGACATTACTTTTAGCGCAGACTCAGGTGCGGTATCCTTACACGTTTTCTCAATTGATAACGTAAAGATTTCATGCAACAAGAATATCGCCCAGTCGACATCGAAACATCTGCCCAGAAATGGTGGCAAGACAATAACAGCTTCCGTGCTTTAGAAGATTCGGACAAAGAAAAATATTATTGTTTGGCTATGTTTCCGTACCCAAGTGGTCAGTTACATATGGGCCATGTGCGTAACTACACTATCGGTGATGTGATTTCACGCTATCAGCGTATGCAGGGCAAAAATGTATTGCAACCAATGGGCTGGGATGCGTTTGGATTGCCAGCAGAAAATGCGGCGATTAAAAATAAAGTCGCGCCTGCTGCATGGACTTATGACAATATCGACTATATGCGTGCGCAGTTACAACGTCTGGGCTTAGGTTATGACTGGGAGCGTGAACTCGCTACCTGCACACCACAATATTACCGTTGGGAGCAGTGGTTATTTACCCGTTTATTTAAAAAAGGCTTAGTTTATAAAAAAACAGCCGCCGTCAATTGGTGTCCAGTTGATAATACGGTGTTAGCAAATGAGCAAGTGATTGATGGCTGTTGCTGGCGCTGTGATACAAAAGTTGAACGTCGTGAAATTCCACAGTGGTTCATGAAGATCACTGATTATGCAGAAGAATTACTTAACGATTTAGATCAGCTCGATGGGTGGCCAGAACAAGTTCGTACCATGCAGGCAAATTGGATTGGTCGTTCAGAAGGCGTGCAAATCGAATTCGGTGTGGCTGATAGTGATGAAAAATTGTCCGTTTATACAACACGCCCAGACACCTTGATGGGTGTGACGTATGTGGCGGTTGCCGCGGAACATCCTCTAGCATTAAAAGCAGCTGAAAATAATGCAGAATTAAACGCCTTTATCGCAGAATGTCGGACGATGGAAACGTCTGAAGCTGCACTAGAAACAGCAGATAAGAAAGGAGTAGCAACGGGCTTAACAGTCGTTCATCCGATTACTGGTGAACAAGTGCCGGTATGGGCTGCCAATTTTGTTTTGATGAGTTACGGTACGGGTGCAGTTATGTCTGTGCCAGCCCACGACCAGCGAGATTTTGAATTTGCACAGGCCTATGGTTTAGATATCAAACAAGTAATTGAACCTGTAGACAATACAGAGTGCGATTTAACAAAAGCAGCCTTTACTGACAGAGGCCGCTTGCTTAATTCACAGCAGTTTAATGGCCTGACTTCAGCTGAAGCGTTTGAGGCGATTGCTGAATTTTTAAAACAACAAGATAAAGGTGAACGCCAAGTCAATTATCGCTTGCGTGACTGGGGTGTGTCGCGTCAACGTTATTGGGGCACACCGATCCCGATAATTAATTGTCCTGATTGTGGTGCGGTGTCAGTGCCCGAAACAGATTTACCTGTACGGTTACCGGAAGATGTGATTGTTGATGGTTCAGGATCACCGATAAAATCGATGCCTGAATTCTATCAGTGTGCGTGTCCAGAGTGTGGCAAAGATGCTGAACGTGAAACGGATACCTTTGATACTTTTTTTGAGTCATCTTGGTATTACGCTCGTTTTACTTGTCCAGATAATGAAGAAGCGATGCTGGATGAACGGGCAAACCATTGGTTGTCGGTTGATCAATACATAGGTGGTATCGAGCATGCAGTATTGCACTTGTTGTATGCACGCTTCTTCCATAAATTGATGCGAGATGAAGGCTTGGTTAAAGGAGATGAGCCCTTTAAAAACCTGCTGACTCAAGGCATGGTATTGAAAGATGGCATTAAAATGTCTAAATCAAAAGGCAATACTGTTGACCCACAGTCGTTGATTGATAAATACGGCGCCGATACGGCACGTTTATTTATGATGTTTGCTGCGCCACCTGAGCAATCTCTTGAGTGGTCAGATAAAGCGGTGGAAGGTGCTAATCGCTTCTTGAAACGTTTATGGCGTACGACGCAGGAGCATGCTGAAAAAGGCGATGTACTTGCCCTTGATATTGATGCATTAAGTGACAATTTGAAAGGCTTACGTCATCAAGCACATCAGACATTAACCAAAGTCGCCGATGATCTTGGTCGCCGACATACGTTTAATACCGCGATTGCAGCAGTGATGGAATTGATGAATGCGCTAGCTAAATTGAATGATGACAGTGAACAAGCCAGATCGGTAATGCAAGAAACTTTGGAAATGACCGTGTTGATGCTCGCTCCTATTACCCCTCATATTTGTCATGAATTGTGGCAAACCTTGGGTCATGATGAAGCAATAATAAATGTTGACTGGCCTCAGATTGATGAATCTGCCTTGAAGCAAGATAAAGTTGAACTGATGGTACAAGTCAATGGTAAGCTACGTTCCAAAGTATCTGTGTCTGCTGATGCTGATAATAAAACAATAGAAACGTTAGCTTTGGCTGATGAGAGTGTATTACGCTTTACCGATGGCAAGGAAATTCGTAAAGTTATTGTGGTGCCTGGACGCTTGGTTAATATAGTTGTTGCCGGTTAATATTTAAGGATTTTGCTCATGACGCGTTATTTGTCGAAACTAGTGTTGAGTTTTATGTTTGTTGTGCTGGTGGGGTGCGGTTTCCATTTACGTGGTGCGGCAAATCTACCCGATAGTTTAAAAACGATCTATGTGCAAGGTGTAGACCTTAAACGAGATTTAGGTCGTGAACTAAAAATGGCCTTGACTCGAAATGGCGTTGATGTGGTGAGTGACTATCAAAATGGTGCTGCGGTATTGACCATATTAGAAAATAAAATGGAACGACGAGTATTGTCTGTTGGTGGTGATGCTAAAGTCAGCGAATATGAATTGTTTGGCACGCTTAAGTTTAGTATTACCGATGATCAAGGGCAGGCTTTAACAGAACCTCAACAAGTACAAGCAATACGTGATTATCAGTTTGATCAAGACCAAGTCTTAGGTAAAGACGAAGAAGAAAGTGTCTTACGTGAGAAGGTTAACCAACAATTGGTACAAAGCATTCTCCGCCGCTTATCTGTGTTGAAATAACTAGTATTAATGCGTTTAAAAGCAGAGCAAATAGCAGGACATTTACAACAAAACTTATTACCTGCGTATCTTATCTTTGGTGATGAACAAATGCTGGTTGAAGAGGCCAGCGATTTAGTACGACAACAAGCGCGGACCGTAGGTGCGATTGATAGGCAGGTTTGGCATGTCGAAGGTCGCTTTGACTGGTCACAACTTCAGTGGCAAGAACAAACGTTGTCATTGTTTGCTAGTCAACGGTTATTGGAAATTCGCTTGCCATCAGGCTCACCGGGTAAAGAGGGTGGCGAAGCCTTACGCAAATATGCAGCCAATCCGCCTCAAGATACAACGCTACTCATCATTAGTGGAAAAATTGATGCCCGTTCACAAAAAAGTAAGTGGTTTAGTGAGTTAGATAGAATAGGGGCAACCATACCTGTTTGGCCGGTTGATTTAGCTAATCTTCCTCGATGGATCTTGCAACGAATGCAACAGCGCGGCTTGAATGTGAATCAACAAGTCGCTGGATTAATTGCTGAGCGGGTTGAAGGTAACTTGTTTGCTGCTGCCCAAGAAATTGAAAAGTTACAGTTATTGAGCCTTGATGGTGAAATAGACGAGCAATTAGTATTAACGTCGGTGGCTGATAATGCACGATTTGAAGCATTTGGTTTAATGGATACGGTATTTTCAGGCCAAGTTGTTAAAATACCAAGAATGATTACACGCTTACGGGCCGAAGGTTTAGAGATCTTATCACTATTTTCAGCGGTATCATGGTCGTTACATCGCGCGATTGATATGGCTAGCCAACTTGAGCAAGGTCAACGAATGGAACAGGTGTTTGCAGCACAAAAACCACCCGTTTGGCAAAAGAGTCAGGCAATGATGCGACAAGCATTAATGAGACATGATCATCGCCAGTGGCAAACATTTTTACAACAGATGACATTGGTCGATCAAGCCGCTAAAGGCAGCTTACCAAGGTGTCCTTGGACATTGTTAGAAAACTTATGCATGCAAGTTGCAGGTAAAAATGAGTTGGTTACCGTTTAAAGTAAGGAGAAGGTATTGGATATTAACCAATATATGCACACATTAGGTCAGCAGGCGAGAACGGCCAGTCGCGCTTTAGCGCGCGCTGATGCGGGAGCAAAAAATAAAGCCTTACTGGCGATTGCTGACGACATTCGAATTTCGGCGCTAACTTTAAAACAAGAAAATGCACGTGATTTACAAGCAGGCCAAGAAAAAGGTCTGGATGCTGCACTGTTAGATAGGTTGGAATTAACCAATGCACGGATAGAAAGCATGGCTGAAGGTCTAGAGCAGATTGCTGCCTTGCCTGATCCTGTTGGTGAAATTAGCGATATGAATTATCGTCCAAGTGGTATCCAACTGGGGAAAATGCGCGTGCCTTTAGGAGTGATTGGGATCATTTATGAATCTCGACCTAACGTCACGGCAGATGCCGCTGGTTTATGTTTGAAATCTGGTAACGCTACCATTTTACGTGGTGGCAGTGAAGCTATTCATTCGAATCAAGCTATAGCCCAGTGTATTCATCGAGGGCTGCAATTAGCAGGTTTACCAACATCAGCGGTGCAAGTTGTTGAAACAACGGATCGTGCTGCTGTCGGTCAACTTATTACCATGCCGGAATATGTCGATGTGATCGTACCTCGGGGTGGTAAGAGTTTGATAGAACGCATCAGCAATGATGCTCGGGTGCCGGTGATTAAACACCTAGATGGGATCTGCCATGTTTATATTGATGCTGCTGCAGACTTGACCATGGCAGAAGACATCGCTGTTAATGCTAAATGTCACCGATATGGTGTGTGTAATGCTATGGAAACCTTATTGGTCGACCAAGCAGTTGCAGCTGACATTTTGCCTCGTCTAGCCCAACGTTATGCGGTGGAATCAGTTGAATTACGAGGCTGTGAACAAACGCGTATTATTTTGCCAGAATGTATAGCGGCCACTGACGAAGACTGGGATACAGAATATTTAGCACCGATATTATCAATTCGCGTGGTTGCTGGTATTGATGAGGCGATGGATCATATTCATCAGCATAGTTCAGGTCATACGGAAACAATCGTCACAGAAGATTATGCTCGTTCGCGCCGCTTTTTGGCTGAGGTGGATTCTAGCTCGGTCATGGTGAATGCTTCTACTCGCTTTGCGGATGGTTTTGAATATGGATTAGGTGCTGAGATCGGTATTTCAACCGATAAACTCCATGCGCGTGGCCCGGTGGGTTTGGAAGGTTTAACCTCGCAAAAATGGATTGTATTAGGTAGTGGCCAAGTGCGAAGTTAATGGTAGCAGCAAAAGTAGGTATTTTAGGTGGAACGTTTGACCCCATTCACTTTGGTCACCTTCGACCTGCCTTGGATGTCGCAGAACAATTAACGTTGGATCACATTCGATTGATCCCGAGTGCAGTACCTCCACATAGAGCACCGCCACAGGCAACGGCGCAACAACGGGTGACGATGTTGCAATTGGCGATTAAAAATAATGATCGTTTTGTGGTAGATGATCGAGAATTACATCGTGAAGGTCCCTCCTACACGGTTGATACTTTAATGAGTCTTCGCCAACAGTTTCCCGAAAGTCCGTTGTATTTATTACTCGGCACCGATGCTTTTGTCGAGATTCAAACTTGGCATAACTGGACACAATTAATCGAACTTTCTCATATTGTGGTAATGCAACGAGCAAATGAAACTTTAACGATGTCGGATGAGTTAACTGGCTGGTATCAACAGCATTTAGCCGTCGATGCGGACCAAGAACAACTTGCAGGTGCGGTGTGGCCGGTAGATGTAACGCAGCTTGCTATTTCAGCGACGGAAATACGGGAAAATATGAGCAAGGGTTTAAGCGTAAAGTTTCTTATGCCGGATGCTGTGATTAACTTGATTGAAATGCTCGGTTTATATTCATCACGAAGTTGACGATTAATATGGATGATCTGTTTTTTATAACATCAAAAATAGTGTGGGCCTTTCTGAGCCCAATGAATGTCATCATTGCATTGATATGCCTAGCAGCTGTATTGCTGTGGTGTGAAAAGGTCGGCTTAGCAAAAGCGGTGTTAACGTTGTTGCTAATAGTTAATCTGCCATTACTGGTTTATCCAGTAAGTGACTCGCTGATGTACCCACTTGAGCAGCGGTTTCATAAACCTGACATGATGCCGACAGATGTAGATGGCATTATCGTTCTAGGTGGTGCTGAAGAATTGAAGATATCGGTGAGTTGGCAACGAGCAGAAGTATCGAGTGCTGCCGATCGTTATATTGCCGCTGCAGAATTAGCAAATCTCTATCCAGATATTCCTGTTATCTATACTGGTGGCAGTGGATTATTAGGCTTTCAAACGAATGATGGTACTGGCGCCGATATAGCACAGACCTTGTTACTGAATGTTGGTATCGCACAAAGCCGTTTAATCATAGAGTCGCAATCGCGCAATACCTATGAAAACGTCCAACTCATACAAGCTTTATTACCAAAGAGAGAAGGTAACTATTTTTTAATCACTTCTGCGTTTCACATGCCGCGCTCAGCAGGCCTTGCTCAACAGAATAATATTAACGTTATTCCCTACCCAGTTGATTATCGCAGTAATAAACCTGCCCTGCGTCAATGGGGCATGAATTATCTTGCGCATATGAGTGTATTGGACGTTGCTTGGCGCGAGTGGATAGGGCTAACTGTTTATTTCATAACTGGAAAAACAACTGTTTGGCTACCTAAGCCTGAGCTAAGTTGAGTGAACCACATTAGCTTTGCAACAAAGACGGCAAGCCTATCTTAGGGTAAACTATGCTGATTATTGTTTAACGGAGAGCCCAATGCAGGCTGAAGATTTAAAATTGTTGGTGATTGATGCCTTAGAAGATATTAAGGCAGAAGATATTCAAGTCTTGGACGTACGGACCATGACTGATTTTACCGACTATATGATTATTGCCACAGGTAAGTCTACGCGGCAGGTAAAAGCCTTAGCCAATGAAGTAGTCATTCAGGCGAAGAAAGCAGATCATCAACCGATGGGCGTTGAGGGTGAAGATGTCGGTGAATGGGCGCTAGTAGATTTAGGTGACGTGATTGCTCATGTCATGACGCCGCAAACACGTGCCACATATAATCTAGAAAAAGTGTGGAGTGTGCCAGACACTTCTGAAAAGGCATCGGCCGAAAACGAATGAAATTAAACCTGTTGGCTGTTGGCAATAAAATGCCAACGTGGGTCACTGATGGTTATCAAGAATATGCCAAGCGATTACCGAGAGAGTGTAGTCTTGTTTTGCATGAGGTTTCACCCGCTAAACGAGGGAAAAGTGGTAGCTCTGCACAATGGATGCGCGAGGAAGGAGAGCGTATTCTTGCTGCTATACCTGACAATCACCATGTTATTGCACTGGATGTAAAAGGCAAAACATGGAGTACCGAGCAATTGGCCCAGCAATTGGAAAACTGGCAGGCGGATGGTCGTGATGTCTCTTTATTAGTAGGTGGCCCTGATGGCCTTACGGATGAATGTTTGCAGCGCGCAAATCAACGTTGGTCCTTGTCAGCACTTACATTACCTCATCCATTAGTTCGAATTATTATGGCTGAACAGCTGTATCGAGCCTGGACAGTATTGCAAAACCATCCCTATCATCGCGCATGAATTTTCCTAAAGTCTATCTCGCTTCCGGTTCACCGCGACGTCGCGAACTTTTAACTCAAATTGGCGTCGACTTCAGTGTATTGTCCGTTGAGGTTGATGAAACCTATTTTGATACTGAAACACCTCGAGAATATGTCCAGCGAGTTGCGATTGCTAAAGCAAAAGCAGGAAGACAATCATTAACTCGACAGCAATCAGCACCAGTCATTGGCGCCGATACATCGGTTATTGTTGATAATCAAGTGTTAGGTAAACCCAAAGATAATTCAGATAGCCGCGCTATGTTGCAATTATTATCAGGCCGGAGTCATCAAGTGTTAACATCCGTTGCCTTAGTGACAGAGCTTGAAACTTCTTATTTGATAAGTAACAGTACAGTGCATTTTTCTGAATTAAGTGATGACGATATTGCTTGGTATATAGCAACTCAAGAAGGTAACGATAAAGCAGGCTCATACGCTGTTCAGGGATTAGCTGCTATGTTTATTGAGCAGATTCAAGGCAGTTATTCTGGCATTATGGGTTTACCGTTGAGGGAAACGGGCTTGCTGTTAAAACAGTTAAAAGGATAGGACGAGTAGGATGAGCAGTGAGATTTTAATCAATATAACACCAAGTGAGTCACGGGCGGCAGTGGTTGATAATGGTGTTTTACAGGAAGTCTTTATTGAGAGAACTGAATGTAGAGGGCTGGTAGGGAATATTTATAAAGGCAAGGTGTGCCGTGTATTACCCGGTATGCAAGCGGCATTTGTTGAAATAGGTCTTGCGCGCGCGGCATTTTTACATGCTTCTGATATTTCTATTCCCAAGGGACAGACGGGAGATTTACAAGAAACGCCGACGAAAGTACCCTCAATCACGACCTTGTTACGCGAAGGTCAGGAAATTCTTGTTCAGGTTATAAAAGATCCCCTAGGTAGTAAAGGGGCTCGTTTAACAACGCAGCTATCCGTATCATCACGCTATTTAGTTTATATGCCTGATACCCAAGGTATCGGAGTGTCGCTCAAAATCGACAGTGAAGCTGAGCGCGAACGATTGAAAACATGCTTGGTATCGCAACTTGACTCTGAGGTAGGCGGTTATATATTACGCACAGCCGCGGAAGGAGTAACTGAAACAGAATTGCTTGCTGATCTGAAATTTTTGCACCGTTTGTGGCAGAAAATAGGTGAACGTAAGTTATCTGTTAACTGCGGTGAACCGTTACATGAAGATTTGCCATTAGCTCTACGGGCTTTACGCGATTTGTTTTCGCCGGAAATTGAACGAATACGTATAGATTCAGCCGAAACATTTGAGAAAGCGGTAAAGTTTGCTGAAGGTTTTATGCCTGAATGCGCTGCCAGACTTGAACATTACACTGCAGTGAGACCTTTGTTTGATTTGTTTAGTGTTGAAGATGAAATCAAGAAAGCGTTAGAACGGAAAGTATCGCTTAAATCAGGTGGCTATTTGATTTTTGATCAAACTGAAGCAATGACCACAGTGGATGTTAATACTGGTGGTTTTGTCGGCCATAAAAATCTGGAAGAAACCATCTTTAAAACCAATCTGGAGGCAGCTCAGGCAATAGCTAGGCAACTTCAGCTTCGAAATTTAGGTGGCATCATAATTATCGATTTCATTGATATGGAAGAGATTGAACATCGCGAACAAGTCTTACGTACTTTAGAAAAAGCCATGTCAGCAGATCGAGCTCGACATAACATTTGTCCGGTATCTGAACTTGGTTTGGTGGAAATGACGCGTAAACGAACGCGAGAAAGTTTGGGCCATATTTTGTGTGAACCATGCTCGACGTGTGAGGGGAAGGGCTATACCAAAAGTGCTGAAACGGTGTGTTATGACATTTTTCGGGAGATTTTACGAGAAGCTAAGCAATATGAGAGTACGCAGTTTTTAGTTTTGGCCACACAGGATGTGATTGATAGATTGAATGATGAAGACTCAACGAATGTGGCTGAGTTGGAACAATTTATCGGAAAACAAATTTTATTTCAGTGTGAGCCGCAATATAGTCGTGAACAATTTAATGTAGTGTTGATGTAGCATCATGTCCATTTTTCGCCGTAGTATTTATATCGCCAGTAAACAAATTTATTATTTATTTGTTTTAGTATCCGTACTGCTGCTTGCTGCGTTGGGTTCAACCCTTTGGTTATCAGCAGCGATAGAAGACCGTAAAGATGAAGTGGCTACATGGGCGAGTGAGCAATTGGGGTACCCCATTGAAATTGGCAGTACAGACTTATACTGGCTAGATCTTGTGCCGAAGTTACACGTGCATAATATGCAGGTGATGCAACAAGATCGTGTCAGCTCTATCTTAGAACTGGAACATATCTATCTAGGCGTGGATTTGTTGGCCAGTTTTCAGCAACAACAACCGGTATTGAAGAATGCTAGTTTAACCGGTTTGAATATTGGTCTGACTCGCCTAGAAACAGGCAACTTTCAATTAACGGGCTTGACGGGGCAACATACACAAAGTGATACTTCGATTGATTGGTATAAATGGTTTTCATTATTAAAAGGGTTTAATTTAAAGACTATTTCGGTTCAGTACACAGACTCGGTTAACGCCAACTTATCGGGTCGATATCAATTAGATGACGCCTCTGTTTCACAGCAGAACAATGTGTGGAATACGACAGCCAGTATACAATTACCAGACACGATAGGTCAGTCTGTCGTCTTTAATGGTGAGATGGAGTGGTCTGTTGAATCGCAGCAAATGCAGGCATGGAAGGGGCAATTGAAATCTGGCAATGTTTCTTTGCCGACAATACTTCAGCAAGTCGATTTACATGGTATTAAGCTTACCCAAGGAACGGTTGACCTGACGATTAAGGCCCATGGTCAAGGAGCGGACATTAATGAACTAAATGCAGATGTAGCAATAAAAGAAGCCAATTTAATGGCTGTCGATGAGAATCAACAAGCTGAGACTGTCTCAATAACTCAGTTAAAAGGGCTGTTTTCTTGGCAGAAAAATAATGAGGAGTGGCATTTTTCAGGGCAGGATGTATTGATCAATGTTAATCATGAGCAATGGCCCGTAACAAATTTCAGTATTAAACAGGACGATAAGGGACTATTAACTGCAGAAACTGATTATTTGCGCTTAAGTGATCTAAGTATTATTTCCTTATTAACCAAAGCATTGCCAGAAGATTTGCGTAAGCAAAAACCAGCAGGTGATTTATCATCATTACATCTAGAATATGCTCCCGATTATGGCATTCGTAGTTTGGCGATGACATTAAAGGACTTTTCTGTATTGCCATGGCAGGATGTTCCAGGTGTAAGCGGTTTATCGGCTACCGTTGATTGGCGTGATGGCGTAGCGACGGTGGATTTAGACAGTCATCAACTGACCTTATATCCGGAAAAGTGGCTCAAGGATGCGGTGTTTTTTGACTCCGTCTCAGGACAATTACGTTGGCAGCAAGATCTGAACTGGCAAGTAGAATTGTCGGCGTTACAACTGTGGAATGATGATTTTACCTTGCAGCTGGATGGCCATCTTAAACATGATAATGGGGTAACCGATTCTGATATCACGGTTAAATTGGATCAAGTTGAGATTAGCCGTTGGCAACACTATGTGCCGCAAAGTATTTTGGATGAGGACTTCAAAGAATGGGCTAACCCTGCATTTGTAGCGGGTAAAGTGGTCGATGGCGATATTCGTTTAACCGGCAATATCGCAGAGTTTCCTTTTGACGCTAAACCTGAGCAAGGCCAGTTTGAAATGAAGCTTAATGTAGAAGGAGTGCAATTACATTATGCGCCGGATTGGCCCGACCTCGTAGATCTAACGGGCACGATTACAGGCAAAAATAATCTGTTAAATATTCAAAGTAAACACGGTCATATTGCAGGTTTTAACTTTGCTGAAGTCAATACAAAGATTAATCGCTATCTGAAAGGTAAACCAATTTTAACAACGAACGGTTTATTAACGGGTACTACACAACAAGCACTCGGTTTTTTACAAAATAGCCCGCTGAAACAACGTTTTTCTAAAGTAGCAGAAGTAATAACAGCTGAAGGTGACAGTGATATCACCTTAGCATTAATGGTACCGCTAGCCGATACGGACAATGCCGAAGCTAGCGGTCATGTTAGTTTTAAACACAGTCAACTTATTAACCCTGAATTCCCACAACTTAAATTATCTGAGATTGAGGGTGCGTTACAGTTTAATAATAACGGTGTTTCCGCCCAGGGAATAACAGCAATATTATTGGATCAAGCGGTCAGTATTAATGTTGTTCCTGAAAAGACTGAGACTGTGATTGATATCACGGGTGAATTTGCGACAATAAATCTAAATAATATGTGGAAAAATAGTCTGCCCGATTATATTTCTGGCCAGGCTGCTTATCAAGCCAGATTATCCGTCTATGAAAAGACATTAGGTGAGTTTGAAATAGATGTTGCTGTGGAATCAGATTTAAAAGGTATCAACGTTGATATGCCATTGCCGCTGGGGAAAAATCAAGATCAAATTTTGCCCTTTTCTGTAGCGATAAAACACCATGGTGATGAGCTGAGTTATGCTGCAAAATATGGTAAAAATATAAATGCAATTGTGGTTCCGTCAACTAATGCTAATTGGCGTGGTGAAATTCGATTGGGTAAAGGCAAAGCTATTTTACCCAAGTCGGGCATGGTAATAAAAGGTCAATTAGATGAAATATCAATTGATGACTGGCTATCATGGCAAGAAAAGCAGTCTGTGAATACTGATAGTTCTGCTCTGGCATATATAGATACGATCTCAATGAATATTGGTCAGTTAAATGCATATCAGCAACAAATCACTGGAATTGCATTTACAGCAGAACGTGCAGCACAAGATTGGCGAATCAGTCTTCATTCAGACCAAGTTAAAGGCAATGTGAATTGGCCACATAAATTTGATAGTGCAACGCCGATAATTATGGACTTTGATCATGTCTATTTACAGATGCCAAAAACGGATACACAAGTCATTAATGCCGCCCAAGAGAGTAGTCAGAAAACTGACTTATGGCCGAGTATTAATTTTCATACTCAACGACTAGAGGTTGATGATATGAAATTTGGTGAGATTAATTTTCTGGCCACAAGGCATGAAACTAGTTGGGATGTTGATGCTGCCATCTTAAAATCAGCCAGTATCAATGCAAGTATTAAGGGGCAATGGCAACAATTACCAACAGGAGAGCAAAGTCATTTTAAATTATCGGCTGCTAGCGATGACTTTCGCAGTCTATTAGCCGACTTGGGTTACCAGCAAGTGATGGAAGCAGACAACGTTGATATCAAAATGGATTTAAGTTGGCCTAATAGTCCGGTAGATTTTTCTCGCAGCAATATTGTTGGTCAGTTAACCATGGATGTCGGTAAGGGAAGAATGATAGATGTCGAACCTGGGGCGGCGGGACGGATCTTTGGTTTATTAAGTGTGGCCACCATACCAAGACGTTTGGCACTGGACTTCACGGATTTATTTGGCAAAGGCTTTAGTTTCGATTCAATCAACGGCAGTTTTGGTTTAAGTAATGGCACTGCTTATACCGATGATTTATCAATGAAAGGCAGCTCCGCGACCATTGATGTCGTTGGCCCGGTTAACCTGATAGAAAAAACCTATGATCAGACAATCAAAATTACACCGAATGTTGCCTCCACGTTGCCAGTGGCTGGCGCAGCGGTTGGTGGCCCAATAGGCTTAGGTGTAGGGACCGCAATTCTTATTTTTGATAAGTTGGTAGGTGAGCTATTTGATAAACAAATAGTTAACTTAATCAGCTATAGCTATAACCTGACCGGGCCTTGGGATGAGCCACAACTTAATATTGTTAATCCCATATCAAACTAGAATCTGGTATGATCCTCCTTTGAAATAAATAATTTAGTTTTCAATGATATCTTCAGTATTTGAACAAGTAAATCAACAGCTTCTAGTCCCCGCGGGCCTATCAGAAAGTGATATCGAACAAGCATTAGCCATAACCCTGAGTGGTGGTGTGGACTATGCCGATTTGTATTTTCAGCAATCACGTCAGGAAAACTGGTCATTAGAAGATGGTATCGTCAAAGATGGTGGTTACCACATTGAACAAGGTGTGGGGGTTCGCGCTTGCAGCGGTGAAAAAACAGGCTTTGCCTATTCGGATGATTTGATTCTGCCAGCATTAATTGATGCAGCCAAAGCGGCGCGTGCTATTTCACGGCAAGGTGAACAGAAAAGAGTCAAAGTTTGGCAGCGCACTCATGCGCCAAGTTTCTATGCAGCTGACGATCCTTTAGCCGTATTATCAGTCGAACAGAAATTGGCTTTATTGCATCAAGCAGACAAAATTGCCCGCCAAGCAGATCCTCGAGTAACACAGGTAAATGTTAGCTTGGCTGGAGGCTTAGATACCGTACTTATTGCTGCTAGTGATGGCACCTTTTCTGCTGATATACGACCATTAGTACGGATGAATGTCAGCGTGATAGTTGAGTCAAAAGGCCGACGTGAGCGTGGCAGTGCTGGTGGTGGTCGCCGTTTAGATTACCGTTATTTTCAAGACAATGATTTGGCTAATACTTATGCCAAAGAAGCAGTGAGACAGGCTTTAGTAAATTTAGAAGCCGTTGATGCACCTGCAGGCACGATGCCGGTTGTACTCGCATCTGGTTGGCCGGGAGTATTGCTACATGAAGCAGTTGGCCATGGCCTAGAAGGTGATTTTAATCGTAAAGGCAGCTCAGCGTTTTCAGGTCGAATGGGAGACATGGTGGCATCGTCGCTATGTACGGTCGTCGATGATGGCACTTTGCAACATCGTCGAGGCTCATTGAGTGTGGATGATGAAGGTGTGCCGACAGAACAAACAACCTTGATAGAAAAGGGTAAGTTAACGGGTTACATGCAAGATAAACATAATGCCCGCTTAATGGGGACGCGTAGTACGGGCAACGGCCGCCGTGAATCTTATGCACATCTACCTATGCCTAGAATGACGAATACCTATATGTTGCCAGGCGAGAGCGAACCGGAAGAAGTTATAGCCTCTGTAGAGAAAGGTTTGTATGCAGTGAATTTTGGTGGTGGCCAAGTAGATATCACTTCAGGCAAGTTTGTTTTTTCGACCAGTGAAGTTTACATGATTGAAAATGGCAAAATTACTCATCCAGTGAAAGGTGCAACGTTGATTGGTAATGGGCCTGAAGTCATGGGGCGGATAAGTATGGTGGCTAATGATCTTGAATTAGATACCGGCGTAGGGAATTGCGGTAAAGAAGGCCAAAGTGTGCCAGTAGGCGTTGGACAGCCGACATTAAAAATAGATGGTTTAACAGTGGGTGGGACAGCGTAAAAAATGGCAAAACAACACAAGGCCGTAGCCTTAATTTCAGGTGGTTTAGATTCGTTATTAGCCGTACGTGTTTTGCAAGAGCAAGGCATTGAGGTTGAAGGTATTAATTTTTATACTGGCTTTTGTGTCGAAGGCCATACTCATGCGATCCGTAATCATGATAAAGAGAAGAAAAAGCGTAACAATGCTTTGTGGGCTGCTGAGCAGTTAGGGATCAAGCTTCATATTGTGGACGTGATTGAAGAATACAAAGATGTATTGCTCAACCCTAAACATGGTTATGGCGCCAATATGAACCCTTGTTTAGATTGCAAAGTATTTATGGTTAGTAAAGCGGTCGAATGGGTAAAGGAAAATCATAAAGATGGCTTTGATTTTATTATCACCGGTGAGGTAATCGGTCAGCGACCAATGTCACAACGTAAACAGACCATGCCAATCATTGCGAAAGAGTCGGGTGCCGATGACATTTTGTTAAGGCCTTTATGTGCCAAGAACTTACCTGCCACCAAACCGGAACTAGAAGGTTGGGTTGATCGTGAGAAACTGTATGACTTTAGTGGTCGCAATCGTAAACCGCAAATGGCGTTAGCGAAAGAGTTTGGTTTTACTGATTATGCTTCTCCGGCGGGTGGTTGTTGTTTCTTAACCGATAAAAATTATTCCGCCAAATTAGTTGACTTGTGGAAAGGGCGAGGAAGTCGTGAGTATGAAATGGACGACATTATGTTACTTAAAGTCGGCCGTCATTTAAGACCAAAACCTGAGTTTAAACTGATCATTGCACGTGATGCTGGTGAGAGTAAGTTTTTACAAGGTTATCGCAAACAATTTATTACCATTCAATCGCTCAGTCATAATGGGCCATTGACGTTGGTCGATGGTGATATTAATTCTACTGATTTTGAGCTGGTAGCCGGTATCGTGGCACGTTATGGGCAGGGCCGAGATGCGCAACAGGTAGAAGTCGAAGTTTCCGTACCCAATGAGCAAGCACAGACATTTCAAATTAAACCGTTAACGACTGAAGAAGTGCTTGAGGAATGGCATGTATGAGTGAACATAATTTAGATGCAAGGCGCATGCTGTGTCCGATGCCTGTGATTAAAACTCAAAATAAAGTAAACGAGTTAGCTGTTGGTGATATATTACATGTCGTTTGTACCGACCCTGGTGTCTTAAGTGATATCCCAGCATGGGCAAGGATTAATGGCCATGAAGTGATTTCTCATCAAGAGAATGAGGATGAAATCACGATCACGGTACGGGTAGGGTCCTAAGTAAGAATATTTTGGTGCAGAACAGGCTTGTTTTGCTTCATTATGGTGCGTATTATTGGCGCGTCAAATTGTTAAACGGTTGATTTTTAATGATGTAAAAATTGGCTTGATTTATGCTGTAGAGCACCCATGGTTTTTTGCACTTAAGAGTGCAGTATTTTTTATTGGAGAATTCAATGTCAGTCGAAAATGTGCTTCAAATGATTAAAGATGAGGAAGTTCAGTTTGTTGACTTCCGTTTTACCGATACACGCGGTAAAGAACAACACGTTACTTTTCCTGCTCATACTATAGATGAAGATACTTTTACCGAAGGTAATATGTTTGATGGTTCATCCGTTGCGGGCTGGAAAGGTATTAATGAATCAGACATGATTTTGATGCCAGATCCTGCGACTGCAGTGATGGATCCATTTATGGATGACAATACATTGATCATCAGTTGTGATGTTATCGAGCCAGCAACGATGCAAGGATATGAACGTGATCCTCGCAGCGTTGCTCATCGAGCTGAAGCTCATATGCAAGCGACTGGTATGGCAGATACGGCTTACTTTGGTCCTGAAAACGAATTCTTTGTCCTTGATGATGTACGTTGGGGCAGCGATATGTCAGGTTCTTTCTACAAAGTAGATTCTGATGAGTCCTCTTGGAATACTGAAAAAGTTTATGCTGATGGTAACAAAGGTCACCGTCCAGGCGTGAAAGGTGGTTATTTCCCTGTTCCTCCTGTTGATTCTTTACAAGATATCCGTAGCGCAATGTGTTTAACATTGGAAGAAATGGGTCAAGTTACGGAAGTACATCACCATGAAGTGGCGACTGCAGGCCAATGTGAAATTGGTGCAAAATTTAATACTTTAGTCAAAAAAGCCGATGAAGTTCAACAGCTTAAATATGTTGTGCACAACGTAGCACATGCCTATGGAAAAACAGCGACCTTTATGCCTAAGCCTCTAGTTGGTGATAACGGTAATGGTATGCATGTTCACATGTCTTTATTTAAAGATGGCGAGAACTTGTTTTCTGGTAATAAATACGGCGGCTTGTCAGAAACAGCCTTATTTTACATCGGTGGTGTTATCAAACATGCGCAAGCATTAAATGCGTTCACTAATGCAAGTACCAATAGTTACAAACGTTTAGTGCCAGGTTTTGAAGCGCCGATTATGTTGGCCTATTCTGCTCGTAACCGTTCGGCATCAATTCGTATTCCTTTTGTTAACAATCCAAAAGGTCGTCGTATTGAAGTTCGTTTTGGTGACTCAACTGCTAACCCATACTTAGCATTTGCTGCTTTGTTGATGGCTGGCCTTGATGGAATCAAAAACAAAATTCATCCTGGCGATGCAATGGATAAAGACTTGTATGATTTGCCTGCCGAAGAAGCAGCTGAAATTCCACAAGTATGTTATTCCTTTGAACAAGCGTTGGATGCATTAGATAAAGATCGTGCTTTCTTGACTGAAGGTGGCGTATTTACTGATGACATGATTGATGGTTACATCGAGTTGAAGATGGAAGAAGTTACTCGCTTACGTATGGAAACTCACCCTGCTGAGTTTGATATGTACTACAGCGTATAATTCTACTGTCGAATTAACGTCTATAAAAAACGTCTCCTCGTAATTATCGGGGAGGCGTTTTTTTATGCATGCGTGTTGCAGATTATGTTGGCTTGGCCTATGCTTCTGTTATGAAATATGCATTACTATTGTTATGTGGCGTACTTGTATCAGCTCAAGCGGAAGTGTATCGCTGGGTGGATAATAGTGGCACGGTTATTTATTCAGATCAACCACATCAAGATGCCGAATTAGTTGATATAGAAACATCAACGTCGTACACGCCTGTAGCAATACCTGAACAAGCACTGTCATCGACCGAAGATGTTCAAGAAGAAATTGAAGTTCCTGCCTATCAAATTAAAATTGTATCGCCAGAAAATGATATCTCTATTAGAGGTAATGCCGGTACGGTGACCATTAGCGTTGATGTTGCACCAGAACTAAATGTAGATAGAGCGGATCAATTAACGGTTACTTTAGATGGACAAACATTAAGTGAGCCTCAGAGTAGTACTAGTTTTACTCTAACAAACATAGAACGTGGTACTCATACTGCTCAAGTTTCAATTGTTGATAAATCGAACAAAACTCTTCAATCAAGTCAAATAGTTACCTTTCACCTTCAGCGTCATTCGACCGCACAATAACTAGTCACCGCTTGTGGTTCTGCACTATTGTGGTGCATTAATAAGTCGGTTATACTATTTTCGTAAGTAAAAATAACTAGATAACCATACGTACATAAAGATAATAGTAAGTAATTATTGTTAAATTACAGGTGGTTATAGTTTCCCATAAGTTTTTGTTGAGTTTTGGAGCATTACTTGCTCTGTGTTACCCATGAATTTAGTTCAAGCAAACAAACCACGATGACAAACTCGCTCTCGTGCCATGAAATAATTGAGAATCTTAATACTGCTTTAGTGGTAATGGATAGTTCTTTTCGTGTGCATTCACTAAATGCTGCAGCTGAGATCTTGTTTGCAATGAGTCAACGGCAAGCGATTAATATTCCATTTCAAACACTGCTGCCAGGTGAAAGTGAGTTATTTGATAGTCTACAAAGAGTCGAACAAACAGCTCAAGCATTGATAGAGCATGAAGTGAAGCTGTTTCTTCCGAGTGTTGGTGAAATAGTGGCTGATTGTGCTATCAATCTGATCGAGAGTAATGAGCAGACATATATACTATTAGAATTAACACAGTTAGATTTGCAGCAAAGTATAAGTCGGGGAGAGAGCCTGCATACACAACAGCAAGTGTTACGTGGTCTAGCTCACGAGATAAAAAATCCTTTGGGTGGTATAAGAGGTGCGGCGCAATTGCTTGAACGTCAATTGGGTTCTGCAGAGTTAAAAGAATATACCAAGATCATTATCAGTGAAGCGGATCGTTTGCAGAACCTGATGACAAAAATGTTGGGTTCATACCAGCAAACAGATAAAACGAATATCAACATCCATGAGGTTTTACAACGAGTTCGACAATTGGTTGATGTCGAAGTAGATGAGCGGCTCAGATTTGAGGGTGATTATGACCCAAGCATTCCAGAGTTATTTGCTGATTTTGACCACTTAATCCAAATTTTTCTAAATATTATCCGTAATGCAGTACAGGCATTAAACGGTGTTGGTCGGATTATTTTGCGGACTCGAATTCAACGTAATATCACCATTGAAAAAAAGCATTATCGCTTAGGACTATTAATTGAGGTTGAAGATAATGGTTCGGGTGTGCCTCAAGATTTACAAGAAAGTTTATTTTATCCGATGGTAACTGGCCGAGCAGAAGGCACTGGCTTGGGACTCTATATAGTGCAAAACTTAGTACAGCGAAATGCAGGCACCGTATCGTGTTCTAGCCAAGCTGGCCAAACAGTATTTTCAATCATTTTTCCCCTGGAGTTAGAGAGTGGCAGCTAAAGCTATTGTATGGATAGTCGATGATGATCGATCAATTAGATGGGTATTACAGAAGGCGATTGAATCAGTCGACATCACTGTACGTGCATTTGAAAGTGCGGACTTAGTTTTAGAAGAACTTAAGCGAGATATACCTGATGTTTTGGTCAGCGATATCAGGATGCCAGGTATTGATGGTTTACAGATGTTGGCCGAAGTTAAAGAGCATTATCCTCAGCTACCCGTCATTATCATGACTGCCTATTCAGATCTCGATAGTGCAGTATCTGTTTATGAAGGTGGCGCATTTGAATATTTGCCTAAGCCATTTGATGTGGATGAAGCAGTAGAACTCGTCCAGCGAGCCATTACACATAGTAGAGAAAAACATCAGGATTTAGTTGAAGACGATATCAGTCTAGACTCTGAAATTATTGGCGAAGCACCTGCTATGCAAGAGGTGTTTCGTGCAATAGGTCGCTTAGCTCGTTCTAATATAACGGTACTCATTAATGGTGAGTCTGGTACTGGTAAAGAATTAGTAGCGCATGCTTTACATAAACATAGTCCAAGAAGAACGGCACCATTTATTGCCTTAAATATGGCGGCGATTCCAAAAGAATTAATGGAGTCCGAATTATTTGGTCACGAAAAGGGGGCATTTACCGGTGCTCATACTCAACGTAAAGGGCGATTTGAGCAGGCGGATGGTGGTACTTTATTTCTTGATGAAATTGGTGATATGCCGATGGAGTTGCAAACACGATTATTACGCGTTTTATCCGACGGTGAGTTTTTCAGAGTAGGCGGCCATAATGCTGTTAACGTTGATGTTCGGATTATTGCTGCGACCCATCAAAATCTAGAGCAACGTGTTGAACGCAGTGAATTTCGAGAAGATTTGTTTCATCGCTTAAATGTAATACGCATTCATATTCCAGCATTACGTGAACGGCGTGAAGATATTCCTACTCTTGCTATTTATTTCCTTAATTTGGCAGCAAGAGAACTTAATATGGCTGCAAAATCAATTTCACCGGAAGTTGAGAATTATTTAATGCAACTACCATGGCCTGGCAATGTACGGCAGCTGGAAAATACATGTCGGTGGTTAATGGTGATGGCGCCGGGACAAATTGTACAGATAGACGATTTACCAACAGAGTTGTCCAATGGAAGTGATGAATCTAGCAGTCGTGATGATTGGCAACAATTGTTTAGACAATGGGCTTCAGCAAAAGCACTTTCAGGTCAGGAAGGCGCATTATCGGATATTATTCCGCAAGTAGAACAATTGTTGATGGAAGTGGCGCTTGAAAAGACAGCAGGCAAACGCCAAGAAGCTGCAAAACTACTTGGTTGGGGCCGAAATACGCTCACACGTAAATTAAAAGAACAATAATTGATAATCAGCTTGCAGCCGACCACATCGGTATGTATAATTCTTATTTTTCTGGTGCGGGGTGGAGCAGTCTGGTAGCTCGTCGGGCTCATAACCCGAAGGTCGTTGGTTCAAATCCAGCCCCCGCTACCAAAAGTTAAAATGCATAACCCCATATTTGGGGTTTTTGTTTTTCTGGAGATTGAAAATTGGGCCCGTTGGCCCTTTTTTTTTACGTGATTATGGCTGTAACAGATCAAATTGAACTATTAATAGAAGCGCCCATTGAGTCGCTAGGCTATGAAGTTGTGGGCGTTGAATATAACAAGAATGGCCCCGATACAATTTTACGTATCTATATTGATTCAGAACAAGGAATATCACTGGAAGATTGTGAGCGGGTCAGCCACCAAGTGAGTGGGATTCTTGATGTAGAAGAACCCATAAATGCCGCTTATTCTTTGGAAGTTTCATCACCAGGTTTTGACCGCCCTTTGTTTAAGGCGAGAGATTTTGAGCGTTTTACCGGTAGTCAAGCAAAAATCTCAATGAAATTACCTGTAAATGGTCGTCGAAATTTTAAAGGTGTCTTACAAGGTTTTGTTGACGGAAATATCTTGATTGAGGTTGACGGTGAAGTTTATGACTTACCTTTGACTAAGTTGGCAAAAGCAAAACTAATTGCCTGAATGGCGTATTATTAACGGTTAGTGTGTAATTATTTGGATCATTTCGGTCTACTGATTGAAGATCTACTGAGGACATAATGAACAATAAAGAAATTTTACTGGTTGTAGATGCAGTCTCTAATGAAAAAGGCTTACCTGCGGAAATTATTTTCCAAGCGATAGAGTCTGCGTTAGAAATGGCAACGCGAAAACGCTATGACATGGAACTGGATGCCCAGGTGGTGATTGATCGCGAAACTGGTGACTATGAAACCTTCCGTCAATGGCTAATTGTTGATGATAATGACGAAGAGTTTGAGTCAGAAGATACGCAAATAAAATTATCCGATGCACAGAGTAAGCAAGCTGATGTTGAAGTTGGCGCTTATATTCGCGAAGTGATGGAATCGGTAGAGTTTGGTCGGATTGCCGCGCAAACAGCCAAACAAGTCATTGTGCAGAAAGTACGAGAAGCAGAACGCGCTCAAGTCGTTGAGCAATACCAAGAAAAACTAGGCCAGATGATTTACGGTACAGTTAAGCGGGTAGAGCGAGGTAATGTACTACTAGACCTTGGTGGTAACGCTGAAGCCTTGATTCCTCGCGAAGAAATGATTCCACGAGAAAGCTTTCGTACTGGGGATCGAGTACGTGGATACCTAAAAGAAATTCGTACCGAAGGTCGCGGCCCTCAACTGACAGTAAGTCGAGTTGCACCTGAGCTGTTGGTTGAACTGTTTCGTTTAGAAGTGCCAGAAATTAATGATGATTTGATTGAAATTAAAGGTGCAGCACGTGATTCTGGTCTGCGAGCAAAAATTGCCGTATTAGCTAAAGAGTCGCGTATTGATCCGGTGGGTGCATGTGTGGGAATGCGTGGCTCACGTGTTCAGGCTGTTACTAATGAACTAGCGGGTGAGCGAGTTGATATTATTTTGTGGGATGAAGATCCCGCTCGTTTTGCCATTAATGCAATGGCCCCAGCAGAAGTATTATCGATAGTTGTAGATGAAGATGCCCATAGTATGGATATTGCGGTTGAGGATGAACAGCTTTCTCAAGCCATTGGCCGAGGAGGTCAAAACGTACGGTTGGCAAGCCAGTTAACTGGCTGGGAATTGAATGTTATGTCTGCAGCTGATGCCGAGCAAAAAGCAGAGTCTGAGACTGGCGACATAATTAAGATATTCATGAAAGATTTGGATGTGGATGAAGATGTTGCTTTAATCCTTGCACAAGAAGGCTTTTCCAGTCTTGAAGAAGTAGCCTATGTGCCTGAGCAAGAAATGCTTGAGATTGAAGAGTTTGATGCTGATATCGTGACAGAATTACGGTCACGGTCTCGAGATGTATTGCTCACTCGAGCTATAGCAAATGAAGAACAACTAGAGTCAGCTGAACCAGCTGAAGATCTAATTAATATGGAAGGTATGACCAAAGAGCTCGCTTTGACACTTGCAAGCAAAGGTATCGCTACGTTAGATGATTTAGCGGAACAAGCTGTTGACGAACTTATTGAAATCGAAAGCATTGATGAACAGCAAGCCGCTGCTCTGATCATGAAAGCTCGAGAGTCATGGTTTGCTGAAGAAGAAACAGGGGCAGGGGAGTAGTCAATGAGCGATATGATAGTTAAGGATTTAGCCGATACGGTAGGTGTTACTGCCGACCGTCTGGTTGAACAATTAAATGAAGCGGGTATTAAGGTTTCTAAGCCCGAAGATCAGATTACTGAAGAGCAAAAGCAAACATTACTAAGCTTTCTGCAGGATCGTCACGGTAAATCAACCGATAGTACGATTGCCGCCCCTAAAAAAATCACGTTAAAACGTAAATCTGTTAGTGAAATTAAATTAGCGGGTGCAGCGAAACGCGGCGGTAAAAGTGTCAGCGTTGAAGTGCGTAAAAAAAGAACGTATGTAAAACGCAGTGCTGCGGAAGAAGCCGAAGCGGCAGCAGAGTTGCTTCAACAAGAAGAGGCAGCAGCAAAAGCAGCGGAAGCAGAAAAGCTTGAACAAGCGCGTTTACTTCAAGAAGAAGCTGATCGTAAGCAGCAAGAAGAAGCAAAAAAAGAGCAAGCGGAAGCGGAAGAGGCAGAACGTGAAGCAGCGGTTATCGCCACAGCAGTAGAAGCAGAAAAATTAGCAGCTGAAGAAGCACGTCTTGCCGCCGAAGAAGAACAAAAAGCATTAGCAGAAGAAGCAAAACAAGAAAAAGCGAATAAAACAGCCAAAAAAGCAGATACAAAAGCAGATGCAAAAGCAGATACAAAAGCAGATACAAAAGCAGATACAAAAGCAGATACAAAAAAAGCGAAGCCGGCTGAAAAACAATTAACAGCATCTCAAATCGCACATAAAAAATTAGAAGAAGCAGATGCAAAGCGCCGAGCAGCAAATTTAGCTAGAGTTGAAGCAGAAAAAGCATTAATAGCACGTAGGAAAGCACGTCTAGAAGAAGCTGAGCTTGAGAAGGAAAGAGCTAAAGCGAAAGCGTTAGCAGACGAACAAGCAAAAGAGAAAAAAGCGGCACGTAGTAAGGCTAAAGAAGCTGAAAAGCCAGCCTCGCCGACAGCTACACCTAGCACAACTGATAAACCGGCCCGCCGTGGTCGTCGTGATGATCGGTTTGAACGTAAAGAACTTCATGTGACTGCTGGTAAATCTGGCCGTCGGAAGAAGAAAAAAGGCGGGCGCCGAGAAACTACACTTCAAGTTGAAACATCAACAGAGCATGGTTTCTCAATGCCAACTGCACCGGTAGTGCATGAGGTTGATGTACCTGAAACAATTAGTGTGTCTGAACTAGCGCTGCGCATGTCAGTAAAAGCAGCTGAGGTGATCAAAGCATTAATGGGCCTCGGGACAATGGCAACGATTAACCAAGTGCTTGATCAAGATACTGCGACGATTGTTATTGAAGAAATGGGCCATGTAGCGAAACCGGTTCAAGATAACGAAATCGAAATGGCTTTAGAAGTAGCTTCAGAGGATGCAGGCGAATTAACTAGCCGCGCACCTGTGGTAACTGTAATGGGCCACGTTGACCATGGTAAAACATCATTACTTGATTATATCCGTACAACTAAAGTCACGAGTGGTGAAGCGGGTGGTATTACCCAGCATATTGGTGCATATAGAGTTAAAACAAGTCGTGGTGAAATAGCGTTCTTAGATACACCTGGCCATGCTGCATTTACAGAAATGCGCTTACGAGGTGCAAAAGTAACCGATATTGTTATTCTGGTCGTGGCTGCTGATGATGGCGTGATGCCTCAGACTATTGAAGCAGTACAGCATGCAAAAGCTGCCGAGGCAACGTTGATAGTTGCGGTCAATAAAATTGATAAAGACGACGCGAATCCTGATCGTGTAAAACAAGAATTAGCAAATCATGACGTTATTCCTGATGATTGGGGTGGTGATGTTCAATTTATTTCAGTATCTGCCTTAACTGGGCAGGGTGTGGATGAGTTATTAGATGCGATTTCACTTCAAGCTGAAATGATGGAGTTAGCTGCACCAACTGATGGACCCGCTAAAGGCGCAGTTATTGAAGCTCGTCTAGATAAAGGCCGGGGCACTGTGGTGACTGTTCTTGTACAGAGCGGTACGCTGAAAAAAGGCGATATTGTCGTAGTCGGCCAAGAGTATGGTCGTGTACGGGCTTTGTTTAATGAACAAGGTGAGCCTATGAAGGAGGCCGGTCCGTCAACACCGGTTGAAGTACTTGGTTTATCGGGTACTCCGATGTCTGGCGATGAACTACAAGTTGCTCCTGATGAGCGCAAAGCACGTGAAATTGCTAACTTCCGTCTAACCAAGGCTCGTGACCTTAAAATGGCGAAACAACAAGCTGCCAAATTGGACGAAATGTTTAGCAAAATGGAAAGCGGGGATGTCAAAACGCTCAACGTTATGGTTAAAGCCGATGTGCATGGTTCAGCAGAAGCGGTGAGCCAAGGCTTAGTTAAACTGTCTACCGACAAAATAAAAGTTAGAGTCATTGCTTCAGGTGTTGGTGGTATTAACGAAACTGATGCACAGCTTGCTGCATCGTCAGATGCAATCCTTATTGGCTTTAATGTGCGTGCAGATAACGTTGCCCGTAAAATCATTGCTGAGAAAGGCTTGGATGTTCAATATTTCAGTATTATTTACGATTTATTGGATGTAGTAACCAATGCCATGACGGGTATGTTAGAACCAGTCTATAAAGAAGAAATTATTGGTTTAGCTCGCGTAGATGATGTCTTCCGTTCACCGAAGTTCGGTGCCATTGCAGGTTGTTTGGTTACTGAAGGTACGATTAAACGTAGTAATCCTATTCGTGTATTGCGTGATAACGTTGTTATTTATGAAGGTGAGTTAGAGTCATTACGCCGCTTTAAAGATGATGTTAACGAGGTTCAGTCTGGTGTTGAATGTGGTATCGGTGTGAAAAATTACACTGACGTTCAGGCGGGTGATCAGATTGAAGTCTACGAACGTGTCTTAATGAAACCAACGTTGTAATCAGATGGCCAGAGAATTTAGTCGAACCAATCGAATTAGTGAAGTCGTCATGCGTGAACTAGCGCAGATGATTCAACTTGAGTTATCCGATCCGCGCGTAGGCATGGTGACGGTATCTCATGTTGATGTCACTTCAGATCTTAAATATGCCAAAGTGTTTATAACACGATTGAATGGATTTGATTCAGACCAAGATGTGAAGGAATGTCTGAAAGGTCTGTCAAATGCAGCAGGTTTTTTACGCCGTGGTTTGGCCAAGCGAGTAGAGTTGCGCGCAATACCTGAATTGCGATTCCTTTATGATAAATCGCTGGAACATGGTTTTCATATGGACGATTTGATCGCTAAGGCTAATGCCAACATTACAGACGACTAAATAGCCAGATGGGACGTCGTAATAAAAAAGGTCGTGACATTACCGGCATTATTGTTGTAGATAAACCGACAGGCCGAAGTTCAAACCATGTGTTGCAACAAGTTAAACGATTGTTTGATGCCAAGAAAGCTGGACATACCGGCAGCTTGGATCCACTCGCAACTGGTCTATTACCTATCTGTCTTGGTGAGGCAACTAAAGTCTCATCCTATTTGTTAGATGCAGATAAGCGTTATCAAGTCACCTGCCAACTCGGTGTAATTACCGACAGTGGTGACTCCGATGGCAAGGTGATTGAAACGAATAAGGTTCCTGAATTTAACGAAACAGATTTATTGCCTCTGATTGCAAAGTTCATTGGCGAACAAGATCAAGTTCCTCCCATGTATTCGGCATTGAAATATAACGGTCAACCTTTGTATAAGCTTGCTCGCCAAGGTATCGAGGTTGAGCGTAAATCGCGTAAAATAACGATATACGATATTAATTTGTTGTCATGTACTTCTGACTCATTCACTTTAGATGTAACATGTAGTAAAGGCACGTATATTCGCACCTTAGTCGAAGATATTAGCCACGCTTTAGGCTGTGGCGGTCATGTGATAATGTTGCGACGTGTTGAGGTGGCGGGCTATCAGGAAGCGCAGTCAATATCGATTGAACAATTGGACTTAATCGCTGAGCAAGAAGGCATAGCCGCATTAGATAAATGTCTCTTGCCGACGGAAGATGCTTTGCCAGACTGGCCTGCAATTGATGTGTCGGATGAGATGGTCACTGCATTAAGGTTTGGTCAGGCGGTGCAAGTGGAACAGCCATTTGAACGCGCAAATGTACGTTTGTTTGATCAAGACCAACAGTTCCTCGGTTTGGGTGAGATGTCTGAGAATGGCTCAGTAGCACCTAAACGCGTATTTGTTTTAGCGGCAGAGCAGTAAAGTGCTTGTTTATATGAGAAAATCTGCGTAAAATGCCGCATCTTTGAAGGGTTGGGTATTTTGGTCATTCGGACTAAAGTAACCCAGAATTTAACTAGTAGCCTAATATAAGAACGGCTACATAAAAAGTTGGAGTTTTTAATGTCATTATCACTTGAGCAAAAACAAGAAATCATTGCTAAACATGGCCGCACAGAAGGCGACACAGGTTCTGCAGAAGTACAAATTGCGTTGTTAACAGCACGTATCACAAACTTATCAGATCACTTTAAAACAAACATTCATGACCACCATTCACGTCAAGGTTTGTTAAAAATGGTAAGCGGCCGTCGTAAAATGCTTGATTACTTGAAAAAATCAAATGTCACTCGTTACCGTGATTTAATCGCAGAATTAGGTTTACGCCGTTAACATTGTTTTCGGTAATTTACCTTCTGCAAAAAACAATGCTTAAGTGCATTGCTATAGATTTGTAGTATGAAAAATGCCCCTGATACACAAGCTGTATCAGGGGCATTTTTGTTTTAAATTTTAATTTTTAGTCGTGAAATTAACTTCATGGCATGTCATTCCAGAGAAAGGAAAAGAAACAGTGAATTCAATTAAAAAGACAGTTCAATATGGCGATCATATTCTAAGTCTTGAAACAGGAAAAATTGCCCGTCAAGCAAGCGGTGCAATTATCGCAAGCCTAGGCGAAACATCAGTCATGGTGACCGTTGTAGGTAAGAAAAATGTCCAACCAGGTCAAGATTTCTTTCCTTTAACAGTTAATTACCAAGAACGTACTTATTCTGCCGGTAAAATTCCTGGTGGTTTCTTTAAACGTGAAGGTCGCCCTTCTGAAAAAGAAACACTGACATGTCGTTTAATCGATCGACCATTACGTCCTTTATTCCCGAAAGGATTTTTGAATGAAGTGCAAGTGATTGCAACGGTTGTTGCTTTAGACCCTGCAATCGACCCAGATATTCCTGCGATGATTGGTGCTTCAGCAGCATTAGCCATTTCTGGTATTCCATTTAATGGTCCAATTGCTGGTGCTCGTGTTGGTTATATTGATGGCAGTTACGTATTAAACCCAAGCAAAGAGCAATTAAAAACGAGTGAGTTGGATTTAGTTGTAGCGGGTACTGACAGTGCAGTTTTGATGGTTGAATCTGAAGCGTCAGAACTACCAGAAGAAGTAATGCTTGGTTCAGTAATGTTTGGTCATGAGCAATTACAAACTGCAATCAAACTAGTCAATGAGTTAAAAGCAGAAGCGGGTAAAGAAGCATGGGATTGGACTGCTCCTGAAAAAGATCCTGCTATCTATGATGCGGTTAAAGAAACTGCTTACGCAGGTATTGAAAAAGCATACTTAATTAGCGACAAAATGGTTCGTCAAGATGAGTTAGCACAAGTACGAAATACAGCTGTTGAAGCGTTAGCTGGTGAAGAGTCAGCATTATCTGCAGATGATGTTAAAGGTGCGTTTGCTAAATTAGAAAAAGAATTAGTTCGTGGTCGCATCATTGCTGGTGAACCACGCATTGATGGTCGTGATACAGCAACGGTTCGTAACGTTACTGTTGAAACAACCGTTTTACCTCGCGTTCATGGTTCAGCGTTATTCACACGTGGTGAAACTCAAGCCGTTGTCGTTGCAACGTTGGGTGCTGAGCGTGATTCACAAACGATTGATGCGGTTGAAGGCGAATATCGCGACCGTTTCATGTTGCATTACAACTTCCCTCCATTCTGTGTGGGTGAAACTGGTTTTGTTGGTTCACCTAAACGTCGTGAAATTGGTCATGGTAAATTAGCAAAACGTGGTATTGCTGCGGTAATGCCTTCAGCTGAAGAATTCCCGTACGTAGTTCGTGTGGTTTCAGAAATCACTGAATCAAACGGTTCAAGCTCGATGGCTTCTGTTTGTGGTACTAGCTTGGCATTGATGGATGCTGGTGTTCCTATCAAGGCACCTGTTGCAGGTATTGCAATGGGCTTGATTAAAGAAGATAACGGCTACGCGGTATTAACTGATATCTTGGGTGATGAAGATCACCTTGGTGATATGGACTTTAAAGTAGCCGGTACTGATAAAGGTATCACTGCTCTTCAAATGGATATCAAGATCGAAGGTATCAACGAAGAAATCATGCGTACTGCATTAGCACAAGCGCGTGATGGTCGTTTAACCATTCTTGAAACAATGAATGCAAACCTTTCGTCACACCGTGAAGAAATGTCTGAATTTGCTCCGCGAATTATTACTATCAAGATCAACTCTGACAAGATCCGTGACGTAATTGGTAAAGGTGGCGCAACAATCCGTGCCTTGACTGAAGAAACGGGTGCGACGATCGATATTCAAGATGACGGTACAGTGATGATCTTCTCATCAGACTTTAATGCTGGCCAAGAAGCACAACGCCGCATTGAAGACATCACCGCTGACGTAGAAGTAGGTAAAATCTACGAAGGTCGTGTTGCTAAATTGATGGACTTTGGTGCGTTTGTCACTATATTGCCTGGTAAAGATGGCTTGGTTCATATTTCACAAATCTCTGACGAACGTGTAGAGAACGTGAGTGACAAATTATCTGAAGGCGATACTATTCAAGTAAAAGTACTAGAAGTTGACCGTCAAGGTCGTATTCGTCTAAGCATGAAAGCGGTTAATGAAGAAAGTAATGACTAATTAACCCCGTTTTATGTACACTTAGAAGCCCCGTTTATCGGGGCTTTTTTGTATCTGTCATTTTATTGAGATAGTTGATGCGCTTTATTTTAGTGTTCATTTTAAGTTGTAGTTTTTTTCCGCTACATGCTGAGGAAATACGCTTAGCTGCGGCAACTAATTTGCGTTATGTTATGCCTGTACTGGCACAACAGTTTGAACAGAATACTGGGCACCACTTAGCGGTTTCATATGCAGCTTCCGGTACATTAACAACTCAGATTTTGCATGATGCACCATTTGAGCTGTTTTTATCTGCGAATCCTGACTATATAAATCGACTGGTAGAAGCGGGAAAAACAGACAGTAAAGTTATTAACTATGCTCAAGCGCAATTGGCTGTCTATGCAGCCAACCATTCAAAATTAGAATTAGATAAAGACCTATACGCTTTGGCCACGGCAATAGATAATGGCAGTTTAAATAAAGTGGTGATTGCTAACCCGAAGCATGCGCCCTATGGCCATGCGGCAAAATCGGTGTTAGAAAAAGCAGGTATATGGCAAGCGATACAAGCACATTTATTGATTGCTGAAAATGCATCGCAGGCGGTACAATTTACGATGTCTACATCGGTTGACGCAGGTTTTGTACCCTACTCACATGTAATTCACGCTAAATTAAAATCAACAGGTCGCTTTGTGAAACTCGATAGCATGTTGCCTCAACAAGCGGTATTGATTAAAGGTGCTACTGAGCCAGCCAGCCAGTTTATGAGTTTCCTTCAAACTGAGGCCGCGGCCAGCATTCTCATAAAACATGGTTTTGTTGTTAAGGATATAGAGTAAAAATGGATTGGCAGGCATTTGAAGTTTCTATCAAGTTAGCATTACTTACGAGTGTTAGCTTATTGCCAATTGGCCTAGCCTTAGCTTATCTACTTGCCAACACTAAGTTTGTTGGCCGTGAAGTGCTAGAAGCAGCGATTACTTTGCCATTAGTGTTGCCGCCTACAGTCTTAGGCTATTTTTTACTGGTAGGCCTAGATTCAAACAGCTTCTTTGGCGGTATGTTTGTGTCCTTAACGGGGCATACCTTAGCCTTTTCATTTACTGGCTTGTGGTTCGCCTCCATCATCTATAGTTTACCGTTTGCTGTGCAACCTATGTTACGTGCAATGGAAACGATTGAGCCTGAAATCAGAGAAGCGGCGTGGTGTAGCGGCCTATCGAAGTGGAAAACGTTTTTTAAAATTGAACTGCCTTTGGCTTGGCCAGGTATTATCACCGCCATGGTATTAAGTTTCTCCCATACCTTAGGTGAGTTTGGTGTGGTATTGATGATAGGCGGTAATATCGCCGGTGAAACACGTACCTTATCCATTGCGATTTACGATAGTGTTTTAGCATTTGAATCAGAACAAGCAAAATCGATGTCGTTAATTTTATTGTTGATCGCGTTGGTCTCTATTTCGGTCGTATTTCTATTTAATCGTTCACGATCACGCGTGGTACGGCTGTAGTTATGTTGAAAGTAAATTTACAGCAATCATCACCGATTCCATTAGATGTAGAACTGCACTGTAAGAACGGTGAGATTTTAGCTTTAGTGGGGCCTTCTGGCGCAGGGAAATCAACTGTACTTCGTTGTATCGCTGGTCTGCACTCAGCAAAGTTTGGCCAAATCAATTGCTCTGATCAAGTATGGTTTGATAGAGACAACAAAAAGGATTTCACACCTCAACAACGACGAATAGGCATGGTATTCCAAAACTATGCCTTGTTTCCCCACCTAACTGTGTATGACAATATCCGACTTGCATTAGCCGAGCAGAGCCAGAGTGAGAAGAAAATTGCTCAGCTGTTAGAACAAGTGCATTTAACAGGGCTGGAACAACGTTACCCAAACCAACTCTCCGGTGGTCAACAACAACGGGTAGCCATAGCACGCGCATTGGCACGAGAACCAGAGGTTCTGTTACTAGATGAACCTTTTTCTGCCGTTGATAAAGTCACACGACGAAAGCTGTATTTGGAGTTAAATACATTACGACGCAGCCTAGATATGCCAATAATTTTAGTTACACATGACTTAGATGAAGCCGCTATGTTGGCCGATAGTATTTGTGTTATTCATAATGGTAAAACCTTACAACAAGGGCAACCAGATCAGGTATTACACAGTCCTAAAAATGTTGAAGTAGCACGGCAAGTTGATGTAAGAAATTTATCTATCGCTAAATTGGTTGATGTCGAAGGTAGCCTGAAACTAAAGTGGCATGAATATCTACTCAACGTGGATGATGTGGCTGAATTTACAAGCGGCCAGACAGTGCATTGGATCGTATCACCCGCCAAAATATTATTACATCAACGAGTCAGGCCTTCACGTGGCGAGCATGAAAACCCGGTCACTGGCGTGATTCAAGAAATGATCACATTAAAAGGTATTACTACGGTATTACTTATTATCGAGGATACCCATAATGAAATGCTACAAATGGATGTGCCTGAACATGTAGCGATGCGAAATAAACTATTAATTGGAGATAGTATTACCGTATCAATATTGAGTGATGCGATACACCTCATGCAGGACTAATGTAGAATAGCGTGTTTCCCAAAATACATAATACGCTCCATGGCTGAATTACTTGCAGAACTTAATAAACGACGCACCTTTGCTATCATCTCGCATCCCGATGCGGGTAAAACCACGCTGACTGAAAAACTATTGTTTTTCAGTGGTACGATTCAGGCGGCGGGTAGTGTCAAATCACGTAAAACCGATCGCCATGCAACATCTGATTGGATGGAGATGGAAAAAGAACGTGGTATTTCTGTTACTTCATCCGTAATGCAGTTTAAACATAATGATCGTATTGTTAATTTATTAGATACGCCGGGCCATGCGGACTTTTCTGAAGATACTTATCGGACATTAACTGCCGTTGACTCAGCGTTAATGGTGATTGATATTGCTAAAGGTGTTGAGCAACGCACCATTAAATTAATGGAAGTGTGTCGCTTACGCGATACACCGATTTTAACCTTTATTAATAAGATGGATAGGGAAGGACGTGATCCCATTGATATCTTAGATGAGGTTGAATCTATTCTTAATATTCGCTGTGCCCCGATTACCTGGCCGATTGGTATGGGAAAAAATTTCAAGGGTATCTTCCATCTAGAAAAAGACAGTGTTCATCTTTTTGAGCCTCATAGTGATCAAGTTGGTGAAATAGTTGAAGGCTTGGATAATCCTCGTTTAGACGAATTGTTCGGTGATATGGCTGAGGAATTACGTGAAGAAATTGATTTAGTACGTGGTGCAAGTCATGAATATGATCATGAGGCTTTTTTAGCGGGTGAATTGTCCCCAGTATTTTTTGGCAGTGCGATGAATAATTTCGGTATAACCGAATTAATGGATTCATTTGTGGACATTGCGCCTGCACCACAAGGCCGGGCAACCAAAACAAGACACGTTGAGGCCAGTGAAGAGCCGTTTAGTGGTTTTGTCTTTAAGATCCAAGCCAATATGGATCCCAAGCATCGAGATCGCATTGCCTTTTTACGCGTGTGTTCAGGGCAGTATAAAAAAGGTATGAAGATACGTCACGCTAGAACGGGTAAAGACGTCGTTATCGCCAATGCGGTGACCTTTATGGCGGCAGAGCGTGCCCAAGCTGAAGAGGCCTGGCCGGGTGACATCATGGGTTTACATAATCATGGCACGATTCAGATTGGTGATACCTTCACTCAAGGTGAAGATCTTCAGTTCACAGGTATTCCCTATTTTGCACCGGAATTATTCCGTCGCGTTCGATTAAAAGATCCACTGAAGATGAAAGCCTTATTAAAAGGCTTGCAACAATTAAGTGAAGAAGGCGCTACCCAGCTGTTTCGACCATTGGAAAATAATGATTTGATTTTGGGTGCGGTCGGTGTCTTGCAATTTGATGTGGTTGTGCACCGCTTAAAAGGTGAGTACAACGTTGATTGTGTTTATGAACCCGTACAGGTCTATACCGCACGCTGGGTATATTGTGATGACTCAAAGAAATTAGAAGAGTTTAAGAAAAAAGCAGCATTGAATTTAGCTTTAGATGGCGCGGGAGGCTTGACTTACATTGCGCCTACTAGAGTAAATCTTGATTTAACCATCGAACGCTGGCCTGAGATCGAATTCAAATCTACACGTGAACATACCTAATAATACTGTGTAGACCGTTTGCGGAGCCTTTTTAAATCGAACTAAGCGTTGGGCCAGTTACAATTGAATAGGCCACTATGCTCACGATAAGAAAGTAGATTATTCTAGGTATCCACTCAGCTAAAAAGTTGTCTTGGGCGATTAACTCATTACGTTTAATGTTGGTGAAGTGTTGAATAGTTTCAGCTAGTTTGCCACTTTCTTCTCCAATTTTTATTTGTTGAATGATCTTTTCATCCATTTCAGGAACGAGTCTTAAAGATTCCGTCAAGCTGCTCCCCTTGTTAATTGCCGAGGCAGCAGGATTAAATTTAGATCCAAATAAAGGGTTGTTGATAGTGTTGATTGCTTTTGGTAACGCCTCTGATATGGCGATACCTGCAGATAACATTAAACTCAGATACGTTAAGAAATTATTAATTTGTCTAGTAAGGAACCATTTTGAAATCCAAGGCAGTAATAGTTGTAGTTGATAGATAGATTTAGCAAGTCCGAGAAATTTAAGCGGGCCACGCGTTAACCAACTGACTAAGTTAAGGATGATATAGAAGAGTAGGGCGATTCTAAGCAGTGTTCCGATACTAGCCCAAAGATACTCCGATGCTGAAATTGTATTTACTATTAAAGCGGGCAGAGGCTGAATAAAAATGAATAGGGTTAATATTAATACAGGCAAAGAGAGTTTTGTTTTTATCTGCTTAATGTTTATTGCTTTGTTAGCGTAGAGCTTAGCGAGTTGCTTATAAACGTTTTCCATATTACCGCTGGTTTCGCCAGCATGAATGATCTCTTTATCAAACGTTGAAAAAATACCAGCATTAAATCCCGATTCAGTAATCGACTTGCCTGCTTTCAGGTATTGTTGAAATAGTTTAAGGTGTTTGGTGGTTTTGTTGTGATGACTATCCAGTACTTCCACAGCATGTTGTGGTGTCAGGCCTGCCTCCTCCATACGAGAAAGTTGCAGATATAGATCAGCTTTTAGCTGGCTCGAATTGATTGATGGTAACGTTGGTTTCATCAAACTAATATCATTGTTGAAAAGAATGAATGGAGACTAACATGCTTATATCACTACTGAAACTTGCCTTTTTTACTCATTCTGAAGCAGAATAACACTAAGCCTGTTAATTCAAAGAGGGTAAGTGGAATGAAAGTAAGGACCATTACTAAGAATAAAGGTAAACCTGTGATTGGTTTAGGGCCTGAAGACTCTTTAGATCACGCCGTAACCTTAATGATGGATCATCGAATCGGTTCTCTGGTAGTGACTCAGAACGATGAACTAGTAGGCATACTCTCTGAGCGAGACTTATTAACCATTTTGCATGAAAAACATGCGATGTGGACGCCCCTTACCGTATCTCATGCTATGACGCCAAATCCAATCACTTGTCATCCAGATAATACGTTGGAAGAAGTGATGAAAATGATGGTAGATCACAATATTCGTCATTTACCGGTGGTTTATGATGGTAAGTTGGAAGGTATGTTATCGATAACTGATATTGTGGAAGAGTTACTTAAAAAGGCCCAGTTTGAGAATAAACTTCTTAAAAACTATATCCAGAATTGGCCAGATCAGGAAGATGCCACTGCTGAATAGATTATTACGATAGCTTGCTTAGTTGGAAACAGATTTATTTTTCTAAAGGAAACGTATCGGTTCTTATGGTTTGAAGCTTGTTTTCATCGGCAAAGTCAGTAAGAAACTCAAATAACATTTCATCATCTTCTTCTAAGCTTGCATCAATCACCACACATTTCACGCCTTCGATTGCCGCGAGTTTTACATTAGGGTGAAAAATAATCCGGCGGCCAGGGCCATAAGTTGCAACGGCACCACACAGGCGTTCAGCCCAATCGCTAGGGCGAAATTTATTACCGTCTTGTGTAAGGCCTTGGATGATGACCTTGCCAGTTGTTGCCATTATAGATGTGTCCAAAAAGTGTAATTTGCTAAACAGCACAATATATTACTGCAAATCATACTGCTAACGTAATCATAAATAGAAAAATAAACTTGTTTCAATGATTTAGGTCAGCAACAAAAACCCGTATAATTAGCCGTTTCCGTTGATTTTGAACCTACGAGTGAACTAGTGGCCGATTATAAACAGACCCTTAACCTACCCGCAACCAAGTTTCCGATGAAGGCTGGTTTGCCTAACCGTGAACCTTTAATTTTAAAGCGTTGGCAGGATATTAATCTGTACGAAAAAATGCGTGAGAAGGCAAAAGGTCGACCTGCATTTATTTTGCATGATGGTCCTCCATACGCCAATGGAGATATTCATATTGGCCACGCAGTTAATAAAATTCTTAAAGATATTATTCTTAAGTCAAAAACGCTAAGTGGTTTTGATACGCCGTATGTGCCGGGCTGGGATTGTCATGGTTTGCCAATCGAACTGAATGTTGAAAAGAAAATTGGTAAACCAGGTAAAAAAGTAACAGCAGCCGAGTTTAGAACGGCATGTCGTGTTTATGCCCAAAAACAAGTTGATGGCCAGCGTGAAGATTTTAAACGTTTAGGTGTATTGGCAGAGTGGGATAACCCATATCTGACCATGGACTTTAGCTTTGAAGCTGACATTATTCGCACCTTGAATGAAATTGTGAAACAAGGTCATTTACATAAAGGTGTAAAGCCTGTTCATTGGTGTGTTGATTGTGGCAGTGCTTTGGCTGAAGCTGAAGTTGAATACGAAGACAAAACATCACCCGCAATTGATGTTCGTTTTACGGTTGTTGATAACGCTGCATTTGAAGCTGCTACTAACTCAACGGGTACAGGAAAAATCAGTGTACCTATTTGGACAACCACACCGTGGACATTGCCTGCTAACCAAGCGGTTTCATTAAATCCTGCTTACGATTATGTTGTGGTGCAAGCGGGTGATGAACGTTTGTTATTAGCAGCAGAATTATATGAATCAGCATTAGAACGCTACGGCATGACAGGTGAAGTCATTGCGCGTTGTAAAGGTGAAGATGTTGAAGGTTTATTGTTACAACACCCATTTTATGACAAACAAGTGCCTCTTATCTTAGGTGACCATGTGACTGCCGAAGCCGGTACGGGTGCCGTTCATACTGCCCCTGGTCATGGTCAAGATGATTTCACTGTTGGTTTAAAATATGACTTAGAAGTTTATAACCCTGTTGGTTCAAATGGTGTCTTCTTACCGGATACTGAGATCTTTGCCGGTCAGTCGGTATTTAAGGCGAATCCTAATGTCATTGAATTATTGATTGAAAAAGATGTATTGCTAAAACATGTCGATATTCAACATAGCTATCCACATTGTTGGCGTCATAAAAGCCCGATTATTTTTCGTGCGACCCCACAATGGTTTGTCAGCATGGATCAAAGTGGTCTGCGAAAAGCGGCAATGGATGCAATTACCGATACACAATGGATGCCTGAATGGGGTCAGAAACGTATTGAAGGCATGGTTGAAGGACGCCCAGATTGGTGTGTATCTCGCCAACGTACTTGGGGGGTACCGATCCCATTATTTGTGCATCAACAAACAGGTGAACTGCATCCAAAAACTCAGGAATTAATGGAGCAAGTTGCTCAGAAAGTTGAGCAGCAAGGCATTGATGCCTGGTTTGAATCAGAGATTAGCGACTGGTTAGGCGATGAAGCCGCAGATTATGACAAAGTAAGTGATACTTTAGATGTATGGTTTGATTCAGGTGTTTCCCATGCCTGTGTCTTAGCGCGTCGTGATTACTTAAACAGTCCTGCTGATTTGTACTTGGAAGGCAGTGACCAACACCGTGGATGGTTCCAGTCTTCTTTATTAACATCGATAGCCTCAACCGGTAAAGCACCCTATAAAGCAGTTTTAACTCATGGTTTTGTGGTGGATGCTAACGGCAAGAAAATGTCGAAATCAGTAGGTAATGTGGTTGCACCACAAAAAGTAGTTAATAACTTGGGTGCTGATATTATTCGTTTATGGGCAGCATCGTCAGACTATAGTGCTGAAATGAGCGTATCAGATGAGATTTTAAAACGTACTGCTGATTCATACCGACGTATTCGAAACACAGCCCGTTATTTATTATCGAATTTATCTGATTTTAATCCGGCAACAGATTTAGTTAACCACGAAGATATGTTGGCATTAGATCAATGGGCGGTTGATCGTGCTTATGAATGTCAGCAAACAATTGTTGAAGCCTACGATAAGTATCAGTTCCACACGATTTATCAGCAAATTCATAATTTCTGTGCCCAAGAAATGGGTAGTTTGTATTTAGATATCACTAAAGATCGTCAATATACAATGCAGGGAAGTAGCGTAGGTCGCCGTTCGGCTCAGACAGCGATGTATCATATATTGGAAGCGTTAACACGTTGGATGTCGCCTATCTTGTCATTTACTGCCGATGAGTTATGGGAGTATTTACCCGGTGAGCGTAACGAGTCAGTATTTTTGAATACATGGTATGAAGGTTTATCTCCTTTAGCTGCGGATGCAGACTTAGATTTAGCTTTCTGGAATCAAGTGTTTGAAGTGCGTGATGCGACTTCGAAAGAACTGGAAGCCTTACGAAATGATGGCAAAATTAAAGGTGGTTTAACGGCTGAAGTTAGTCTTTATGCTGAACCAGAACTTTTGGCCCAATTAGAGAAACTGGGTGATGAATTGAAATTTATTTTAATTACCTCACGAGCAAGCTTATTAGCTGCTACTGACAAACCGACCGATTCAATTGCCACATCAGTTGAAGGTCTATCTTTGGTGTTATCAGCATCGGAGAATAATCGCTGTGATCGTTGCTGGCATCAAACTGAAGAAGTAGGTCAAGACGATACGCACCCTGAACTTTGTAATCGTTGCATCGATAATGTCGATGGTGACGGTGAACAGCGTTCGTTTGCATAAGTTTAAAAGCAGCTGATTATGTTGAAGTGGTTATGGTTAAGTGCTCTGGTTTTGGTATTAGACCAAGCATCAAAATGGTTTATGTCCTCTTGGCTATCTTTGTATGAGACGGTTGCGGTAGTACCATTTTTTAATTTAACCATGGCTCATAACACAGGCGCGGCTTTTAGCTTTTTAGCACAGGCGGGTGGCTGGCAGCGTTGGTTTTTTGCTGTAATTGCATTCGTGGTTAGTGCTGTTTTATTCGTCTGGCTAAAGCGTTTGAACTCATCAGCAAGGCTAGAAGCCATATCTATCAGTTTGATTTTAGGTGGTGCAGTTGGAAACTTAATTGACCGTGTGCTCCTTGGCTATGTGGTCGACTTTTTGGACTTTTATAATTACTACGGTAGTTATCATTTTCCGGCATTTAATATTGCTGACTCAGCCATCTGTGTCGGTGCTGCATTATTAATTATTGATAGCTTTAGGCATAAGCAGGAGGACGCATGACATTTTGTGATTTAGCATTAGATTGCGTAACTAAGCTGCAACCTTATGTGCCTGGTAAGCCAATTGACGAGTTACAACGTGAGTATGGTTTAAGCGATATTGTTAAGTTAGCCTCAAATGAAAACCCGTTAGGCCCGTCGCCAGCAGCGATAGAGGCGGTAAATGCAGCCAGCCAAGAGCTGACTCGATACCCTGATGGTAATGGCTTTAGCTTAAAAACAGCATTGGCTGAAAAATATAAGCTTGGTGTAGATCAAATCACACTGGGCAACGGTTCTAACGATGTATTGGAAATGATTGCCAGAGCATTTGTATCACCAGTAGATGAAGTGATGTTTTCTCAGTATGCTTTTGCCGTTTATCCATTGGTGACCCAAGCGATTGGCGCTCAAGCCATCATTGCTCCAGCGAAAGATTATGGCCATGACCTCGATATGATGTTGAGTCTAGTCACTGCTAAAACTAAGTTAATATTCATTGCGAACCCGAATAATCCAACAGGCACACATTTATCTTCGACAGAGCTAGAACAGTTTGTGAAACAAGTGCCAGAACAAACGTTGGTTGTTATAGATGAAGCGTATGTTGAATATGGTGAACAACTGGAAAATACAATTGATTGGCTGGCTAAATATCCAAATCTAATCATTACTCGTACTTTTTCCAAGGCCTATGGCTTGGCAGGATTAAGAGTTGGTTATGCCTTATCTAATCCTGAAGTGGCAGATTTATTAAACCGTATCAGACAGCCATTTAATGTAAATAGCTTGGCTTTAGCAGCTGCAACTGCCGCTGTGAATGATGATGAATATTTAGTTAAAACTAAGCATGCTAATGATGCAGGTATGGCACAGTTATTAGCTGGATTTGAAGCTATGGGACTAACATCAATACCTTCAAAAGGTAATTTTGTGACGGTAGATGTTGGCAAGAAAGGTGATGACGTATTTGATGCTTTATTACATAAAGGTGTGATTGTCAGACCTGTGGCCAACTACGGTTTACCTCGACATATTCGAGTCAGTATTGGGCTAAAGTCTGAAAATCAACGATTTTTAACTGCTTTAGCTGAAGTATTAGGACAATAACTATGATTAATCAGTTAGCGATTATCGGCGTCGGTCTAATTGGTGGCTCGTTATCATTAGCCTTGAAAAAGGCGGGTATGGTTAAAGAAGTCATTGGTTATTCTCGTACTGAAGAAGTGCGCCAGCAAGCCTTAGAGTTGGGTGTGATAGATAAAGTGGCGAATAGTATTGCTGAAGCTGTACAGGATGCAGATGTCATCTTTCTTGCAGTACCTATGGCTGCGATGGAACCGGTTTTAGTTGAGCTTGCTGAGCATGTTAAAGAAGGTGCCATTATCACTGATGGAGGAAGTGCTAAAGCTCAAGTAGTTACAGCTGCTAAATCTGCCTTAGGTGATAAGTTCAGCCAGTTTGTGCCAGGACATCCAATAGCAGGAACTGAGCGTAGTGGACCGGAAGCGGCTTTTGCTACTTTGTATCAAGATCATCGTGTGGTCTTAACCCCTGTTGAAGAAACAAATGCCGATGCACTGGCTGCAGTTAGGGATATGTGGCAACAAACAGGTGCAGAAGTATTTGATATGGACGTTGAACATCACGATGTGGTGTTAGCTGCGACCAGCCACTTGCCTCATGTATTAGCCTTTAATTTGGTGGGGATGCTGGCTGACCGTGATGATTGCGATGATGTTTTGCGCTATGCCGCTGGCGGTTTTAGAGATTTTTCACGTATTGCTTCTAGCGATGCGGTGATGTGGCGGGATATTTGTTTAACTAATAAAGATGCGATTTTAGGTTTATTGCATCAATATCACCAAGATCTAAACAAAATAGAAGCTGCGATTGAAAATCAGGATGGCGATTATTTGATCGATGTATTTAAGCGTGCCAAACAAGCACGTGATACGCGATTTAATGAGCCAGGCTTAATTGATAATAGTGAAGTTTGAGTATGTGGAATTTGCCCACTTGGAATTAGAGTTAGTAGCGGAGTTGAAAGCGTGAGTAGCGAGCTTAATAAAAAATATATTGTTCAGCCGGGCGGTAAGTTACAGGGGAAATTCCGCGTACCTGGCGATAAATCAATTTCACATCGATCCATTATGTTGGGCTCATTAGCTGAAGGTACAACTCAGGTTAGTGGTTTTCTTGAAGGTGAAGATGCACTAGCGACATTAGCGACTTTTCGTGCCATGGGTGTTGAAATTGAAGGTCCAGAAAATGGTAACGTGACGATTCATGGCGTGGGTATGCATGGATTAAAAGCTGCTGATAAAGATATTTATTTAGGTAATTCAGGCACTTCAATTCGATTATTAAGTGGCCTGCTTGCCGGTCAGAATTTTGAGAGCACCTTAACTGGTGATACATCATTATCCGGTCGTCCTATGCGTCGGGTCACCGATCCTTTAGCTGAGATGGGTGCATCAATTGATAGTAATGAAGGCAAGCCACCATTAAAAATTAACGGTGGTAGCAAATTAAAAGGCATTAATTACGTTCTGCCAATGGCTAGTGCTCAGGTTAAGTCATGCGTGCTGTTAGCTGGTTTGTATGCCGAAGGTACAACTACAGTAAAAGAACCTGCGCCTACACGTGATCATACCGAGCGCATGTTACAAGGCATGGGGTATAAAGTTGAAGTTGATGGCGATACAGTAACAATTGAAGGTGGCGGCAAACTTACTGCAACATCAATTGATGTGCCAGCAGATATTTCATCGGCTACCTTTTTCATGGTAGGTGCCGCGATTTCAGAAGACTCAGATCTCACATTAACGCATGTAGGGATTAATCCAACGCGTATTGGTGTTATCAATATCCTACGTTTGATGGGCGCAGATATAACACTTTCAAATGAACGAGTGACAGGTGGTGAACCTGTGGCTGATATTCGTGTTAAATATGCGCCGCTTAAAGGGATTGATATTCCTGAAGAGCAAGTACCGTTAGCGATTGATGAATTCCCAGCCTTATTTGTAGCTGCAGCCTGCGCTGATGGTAAAACAGTATTAACGGGTGCAGAAGAATTACGCGTTAAAGAAAGTGATCGAATTCAAGCAATGGCAGATGGACTTGAAATTTTAGGTGTCGATGCTAAAGCAACACCAGACGGTATTATAATTCACGGTGGTCCGATAGGATCGGGTGAAGTCGAAAGCCATGGAGACCATCGAATTGCAATGTCATTTGCCATGGCTGGTTTGCAAGCTGGCGGTACGATTCAAATTAATGATTGTGCAAATGTAGCCACGTCATTTCCAAATTTTGTCGGTTTGGCAAGTGATGCAGGTTTAGAGATAGATGAACTCGATGACTGATTATCCTGTATTAACTATTGACGGTCCAAGTGGTTCTGGCAAAGGTACAATCGCACAATTAATGGCTAAAGAACTTGGTTGGCACTATTTAGATAGTGGTGCGATATACCGGGTGTTAGCACAAGCTGCGATAAAGCATCATATTGAATTTGATGATGAATTGGCATTGGCAGAGTTAGCCTCTGAATTAAAAGTCGTCTTTACTATAGAAGACGATCAGTTAATTGTTCGGTTAGAAGATGAAGATGTGAGCACTTTGATTCGATCTGAACAAGCAGGAAATGCAGCTTCAAAAGTAGCTGTTTTACCTACCGTTCGTGCCGCATTATTACAGCGGCAACGCGACTTTTGTCAGTCACCTGGTTTGGTAACTGATGGTCGGGATATGGGTACAGTTATCTTTCCACATGCAGTTTATAAGGTCTTTTTGAGTGCAAGTGCCGAAGAGCGTGCACAAAGAAGATATAAGCAGTTGAAAGAAAAAGGAATTGAGAGTAACCTTTCTGATCTTATTATAGAAATTTCCGAGCGAGATGTGCGAGATAGTCAACGTACGGCAGCGCCTTTAAGGCCAGCCGATGATGCGCTGTTACTAGATTCTACAACGATGGGAATTGATGCGGTTTTTGAGCGCGTTAGAGCACATTGCTCTGATGAACTTTAGGTGTTTATTACTAAATTTTAGGTAATGAACTTTTTTAACTTCCTGCTTTAGGCAGGTATTTTGGGCGATTCTATCAGTCTTAAGGTAGGGTCAAGGATAAATAATAATGAGCGAAAGCTTTGCTGAACTCTTTGAAGAGAGTCTAACTTCAACACCAATGCAACCAGGCAAAATTGTAACCGGTACGGTTGTCAATGTTGGTACTGATGTTGTCATGGTTAATGCTGGTCTTAAATCGGAAGGTGCGATTCCAGTAGAAGAATTTTTTAACGAGAAAGGTGAAATCACTGTAGAAGTTGGTGATTTGGTCGATGTTTCGTTAGAAAAACTAGAAGATGGTTTTGGTGCAACTCAGTTGTCACGTGAAAAAGCCAAAGCTGCTGAAGCATGGATTACTTTAGAGCATGCATTTGAAGCTAACGAAACAGTCGTTGGTGTTATTTCAGGTAAAGTCAAAGGTGGCTTCACTGTTGAATTAGAAAATGTACGTGCTTTCTTACCTGGTTCGTTAGTTGATGTACGTCCTATTCGTGATACATCACATATTGAAGGTAAAGAACTCGAGTTCAAATTAATTAAACTTGATCGTCCACGCAACAACATTGTTGTTTCTCGCCGCGCCATTATGGAAGCAGAAAACAGTGTTGAACGCGAAGCATTATTAGAAACATTAGAAGAAGGCAAAACTGTTAAAGGTATTGTTAAAAATCTTACTGACTACGGTGCATTCGTTGACCTTGGTGGTATTGATGGTCTTCTTCATATCACAGATATGGCTTGGAAGCGTGTTAAGCACCCATCTGAAGTTGTTACTATCGGTGATGAAATTTCAGTTCAAGTTCTTAAGTTTGATAAAGAACGTGAACGTGTGTCACTTGGCTTGAAACAAATGGGTGATGATCCTTGGAAAGATATCGCGCGCCGTTATCCAAACAGCAGCCGTCTTCAAGGTAAAGTTACTAACATCGCTGACTACGGTTGTTTTGTTGAAATCGAAGATGGTGTTGAAGGTTTAGTTCACATGTCTGAAATGGACTGGACTAACAAAAACGTACACCCATCTAAGATGGTTCAGCTTGGTGATGAAGTTGAAGTTATGGTATTGGATATCGATGCTGAACGTCGTCGTATCTCACTAGGTATCAAACAATGTAAAGTTAATCCTTGGGAAGAGTTCGCAATGACTCATAACAAGGGTGACAAAGTTTCTGGTGCAATTAAATCTATCACTGACTTTGGTGTATTCATCGGTCTTGATGGTGGCATCGATGGCTTGATCCATTTATCTGACCTCTCATGGGAAGAAGATAACGAAGAATTAATTCGTGATTACAAGAAAGGTGATGAGTTAGAAGCTGTTGTATTGGCTATTGATCCTGAACGTGAGCGTATCTCATTAGGTATCAAACAATTACAAGATGATCCTTTCTCGGAATATCTTGCTGAACATCCACGTGGCACAATCGTTACGGGTAAAGTCACTGAAGTTGATGCACGCGGTGCAACTGTTGCGTTAGCTGAAGGTGTTGACGGTTATATCCGTGTTGCTGACATTTCACGTGAACGTACTGAAGATGCAAGCAAAGTCTTATCAGTGGGCGATGAAGTTGAAGCTAAATTTACTGGTATGTCACGTAAAGATCGCAGTTTGACTCTATCAATTAAAGCGAAAGATGACCAAGAAGAAACTCAAGCATTAAAAGATTACTCAAACGTTGCAAGTAGCGCCACAACATTAGGTGACTTGTTGAAAGAGCAAATGGATCAGAAAGATAGTTAATTGATCTAAAGAATGATAAGCACCTGAACGACTTGTTCAGGTGCTTATTTTTTATCGTGAGCCCTAGAAATTAACTGAATATAAAAATTAGTGTTTAAACATTAATAGTAAGGATTTTGAAAACATGACCAAGTCAGATTTGATTGAAATATTATCTGAAAAACAGCCTCTATTGAACTATAGAGATGTTGAACTTGCAGTTAAGCAAATTCTTGAACAAATGAGTGAAAGCTTATCTACTGGCGATCGTATCGAAATTCGCGGTTTTGGCAGTTTTACTTTACATCACCGTCCACCAAGAGTGGGTCGTAACCCAAAAAGTGGTAAGTCGGTAGAGTTGGATGAGAAGTATGTGCCGCACTTTAAACCGGGTAAAGAACTTCGTGATCGGGTCAATGACGCCGCCGGTTTCTAAACGAAAGCCAAATGAAATTTAGTCTGGAAACAGTAGCAGACAAAAATCAGATCCAATCCTATGGTCATGGCCATATGGTTGTAACATCAAACAATAATTCAGAATCAATTCAATTAGATAAAGGTTTGATTCTGAGTCCAAACCAAATAATTACTGATAGAGAAGCTCAATCTGCTTCAGGATTGAGCGAAAGTGATATTTCCCTTTTAAAAAGCCTGGAACTTGAACTGTTAATATTTGTTTCCGATCCTACTATTTCATCTCTTTCCCCTGAGATAGTGGTTGCTTTTAATGCTAATGGCATTGGTGTTGAAACTATGGCATTAGGTCCTGCGTGTAGAACATACAATTTAGTAATTGCCGAAGGCCGGCGAGTTGCCTTGGTGGTAAATGTCTAGCAACGTTATTCAAAAGTACGCAAGTCGAAATCACTTACAAAAGTTATGCGATTATTTATTGGTCGAGATATTTACGGTTAATAGTTACAAGTGAATGAATTCCTAAGTTTTTTTAGAGAATCACAGGTGTTTTGTTCGAGTGAGCAACTTGACCCTAGAGGTCAAAGTAAGGGAAAATTAACGATTACGCATATAAATAAAGTAAATAATTCTTAGGTTCAGTATTTCCTTGCAGTGTTTGATCTAGATCATGCATTCTAGAGAAGTCTGGAGATAAATTTGCTGTAAAATGCAGCGATGCTTTATTTATAAGTGTAATGGAAGTGGATCAATGCCTCTAAATATAGGGGGAGAGATAATGTTTTTCATTGAGAGAAGGTGTGATCGCTATGCAAGCGAAGCAGCAGCAATATAATTTTGATATCGTCAAGTGGTTCGCCTATATGTCGGTTGTCTACTTGGTACTTGGTACTGGCATTGGCGTGTGGATAGCTTCGGAATTGGCGTGGCCTGTTCTGAACTTTGACAATCCATACATTAGTTTTGGCCGCCTGCGTCCATTACATACCAATACCGTTATTTTTGCCTTTGGTGGGTCTACACTGATGGCAACAGCCTATTACATCGTCCAACGTACCTCCGGTGTGCGTTTATGGAGTGATAAATTGGCTTGGTTTACCTTTTGGGGTTGGAACTTAGTGATTCTTGGCTTTGCTATCACTTTGCCATTAGGTATCACTCAATCTAAAGAATATGCAGAAATGGAATGGCCTTTAGATATATTGTTGGCAGTTGTCTGGTTGGCTTATAGCTTTAATTTCATCATGACGTTGTCGATTCGTAAAGTGTCACATATCTATGTGGCCAACTGGTTCTTCCTAGCGATGATGATCATGATCACCTATTTACACGTGGTTAATAGTTTGGCTATTCCAGTGTCAATGTGGAAATCATATTCAATCTTTGCTGGCGTGCAAGATGCGATGATTCAATGGTGGTGGGGGCACAACGCAGTAGGTTTCTTCCTGACAGCAGGTTTCTTAGGCATCATGTATTACTTTGTACCTAAGCAAGCCAATCGCCCCGTTTATTCATACCGCTTATCGGTCATTCACTTCTGGGGATTAACCTTTGGTTATGTCTGGCTAGGGGCTCACCATTTACAATATACAGCTCTGCCGGATTGGACAGGTTCATTAGCTGCGGCTATTTCTCTGGCGATGATTATCCCTTCATGGGGTGGCGCTATTAACGGTATGTTCACTTTAAGTGGTGCATGGGATAAATTACGTACCGATTATATTCTACGGTTCTTGATTGTATCGTTAGCATTCTATGCCATGTCAACGTTTGAAGGCCCTGTAATGGCTGCAAAAACAGTGAATGCTTTATCTCATTACACTGACTGGACTATCGGTCATGTACATGCAGGTGCTTTAGGTTGGGTAGCCATGGTCTCTATTGGTGCGATTTACCATATGGTAGAACGTTTATGGGGTACCACCATCTATTCGGTGAAATTAGTTAATCTACACTTCTGGATGGCGACCATTGGTACTGCTGTCTATATCACCGCGATGTGGGTATCAGGCATTATGCAGGGGCTAATGTGGCGTGCGTATGATGACTACGGTAACTTGGCTTATACCTTTGTTGAATCGGTTGCTCAAATGCACCCTTATTATGCGATGCGTGCTGCTGGCGGCCTGATTTTCTTCTTAGGTGCCTGTGTGATGTTGTTTAACATTACCGTCACCATTCGTAAAGCCATTGCTAATCCATCTGAAAAGATGGCTGTAGCCGCTAATATTTAAAGGAGACTGGAATGTCTAATCCTAATTCAAACGAACCGATCTCCTTTCAGGAAAAGTTGGAAAAAAATGTCTGGGCTTTAGTGCTCGCAACAGCAATGATTGTCTCAGTGGGCGGTATTGTTGAAATCGTACCCCTGTTCTATTTGGATACGACCTTTGAGGATGTTAATCATCCAGAATACGAAGAGTTAACTGGAGTGCGACCATATACCGCATTAGAGTTGGCTGGTCGTGATATTTACCAACGTGAAGGGTGTTATTTATGTCATTCACAAATGATTCGTCCTTTCCGTGATGAGAAAGATCGTTATGGTCATTATTCACTGGCGGTTGAATCAAAGTATGATCATCCATTCCAATGGGGGTCTAAACGTACTGGGCCAGATGTTGCTCGTGTCGGTGGCAAATATTCTGATGCTTGGCATATTCAACATTTACGTGCGCCACGTAGTGTTGTACCTGAGTCAGTGATGCCTAATTATCCATGGTTGGATGATGCCACAATTGATGGTGCCGGCATGGAAAAACGCCTGAAGGCAATGAAAGTATTAGGCGTGCCGTACTCGGATGAAGATATTAACGCTGCAGCTGAATCTGTTGAAGGTAAAACAGAGATGCAAGCCTTGGTTTCTTACCTTCAGGTATTGGGCACTATGATTAAATTCGAACCAGGTAGAGATTATCGTGACTAAGATACAGGAGTATTTTCATACTGACTGGAGTGCGATGACTGGAAATGACTGGTTCGGCATGATATTGACAGTGATTATCTTTGTATTAATGGTTATTGTTTATTTTTGGGCGCTTAATCCAAAAAACAAAGATAGTTTAGAGTCACATCGCACTATGCTGATGGATGATGAGGAAAACGCGGAGAAAGAAGATGGCAGCTAATAAAAAAAAGCCTGATCAGGTGACCGATACTGGCCACGAGTGGGATGGAATCAGGGAGTTAAATAACCCCTGTCCACGTTGGTGGTTAAATGCACTTTATTTGAGTGGTTTACTCGTTGTAGTGTATTTTGTTTTGTACCCATCATTACCGTTGGTAAATGGTAGTACTAAAGGTTTGTTAGGTTGGACGCAGATCAAAGAGTACAAAGAAGATTTAGCAAAAGTTGAAGCGAGACGTGGACCGTTTGAAAAGAAATTAGCGATGATGACGGCAGAAGAAATTCTCGCTGATCAAGAAATGCTTAATTATGCCATTGGTTCGAGTAAAGTACTGTTTGGTGATAACTGTGCTGCTTGTCATGGTATGGGCGGGACTCCGGTGGAAGGCGCTGGCTATCCAGTTTTAGCTGATGATGACTGGTTGTTTGGTGGAACTATCAATGAAATTATGATGAGTATTGCTAATGGCCGAGCTGGGATGATGCCCGCTCATGCTGACTTACTTAATTCTGAAGAAGTTGATCAACTGGTTCAGTTTGTAATTGATAGCTCAAAGGGTGTGAAAAATGAAGCTGGTTTAGCTTTATATAACACTAAGGGCTGTGTTGCTTGTCACGGAGCTGATGCAAAAGGTGTGAAAGCGATGGGCTCTGCAAACTTCACCGATAAAATCTGGCGTTTTTCAGGTGATGAAGAACAAATTAGACATACCATTCTTCATGGTGTGAATGCCGCTAACGATCCTGCGACTCGTATTGCGGTGATGCCACAGTGGAGTGAAAAGCTGGCCATCATGATAGAAGCTAGACAATATGCCATTGAAGAAGATGAAGATCCTAATGAGATTGATTGGGATGACGAACTTGACGGCGACGAAGCGGAACGATTAACAGAAACAGAGATTAAGAAGTTAGCTGTTTATGTTCACCAGTTTGGCGGTGGCCAATAATTATTGATTTCCCCCCTTCTGTTATGGCTGGGGCTGTCAGTTAGGAGTAGAAAAATGCAAATTGATGCTGTCGTAATTGCAACCCTTGCGAGTGTAGTTATTACTATTGTAGTGGGCGCTGTGATTGGTTATAACGTGATTAAAAATATGGATAAGAAGTCGGACACCGAATAATTCACTCTCCTTCTGTGAACTAAAAAGCCGGCATGATTGTCGGCTTTTTAGTAGTTAGTGATTGATAGTATAAGATAAGGGAATGCTTATATTGTGACGATGCAATTTTGTGAAATTGTTTCACCTTTGAGGTTTCCGTAAGTGACTGAAAAACAGAACATTCCAGTTGGAAATATTGATGATATTTATCAAGAAACACGTGACTGGCACGTCAATGCCGGCGGGATAAAAATCGTAGCAAAACGCATGGCTGGTCGTTTCCGTCGGCTTAAATGGTTTGGCATGTCAATCTGGTTAGTTCTATTTTTTGGCCCCTATTTTCGCTGGAATGGTGATCAAGCTGTATTGTTTGATATTCCAAATCGCCAATTTAACTTTTTAGATATCACGGTCTTCCCGCAAGATATCTGGATGTTATCGCTGACATTGTTATTTTTTGCCATTTTATTGGCAGCGGTAACCAGTGTCGCCGGCCGTGTTTTTTGTGGCTATTTTTGTTTTCAAACTGTGTGGACAGATGTCTATACTTTTATTGAAACTAAGCTGGAAGGTAATACCCCACAGAAAGCATTAAAATTCAAAAATGCACCATGGACACTGAATAAAACAGTACGTGTTGTGTCAAAACACAGCTTGTGGCTGGCTATTGCAGTATTAACGGGGGTCTCGTTTACCGCCTGGTTCACCGATGCCTTTCAACTTTGGCATGACTATTTAAACTTGCAGGCAGCTATGCCCGCGTGGGTAGTGTTAGGCATGTTTACCGGGGGAACCTATCTTTTTGCCGGTTTTATGCGTGAGCAAGTCTGCTTTTGGTTATGTCCATATGCACGCCTGCAAGGTGTCATGTATGACCAGGATACCGTTCTGCCTTCTTATGATGCCGAGCGTGGCGAGCCACGAGGCAAGGTCAAAAAAGGTCAGCTAGACGCGCATAAAGGTAGTTGCATAGATTGTAATGTTTGTGTTGCCGTGTGTCCGACAGGTATTGATATACGAAAAGGCCAACAAGAAGGCTGTATTACTTGTGGCATGTGCATTGATGCTTGCGACAGTATTATGGAGAAAACTCATCAACCTCATGGTTTGATTCGATATGCCTCATATAAAGAGTTACATCATAATGTTAATGTTGCCACGTGGTTTAAACGTCCGCGGGTCATTATTTATAGCCTAATATTACTCACAGCGTTATCTGGTGTTATCTATGGATTCATTAATTTATCACCGACAGAATTTAAAGTTATTCATCAGCGTCAGCCGTTATTTGTCCGTTTGAGTGATGGCTCGATTCAAAATAAGTACACCTTAAAGTTGCTCAATAAAACCAAAGAACCGTTACAAATTCAATACAGCATTAAAGGGTTAGAGGGGGCGACACTACACGGTTTGAATAATGTTTTAACGATTGAACCCGGCAAGGTGATTCCTATTACTGCCTTAGTTCGCATTCCACTAGAGAAACTAAATAACGATATCGCGCCAATCATTTTTACCGGCGAAGTTATCTCTAATCCCAGTCTATCGATTAATTATAAGAGTATGTTTATCGGGCCTAAATAGGCTCAAGATAAGTAGGTTAATAAAATATGAATATTTCTCAAAAGAATCCACAAGCATTAAAAAACCCTTGGGTATTAGGATTGCTTGCATTTTTGGTGACGTTTTTAACGGCGAATGGCATTTTCATTTATCTTGCATTTAAGTCGCCGCCAAATTTGGTTGTCGAAGATTTTTATGAACGTGGTGAAGCCTATGAGCTGACTCAAAAACGCATAGAACAAGAAAAAGCGTTGGGCTGGACAGGCTTGATCTTGGCACCAACAAAAACGCGTGTTAATCAAGTTCAAGGCTATGAGGTATTGTTGCAAGGACAAAACTCTGTCGGACTTGATTTGGACTTTGTAATGATTCATGCCTATCGTCCATCTGATGCTCGCGCTGATTTTTCAGTGGAAATGACAAAGAAACAAGCGGGTGTCTACACAGCCGATATCAGTTTTAGTCTACCTGGAATATGGGATCTCATCGTTGAAGCGAAACGGGGTGAGCAAGAATTTTTGACTACAAAACGTATCACTATTTCTCCTTAATACAAGGCTAGCATCCATCAAATTAATAATTGGCTGAAGTAGGTTATTTTGTCTGAAAGCTGTTACCACTGTAGTTTACCTATTAATGAGACTGATCTTTTTAGCAGTTCATTGGCGGGTGTCGAACGTGAGTTTTGCTGTTTTTCCTGTCAAACTGTTTGTCAGACTATTTATGCTGCCGGACTACAGAGTTTTTATCAAAGGACACCAGCCGGTGAAACGTTAAGCCCACCGGCTGCAATACCGGCAGAGTTGGCGTCCTATGATTCTGATGAAGTTCAGACTGATTATGTTGATACTCTTGGTGATGAGCGCACCATTAATTTACTAATTGATGGCATTCACTGTGCAGCATGTGTTTGGTTAATAGAGCACTCCTTAGCTAAAGTTAACGGTGTTATATCAGCAGAAGTGAATCTAACAGCTAGACGTCTACGCTTACGTTGGAATAATCAACAGACTTCTTTATCTACACTATTACAGAGCTTGGGTGATATTGGTTACTCAGCAGTACCGTTTGATCCTGATACTGCAGAAGGTGCTATAGCGCGTCGCCATCGAGGATTATTATATCGCATGGCCTTTGCTGGTTTTGCGATGATGAACTTGATGTGGGTTTCCATTGCATTGTATTCCGGCGCAGACCAAGGTGAGTTTCGCAATTGGTTCCAGTGGATAGGATTTATAATTGCCACCCCCACATTACTTTATGCGGGTTATCCTTTTTTGCAAAATGCGGTGTTAGGTTTGTGGCACAGATATTTAACGATGGATCTTCCGATAGCGATAGGTGCCATCGCCACCTATAGTTATTCAACGTACATCACAGTCATAAACCCGGTTCATGGCGATGTGTATTTTGATACGGTGGTTAATTTTCTGTTTGTCATACTGGTCGGTCGTTACCTAGAAGCGTTATCAAAGAAACAAGCCTTATCGGCAACTAGCCGCTTAGTAGAGATGCAACCCAAATTGGCAACAGTAATTACAGATAGTGGCAACCAAATTCTCCCACTCCGTTCAGTTGTTATTGGTGATTTAGTCTTAGTTAAACCCGGTGAAAAGGTCCCGGTAGACGGGACCATTGTGGAAGGTCAAAGTGCTGTCGATGAATCTATGCTGACTGGCGAATCAATACCCGTGGTTAAAACCTTAGGAGATAAGGTGGTGGCAGGCAGCCTTAATGGAGAAGGTGCATTTACAGTCAAAGCTGAACAGATATTAAGAAACACGGCCTTAGCAAAAATTGTTACGTTGATGGAAGAGGCCCAAGCATCTAAAGCGCCCATTCAATCACTTACTGATAAAGTGGTTCCTTGGTTTGTATCCATTACCTTAACACTAGCAACGCTCACCTTTTTCTATTGGTATCAGCTTGACTTTGAAATTGCGTTATTGGCGGCCACATCGGTATTAATAATTACTTGCCCTTGCGCTTTTGGTTTGGCAACACCGATGTCTGTGGCTGTGGCCACCGGTGTAGGCGCTAGTCGAGGAATTTTAGTGAAACAAGGGGCTGCTCTGGAATTATTATCACAGGTGACTCATATAGTATTTGATAAGACTGGTACCTTAACGCAAGGTCAATTACAGGTGGTGAATATTGAGTCATTTTCTGAGCTGACGCCAAATGACTTACTGATCTTAGCGGCATCTGTTGAGCAATACTCAGAACATAGTGTGGCCAAGGCGGTATACCAGGCGGGGAGAGAGAAACAACTTGAGCTACTCCCGCTAACAGATTTTATTTCATCACCTGGCGAAGGAGTAACGGCGACGGTAGCAGGCCAGCAGATATTGGTTGGCACACAGGCTTGGTTATTAAAACATGAGATAAAAGGAAAACAACAACAGCAAGCTCAAATCGATAAACTAGAACAACAAGGTGTGAGCTGTGTCTTTGTTGCTGTTGATGGCGTACTATCAGGACTAATTGGTTTAATGGATGAACTTCGCACAGATGTGAAAACAATCATCGCCGAGTTACAGCAACAGCAGATAGCCATTACGGTATTAAGTGGGGACAGAAAGTCGGTAGTGGCTGCGGTGACGGCTGAACTTGGCGATATCACCCGGCTGGCAGAAGTAATGCCAAAAGATAAAGCCGATGTTGTTCGCCAATTGCAACAGCAGGGTGACATTGTGGCGATGGTTGGCGATGGAGTGAATGATGCGCCAGCATTAATTCAGGCTGATATTGGTATTGCATTAGCATCTGGCACTGACGTATCGATAGAAAGTGCAGATATCGTATTGTCACATAATGATTTACAGCAAGTAGCACAAGCTAGGCAACTGGCAAGTAGAACTTTACGCACAATCAAACAGAATATTGTATTATCAATCTCTTATAATGTGATTATGGTGCCATTAGCGATGATGGCGTTGGTCAGCCCACTTGTGGCAGCACTAACTATGCCAGTGAGTTCATTATTAGTGATTGGCAATGCCGCCAGAATAAGGCGAGTGTTTGAGAGGTGAGTTGTGGAAGTAATTTATGGCCTATTGCCCGGTATGTTGCTACTTGGTCTACTAGGTGTTGGGATATTTTTTTGGGCTGTACGCAGTGGTCAATATGATGATATGGATGGGGCTGCAAATCGCATCCTGATGGATGATGAGCCGATAGTTGATGAAAAGCTAGAAGACGAATCAAATAAACCGTGATTAGACTAGTTGGTACCAGCATCTTATTGATGTTTTCTTTAAGTGTTATGGCTGCAGAAAAGATAACTGTAGGTATGACCGCCGCTTTAACCGGCCCTTCAGCTGCATTAGGTAAAGAGATGCAAGCAGGTATTGCCAGTTATTTCCATTATGTAAATAGCCAAGGTGGTGTCGGCGGACGCAAACTTAAACTTATCGTTAAAGATGATGGTTATGAGCCAGAGCGTGCCGGTTCAAATATGCGATCACTCATTGAGGAAGATAATGTTGTCGCTGTTATTGGTAATGTGGGGACGCCTACCGCGGTAGTAACCGTCCCTATTGCCAAAAAATATAAAACAGTCTTGTTTGGTGCTTTTTCTGGTGGAGATGTGCTCAGGACAACACCGCCAAGTCGTTATGTCATCAATTACCGTTCAAGTTATGCGGCAGAAACCACTGAGATGGTTGATGGCTTGTTGGAATCGGGAATAGAACCCACACAGATTGCATTTTTCACTCAACGAGATAGCTATGGTGACTCTGGCTTTCGTGGTGCAAAAAAAGCGCTTGAACAACATGGTTTTACTGATATCAGTCAGCTTGCCCATGGCCGATATACTCGTAATACCGTTAATGTTGAGGATGCCGTCGCAACAATACTTGATGCCCCTATTGAGCCTAAAGCAATCATCATGGCGGGTGGGTCAGCGGCTTCAGCGAAGTTTATAACCTTATTACAACATGACATGCCTGATGTTTTATTTCTTAATCTTTCATTTGTAGATAGTCACTCACTTAAAAAAGCATTGGAAAACGATGTGGAAAATGTGATCGTTATGCAGGTTGTACCGCATTGGAACGCAGAACTTCCCATCATTGAGGAATATTTAGCCAGGTTGCAGCAATATGATGTGTCATTAGACGCTAACTTTGTTTCATTAGAAGGTTATATTGCGGCCAAGATATTTCATCACGGTTTACTCAATATCGATGGTGAAATTAGTAAGGAAAGTATTATTGATGGCTTGGAAATGCTCTCAGACTTGGATATAGGTTTGGGCGTTAATATTGAACTGAATAGAGATGATCATCAGGCCATTGACAAGCTATGGCTATCCTATCTGAAAGATGGCCATTTTAATTTATTTAGTTGGGATGAACTTTCATGGATGAAGGAACGTTGATGTGTTAAGTACAAGTATATTTAAAGGCTGGAGTATAAAAGGATTGCTCCAGCTATGGTCATTGGCAACACTCATCGCGATAGCTGTTATTGCTGTCGTTGCGCTGTATGCCAATGATTTCTTTTTGGACACCCAGCAGGAGCTGACTGAGCGTGTTTTACCTTTAGAAAGTACCAGTCGTCAATTGAGTGTGACAGCCTCATTATTTATTGCCAGACAAGAGCAATTAATAGCGTCGCAATCACTAGAAGAAGTGGCGGATTTACTTCCTCGACAGCAACTGGAAGAACAATTTAATTCTCATTGGAAAAACCTTAACTCGATAGTGACTCAAGTGGAAGGTGGGAGCTTGGCAGCAGCCAGCCTGAATCAGCACTACTATCAATTTTTGAGGGTAGATACAAAGCTATTTAATAGCGTTGAGAAAAGACACCATTTAGATGTCTTAGCTTATCAGCAGGTGTTAAGCATTGGAGAATTAGAGCGGAAAGTTCAAACTCGTGTTGAAGCTATTTCAGGACTGATAAATCTTAATTTAAGTCGATATAAACGTAATTTCAGACGATCACTTGAAGCCGATTCTGGAACACGTGATTTGTTAGAGCTTGCCATGTTTGATCAGCAAGCTGAGATCCAAAAACTGAGTCAAATTGTTCGTTTAAGAGTGTTAGATATTACTCGTCTGACACACAAGTTAATGCTGATGACAAATACCGATGCTTTATTGAGCATGCGTGAAAATGACATTCGCCAAGATGAATCGATTTTAAATTCGGCAATCGAGCAATTACAGCGACAACTTACCGGTGATGATGAATTATTGTCTCGAACTCAAGGTTTGGCTACGGATATAAAAAGCTTAATGTTGTTGGTATTAGACGATACTGAGTCGATATTTAATATTCGAACGATGCAGCTAGAAAATAATGTGCAACTTCAATTTGAGCAACACAATTCATTATCGGCATTAAGCTCAATGATGGCTGCTCTGGATGACTTATCAGTCTTGGTGAGCTTACAAAGCATGAAGATTGTCAGCCAAGCATCGCGGGTGTCAGAAAATACACATTGGATAATTATTATATTAAGCACATTGATTACGCTAAGTATGGTGTGGTTTGTACTGTCTATTTCAGCAAGAATTAATGGCCCATTGGGTGAGTTAAGGAGTGCGATGCACGCCTTGTTACTGGAGCAATTTGATACTCGATTAAGAGTCGTCGCCGGTAAAAGTGAATTTTCGATATTAGCCGATGATTTTAATTTATTTGCTAGCAATACACAGAGCCTGCTCGATGCTTTAGCTGAGGCGAAAGATTCACTTGAGTCACGTGAACAGTACATTAGTGCAATTTTGAATGATGTGCCCGAAGCCATTTTAACCTTATCACCTGTAGGTCTTATTGAGTCGGCCAATCCAGCAGCTGATAGAGTGCTGAGTGCAGATAAACATTCATTATTGGGCTTAAATATTATTCAGTTCTTTGCGGAAGGGCAAAATATTGAATATTTAGCTGACATAGTCAATACACAAATTGCTGGTCAGGAACATGAATTTGACGGTATAGGTCTAGATGGAAAGCCTTTCTCTATGGGCCTATCAATGAGCCTAGTTTCAAGCTTAGATAAAGATTTCTGGGTGTGTGTTATTTCTGATATTACGGCGTTAAAACAGGCCGAAGCAAACTTGAGAACAACGAGTTCGGAATTAGATACTATTTTGGAAAATGCCATGGTGGGTATTGCCTTTATTAAAGATAGAAATTTACTGCGCGTTAATCATAAGTTTGAAGAATTATTTGCTTGTGACCGCGAGGAAATTGCCGGCCAGAGTACCCGCTGTTTATACCCTTCTGATGAAGCCTTTAATCAATTAAGAGAGCAGGCTTATGGTGTATTAGAGCAAGGTGAAAATTTTGAAGGGCAGGTGGAACTGGTTCGTCAAAATGGTGAAACATTTTGGTGTGCTTTATCCACTAAGGCTATCGATCCATCTCATCCGCAAGACGGTACGATTTGGTTGTTTGAAGATGTGACTAATCAACGTGAAAGTGAGCAAAGGTTAAGAAAACTAGCCAACTTTGATAGCTTGACGGGGCTACCAAACCGAACAGTATTTAACGATCGCCTTGAGCATGCGCTGCACAAGACACAACGTAATTCTGGCACCCTGGCGGTCTTTTTCCTTGACTTGGATCACTTTAAAAACATCAATGATTCATTAGGTCATAAAGCGGGCGATATACTGCTCTGCGAAGTGGCGAACAGATTAAAATCGTGCGTACGTGAAGGTGATACGGTTGCACGTCTTGGTGGCGATGAATTCACGGTTATTTTAGAAGATGTCCGTTCAGCAAAATATGTGGCAAAAGTAGCCGATAAGATTTTAGAGGCAATATCTTTGACGTATTTATTAGACTCTACCGAGGTGAATATTAGCCCAAGTATTGGCATAAGCTTGTACCCCTCTGATGGTCGCGATGTTGATCTCTTATTAAGGAATGCAGACGCGGCTATGTATCACGCGAAAAAACACGGTCGTAATAATTTCCAGTTTTACTCTGCTGAAATGAATGCCCAAGCTGATAAACGCTTAGCCATGGAGACGAGCTTGCGAAGAGCCGTTGAGAATAATGAGTTTTTCCTTCATTTCCAACCTCAAATTGATCTGGAAACGGGTAAGATCATCGGTGCCGAAGCCTTGTTACGTTGGTACAGCGAGCAGTGGGGGAATGTTTCTCCCGTTCAGTTTGTACCCATACTGGAAGATACCGGCTTGATAGCTACGGTAGGAGAGCAGGTTTTACGACAAGCTTGCCAAGCATATATGTCGTTCAAAGAGGTAGTACCTCCTGATTTCTTAATGGCTGTGAATTTGTCAGGCCGTCAATTTAGAGGGGGACAGTTAACCTCTTTTGTCGAACATCTTCTGGAAGATTTGGCTATGTCTGCCAGCAATCTCGAATTAGAAATTACAGAAAGTATCTTGATGACCGATAGTGATTTGGCCATTACTGGCTTACGAGAGTTAGCTGAACTGGGTATTACCTTAGCTATTGATGATTTTGGCACCGGCTATTCATCCTTGTCTTACCTGAAGCAGTTCCCGTTACACGTATTGAAGATAGATCGATCATTTGTAAGAGATGTGACTGAAGATGCAGATGATGCTGCCATTGTCGATGCCATTCTAGCCATGTCTAAACGCTTGCAATTAGATGTCGTTGCTGAAGGTGTCGAGACCTCCGGACAACTAGCATTTTTGCAAGAACATGGCTGTCAGCGGGTACAAGGCTATTACTTCAGCAAACCTCTCATTCTTGAAGACTTAGTTGAATTTATTCAAAATGAGGCTATAGAAGTCTAATAGTTTAATCTTGTACCTTGTATTGCAATACTGTTTTTTCTTCCAGATTAAACGTCACTGATAAGCCTATTCTTGGATAATGCCAAATACTATTATTTGCTTGCTGAGCGGGTTGTTGAATATTATCTGCTTTGCCGAACCTATCTAAAATCATCTTTTCATCCAGTCTTACTGTAGGGATATAGGTAATAGCGATAATGGGAGAGTCAAGTAAGCGAGCATGATCGTCACTGTGAAGCTCGTAGCGTCGAGCACCACTGGGCTGTAATCGTGCATCATGAGCTCGATCTAACATGGCTTTGATAGGTTGGCCAGTGACGATTAAGTTAAGCACTATTTTGGCTGACAAACCGCCCAAATTAACACTTTCAAAATAAGCTTCTATTGTTGGTTCATGTTCAGATTGACTAAAGATAGCCGTTTTACCGTAAACCTTAAAAATACTTTGCGCTTGTCTAAATGTTGTTTTGCCAAGGTGAATATCAAAAACTTGGGTATTACCGTCAGCCATGATCATGGTTTCCCATGGCATGGGCGCAGGTGCCTGCTTGGAGGGGATAAACATTAGTGCGCCAATACCGGCAACAGTGAGCATTAAACCAATCAAAAAATTGCGCATGGATATACCTTAAATAGAATCTGGTGCTGCGTGTAACCAAAAAGTTACCGGACCATCATTAGTAAGAGAGACTTGCATATCAGCACTAAACTTACCACTAGCGACATCAGCATGCTGTTGTTGAGCCTCGCTGACAAGGTAGTTAAATAATTTTCTACCCGTCTCTGGATCCGCCGCTGGAGTAAAGCTTGGACGCATACCTTTTTTGGTATTTGCCGGCAAGGTGAACTGTGGAACAAGTAATAGACCACCATTGATATCTTGTACCGACAAATTCATTTTATCGTGCTCATCACTGAAAACACGATAGCCTAAGAGACGAGTTAACAGACGATCAGCTTGGGCGATGGAATCATTTCGTTCCACACCAATCAATACTAATAAACCTTGTCCAATATGAGCAATTTTTTTGTCGTCAACCGTGACGCTGGCATGTTGAACTCGTTGTAACAAACCGATCATGACAGTTGAGATGCAAGCTCACGTGTGGCAATAACAAGGGCGTTTATTAATGCCGGTTCACCGGCAGCATGGCCAGCCATTGGTACGATGTTTAGCTCAGCTTCAGGCCAGACTTGATGTAGTTCCCATGATTGTTGCATCGGACAAACAATGTCATAACGGCCATGAATAATTTTTGTCGGAATATTGCGGATGATATCAATGTTATCAAGTAGTGGTGCATCAGCAATAAAACAATGATTTAGAGCATAATGCAGCTGAATGCGAGAATGGGCTAACGGTCCAGGCTCATCTGTTGGATCCGGCTCGTATTCATGATCGCGTAACATTACGATTGTGCTTTCCCAGGCTTGCAGAGTCATTGCTGCGGATAATTGAAGAGATTCATCATCATCAGTTAGTGCTTTGAAATAGGCCTTTAAGGGATGTTTTTGTTCCGATGTGGGTAAATTTTTGACAAGTTCATTCCAAGCTTCAGGAAATAATTTAGATGCGCCACCTTCAGCATATACCCAGTTGATATCTTGCTCTCTACCTAGGAATACGCCACGTAAGATCATCGCCATTACCTGTTCTGGCTGCTGTTGTGCGTACAGCAAGGCTAAGGTTGCACCCCATGAACCGCCAAAGATAAGCCAACGACTGATGTTTAGCTGTTGGCGGATTGTTTCCATATCTTTAATAAGAAAATGAATGGAATTATTTTCTAATTCGCCGCTGGGCGTTGAACGGCCACAACCCCGTTGATCAAATAAAATAATTCGATAGAGCTCGGGAGCAAAATAACGGCGGTGTTGAGGTCGACACCCTGACCCCGGGCCTCCATGAAGGAAAACCACAGGGATCCCTGTTGGATTACCACATTCCTCGACATAAACTTGATGACAGGCCCCATTTTTTAAAGGCTCCATATCGAGATGGTGAGTTTTGTATGGTTCTATGTCAGGGTAAAGTGGCAGCATGGTTAAGCTCATTTTGTTCATTTTGGCTGCACTATATCATGGCTAGTGTAGCGCTCTAAAATGTTTGATAATTTGCAGGACTTCTTGCTGCCATAAAGATATACATTTATCAGCAGAGTTGTGATTACTGCAAAGGCTATATCCTTGTCGGGAAAACATAGTTTATAGCTAACTACTTCTCTGTAAGCTAGAACCGTTAAACAATTTTGAACACGGCACTATAGTAATTATCTCAAGATTGCGAGAAAATAAGCGGTTACGCATACCTATAATAGTATGGATATGCTCAAAAATTATGATGAAGGCAAACAGATAACATGAATCTGCATGAGTTTCAGGCAAAACAATTATTTAATCGTTATGGCATTTCGACACCAGAAGGTCAGTCGGTAACGAGTGGTTCACAGGCACGTCAGGCAGCTGAACAACTAGGTGGTGAACGTTGGGTGGTCAAGGCTCAAGTGCATACCGGTGGCCGGGGTAAAGCTGGCGGAGTGAAAATTGTCGATTCCTTAGATCATGTCGCTGATCTTGCTTATGAGCTGTTGGGCAAACGATTGGTAACAGATCAAACGACCGCTGAAGGCTTGCCCATTAATCAGATCTTAGTTGAAAAGCCATCTGAAATTGCGCGTGAATTATATGTCGCAGTTTTGGTTGATCGTGTGAGTGAACGCATTGTCTTCATGATTTCAGCTCAAGGTGGCATGGATATCGAAGCGGTCGCTGATGAAGATCCTGCTGCGATCATAAACTTATATGTTGATCCTATTGTTGGTCTACAAGATTATCAATGTCGCTATGCAGGATTTTTCTTAGGTTTGACTGGAACAGCATTTAAACAATTAAAAACAGTCATGCAGGGTTTATATCGCCTATTTATAGAAAATGATGTCAATTTGGTAGAAATTAATCCACTGGTTGTCACCGAACAGAATGAATTACTTGCTGTTGATGCTAAATTAAACCTAGATGAAAATGGCGTGTTTAGACATGCCGAACTTGCCGCCATGTTTGATCCGACTCAGGAAGATGAAGCCGAAGTGGTCGCTAAACAATTTGGACTGAACTACATTTCATTAGATGGCGATGTGGCTTGCATGGTCAATGGGGCTGGTTTGGCGATGGCCACCATGGATCTGATTAAAAAAGAAGGTGGTGAACCAGCCAACTTCCTAGATGTAGGCGGTGGTACGACTGCTGAGCGTGTAGCGGAAGCCTTTAAATTAATTTTATCAGATAAAAAAGTGAAATCTATTTTGGTTAATATTTTTGGTGGCATTGTACGCTGTGATTTAATAGCAGAAGGCATCATTCAAGCTGCAAAAGAAGTCGGAATTTCCATCCCGGTAATTGTGCGGCTTGAAGGCACGAATGCGGAACTAGGGCGTGATTTGTTGGCCAACAGTGGCATGAATATTCGAGTAGCTCAGGACCTGACTGATGCAGCAAAACAAGCAGTGAGTTCTGCTAAGGAGATACAGGCATGAGTATCTTAATTAATCGTGATACCAAAGTTATCTGCCAAGGTTTTACTGGTAAACAAGGGACCTTTCACTCAGAACAAGCCATTGCCTACGGTACTCAATTTGTCGGTGGCGTTACACCGGGTAAAGGCGGACAGACGCATTTAGAACGGCCAGTATTTAATACCGTTCATGAGGCTGTTGAACAAACAGGTGCTGATGCCAGCATGATTTATGTGCCGGCAGCATTTGCTGCAGACGCTATATTGGAAGCCGCCGATGCAGGCATTAAAATTATTACTTGCATCACTGAAGGTATACCGGTGCAAGATATGCTGCGAGTTAAACATGCTTTAACTGATACAGACACTATGTTAATCGGCCCTAACTGTCCAGGGGTGATTACACCTGATGAATGTAAGATGGGCATTATGCCTGCCTCCATTCATTTGTCAGGCAAAGTAGGCATCGTGTCACGTTCAGGTACATTGACTTATGAAGCGGTTCATCAAACAACACAGAACGGATTAGGCCAAAGTACGTGTGTTGGTATTGGTGGTGACCCCATTCATGGCATGAACTTTATCGACTGTTTAGCCTTATTTGAAGCTGATCCGCAAACCGAAGGCATTATTATGGTGGGTGAAATAGGTGGTCAAGCCGAAGAAGATGCGGCGACATATATTCAACAAAATGTAACTAAACCGGTTGTTGCCTATATTGCGGGCTTAACTGCGCCAGAAGGAAAACGGATGGGCCATGCCGGCGCCATTATTAGTGGCGGGCAGGGTACGGCAGAAGCTAAATTGACTGCATTAGAAGCGGCGGGGGTACATATCGTGCGGTCACCGGCTGAAATGGGTGAACGACTATTAGCCGTATTAGGACAGTAATTTATGGCTCATGATTTTTGCCTAGTGATGGGGCAAATTAATCCGGTTGTTGGCGATATCGCAGGTAATGTAAAAAAAATTATCGCCGCGGCCAATACGGCTCGTGATGAACTAAAGGCTGATTTAGTTGTGTTTCCTGAATTGACCTTAACCGGCTATCCACCAGAAGATTTGTTATTAAGGCCCGGGTTGATGACTCGTGTCAATCAAGGTCTGCAGGCCTTGAAAAAACAGATAAAGGGAATTGGCATTCTGATTGGCCATCCAGATGGCCTAGTGCGGAAGGACTTATATAACGCCGCCTCATTAATTGCGGATGGTCAATGTTTGGCAACATACTTTAAACATCGATTGCCTAATTACAGTGTATTTGATGAAAAGCGATACTTTGTAGAAGGATCTAAGTCATGTGTGATTGAATTTAAAGGGATTAAGTTCGGTATTACCATTTGTGAAGATATTTGGTTTACCGAACCCGCAGCGCATGCTGCCGATGCCGGCGCTGAGATCATCCTTAATTTAAATGCTTCACCATTTAAACAAGGGAAATGGCAATCACGTGAGGCAGAAGTTAAACAACGAACCTTGGAAACGGGTTTGCCAATTGTGTATGTCAACTTGGTTGGCGGCCAAGACGAATTGGTATTTGATGGTTCTTCATTTGCCTTATCTGCAGAAGGATTGCCTGTCGCACGAGCTCCTGCCTTTCAACAGGGACTGTTCCCTTTGACATTGACTCGACAACGCACTGGTCAAATCACAGTGGATGGCGAGTTGGCCAATAAAGAAGGCGATGTGGTGATGGTTTATCAAGCTTTAGTGCAAGGCTTGCGTGATTATATCGAGAAAAATAATTTTCCCAGCGTCGTGATAGGTTTGTCAGGTGGGATTGATTCTGCCTTGACCTTGGCACTCGCGGTTGATGCGATTGGTGTTGAGCGAGTGAAAACAGTAATGATGCCATCTCGATATACTGCGCAGATGAGTCTTGATGATGCTGAGGAAATGGCTGCTCGTTTGCACGTTCAGCATAGTGTATTAGCCATTGAACCTGTTTTTAACCAATTTTTGGATACGTTATCTGACTCTTTCAGCGGTTTGCCTGTCGATACGGCAGAAGAAAATATTCAAGCCCGTTGTCGAGGTGTACTGCTGATGGCAATATCAAATAAAACGGGTGCAATGGTATTGTCTACCGGTAATAAAAGTGAAATGGCGGTGGGCTATTCAACCTTATATGGCGATATGGCAGGTGGTTATGCTCCACTAAAAGATGTTTATAAGACCTTGGTCTATCAGCTATGTCATTACCGTAATTCGATATCTGACATTATTCCGGAGCGCATTATTAGTCGACCGCCCTCGGCAGAGTTGGCCCCCGATCAATTTGATCATGATAGTTTGCCTGCCTATAAGGTTTTGGATGAGGTATTAGAACGCTATATTGCAGATGATTGGAGTTTTGAAGAGATAGTAGCAGCAGGAAATAATGCTGAAATGGTTGCACGCGTGATAAAAATGGTGGATCGTAATGAATACAAACGTCGACAAGCACCACCGGGTATCCGAATTACAAGTCGTGCATTTGGTCGAGATAGACGTTATCCGATTACGTCTGGTTATACAGTAAGTTCAACAATAGAGTAGGGAGAAACGATGAAAAAGATTGAAGCGATTATTAAACCCTTTAAATTAGATGATGTTCGTGAAGCGTTATCAGATATTGGCGTGACAGGAATGACGATATCAGAAGTTAAAGGCTTTGGCAGGCAAAAAGGTCATACAGAATTATATCGTGGCGCTGAATATGTAGTTGATTTCTTACCTAAAGTGAAAATAGAAATCGTGTTGGCCGATGAGCAAGTTGATGCGTGTATTGAAACCATTACTAAAGCTGCACATACTGGTCGTATTGGTGATGGTAAAGTGTTTATCTCACCGGTTGAGCGAGTTGTTCGAATTCGGACCGGCGAAGAAGGCGAATCAGCGGTATAGCGTTAAATAAAGAGCCCAGATGTGATTGCATCTGGGCTTTATTATTATTTCACTGTTGTATGGTGGACTTCAGCTACACCTGGATGGCCCGGATAATTTAATTGTAATACTCTGAGTGCATCTTCCGATAACTCATGGAGTTCAAGCACTTTATAGGCCTTAGCCATCATCAATAAAGCTTCAGGCATTGCCGGTGTGCGGGGATAATTCTCAACCACATATTTTCCACGATTAGCGGCGGCTACATAAGCGCCACGACGCATATAGTAATGAGCAACATTCACTTCGTGTTGTGCTAGGCGATTACGCAAGTAAACTATCCGCTGAGCGGCATCCTCACTGTAGCTGCTTTTAGGGTAACGGTTAACAAGCGTTGTGAAGTCTCTAAGGGCGTAACGAGCAGAACCGGGATCACGTTGTGATTCATCACGTGGAATATATTTTTCGACCAGCCCTATATCTTTATTGAAGTTAATTAAGCCCCGTAAGTAGATGGCGTAATCCATATTCGGATTAAGTGGGTACACACGCATAAACCGGTCAATGGTCGCTAATGCACTCTCTGGTTCATCATCTTTATAATGGGCGTATGCTGATTCCAGTAAAGCTTGTTGCGCATAATCACCAAAGGGGAAGCGAGCTTCTAATTGAGCATAAAATTGTAAAGCGGTATTGTAATCTTCAGCGACCAACGCTGCTTTAGCTTCAGAGTAGATGCGTTCTACCGTCCAAGATGATTCTGCGACTACTTCTTCAGTTTCGAAATAAGAGCAGCCGGACAGAACAGAAAGACTAAAAATTAAAGGTAAGTAATATTTTTTCATGGGGAGTAGGTTACCTAGCTGTTGCTTGTTGGTAAAGGCAGATTTCAGTTTTCCCTGATTTGAGGCCATGTAGATGCATCAAGAATCCATGTACAATGCTGTTTATATAGTTAATTTAGGGCAGAATTAATACATGTTTCGTTTTGTTTATCTCATTGTTGCAACGTTGATTACACCTTCATTATTCGCCACAACATTTGATCTGGCCGATGAAACTACTAGGATAGTTGGTCATAACATAATCGTTTATAGCCATGAGGAAGATACCTTGTTGGATATCGCTCGCCGCTTTGATTTAGGCTATGGTGAAATTGTTAATGCGAACCCAAACTTAGATCCATGGTTACCCGGTGAAGGGAAGAAGGTATTAGTGCCTAACCGGTTTATCCTGCCAGATACGGCGAAGAAAGGCATCGTTATTAATTTAGCAGAAATGCGCTTGTATTATTATCCGGTACGAAAAAAGGGTCAGCCTCAGCAAGTTATTACCCATCCTCTTGGCGTAGGCCGTGAGGGCTGGACGACACCCTTGGGTAAAACTCGGATTATTCAGAAAAAGAAAGATCCTACTTGGACGCCGCCAGCATCAATCCATGCAGAGCATATAGAAAAGGGTGATCCCTTACCTAAAGTAGTGCCTGCAGGACCTGATAATCCTCTCGGTGCTTATGCAATGCGTTTAGCTATGCCTGGTTATTTACTTCATGGCACCAATAGACCTTATGGCGTAGGTTTAAGGGTCAGTCACGGTTGTATTCGACTATTTCCAGAAGATATTGAGCACCTATTCGGCATTGTACCGGTGAATACGCCTGTTGAGATTTTGTATCAACCTTATAAAGCAGCATTACATGAAAATATACTTTATATAGAAGCGCATGAAATACAGAATGATATTGATAGTCGTGAAGGTAATAATATGACACCAATGGTTGCGGCAATTTTAGACGCTCAGGATCAGATGCTATCTGATGATGATTGGCCCTTTGCTGAAGACGTAGTCCGTAAACATCACGGTATAGTGACAAAAATAAATCAACAAGAGGGCGATTTTGTCGAAGATGTCTGGTTTGTTCATGGTGGCGTCAACCAAGAGGCAAAAAGCAAAATGACACAGGCGCTAACCACCTTAAATTCTGGCGATTATTTCTGGCCAATACAGGGCGGAGCTATAGGTGAAGTATTAGTTGGTCCATTTGATGACGAACATCAGGCGGAGCAGATGGCACGAGAAGTAAATAGATTAACCGATATGCCGGTATGGACAGTGAAAGTATCCAGTGATGCTTTATGACTTATATATTACAGGCATAAAAAAGCCGGGACTATAATCCCGGCTTTTTTATGGATGAAGGTTTTACTTGCTCATCGCTTTTTCGAACATGCGGTCGATTTTTGCGCAGCATTCATCAACTGAACTTTGTGCACTAGTGGCTGCATCTTGAGCTGCGCGAGCAGCCGTTTCAGCATCATTTGCTGTACGTGTTGCTGTATCAGCAGAGCTTTGAGCGCTACGAGCAGCTGATAATGCAGCATCTGCTGAAGATTGTGCCGCTTCAACTGATGCCTTAAGCGCATCCATTTCTGTAGTGTTAGCACAAGCTGTTAATAAGACTAAAGGCAAAATAACAGCGCCTAGTTTCGTTAATGATTTCATCAAATTCTCCTGAGTGATAAATATAAATTTTAGCGGATCCACTACATTGCTAAAGGCAATATACAGGGTGAGGCTATCAGGAAATAATTACGCTGTCCAACCTTGAAAAACATGAACTGCTAAATAGTGCAATTAGTTGTTATAATTATCCGATTAAATCGCCGTGATGATGAAATCGTCACCAAATTAATGGTAGAAACAAAACTGTTTTTACTTGCTCTGGAAAAATTTGTCTATGCACCCATTGCTGAATATTGCCATTCGGGCAGCCCGTAGCGCGGGCAACGTTATTATTCGTTCTATACAACATGTTGAACATTTAGATGTAACAACAAAGGGACGCAATGATTTTGTTTCTGATGTTGACCGTTTAGCAGAGCGCGAAATTATTAGCGCTATTACTAAAGCTTATCCTGACCATGCAATTATGGCGGAAGAATCCGGTAATAGTGGTGATAGTGATACGGTATGGATCATCGATCCACTTGATGGCACGACTAACTTTTTGCATGGATTCCCTCACTATTGTGTCTCAATTGCCGTTATGGTTCGCGGTAAAATAGAACATGGCGTTGTTTATGACCCTTTGCGCGAGGAACTTTTCACCGCTAGTCGTGGTGATGGTGCGCAATTAAATGATCGTCGTTTACGAGTGGCTAAACGTAAAGAGTTGGCTAATGCTTTGTTAGCAACAGGCTTCCCGTTTAAAAACCCACAACACTTACCCGCTTTTTTAGCGACCTTTACTAGTTTGTTTACCCAAGTTGCTGATGTGCGTCGTACAGGTTCTGCTGCTTTAGACTTGGCTTATGTAGCTGCGGGGCGATTAGATGGGTATTGGGAAATCGGCTTGGAAAAATGGGATCTTGCTGCAGGTGCCTTATTGATTGAAGAAGCGGGTGGTGTGATCAGCGATTTTGTTGGTGGTGATAATTACATTAATAGCGGTAATGTCGTGGTCGGTAACCTACACGTGCAGAAACAGATGCTTGACGGCATCACGCCTCATCTGACAGACGAGTTAAAAAAATAGCGCCGTAATGGCATCTTTTCGGAATGTGTATATCGATTTACACATGAGCAGAAACACAAAAAAGAAAGTGAAAAATGACTAGAGAAATCAGTAAATTACGAAATATCGCCATTATTGCCCATGTCGATCATGGCAAGACTACATTGGTTGATCAATTATTACGTCAATCCGGCACATTCAGTGAGCATGAAGAGCTGCAAGAACGTGTAATGGATTCTAATGATCTTGAAAAAGAACGTGGTATTACGATCCTGTCCAAAAATACGGCAGTAAGATGGAATGATTACCATATCAATATCGTTGATACCCCAGGTCATGCCGATTTTGGTGGTGAGGTTGAACGTGTTTTATCTATGGTCGATTCAGTACTGTTATTAGTGGATTCATCTGAAGGTCCTATGCCGCAAACACGTTTTGTAACACAAAAAGCATTAGCTTTAGGTTTAAAGCCAATCGTTGTTATCAATAAAATTGATAAACCAAGCGCACGTCCAGGTTGGGTGCTTGATCAAACATTTGATTTATTCGCAAATCTTGATGCAACCGATGAGCAGTTAGACTTCGATGTTATATATGCATCAGGTTTAAATGGTTTCGCTGGCTTGGAAGATGATGTACGTTCGGGTGATATGACACCATTATTCCAAATGGTGGTAGATAAAGTAAATGCGCCAGATGTTGATACGAAAGGTCCTTTTCGTATGCAAGTATCTTCATTAGATTACAACAGCTATGTTGGCGTAATTGGTGTCGGCCGTATTGAACGCGGTACAGTAAAAACCAATACGCCTGTAACAGTGGTTGATACTGAAGGTAAAACGCGTAACGGTCGTGTATTGACTGTAATGGGCTTTATGGGCTTGCAACGTGAAGAAGTCGCAGAAGCTCAAGCGGGTGACATTATTGCCTTTACTGGCCTAGACCCACTCAATATCTCTGATACATTATGTGATCCGACAGCTGTAGAAGCTTTGCCGCCATTGTCTGTAGATGAACCGACAGTGACCATGACTTTCCAAGTTAATAACTCACCGATGGCGGGTCAAGAAGGTAAGTTTGTTACAACACGTCAAATCAAAGAACGTCTTGACCGTGAATTGATTCATAACGTGGCATTAAAAGTTGAGCAATTGGTTACTGATCCAGATAAATTTAAAGTATCAGGTCGTGGTGAATTACATTTATCAGTATTGATTGAAAATATGCGCCGTGAAGGCTTCGAGATGGGTGTTTCTCGTCCGGAAGTTATCATACGTGAAGTTGATGGCGTAAAAGAAGAACCTTATGAAGCAGTAACCGCTGATGTAGAAGATACTCATCAAGGTACTATTATGGAAAAATTAGGCGAACGTGGTGCCCAATTATCCGATATGGTTCCAGATGGTAAAGGTCGTGTCCGTCTCGATTTCATTATTCCATCACGTGGTTTGATTGGCTTCCGTACTGAGTTCTTAACTGCTACTCAAGGTACAGGTTTGATCTTTAGTGTGTTTGATCATTATGCACCGGTTAAAGTGGGTGACTTTGGTAAACGTAATAATGGTGTATTGATTGCTAATGGTCTTGGTAAAGCGGTTGCTTTCTCAATTTTCAATTTACAAGAACGTGGTCGTATGTTTATCGGGCATAATGATGATGTCTATGAAGGTATGGTCATTGGTATTCACTCACGTGATAATGACTTAGTTGTTAACCCACTAAAAGGTAAGCAATTAACTAACGTACGTGCATCAGGTACAGATGAAGCGATTAACTTAACGCCACCAATTAGAATGAGTTTAGAGCAGGCGCTTGAGTTTATTGGTGAAGATGAATTATTAGAA
>MAAJ01000012.1 GCA_002163085.1 Methylophaga sp. 42_25_T18 | reverse complement strand
CTGATATCGATAACGCGCCAGAAGAAAGAGAGCGCGGTATTACAATCGCTACATCACACGTGGAATATGAAACAGAAAACCGTCACTACGCTCACGTAGATTGTCCAGGCCATGCTGATTATGTTAAAAACATGATCACCGGTGCTGCTCAAATGGACGGCGCTATCTTAGTAGTAAATGCTGCTGATGGTCCTATGCCACAAACACGTGAACATATCTTATTGTCACGCCAAGTAGGTGTGCCTTACATCGTTGTCTTCTTAAATAAAGCAGACATGGTTGACGATGAAGAGTTAGTCGAATTAGTAGAGATGGAAGTACGTGAGTTGCTAGACAAGTACGACTTCCCAGGCGACGATACACCAATCGTTGTTGGTTCAGCTTTAAAAGCCTTAGAAGGCGATACTAGTGACATCGGTGTACCATCAATCATCAAGCTTGGTGAAGTGATGGATAGCTATTTCCCACTACCTGATCGTGCGGTAGATGGTGCGTTCTTGATGCCGATTGAAGATGTATTCTCAATCTCTGGTCGTGGTACAGTAGTGACTGGTCGTATCGAGCGCGGCATTGTAAAAGTGGGCGAAGAATTAGAAATCGTCGGTATTAAAGACACTGCAACAACAACCTGTACGGGTGTTGAAATGTTCCGCAAGCTACTAGACGAAGGTCAAGCTGGCGATAACGTAGGTGTTCTATTACGTGGTACGAAACGTGAAGATGTAGACCGTGGTCAAGTATTAGCTCACCCTGGTACAATTAATCCTCACACAACATTCGAAGCAGAAGTGTACATCTTGTCGAAAGACGAAGGTGGTCGACACACACCATTCTTTAATGGTTACCGTCCACAGTTCTACTTCCGTACAACAGACGTTACAGGCGCATGTGAACTTCCATCAGGAATTGAAATGGTCATGCCTGGCGATAACGTTAAGATGGACGTAACTTTAATCGCACCGATTGCGATGGAAGACGGGTTACGTTTTGCTATTCGTGAAGGTGGTCGCACAGTAGGTGCGGGCGTTGTTA
>MAAJ01000005.1 GCA_002163085.1 Methylophaga sp. 42_25_T18 | reverse complement strand
TCAAACTTTATTTTTCCTCTCATCCCGCACCACAACTGGGTTGCATGCGAAATGAAGAAGTGCATTCTACAGTGAAAAAACCATCCGTCAACAGGAAGTTTTTCCCAATAAAGGTAAAGCTCTGCTATATCGTTGAAACCTTAGCAAATTTTCTTTTACCTACTTGGAATATATGCTGCTGACCGCTGGTAATCCTTAAGTTTCGGTCCGAAATCTTATCGCCATCCATCTTCACTGCGCCTTGTTTAATCATGCGTAAGGCTTCTGACGTACTTACTGTTAGGCCTGAATCCTTTAATAAGTTCGCTATTGCGATACCTTCATCTTCAACTGTTAAGGTGACTTCCTTAATATCTTCAGGTATCTCACCCTTTTTAAATTGGTTTTCGAAACCTTCTCGTGCCTGAAGTGCAAGCTCTTCACTATGAAAACGAGCCACAATCTCTACTGCGAAGTCTTTTTTAATGTTAATTGGATTAAGTCCACCAGCCACTTCATCTTTCCAAGCTTGGATCTCGGTTAAGTTTTTAAAACTTAATAGATCGATATAGCGCCACATTAAATCATCAGAGATCGACATGAGCTTGCCAAAGATATCCTTCGGGCTATCATTTATACCTATATAGTTACCTAATGACTTAGACATTTTCTGTACGCCATCTAAACCTTCTAATATAGGCATGGTCAATATTGTTTGTTGTGGCTTGCCATACGCTTTTTGTAATTCACGCCCCATCAGCAGGTTAAACTTCTGATCGGTACCACCTAGTTCTACATCTGCTTCTAGTTCTACTGAATCATAGCCTTGAATAAGTGGGTATAAGAACTCGTGAATAGCAATAGGCTGTCCATTAGCATAACGCTTGCTAAAATCATCACGTTCTAACATGCGGGCTACCGTGTGATTCGATGCCAGTCGAATCATATCAGCCGAAGAAAGCTTATTCATCCAGTGAGAATTAAAGACAACTTTAGTACGTGCTGGATCTAAAATTTTGAATACTTGTTCCTGATAGGACTTAGCATTTTCCTGTACTTGTTCTGGTGTTAAAGGTTTACGGGTGACATTCTTACCCGTCGGGTCACCAATCATGCCCGTAAAGTCACCAATCAAAAACAAAATCTCATGACCTAGGTCTTGAAACTGCTTTAACTTATTTAATAGAACCGTGTGGCCAAGATGAAGATCAGGTGCGGTAGGATCAAAACCAGCTTTGATTTTGAGCGGTTTGCCAGTTTTCAATTTCTCAACAAACTCACTTTCGACTAATATTTCTTCTGCACCACGCTTAATTTCAGCAAGGGCTTCTTGTACAGGAATCATCACTGCTCTCCAACTCATATAAATAGTGTGGCGCGAATAGTATCACATCATACCGAGCCTCAGCTCTTCCAATTACGAGTAAATACTGCGAGAATTGTCCGAATTATAGTTATATTTTAGAGTTTGCAAATGAAACGCAACAGACTTATAGATTCTTCAGCTCAATCCGCCTTGTTTGCTTTTAACAAGCCCAAGCGACATCATCTGCTCATTCTTTCGTTACTGGCTTTCTCCGGCATATTCATTACTTCGATTGTTCTAGCTACCAGCACACCTTCTGCTGTCGTCACACAATCACAAGTCATCGATTTACCTAACCTACCCGCTGAAATGCAAGCGTTATCAACAACGTCGTTAACCAGCAGCAATCAAATTATCCTGCCTGCAGAGAACAAGTCTGAAACAGCGACTAACGAAGTTTCTACACATGATTTCATTGCTGATATTGCTATGCAAGAGCAGGCGATAATCGAACAACTGACTATTAATGAAGTAATTGAAGAAACCCAACAACTTAATTGGCAGGAAGTCACCGTTAAATCTGGTGACAACTTATCCTTAATCTTTCCACGCGTTGGTCTTACCGCTCGTGATGTCTATAACGTAGCTCAACTTGGTAAAGACGTTAGGCCATTATTAAATTTAAAACCAGGGCAAACTATTCGTTTTGGTTTTGCCCCTGAGCTCAGTGACAAAAATGTACTCCAGCAATTGGACTTACAATTAAATCAAACAACGAATCTGCTAGTTACCGCGACAGAAACCGGGTATGAAGCACAAACGACTATTCGACAAGTTGAAAATAGACAGACACATGCCTATGGAGAGATTACGACCTCATTGTTTGAGGCAGGCCTGCAAGCCAAACTATCAGACAAATTAATAATGGAATTGGCGTATATCTTTGGTTGGGATGTTGATTTTGCACTTGATATACGCGTAGGTGATAAATTCAAACTCATTTATGAAGAGAATTATCTTGATGGCGATAAAATTGCCGATGGTAATATTTTAGCCGCTGAATTTACCAATCGTGGCAAGACTTTTCGCGCCGTACGTTATACGGATGATACGGGTTTGAGTCGTTTTTATGCACCGAATGGCGATAGCATGCGTAAAGCCTTCAGTCGCAGTCCCGTGCATTTTTCACGTATCAGTTCACGGTTTAACCCTAATCGTAAACACCCTGTATTGAAAACAAATCGCCCGCATCGTGGTGTTGATTACGCAGCCTCAAGAGGCACTCCTATCCTAGCTACCGGTGATGGCAAAGTTAACTTTGTCGGTACCAAAGGTGGTTATGGTCGAACTGTCGTTTTGACTCATGGTGGCAAATACACCACCTTATATGCGCATATGTCTAAATATAGAAAAGGCCTCAAACGTGGTAAACGTGTCAAGCAAGGCGATACCATCGGTTATATCGGCAGTAGTGGTTTAGCCACCGGTCCACATTTACATTATGAATTCCGCGTCAATGGTGTTCATCGCAATCCGTTAACTGTCAGTTTGCCGAAAGCTGAACCGCTTCCGAAAAAATACCAAGCTGACTTCAAGTTAAAAATGCAGCCTTTACTTGCTAGCTTAGAAACACTCGACAACACGGCCTTCGCCTTAAATGAATAGCGAATTTGCATGAGTTATTATATTGGTGTGATGTCGGGTACTAGTTTAGATGGTATTGATGTTGCTCTAGTCGAAAATACTTCAGATAGTGACTGTCACTTAGTTGCAGCCCAGACGTATGATTTTGCCCCTGAATTAAAACAGGGCTTAAAAACACTTATCGAAGACCAGCATTGTGAATTGAAAAAGTTTGGTGAACTTGATATATCCTTAGGTAAGGCCATTGCTTCGGCTGTTATTAAACTGATCAATACAACAAATATCGATATACACGAGATTGAGGCGATTGGTAGCCACGGACAGACCGTATTCCATCATCCTGATGGTCAACATCCCTTTAGCTTACAAATTGGCAATGCAAATGTAATTGCTGAACTCACTACTATTACCACCGTTGCTGACTTTCGCCAGCGCGATATGGTGTTATTGGGCCAAGGGGCTCCACTAGTTCCTGCATTTCACAAAGCGTTATTTCAACATCCCGCGGAAAATAGAGTCATTATCAATATAGGTGGTATCAGTAATATCACGGCGTTACCCGCCAGTAATAGTGACAAAATAATTGGTTTTGACACCGGTCCTGGCAATACCCTATTAGATGCTTGGTTTGAAAAACACCAGCATGCACCCTATGACCACGATGGGCTTTGGGCTGCATCAGGTAGTGTCAATAAAGACTTGCTTAGGCTATTAGTTAACGATGCTTATTTCCAGCAGGCAATCCCCAAAAGTACAGGGCGGGAATATTTTAATCTCACCTGGTTAGATAACAAACTAAGAGAATTCAAACAAGCATTGGTACCGCAGGATATCCAAGCGACGCTAACGGCATTAACTGCACAAACTATTGCTCACGACGTGAAGCAGTATGCTCCCAAGACTGATGCCATTTATATTTGCGGCGGCGGCGCTCATAACTCGTATTTGATGAAGGCCTTACGACAATTGCTTGCCCATCTTCCCGTTACTACCACTGAACAACTAGGTTTAGATCCAGACTGGGTTGAGGCCTGTGCATTTGCCTGGTTGGCCAGACAAAGCATATCAAATAAAACAGGAAATTTACCTGAGGTTACCGGCGCAAAGCGTGCAACAATTTTAGGCGGAATTTACTCGTCTAATGATGCTTCATAAGCATCATTAGATAATAATTCATCAACATCTGCTTGGTTATCGGGCTGTATTTTAAATAACCAACCGTCACCAAATGAATCCTGATTAATTAATTCAGGTTCATCTTCCAAGCTGGTATTAACAGCAGAAATTTCTCCGCCCACCGGCATATAGATGTCGGAAGCAGCTTTAACCGACTCAAGCAACATACACTCTTCTTTTGCCGCATAACGCTGGCCTACTTCTGGCAACTCAGCAAAGACCAAATCACCCAGTAGATCTTGAGCATGCTCAGTTATGCCGACAGTTAGTTCACCAGTTGGTTCAACTCTCACCCACTCATGAGTTTGAGCATATTTTAACGATGTTGGGTTACTCATATATTAACTACGTCCATACAATTCATTTAATTTTCTTAACCTAGGCGCACACTGTTCATTCACCATTTCCCAATCAAACTGCCAGTTCCAATTACCTTCAATGGTGCCAGGTACATTCATTCGATGTTCACCATCGAGTGATAAAATATCCTGCATTGGAATTACCGCCAATTGAGAAACAGATCTTAAAGCAGCTTGAATCAATAGCCAAGGCATAGTTTGTTGTGGTTCCCCTAAATACTCATGCAAATGAGCTTTAGTGTTGTCATCCAACTGCAGATACCAACCTAAGCTTGTATCATTATCATGGGTACCAGTATAAGTCACACTGTCGCGACTATGGTTATGAAGTAGATATGGATTATTGGCATCATTACCAAATGCAAATTGTAAGATGTTCATCCCTGGCATCGCATATTTTGTCCGTAGTGCGGTCACATCTTCGGTAATAATGCCAAGGTCCTCTGCCACTAATGGCAATTCACCAAAAGCGGTTAATAAGCTATCAAATAACGCTTCGCCTGGCGCAGCAACCCATTGTCCTTCAATTGCAGTTTCACAACTTGCAGGGATTTCCCAACATGCATCAAAACCGCGAAAATGATCAATACGAATAAGATCAAAGAGTTCTAATTGTGTCTGTAGGCGCTGTTGCCACCATGAAAAACCTTGATCAATATGTTGCTGCCAGCGATACATGGGGTTACCCCAACGTTGGCCAGTTTCTGAAAAATAATCAGGCGGCACACCCGCCACCGTTTCAGGCTGGCCATACTCATCTAAGGTAAACAGCTCAGGTGCAGCCCAAACATCCACACTATCATGCGCCACAAATATTGGCATATCACCAAATAACATGACATTCCGATCATTCGCATATGTTTTTAATGCATGCCATTGCTGGAAGAACTGAAACTGTTCAAAACAACGAATATTTAAAGCTTGTTGACGTTCATCGCGGATTTTTTGCACTGCCTCGACGTCACGATCTCGTAACCCATCTGGCCAGTGATACCACGCTGTTGCATGATGCAAGTGACGAATTTCGCAAAATAATACGTAATCGTCTAGCCAAAAATGTTGTTGCTGTTTAAAGTCCTCAAATGCCTGTTTGTCATTATCACTTGCTTGAGCCATAAATTGACTATATGCATGTGCCATCATTGTTGAAAACGTTAAGCCATTCAGCTCAGCTTCATTTGCCCACGACTGCTGTTTTAAGATATCAACACATATCAAATTAATATTAGCGGCATGTGCTGATAAACATTGATAAGGTGAACCTTCACTATGTGTTGGGCCTAAGGGCAACATCTGCCAGATCGAAACACCGGCATGATGAAGAAAGTCGACAAACCGGTAAGCATCTTGGCCTAAGTTCGCTGAAGGTAAGCTGGTGATATGCAACAAAACACCGCTGCGGCGTTGATTAAATATATGTGCTTGTTTCATCAACTAACTGCCTCGACGCATCGTGCCGCCTTGCTCAATTCCACCACCACCATGTGAAACGACTTCCGACAAAACCTGCGGTACTTCTTCACCTAACATTTGGTATAAGTTTGATAGATGCATACGGAATAAGCGTTCAAAATCACTGACACTCTCCGACGAATTATAATCACCAAACCACCAAAACCAATCAGATCCCTCACAAATAGCCAATTGTCTTAACAAAGCCTGCATAAAATCAGCGTCAAACGACTTATTGGAAATGACTTGATCAAATGTCTGTTTGGCGGCACTTAACAAATCCCAAGCATGATTTTTATCAGGCTCGCCTATCCATGTTGAAAAGCTGCCATACACCCAGCTACCAGCCATCATTTGTGGTAATTCAGCAGCAGTAACACCGTTGCTCAACGATTCTGAAAATGTTGTTAGTTCGATATCGGGATGTTCAGCCAAACGGCTATACAAGGTCTCTAAGAAATAATAGCCATTATAGGAATAGTATTCCCACGCATTTTCGCCATCAAGAATGACAGATACCACTCTATCTTTATCTTCTTCAGTAGTGGATTTAATGGTGGTCAAGTGATGAATGAAATCATTAACCGCATCATCAGCCCCCCATGAGGTATAAGTAAATCCAATAAGGTCAGACAAACCATCATCACGGAAAAAACAAGCTGGCGATTTTCCCGGCAACTTGTATGGCTTATGAATATTGGCATCTGCCATCTCGGACAGCGTTAAGCTATTCCGCAGTACATTCTCGCCGGTTGCACACCAATCAAAATCATGTTGAGCAATCACTTCCAATGTGTCCTCAGAGACGGCGCCTTCTGAAGGCCAACAGCCTTTAGGCCTAAAACCAAAATAGGATTCAAATACACGCAAACCTTCTTCCATATGCCAGTGCGCTCGCTGCTCACCTCCAGGATATGAGGTGATTTCGGGTAATGGCGCATCAGGCATGGCTTCAAGAGTACTGTTAATATCCAACAATAAAGGCACGATAGGATGGGCATAAGGAGACACGGACAACTCTACCGTTCCACTCTCCGCTAAACGTCGGTATCGTGGAATCAAGTCATGTAAAAGTTCACCGATTACAATCATTAATTGGCGGCGGTCATGAAAACTATACTGTTTGCCTTTTTTCATCAGTTCCTGAATGCGGACATCCGTTCTTCTAACTGATTCCCCCATCCAGACAAGGTGATACCACACCACCATATCAACCATGAATTGGTCATTAATATAATCAAGTCGCTCAGGTTTATCCAATAACCAACGCGCAGTTTCAACCAGAGAAGCAAAATGAGGGAATGGTGCTATCAGCTTATCTTCATTTGCCCGTAGGCAGGCCTTAATAAGTGTTTTTCGGTCTTCGGCATGAGCTGGTTGCGCAGGGGAATCTAACGCAATCAGCAAGGGATCCTTTAAATGACCCATGCCTTTAAAACGTGACTTTAACTGAGCATCATAATCAGCAATCTGTTCAATCAAGGTTGGAGCAAAATTAACCACTGCTTTGGCACCCGACACATTCTCAAGATGCCAGGCCATATCCACATAGTCCTTAATCGCATGGAGATAAGTCCATGGTAATTGGTACATGCCTCCCATCGGCTCACTGTACTGTGGCTGGTGCATATGCCAGCATAAAACAACTTTCAGCTTATCGGACATAACGATAGTTTTGGCCTAGCATTTCAGGTGTTACCAAGACTACACCATTGGGTGAAACATGGAATCGCTCAGCATCAACCTCTAGATCTTCACCAATAATCGTGCCTTCGGGTACTTCACAGCCTTTATCTAACACTACTTTTTTCAACCTACAATTTCGTCCGATACTGACATCTGGCAAAACCACACAGTCCTCTACAATAGAAAAACTATGTACTTCAACATTTGAAAATAAAACCGAATTCCTCACGGTTGAACCGGAAATAATACAGCCGCCTGATACCATGGAATCGACCGCCATGCCACGACGGTCATCATCATCAAAGACAAACTTTGCTGGGGGTTGTTGAGCCTGATGTGTCCAGATGGGCCAATTATCATCGTATAAGTTTAATTCAGGTGTAACGCCAATCAACTCTTGATTAGCCGACCAGAAGGCATCAATAGTTCCAACATCACGCCAGTAACCCGGATCATTACCCTGCACATCTTTATATGGAAAGGCTACGACTTTATACTTTTGAATCAATTCTGGAATAATGTCGTGACCGAAATCATGAGTCGAGCCTAGATTATCGGCATCTTTTATAAGCTGTTCATAGAGAAATGCAGCATTGAAAATATAAATCCCCATTGAGGCTAAAGCGACATCATCCCGACCAGGCAGGGGATTTGGACTATCGGGCTTTTCATCAAAGGCGACAATGCGACGATTTTCATCCACCGACATCACCCCATAGGCTTTTGCTTCTTCAACTGGGACTTCAATACAACCTATCGTCATATCTGCGCCTTGGGCCACATGTTCGGCCAACATATCACCATAATCCATTTTATAGATATGATCCCCCGCCAAAATCAGTACATATTCGGGGCCATGATTTCGAAGAATATCTATGTTTTGATAAACCGCATCTGCAGTGCCGGTATACCAACCTTGTTCCGTACGCTGTGATGCGGGCAATAGCTCAACAAACTCGCCTAATTCACCCCGCATAAACCCCCAACCTCGTTGGACGTGCAGCATCAATGAGTGGGCCTTATATTGTGTAAGGATGCCTACTCTACGGATACCAGAGTTGATGCAATTTGATAAGGGAAAATCGATAATTCTGAATTTCCCACCGAATGGTACCGCTGGTTTAGCACGCCAGTCTGTCAGCTGCTTTAACCGTGATCCACGACCTCCTGCCAAAATTAAAGCAAGTGTATCGCGGGTAAGACGACTAACAAACCGCGTGCTATCATTCATTGACATCAAACATCTCCTGCTGGTGACTTACAATTTGCACTTGAGTTCAAGCCTACATAAGCAGGGGATATACAGCAATAGAAAATTTATATGGGATCACAACTCTATGGTTTTACGGGATAAATTATCGGACGATTTAACTAAAATCATAGAAGCGCGTCACCATGATCCGTTTGCTGTCTTAGGTGCGCACCTTCACGGTGACAAGACCACCGTGCGGGTTTTTCTGCCGGATACTCAAAAAGCGTGGTTAGATAATCAACTCGAGCTGACCCGACTGAATGGCACCGACATATTTGAATGGACGGGTTCCACTTCACTATTAGAGCTGCCTTATCAAATCCATCGAATCACGGGAAACAATGACACTCTGGTGACACACGATCCCTACTCTTTCCCCCCTCAAATTTCAGATTTTGATTTACATCTGTTTTTAGAGGGTAAACATTGGCATGCATATCAAATATTAGGTGCCCATCAACATGAAATCGATGGAATCAATGGCGTATTATTTTCGACTTGGGCCCCACAAGCAGAACGGATCAGCATCGTCGGACAGTTCAATCAGTGGGATGGCCGTTACCACCCGATGCGGGCTCGTGGCGATAGTGGTGTTTGGGAATTGTTTATTCCTGAATTAACAGCGGGTGAACTATACAAATTTGAAATCAGAAATCGAAACGATGGTTCCCTGCACCTCAAGATGGATCCCTATGCACAGCAGACTGAATTACGCCCTGGAACCGCGTCCGTCATCGCTCAAACTAGTCAACATCAATGGCGAGATGAAAGCTGGATAGACAAGCGTGGGAAGAATGATTGGCTGCACAAAGCGCATTCTGTGTATGAAGTTCACCTCGGATCTTGGCAACGTAATGAACGAGGAGAGTTCCTTAATTATCGTGATTTTGCAGCACAATTAGTTCCTTATGTAAAAAAAATGGGCTTTACCCATATTGAGCTTTTGCCTATCACTGAACATCCCTTAGATATATCATGGGGCTATCAAACCACGGGATATTTTGCTCCTACCAGTCGATTTGGTTCACCGGATGATCTCCGATTTTTTATCGATCAATGTCATCAAAATGATATCGGTATCATTCTTGATTGGGTGCCAGGTCATTTCCCCAAAGATAGTCATGGTTTAGCCCGATTTGATGGTAGTGCATTGTATGAACATGCTGATCCTAGACAAGGCGAACATCAAGATTGGGGTACATTGATATTTAACTATGGTCGCGCTGAAGTAAGTAACTTTCTCTTATCCAGTGCATTTTATTGGCTAGAAGAATTCCATATTGATGGCCTGCGTGTTGATGCTGTTGCCTCTATGTTGTATCTGGATTATTCACGAGAAGAAGGCCAATGGATCCCCAATGAACATGGTGGCCGAGAGAACTTGGAAGTCATTGCATTCTTACAACACCTCAATACTGTATTGCATAAAGAACACCCTGGCTGCATTATCGCAGCTGAAGAATCTACTTCCTATCCTATGGTATCGCGCCCTGCCCATCTGGGAGGACTTGGTTTTTCAATGAAATGGAATATGGGTTGGATGCATGACATCCTCGAATATATGCAACAAGATCCCATCCATCGCCGTTATCATCATGATTCACTTACCTTCGGTTTGCTCTATGCCTTTACTGAGAATTTTGTCTTGCCCTTCTCTCACGATGAAGTCGTGCATGGCAAGGGATCAATGATGAACAAAATGCCTGGTGATGAATGGCAACGTTTTGCTAATCTAAGATTGCTGTACACCTTTATGTATACTTATCCAGGGAAAAAATTATTATTCATGGGCTCTGAATTTGCCCAAGGTACCGAGTGGAATAGTGAACAAGCGTTAGATTGGTATGTCCTAGATTATCCTCTGCACTCCGGCATGCAATCACTTGTTGCTGATTTAAATAAAATCTATACCGATCTTCCAGCACTTTATCGCCATGATTTTGATCCTCATGGTTTTGAGTGGCTCGATTGTAATGATCGTGAACATTCTATCTTGAGCTATCTGCGTAAAGACGGCGCTGACTTTGTCATAACTGTATTTAACTTTACGCCGATGCCTAGAGAAAATTATCGCATCGGCGTGCCAGAGGAAGGTCGTTATCAGGTGATTTTAAATTCTGATTCAGCATTTTATGGCGGTGAAAACTTAGGCAGTAGCAATACGATTGTGACTGAAAATATACCATGGTCAGATAGACCTTGTTCTATCAAACTTAGCTTACCGCCATTGGCAGGCATGGTACTTACTAAAGTGACTTAGAGTTGAAGTGTCTCACCATATTCACGTTTACATATAAAAAAAGCACGACATAATCGCTATGTCGTGCTCTTATTTTCTTGCCTAACTCTATAGGTATATTAGCTTTGTCTTAACTCTCTAATTAATTGAATCATGTTGGTGGTGGAACTGTCATGGGCTGAAATTTTAGCTCCATCAAACAAATCAGGTAGAATCGCCTTAGCTAATTGTTTACCAAGTTCCACACCCCATTGATCAAAGGAGTTTATATTCCAAATCACCCCTTGTACAAATACTTTATGTTCATACAGAGCAACAAGCTGACCCAGCATTTCAGGTGTTAAATTAGGGAACATTAAAATGTTACTCGGACGATTACCTGGGAATACTTTGTGTGGCAATAACGCTTCTAACTCCTTGCCTTCATAACCTTCATTAATAAGCTCAACACGTACTTCTTCAGCCGTTTTCCCTTTCATTAAGGCCTCAGCTTGTGCTAAACCATTAGCCAATAAAATCGTCTGATGATCTGATTTCGGATAATGACTATTTACCGGCAATACAAAGTCGACAGGAATAAGCTGTGTACCTTGATGAATCAACTGAAAGTATGCGTGCTGACCATTGGTTCCAGGTGTTCCCCAAATTACCGGGCCTGTTTTGTAGCTAATACGCTGACCTTCACGGTTAATAAACTTACCATTACTTTCCATATCCAACTGTTGCATATAGTTAGGAAATCGAGCTAGTGAATGGTCATAAGGCACAATAGCCTGTGTTTGAGCGTTAAAGAAATTGGCGTACCAAACACCCAACAAGCCCATAATAACGGGGATATTTTTAGCCAGTGGTTGAGTACGAAAATGGTTATCCATTTCATGACCACCATCTAACAGACGTTCAAAGTTATCCATACCCGTATAAAGCGCGATAGGTAAACCGATTGCACTCCATATGGAGTAACGTCCACCAACCCAATCCCAGAATTCGAACATGTTTACAGGATCAATACCAAACTTAGCAACCGCATCCGCATTGGTTGAAACTGCGACAAAATGTTTGGCCACATCGTCTTGATTTGCAGATTTTAAAAACCAAGCCCGCGCTGATTCAGCATTGGTCAATGTTTCTTGTGTGGTAAACGTTTTTGATGCAATAACAAATAAGGTGGTTTCAGGGTTCAATTTTTCTAAGGTGGTGCTTAAATCTGTGCCGTCAACATTTGATACAAAGTGAGCTCGCATACCATTCTTTGCGTATGGTTCCATGGCATCACAAATCATGGCCGGGCCAAGATCTGATCCACCAATACCAATATTTACAATATCTGTAATTCGTTCACCGCTGAAGCCTAACCATTCACCACTATGAACCTGATCACAAAACTTTTTCATTTTGGCCAAAACAGCATTAATCAAGGGCATCACATCTTGGCCATCGACAATGACCGGGGTATTACTGCGATTCCGTAACGCCGTATGAAGAACCGCACGGCCCTCGGTATGGTTCACTGTTTCACCGGTGAACATACGCTCAATCCACTCAGGCACGTCTACAGCTACAGCAAGCTCTAATAACTTATCAACCGTTTCCTGGCTAATACGATTCTTTGAAAAATCTAATAATAAATCACCACTTTTCATAGAAAAGCGTTCAAAACGACCCGAGTCTAATGCAAACTGCTCACGCATTGAAACAAACTTAAGATCTGAGTAGTGTCTCGCTAAAGACTGCCATTCTGGGATATTTAAAGGTGTCATATTACTCTTCTGTTTTTCTTGTGAATTTACTGAGTTAAATAAGTTGTCAACGCTTCCCAACTGATTGTTTCCTGTTCGCCAGTTTCCATTGTTTTCACGCCAATGACTTTTTTAGCGACTTCATCGTCACCTAAGATCAGTGTCCAACGAGCCCCACTACGGTCTGCCCGCTTAAATTGGCTTTTAAAACTACCACCACCGCAATGGGTAATCAACTTCAAACCTGGAATTTGATCGCGAAGCGTCTCTGCCAACTGCAATGATTGTTTACTGGCCTGCTCACCCACGGCCACTAAATAAGCGTCAATTTTTTCTATTTTTGGTAATGAATTCATTGCTTCAAGTAAAGCTATCAAACGGTCTAAGCCAATCGCAAACCCTATCGCAGTAGCACCTTTCCCGCCTAATTGTTCAACAAGTCCATCATAGCGTCCACCTGCACATACCGTACCTTGCGAACCTAAATGATCCGTCACCCACTCAAACACCGTCTTGCCATAATAATCAAGGCCGCGCACCAAGCGTGGATTGATTTCATAGCTTAGGCCAGCATCATCCAAGTTTTGACATAAGGCTTCAAATTCTTGTTTGGATACCTCATCCAGGTGATCGAGCAGTTTGGGCGCGGCCTCATTTAAGGCCTGCATTTCTGGATTTTTACTATCTAAGATACGCAGAGGATTAGTATGCAATCGACGTTGACTGTCTTCGTCTAAGGTTTCTTTATTAGCTTCAAAATAGCTTATTAATACCTCACGATAAGCTAATCTAGCCTCTATTGAGCCTAACGAGTTGATCTGCAAACTAATGCCTTTGAGGCCCAGTTTTTTCCATAGTCGAGCCGTCATTAAAATCATTTCAGCATCAATATCCGGACCACTAAAACCATATGCCTCGACACCCAGCTGGTGAAATTGACGATATCGACCTTTCTGTGGGCGTTCATGACGGAACATCGGTCCCATGTACCACAGACGCTGAGTTTGATTCAACATACCGTTTTGCATTGCAGCACGAACACAACCGGCGGTGCCTTCTGGACGAAGGGTAAGATTGTCACCATTACGATCGGCAAAGGTGTACATTTCTTTTTCAACAATATCAGTCACTTCGCCAATCGAACGACAAAATAACTCTGTCTTTTCTACAATCGGAAAACGAATTTCTTGATAACCATACCCCGTCAGCACCTCTTTAAGTGCAGTTTCAACTGCTTGCCAATACGGAGTTTTTTCGGGAAGAATGTCATTCATACCCCGAATCGAACGAATAATCTCTGCCACGCTTAACTAATATCCTTTATCGGAATGATTTTTTCTTGATTCTCAGCCTGCCGCTGTATACGTTGACGGATTTCACGCTCTAACTCATCGACCAAAGCCTCATTATCAACCTTATGGCTAGGTTTGCCATCAACATAAAGCAAGTTGGGCGACCCACCGGTCAGACCTATATCAGCCACTTTCGCCTCACCCGGTCCGTTTACGATACAACCAATCACAGCGACATCCATCGGTTCAAGAATATCTTCTAAGCGACTTTCTAAGGCATTAACGGTCGAAATAACATCAAAGTTTTGTCTGGAGCATGATGGACAGGCAATTAAATTAATGCCTTTATTTCTGATCTTTAAACTTTTAAGAATATCAAAACCAACTCTAATTTCTTCGAGAGGGTCGGCAGCCAATGAAATGCGAATAGTATCGCCTATACCATCGGCTAATAACATGCCTAGACCTATAGAAGACTTAACAGAACCCGCACGTAAACCACCTGCTTCAGTAATACCTAGGTGCAAAGGCTGTTCAATTTGATCCGCTAATTTACGGTAGGCATTGACCGTCATAAATACATCTGAGGCCTTTAAACTGACTTTAAACTCAGGATAATTTAAGCGATCAAGAATATCTATATGGCGTAGCGCAGATTCAACTAATGCATCCGGTGTCGGTTCGCCATACTTCTTTTGCAGATCTTTTTCTAAAGACCCAGCATTCACACCAATACGAATAGGAATACCATGGTCTCTGGCACTATCTATAACCGCCCGTACCCGATCTTCCCGGCCAATATTACCCGGATTTATACGTAAACAATCTACACCAAGCTCTGCGACACGTAATGCAATTTTGTAATCAAAATGAATATCAGCAACCAAAGGTATATTAGTTAACTTTTTTATTTGACCAAAAGCTTCTGCCGCATCCATTGATGGTACTGACACTCGCACTATATCCGCACCCACATCTTGCAGTGCTTTAATTTGCTTAACAGTGGCTGCCACGTCCGTCGTTTCAGTATTGGTCATACTTTGCACCGCGATCGGTGCATCACCGCCGACAGGTACATTACCTACCATTATCTGACGTGACTTTCTTCGTACTATATTTGTTGTTGATTCCACTAAGACTTAATTCCTAACGTAAACTTTGCTATTCCACCTTGAGTAAAAGGAGTCGTATCAAACAAAGCATCATTAAATTTAACGGTAACATTGGCAGCACTGCCAAGCGTAACCGTTAGAGGTGCAATGCCGGTTAAAGCCACAGTCTCATTTGCTTTGACTGTTTTATACAACAAGATGTTAGCATCAGCGTCACTTACCTCAATCCAGCAATCGTGAAGTGAATATAGCTCCAACAGCGATTCTGAACTTGCTACCTTTTCTGAAAGCTCATTCTGTGAAACTTCATCAACTTCAGGCGGAGTTTCTATTCCGAGTTCATCATTTGTTTCTGCTGGAGTTTCCATTTCTAACGGAGGATCAACAAGTTCTGCCGCAGATTCAAGCTCTGGCTGCAGAATATTTGACAGCATATCTGATTCATCATTAAGCTGCTCTACCAGCTCTTCTGTTGACATCGGCTCAACCACACTGGCATCAAACGCATCAAACTCAGGCTGCGCTTCTTGTGCTTGTGGCTGCCACGGTGAGTCTTCTATCGACTCATCTTGAGCAATATCTTGTGATTGTTGCCACTGCATATAGGCAAAGCCAGTAATAACAATTGCAATTAACACAAATAAAACCGGCATCCACGGGAATGTTTTGTTGTTCGATACGTTGAACTGTGGTTGCATCAAATCGGATTGTGATGACTTGTATTCAATATTAAATGCCGATAACAGCTCATCTTGTGGCATTCCAAGAAATTTGATGTAGCTAGAAAAATAGCCTCTGGCATAGGCTCGACCATGCAGTTTGTCCCATTGCTGACTCTCAAGATGAAGTATGGTGTCTTTAGTAAACCTAAGCTGTGCAGCGACTTCTGCAATAGAAAAGTCTTTGGACTCTCTGGCTAAACGTAAACGTTCGCCGACGCTTTGGCTGGATTCAAGTACTTGTACCGCATCTTCACTCACACTGGCCATAGTTAATACTGCCCTTTCTTAACTTGTTGTGTCTCATCTGAATCTGGAAAGCGTGCACGTAGCAATAATGCATAACTTGCCACTGCATCTTGATCTTGTAGTTGATTTTCTGTTTTTATTGCTAACAACAAGGCTTGCGATGTCCATTGAGAAATGGATTGGTATCGTTGGATATAAGCCCGAGCTTGCAAATAGTCATTTTGCTGATAACTAATATTCGCCATTTGAATAAGTGATTTACTCAAGTTTGGATTAATTTGTAATGCTTGGCGGAAATATTTCTCCGCTTTTTCATTGTCGGGAATGCGACTTACACACACACCTGCATTTTCCAAAGCTTGTGCCCGACTGGAATATAACGGGTTTTTTATCGCAGTTAAGAATCGCTGTTCCGCATCTTCATAACGCTGTTGTTGACATAAAAAAACACCATAGTTATTTTGTGCTTCAGAATAATCTGGCGCCCGCTTCACAGCTTGCAAAAAATGCTCTTCAGCCTTTTCAGTTTCTCTCAAGAGTTGAAATAACAAAGCGATTGTATTGTGAGTGCTCGGTAAGTTGGGATCTTGTTGTAATGATCTTTCTAATTTTTCCAGCGCAGTTTTGTAATCACCGCGTTGCATATAATTTAAGCCCAAGCGCATATTAATTTCTGCAGCTTTTGGATCTGGCGCAACATGCTGAACAGGCTTATTGCCACCGCCAGTAGCGGTACATGCCGTTAATGTCAGCCATATTAGGATTAAGATGATCTTGTTTGAGTTCCCTATCATTGCTAAGCAACTTCCTCTTGTTGTTTTAGTCGCTGAGTTCTCCGGGTCTTATCTTGTACCTCACCCGCTAACTGCCCACAGGCAGCAACAATATCATCACCTCTTGTTTTTCGTATAGTCGCAACGAGACCAGCATCAATTAGTTGTTGTTTAAAACGCATAATCACATTTCTGGATGAACACCGGTAATCTGTGCCAGGGAAAGGATTGAATGGAATCAGGTTAATCTTGCTTGGTAATCCTTTGAGGATACGAACCAAGTCTTTTGCATCTTGGGCGGAATCATTAATGCCATCCAATAAGACATATTCAATGGTGATATGGCGACGCTGATGTCCATCGACATAACGTTTACATGCCGCCAGTAATTCTTTAATTGGGTACTTATCATTCAGCGGGATAATTTCGCTACGTAATTTATCATTGGCCGCATGTAAGGATACAGCCAAACTCACATGACAATCTTCACGTAACTTATCGATCATAGGCACCATGCCTGAAGTACTTAACGTCACTCGTCGCCATGAAATTCCGTAAGCCAAATCGTCACGCATTAACTTCATTGCCGCAATTACATTTTTGTAATTCGCCAGCGGTTCTCCCATACCCATCATCACTACATTGGTAACAACACGATTTCCCTTAGGATCTTTACCTAAGGCTTCATTAGCCAACCAGACTTGCCCTATAATTTCGCTTGCCGTGAGATTACGATTAAAGCCCTGTTGAGCAGTAGAACAAAAAGTACAAGCCAGAGCACAACCAACTTGTGACGATACACACAATGTTCCCCGCCCATCTTCGGGAATAAATACTGTTTCTATCGAATTACCGCATGAAAGCTTAATGATCCACTTACGCGTGCCATCTTTCGAGATATATTCATGCTGAACTTCAGGGGGGCTAACTTCAGCGGTATCCAGCAACTTTTGTCGTAATGTTTTGCTTAGATTTGTCATTTCAGCAAAATCAACAACGCGGTATTGATGTATCCATTGTAATAACTGACGCGCACGGAAGGCTTTTTCATCAAGCTCGACAAAAAAAGCTTCCAGACCTTGTAGATCCAAACCCAGTAGATTTGTACGCTTCATATTATTTATTTCTTATCGAGTACGAGCACAAAGTTGATCTTCAGTGAAGAAGTATGCGATTTCACGTGCAGCACTTTCTGCTGAGTCAGAACCATGAGCGGCATTTTCATCAATACTTTCAGCAAAATCAGCACGAATTGTGCCCGCTTCAGCATCCGCAGGATTAGTTGCTCCCATCAAGTCACGGTTTTTTAATACCGCACCATCACCTTCAAGCACTTGAACCATGACAGGACCTGATGTCATAAAGCTAACAAGCGCACCAAAGAATGGACGTTCACTATGTTCAGCGTAAAAACCTTCAGCTTGTTCTTGGCTAAGGTGTAACATGCGAGAAGCCACCACTTGTAAACCTGCTTTTTCAAAGCGCGAGTAAATATCACCAATTACATTTTTTGCTACAGCATCAGGTTTGATGATAGAAATTGTACGTTCAATCGCCATTTTTGTTTCCATTTAAGAAGTTAAGTTAAAATCAGCCCATTCTACCATCTTATGTTTGTCCTGGTTGCTCTATTATCTGACTCTGGGAGCTGTAATCTAGTATTTCAATTTTGGATTTTTGTATAAAACCATTACTATCTCATTCACCAGCAAATAGTTAAATAGGTATACAAGTCAAATATGAATCAACCATTCTTACGTATAGGCCTCTATATCCGAAGAGATGAGCCGGTAATAGAGCACGCTGCCATTAAAGTGATCGAGTTTCTTCAATCTAAGTCTCTCACTATTTTCTTAAATGAACCGCTCAGTTTTTTTACTGGCCTAGACGTAATATCGATCAACGATTTCCCGCAATCTTGTGACCTCACCATTGCTATCGGTGGCGACGGCACCATTCTCTCCGTTTCTCGTGCATTAGCAGGAACCACGTTACCTATTGTCGGCATTAATGTTGGTCGTTTAGGCTTTCTCGCAGATCTCACATTGAACAAGCTAGAACAGCAGTTATCAGCAATTTTAGAAGGTAAATATCGAGAAGATACCCGTTTTTTATTACAAGCCGCCATTAACGGTGACGAAGCTAATGCTATAGCCATGAATGATATCGTGGTTCATGCTCACCAAAGTCTACGTATGATCGAGTTTGAAACCTATATCAATGGTCATTTTCTTAATAGTCAGCGAGCCGATGGTTTGGTTGTTGCCACACCAACCGGCTCAACAGCCTATGCCCTATCTGCCGGTGGACCAATACTCGATGTTGATCTGGATGCTGTTGTGCTCGCTTCAGTCAGCCCTCATGCCCTTAGTAACCGACCGTTAGTCGTCGCCGCCTCTAATACTATCGATATCGTTATCAGTGAACAGAACTATACTAGTTCAATGGTTACCTGTGACGGACGATCAGGGCAACTCCTCCAGCCTGGAGATACTATTCGGATTGAACGACACGTCAATAGAATTAAATTATTACATTTAGAGGATCATGACCATTACTCAATCTTACGAGCCAAACTAGAATGGGGTAAAAAACTCACATGCTAACTCAGTTAAGTGTTCGTCACCTAGCTGTCGTTGACGATCTTGAGCTCACGTTTTCCAATGCGATGACATCGCTAACGGGTGAAACAGGTGCCGGAAAATCATTATTAGTCGATGCATTAAGTCTCGTGTTAGGTGATAGAGCCGATACGAATATGATCCGTCATGGCTGTGATCGTGCTGAAATTTCTGCCAGTTTTGATACAGTTAAAAATCAACCATTACAACAATGGTTAAAATCACAAGAACTCGATGATGATGCACAATGTCATCTAAGACGCACTATCAGTAAAGATGGACGTTCTCGTGCATACATTAATGGTAGAACAGTCCCGCTAAGCCAGTTACGCGCAGTGAGTGAACGAACAATAGATATTCATGGCCAACATGCACATCAGTCATTAATCCGTGCTGAAACACAGCGTTTGCTGATAGATACCATTGCAGGTACTGGTCGTCAGTTAACCGCGCAGGCTATCGCCTATAAAGAGTGGCAATCATTGCAGCAACAATTATTGTCACTGCAGCAACAAACCCAAGAGCAGTCCGCCCGTTTAGAGCTATTGCAATATCAAGTTAGTGAGCTTGAAATATTGGAGCTAACTGATGACGGTGTTCAATCTCTGTTAACAGAGCAACAACAACTTGCTCATGCAAGCCAACTCATCAGCATAGTTGAATTAGGTCTACAGAGACTGTTTGATCAAGAACAAAATGATGCCTATAGCCTTATCAGTTCTGTACTAACCGAATTAGAAAAATCGCAAGAAGTGGAACCGCAATTCACTAATATTGTTGAAACACTTAACTCCATAATTATCCAACTAGATGAATGTGGTGGCGACTTGCGCCATTACCTCGACAGTACTCACGTTAATCCTGATCGATTAACTGAAGTAGAAACCCAACTATCAACACTACATGATATTGCACGAAAACATCATGTTGAAATCGAATCGTTGCCAGCTCATTATCAGCAACTGAGTGATGAGCTAGCGGGCCTAACTGGTTTAGACAACCGGTTAGAACAATTACAGCAACAACTCAATGAACAAGAAAAATCCTGTCGTGATTTGTGTGATGAAATTCGACAAAAACGTCACTCTGCAGCAGGGCCTCTCGCAGAACAAATCACTGAATCAATACAACAGTTAGCTATTCCGGGTGGACGAATAGAGATTGTCATCACCCCACTGCCAAATAACCATTTCAATGAGACTGGCGCTGATAATATTCAGTTGCTAGTCAGCACTAATCCCGGTCAAGCTGCAGGTGAACTTGGTAAAGTAGCATCAGGTGGTGAACTGGCTCGCATTAGTCTTGCTATTCAGGTGGTGACCGCGGGTAGCCGGAGTGTGCCAACCTTAGTCTTTGATGAAGTCGATGTCGGAATAGGTGGTGGAATTGCAGAAATTGTCGGTCGTCATCTTCGAAAATTAGCCAGCACGCAACAAGTTATTTGCATTACACATTTACCTCAAGTTGCCGCTCAAGCCCAACAACAGTTACAAGTGCGCAAGCAACACTCTACTGACAGTACACATATCGAAATTTTTCAGCTTAATGAAATTGAACGCATTGAAGAAATAGCCCGCATGTTAGGCGGCGTTACACTGACTGAAAAAACGCGACTTCATGCTGAAGAAATGTTATCTGACGTTTCTAATTAGTTTAGCGTTTGAAAGAATTCTTTTCTTCGAAATACTTAGGCTGCAATCTGCTTCGCCTAAACAGAGTTAGGCGATCTTTCTTTGCGGATTAGTTGAAATACAATTTAGATAAAGCCTATTTTTGACACTGCTGACAAATGCCATATATGTACAATGCATGATCGGTCATTTCAAAACCTTTTTCAGCAGCAATTGCACGTTGACGCTCCTCAATCACTTCATCAGTAAACTCTTCAATACGGTTACAGCGCACACATAATAAATGATCATGATGAGTCCCATCTTCTAACTCAAATACAGCGTGGCCACCATCTATGCTTAAACGTGAGACGAGTCCTGCATCTTCAAATTGAGTTAATACGCGATACACCGTAGCGAGACCAATCTCTTCCCCCATCGCTAGTAACGCCTTATACACATCTTCAGCACTTAAATGCCGCTGTTCTGTTTTTTCTAAAATTTCTAATACTTTTAATCTCGGCAAGGTGACTTTTAACCCAGCTTTTCTTAAATCCTGACTTTCCATTTTATTGATACCTCGTCGAAACACAGTGATTAGAGTATCATCTCACACTGGTAATTAACTACAGAAACTAAATACTAAATGAAAACCTTTCTCATTGTCAGCTTTTACGTCTTTGTTTTACTAACCAGTGCTTGCAGTAAAGATAAAATACCGGGTGTTTATCGCATTGATATTCAGCAAGGCAATGATGTCACACAAGACATGGTCAACAAACTCAAAGCCGGCATGAGCAAAAGCCAAGTCGCCTATATCATGGGTACTCCATTACTTATTGATACCTTTCATCCAAATCGCTGGGATTACATCTATAGTTTTCATCCTGGTAACGGCCAACGCGAACAACGCCGTCTAACTTTATTCTTCACTGCCGAAGAGACACTGAGTCATATCGAAGGTGATACCCGTACGGTGGCGCGTGAAGACTTACCAGAAAGCAGTCGCAGCGATACCAATGTGGTGGTACCTCTCAATGAAAACAAAACAGGGCTTTTCCAAGGCTTGTTGAATTCAATTGGTTTGGGAGAGGATGAGCAAGAAATTCGGCCTGCGGAAACATCCGAGACTGAAAACAGTGCTACTTCTGAAGAATCAGAAGAGACCACAGAAGAAAACGAACAGTAATAATAAAAGCCCTAGCTATTACTAGGGCAGTACTTTTACCTTTATTAGTCTGCTACAACTTCAAATTCTGCTGAACTCGGGTTATAGCTTAGTAATGCTCCAGCAGGGATATCAAAATACCAGCCATGTAGACTGAGTGATCCCTCCTCGACACGTTTGCGGATACATGAAAACGTCAACAAGTTCTCCAGTGATACTAAAATAGATTGTTGCTCACACGTTTTAATTTGAGTTTCATATGCTGCTGTAGGTATTGCTTGTTGGACCTGCTCTTTTGCAAGCTGAGCAATCGATACCCATGAATTAATAAACTGAGACTGTGATGAACCATCATCGTCCCACAAAGCCTTAATTCCGCCACAGTTAGCGTGGCCCATAACAATGATATTCTCAACTTGAAGATTGTTCACCGCAAACTCTAACGCAGAACTGGTTCCATGGTAATGTCCATCATCTTCACATGGCGGCACTAGGTTGGCCACATTACGAATAGTAAATAAATCACCAGGGTCACAATCCGTTAATATGGCAGGGTCAACACGAGAATCACAGCAAGCAACCATCAATGTCTTTGCTGGCTGACCATTTTTCATACTGTCATACAAATTACTGTCATCGCCAAAATACTGCTTTTTAAAGCGTCGAAACCCATCAAATAATTTATCTGTACTAGCCATTAACTTAATTTATCTCATAAAACTTAAAAAAAGGATTTGTCACTCACTATCGTGCTTAAGTCATCACTATAGTCATGACAGAAGTTTAGCGAGATATATAACTTAAGTGTGGTAATAGATTTCAGCCGAGCTGCCGGTGTCAATCTCATCACTATCATCTTGCCATGGAGCAACCCAGTCATATAATCAATGTATTTGAAATACACTAAATTGATTCACCTTACTAAGGCAAAGCATCAATCAAGGTTTATCTAATCGAAGAAGGTAGACACATCATAGCATTGTTGGAGTGTAACTAACGCATTGCAGGCGTCAATAGCCCATGAATTAAACAATCGCAGGTGAATTTACTGGACTGTCTATTAATCGCATCTGACAATGCAATTCATTAATTCTAACAGCCTCAATGATGATGCTAGTTTAAATACTTGTAGGCTCATCCTTGAGCAAATAAGTATTAACTTGAAATGTGGCCGTCGTGCAGATTTGCCTGTGTGAAAGCTTCAACACAAGAGTTCACAGGAGAAATCTACCAGTCCAGTCCTATAGAGCAATTCATTACTGAAACTATTTTTTACGTGTTGCTTCAGTATTCGCTGCAAACCATTTGCGTTTAATTGCTTTGGTTCTCGCTAATTCAAGATTAGCTTCATACCATTTTTGTTTGGTATCAGCATGTGGATCAGATCCAATATTTGATTCATACCACTTAGATTGATTAGTACGCGCTGCCTCCAAGTTAGCTTCGTACCATCTTTTCTTGCTATCACTGACTTTTTCATCATGGATCTCATACCAGTGTTTATCCGTTTTTACTTGGTCTAAGTTAGCTTGATACCATTTTTTATGACTTGCTCTAGCAACGGCTAAATTAGCTTCATGCCATGATTTTTTCTCATGGCTATAGTGTTGATTATTAGCTTCATACCATGGTGTACCGGTAGATTTCGTTGCCTCTAGGTTAGCTTCATACCATTTTTTACGTGTTGCTCTAGCAGTAACTACCGCTTTTTCTAAGTTAGCTTCATACCATTTTTGTTTCGTATTCAGATGCTTAATCTGGTTTGCTTCATACCATGGTGTACCATTAATCTCGGCAGGAAATTGATTGGCTTCATACCATTTATTTTGGCTCTGGCGTGCTGCTTCCGTATTAGCCGCAAACCATTTTTGTTTAATCGCTTTAGTTCTTGCTAACTCAAGGTTAGCTTCATACCATTTTTGTTTAGTGGCCGCATGGGGGGCAGCATATAGGTTAGCTTCGTACCATTTATTTTGGCCTGCACGCGCTGCTTCCAAGTTCGCTTCATACCATCTTTTTTTGCTATCGCTAACTATTTCATCACTGATTTCGTACCAGTGTTTTTCCGTTTTAATTTGCTCTAAGTTAGCTTGATACCATTTTTTACGGCTCGCTCTTGCAGTCGCCAAATTGGCTTCATACCAAGATCTTTTTTCTTCACTATAACGTTGATTATTGGCTTCATACCATGGAGTTCTAGTTGACGTGCTTGCCTCTAGATTAGCTTCATACCATTTTTTACGTGTTGCTCTCACGGATGAAACGGCTAATTCTAAATTAGCTTCATACCATTTTTTCTTTGTATCCAGATGCTCTACTAAGTTAGCTTCATACCATGGTGTGCCAGTGGTAACAGCTGATTTTTCATTAGCCTCATACCATTTTTTTCGGCTTGTTCTAGCAGTCTCAAGATTAGCCTCAAACCACTTTACTTTAAGATCCATTGTATTCGTCATATTTACATACCTCTGAGTAAACTGTTTTCGATACTACAGGAATCAAACATGTTTCCACAAGGAAACAATGGTTATTTAGCTTATATTTTCATGCTTCATTTACTCAAAACAATGCTTCTCAGCCTTTACCTGCTGCAGCATTGAAATTTGTTGTTTTACTTGCAAGATTCGTCTTTGTTCTTTCTCTTCAACTAAAGCTGAATACCCCAAATATGCGAAACCCAGCCATTCCCCAATGACAGGAAGCGTGCCCACAATAGGCAGGGAATCTACTGTAATCATCGCAGTAGCAATTTTATTAGCCCCATCGTCATAAAATCCAGGTTTATAGGTATATTGATAAGGATGTAAATAACGAATACTGTTATCGATCTGCGCACAACTCTGTTGTCTAATTTCTTGTGTTGCTGCAACCACTGGTGGTTCAAAATATATAGGCTCTAAGGGAACAGGGGGCATAGGCACAGCCATGGCGGGTGATACCACAGATAATAAAGCTGTAATAACAGCATAAAATATGAGTTCCATTACTTTCATGAGCCATTTCTCCAATTAAGTTCTATGCCTGTACTATCGGCAACTCGACAGAAAACTCCACTCCATGTTGCCAATTTTCTGCCCAGACAGCCCCCTTGTGTTTATCTACGACTAGTTTAACTATATATAAGCCTAATCCAAGGTGTGGTTGTGATTTATCTAGCGCTGAACTTCTTTTAGAGACCATAGGTTGAAATAGTTGCGTCTCGATGGCTATAGGTAATGCCTTGCCCCAATTTCTCACCCTCAAATGACAGAAGTCGGTACCGCTCTCAAGCTTCAAACTAATCTGACTGCCTTCATCATGGAAATCAACGGCATTGCTGACCAACTTATCTAGCATTTGTACTATCAGCTCAGCTGAACCATTAATCATGACTGCATTATCCGTTGATTGTAGTTCGAACATTACATTTGGATAAATATCTTGATAGGCAGCGCTTAGTTCTAACATTAACGTGCGTAAATCGAAAAGAATAAACTCAGTATTTTGAACCGTTTGCTCTAGACGACTAGCCTCACTCATCCTAGCAACGATGTCGTTAATACGTTCACTGCCCGATCTCGCTCGCTCAAGATAGGTTTGGCCACCTTGCTCTATAAACGCTTCCACATGTTCTAGTGAGGTTTTAATGACTGCTATTGGCGTACGTAACTCATGAGCCAATCGTGATGCCAAAGCTTCTAGATAATGATTATAAAGACCCAACCGTTTAAATAAGTGGCCAAAATTCTGTCGTAATTCCCCTAACTCATCGTGTTCATTACTAGTAAGAAAATCACCCGCAACACGTCCCTCTTGATTCACAGCTTGTGCGATATCACGATTTAATCGTCGTATCCGTAATGACAATCGACTCGCAAAGCCGAGCAATACGACAACGACAATCGAAAACATAATTAAGGAAGTATTTAATAAGGTCTTTACGGCCTGATTCTGTAGAGCCAAAATGGTATTAGTATTTTTCTCTGCCACGACCGCAGCCACGACCTGACCGTCTATGTATACCGGATGTGAAGCGACTAACATTAATGGCCCCTCCTCCCCCGTTTGACGTCGCTCTGAAGCTTCGTGTCCGTTCAGGGCAGCAGTGACCACCTGACCAGATAATACTGACTGTTCATGTGATATTGACTCATCATCTGAAATCGGTTGCGTTAAAAACAATTGATAAAATAAATCTGACCAGGTTCTCAGTTTAGGTTCAGCGACAATGACATCACCGTGTCCTGCTGAAGCGAGCTTAAAATATTGCCTATCAAGTAACCATAACCTGACCCCATCCTTTGCCATTTTACTCAATAAGCCAGTTAACTCTGGCGATGGTAGAAAAAGCTGGCTAAACGTCTGACTATCTCGAACATCACCTATACCGATGACCTGTGTTTCAGAACCAGCAAGATCAACATCAATTAAGGCTAACGCAAGACTAGAAGGCATCATAGATGACGGCAACGATAACTCTAGACGGTAACCGTACGGCGACATTTGCCACTGTGCTTTAATTAACGGTTGGGCTTTAACGATAACAGGATCCACATAGCTGCCTATATATTCATAAGCATTTATTTTTCCTGGCGCACTGGCACTTAATATATAACGATGACTACGTTGTTGTTGATCAACCACAGCCAAAATAACCGCGTCACCACCGTGGCGTTGAAAACGCGTTGAATCACGCAATACAATTTCGTCATCAACCACATCCAGTAATAAGGTTAAATTACGGTCATGCTGGGCGAGAATATAGCGCGCCGAAATATCCTGTGGATCGATTAACTGTTGCCCCGGCCTAAGTTGATTACTAGTGGGAAAGGTCTTCAATAATGAACTGTAGGCAAGCCATTCATCGTTATAACCATCGATTTGAATCGGTGATGTTATCGCCGTGACCTGACTTTTTAATGAGTCACCATGTTTATCCCTCAATAATTCACGTTGTCTGAGAATCTCCGGATATTGTTCGACTAGCGCACTACTCGCTCTTGCAATGGTGGCGACTGATTGAGCTTGCTCCTGCTGCAATAAATTTTCAATGGCTTGGATATAACGTATTCCAAACCAAGGCAATACCAACAGAACGACAGATACTAGCAGTAATTTACTGCGTAGTTTTAATGTTGAGAATGGCCATATTTTCACTTAATTAGGCTGTGAATCTAGCCAGCGATAACCCAAACCATACACCGTTTCAATCGCTGTAAATTCATCACTTACCGCAACAAACTTCTTGCGTATACGTTTGATATGAGAACTGATGGTATCTTCATCGACATAAATATTAGCGGCTTGCATCAGCTGCTCACGCGTTTTGACATGCCCCACATAACGCACCAACGCATGCACCAACCAAAACTCAGTCACCGTTAGGGCCACGGGCTTATCGTTATAACTCACCATCATTCGGGCACCATCTAGTTTCAGCTTCCCATGAATAATAAGATCCTCGGCAACAGCAGGAGTTTTCATTAATTCTAGTCGGCGAAATAACGCAGCAATACGTGCTTGTAAATGGGATAGACCTATATCTTTAGTTAAATAATCATCAGCCCCTAGCCGAAAACCAGAAACAGTATCAAGTTCACTATCACGGGCGGTCAGAAAGATAATGGGGACTTTGTCAGACATCGCGCGAAGATCACGACACAAATCAAAACCACCTTCAGGCTCATCGGCAAGACCGATATCAATAATGGCTAAATCAGGTAAGCGTTGCTGAAAAGCTGAATACGCAGATTGACGGCAGTCATAGGTATCGACCTCATAACCTTGTCGTCGCAGTGCTTCCGCGTAATTATCTCGAATCGCCGGTTCATCTTCGACAATTGCAATTCTCCGTCCCATGTCTTGATTTCCTCTCGCCTTTTTTCTGCCACATTCTATCGTCACATTGCCTTAATCGCGACCCTTTATCTCCACTCATGTGCGTTGTAATAGTTATACCCAATTAATCTGAAGATGCAGTTTTCAGAGCTTATCCAGCACATCAGGACAAGGCGCAATGCTTTGGGAATGATAGCTCATTTCCAAGCATTGTAACGCAGTACTGGCTTGCTGGATAAGCTCCCGAAGGGCAAGACGATAAACGCACATTTTCTTCGTTATAAAGCCTTGAATTAGAATTACTAATCCTACGGCTGTATGCCTTGAACATGCACATTTCTCACCTTGCTGAACTCTGCATCTTCAGGTTATTTGGGTATTTAACTCGGCGCAGAAACGGATTTCCACTAGTCAGGGACGACACGCTGAATCACCAATAGGAGAACATAATGAATAAAAAAATTCTTGGTTTAGCCATTTTATTATCAATTAGCACCAACCTTATGGCTAACAGTATCCATGAGTCATCCAATAATAATGAAGTCACCACCGGTGGTATAGGTCTAATAGCCGGCACTCTAGTTGCTGGACCTTTAGGAGCCATCATAGGTGGCTCTTTGGGTGTGATGACTGGACATCATCAAACACAAGCTGAAACTATATCAGAACAACAACAAACACTAATTTCACATCAACAAACAATCACTGAACTTGAAATCGAACTCAAGCAAATGGTTATTACTTTAGATAAAGCAGAAAAATCGGCTCAATATTTAGAATCAAAACAAGTACTCAATCAGCAACAACATTCTGAAGACTTAAGCCAATTTGCCACAAGCTACCAATTAGATATCTATTTTTTAACAAATAGCACTGAACTACATCCTATTGCTCAAGACGGTTTAAGGAAACTATCTGAATTACTACAGCGTCATCCTCAACTTCAAGCGAACCTTGAAGCTCATAGCGATTGGCGCGGTAGCAATGACGACAATTGTTTATTAGCTAAACGGCGCCTAAGTCAGGTGAACAACCACTTGACCCAAGCTGGTGTAAACCCCAGTCAACTGTTAGCTACAAACTATGGTGAGCGCCATAACTACGATACATCCACTTGGAGTGAAGCCCTATTTTATGATCGCCGCGTAAGCATTTCTCTCAACTATTTTGCCGATTAAATCAGTTTCAGCGACCTGAGGGCCTGTTGCTCTTTCATATTTGCTATTGTTGAGACTGAAAAGACCTCAATCAAGGCACGAAGATTGATGTTTAGTTGTGCTAAATGAATGATGAGCAACGCCGAGTGAGGTTTTTTCAGCCTCAACCCGAAGGGCTGGGGCTATTTTCCCACCCAGCTGCGTTGTCAGTCACTGATATAGAACAACTAAATTACGTTTCTTCCGCCTTGCTGGATGTAAAAATAGCCTCCAGCAATAATAAATATGAACGAGCAACAGGCCCTAATCAGCATCCTCGGATGCTGACTCTTTTTCATGTTTATGCACGTTTTCCCAGAGCAATACACGTTTATCAATTGCAGCATTAAATGTGCCTTCAGGATATTGACCTTCGTCATTACGCTCACCGACTGTCATTCCGGTTAATAATGCTAATGCCTCCTCGACAGTCTCGACGGCATGAATATGAAAGTTACCTTTAGCAACCGCATCAATCACATCTTGGCGTAGCATCAAATGCTGTACATTACTCCGTGGAATGATTACCCCTTGCCCTGGAGCCTGACCTAAGCTTTGGCAGACATCAAAAAAGCCTTCGATTTTTTCATTCACGCCACCGATGGCCTGAGCTTCGCCATGTTGATTCATTGAGCCGGTAATCGCCAAGGCTTGATTGATAGGTAATTCAGCAATTGCCGATAACAAGGCACATAACTCCGCCAATGTGGCACTATCGCCATCCACCTCACCGTAACTTTGTTCAAACACTAGACTGGCAGACATGGAAAGTGGTTTATTCTTCGCGTAAGTCTTGCCTAGATAACCACTTAAAATCAACACGCCTTTACTATGAATATCACCACCTAATTCAACTTCGCGTTCAATATCCAAAATATCGCCATCTCCAAAACGACAATTGGCTGTTAAGCGTGAAGGTTGGGCAAAGTTAAAACTACCAACCGTAAGTACTGATAAGGCATTCACCTGCCCGACTTTATATCCAGTTACTGTTATCCGGGTAATATTGCGTTCAATTTGTTGATAAAATAGACCCCGCATGCGATCAACGCGTTGCTCACGTGCAGTTAATGCCTGTTGGACATGTTCTTGTTTAACCAACTTAGCATCATCTTTCTTCGCCCAATAGGCTGATTCCCGTAGTAGATCAGTCATATCACCTTGGTGCAGGGAAAACATTTCACCGTCTTCAATGGTTCTAGCACCATGCTCAATCACTCTGGCAACTGCAAGCTTATCTAAATGTAATAAGTCTTCTTTATGAACCGTGCTGGCAATCAAGCGAGCGTAAAGCTGCTGATTTTCGTCTGTTCGTTCCATGTGCTCTTCAAAATCTGCAGCCACTTTAAATAGTTCGGCAAACTCTGGATCTAAGTCATACAACTGATAATACAAATTACGATCACCTAACAATATCACTTTCAAATCGAGGGGAATGGGCTCGGGTTCTAATGATACGGTGGCCACCAAACTATACATTCGCTCTAAGGTATCAAACTGTACCTCTTTGGCTTGAAGCGCTCTTTTCAAGCCGTCCCAAGCATAGGGTTGCATTAACAATTGCTCAGCATCCAAGATGAGGTAGCCCCCATTTGCTCGATGCAAAGCCCCTGCTTTGATCAAACTAAAGTCCGTGATCAAAGCTCCCATCATCGCCATATTTTCTACGCAACCTAATAGGCTTTGATGATTCGGTAAGTTTTCATACACAATAGGCGCACCAGCAACAGCGCTGTTATCGACAATCAAATTAATTTGATAACGTTTTAACAGTGAATCATCTAAGCCTAGACTTGATTCCTCAGTATTTTCGGGTGGGGTAATAAATACGTCAATATTATCTCGAATATCGTCTTGCATCGCATCAAAATATACTTGTAATTGTGGGGAACTCGGATAGGCATGTTTCAATTTATTAATTTGCCGGCTAATCACTTCGATCGTGACTTCAGCATTTAAGTCCGACACTTTTTTCAAGTTATCCCGTTCCCACTCACGTAACTCCAACAAGGTATGTTGCATGTCTTCATGCAATGAGGCGATGGCTAACTCTGTGTGCTCTTGCTGTTCGAGCGGTAATTGTTCAAACTCATCACTGGTCATCGGTTCGCCATCACGTTTCGCTGCAAATGCGTAACTGCCATCTTGCAGACGTAATAACACCACACCATGTTTATCGGCTTCCACTTGTAGAGCACCAAACAAACGTACTCGATGTGTCCGGGCCGACTCTTCTATTGCTCTGATACGACCTCGATAATATTCATCATCAAGTGCGTGGGGGATCTCTGTCTCCAAACGTTCAATCACATCTTCTATATCATGTCGCAATTGCCGACCCTGGCCTCCCGGCAAAGAGACAGCCCAAGGTTTTTGAGGATCAACAAAATTATGTAAATATGTCCAATCTCGAGCTTGAGGTCTATGTTTTATATGCTCATCTAAAAAACGTTTCACCAAGGTATATTTGCCAGAACCTGATGGTCCCATCACATAAAGATTATAGCCATCCCCATCTATATTTATCCCAAAATCAACCGCGTCGAGCGCTCTTGATTGTCCGATCATCGTTGCTAACGTATCTAATTCTGACGTCGATACAAAACTAAATTTTTCTGGAGAACAATATTGATACAGATCATCTGGAAGTAATTGAGTGGATTTCACCATAATTTTCTCTAGCCTAATAAGATTTTTTAACTTAGGATACCCCATAGCTAGAGATAACAGTGATTTTCATTGAGGTGGAGCAGAAACAATGGCCGAACACGAAGAAAAACGTCATTTCGTTAGAATGAACATTGAAACACAGGTTACTTATGCCATTCAGGGTGAGAACGCAATAACTCATCATGGTACAAGTGGAGATCTTAGTGCAACGGGACTACATATGGTTACCGATTATGCTCTAGCAGAAAACGATATCATTTCTATCGTGATGAACCCTAGCGGTGACCGATTACCACCCTTTGTTGCAGAAGGTAAGGTCATGCGAGTTGAACCGGATGAAAATAATGCGAATAAATTCCGAGTTTCCGTTGAGTTAACCGTAAGCTCATAAAGAAACTAACAAGCGTTAATTAAAGCCAGTAACTGCTTTTAGTCATTACTTTCGACATTAGGCCCATCACCCATTTAACGGGAGTGGGTAACTCAGCTCCACCCGCTTCTAAAGCAATGGTGCCATGATGATGTTCATCTATTTTCATTTGCTCAAGTACAGCTCGACTTTTTAAGTCTGTTTGGCTCATCTGCTCTAGATGTTCGTCCAAATGTTGAACCACTTGTTTTTCCGTTTCAGCAACAAAACCCAAACTCCATTTATCGCCAATTTTCCCAGCCACAGCCCCCATCACAAAAGAACCGACATACCATAAAGGATTCAATACACTAGTATGGCCACCAAAATGTCGCACCCGTTGCTGGCACCAAACCAAATGATCATTTTCCTCCAGTGCTGCTTGCTGCATCGCCTGTTTAACATCGGGTAACTTAGCCGTAAAAGCTTGCCCTTGATACAACGCCTGTGCCGATACTTCCCCCGAATGATTCACCCGCATTAATCGTGTCGATAATACTTGCTCAGCGTGAGTGAGCTCAGCCTCATCGATATCAATACCCGGCGTTTTTCTTGCCGTTGTTTCAGGTTTTCCAACTACCGTTGTTAACCCCTTGTCACATTCAATAATGATGTTATCAAGAAAACTTATGTGTCTTATTTTTCTCATTATTTTGGCCAAAAATTAAAATAATTCAACATCAGGTGTTGGTGTATGTTCAGGAACAACCAGCGTTCCCTGTTCTACTAATTGGTGGTAACTTTGAGTTTGATTACGACCATTATGTTTGGCGTAATACAATGCCCCATCTGCTTCACCGATAACATCAGATGATGTTTGCTGTCCTGTTATTTCAACAAAACCAATGCTGATCGATACCTTACCAACTTGAGGAAAATTATGCTCTGCTACAATCACCCGCAAACGATCAAAGGCATTCATTGCATCATCTTCTGTTGTCGCTTTTAACAAAACGACAAACTCTTCACCACCATAACGATAAACCAAATCATCATCACGCATACAACCCGATGTCATTAATCGAGAGACGAGGATTAGCACTTCATCACCGTATAAATGACCAAAGTTATCATTAATTAATTTAAAATGATCGATATCAATGACGCCCAACCAGTTACGAGGTTTACCACTAGTACGTCGAGCATCATTGATGTTTACATCAAATAAATCATCATTGCCATTAACTAAAATCTTGGTAATTTCATCATCTAGCGTTTCGCGATTAAATAAACCCGTTAACTTATCACGTTGTGTTTTCTCAATTAATGCAACGTGATTCGCATAGACCTTAAAAATGCCATGCACCGTTTTTTGTTCATATGTTGTTGGTTGTTGGCAGCTTTGAACTAAAATCATATAGATGTCTTTGTTAGCATCAAAGCTAGGATAAATAATCTGCCAACCGGTGTTATCTGCATTAGCAATCGCTTCACACTCTCCATGCTGAGAGATAGACTCAAATGCCGCCGACAATTCATCAGAAATCGGCTGTGACTGTTTATTATTTTGTGAGGATGAAATCACACCATTAGCCGAAAAGGCTAACAAAGAAATCTCATGTTTTTCACCTGTTTTTTGAACTCTAAATAGGCGAATATTCTTGGTGGGAATCAGCGCATTAAGTGCTATCAACAAGCTTTTTTCTAAAACTATTTTCTCTGTATGGCTGGTAATAGTGACTAAGCTATCAACAATTGTAATGGCATTGTAATTATGCTGATTCATTTAGATTTTTTAATATGTTAAGAATATTGACCATACTCCCATGTAAATCACAGGGTTGCTCCATCAATAACAATTAGAGGGGACGTTACTCACTCTACCCTTCTATTTTATTAAAATACTCCTCTAAGGTTTCAGCCAACTGGCGCGGTTGGAATTTAGGCACATAAGCATCAGCACCTACACTTTTCCCCATACTTTGATTAGCCGCGGCTGTTAACGAAGAATGCATAATCACCGGTAAGTGTTGCATGCGGGGATCAGCCTTAATTTTTTGCGTTAATACATAACCATCCATTTCAGGCATCTCAACATCGGTTAATACTGCTTGAATTTCAGTCGTAATATCTCGTTCTTCTTCTGCACATTTTGTCGCCAATTTATCAAGCAAAGCCCATGCCTCGGCACCATTTATAGTGGTTAAATATTTTACCCCCATATGCTCTAAACACTTAGTGATCTGTGTACGAGCAATTTTTGAGTCATCCGCAAATAAAATAGTGCGCGTGTGTTCGGTATCAAGCTTATTAATACCATCAAAGATAGTTTCATCATAAAAGCTGCCCGCATCTGCTAGCACTTTTTCCACATCCATAATCATCACCAAGCGCTTATCAGGTAGCTCCGACACGGCGGTAACTAGACCTCCCATGCTGCTTGAAATAAGTGGAGGCGGCTCTCTTACCTGTTCCCAGTTTAACCGCTGAATAGTATCGACAGCTGTCACCAAAAAACCCTGTACTAAGGTATTGTATTCAGTGATCATTAAAATTTTTGGCTCATCCTTTGTTTGCAAATTACAAAATTTTTGCAAATTAATGATCGGCACCATATCACCGCGCAAACTGACAAAACCTTCGACCCCATCAGCCATTTCTGGCGCACTGGTTATCTCTGGAATATTGAGCACTTCACGTACCTTAAATACATTAATGCCGAAGACTTCATTTCGGCCTGTACCGTCATCAGTACCTAGGCTGAATAACAGCACTTCTAAATGGTTAGTCCCTGCAAGCTGGGTGCGCTCATCAATAGAATCTATAAATGTAGCCATGTCATCTTCTCTTAATTAATATTAAGTTCAAATATATTTACTAAATATACCTTATTTTAACGGCAATACGACGATAGTCTATGCCTCTTTTTCATCTTTATCGGCAAGAATTGCCTCAGATCAATATTCATTTTTCGTTAAAGTACTGTTTTTCAGTGACTATAAGGGTAAGTACTAGTCGCTAAATGCAAAAATTAAGCCTAGTTTAATGACCACTCTTGATTTGGACTCTAATACCACAAATAAATTTCTTTGAGCTGTGTAATCGGGAAATGTGTACTTGCTTTGCCCAAAGCAGTTAGAATTATGCTTAATATTAAGTGTTTTAAAATTTTGGTACCGAGAGCGAGATTTGAACTCGCACGAATTTACATTCACTAGCACCTGAAGCTAACGCGTCTACCAATTCCGCCACCTCGGCATATAAAATCGCACATTACCGACTGAGAAATCGCCTGTCAATGACAAATAAAAATAAACAAGACCCGCATTCTAAACGTGAATCTGAGAAATACGATAATCCGATCCCAAGTCGTGAATTCATCCTAGAACTTCTCAAACAAAACAATCGTCCATTAACTCGTCGTAATATCAGTAAACTCCTTGGTATTAAAGGTGAAGCCCAAACTGAAGCGCTACGTCGTAGATTAAGGGCGATGGAACGAGATGGCCAGCTGTTACGTAACCGAAAGAATGCCTATGGTGTGGTATCAAAAATGAACCTTATTACGGGTAGAGTGACAGGCCACCCAGAAGGTTATGGCTTTTTAATTCCTGATGAGGGTGGCGACGATCTGTTTCTCAGCCAACGTGATATGCAAGCTGTCTTGCATGGTGATCGTGTCGTCGCCCGTGTAACAGGTATCGATCGTCGTGGCCGAAAAGAAGGTGCTATCGTCGAGGTCCTACAACATGGCAATCAACGTATCGTGGGAAGAATACTCGTTGATGCTGGTATTTATTACCTGATCCCAACTAATCGCCGAATTAGCCAAGACATCCTAATCCCCCCCAAAGGATTGATGGGTGCAAAAGACGGTCAGGTCGTAGAATTAGAAATCACTGAACAACCTAATCGTCACCGTTCTCCGTTAGGCAAAGTCATCACCGTGTTGGGTGATCATATGGCACCGGGTATGGAAATTGATATTGCCTTACGTGATTTTGAGTTACCTCATACATGGTCTTTAGCAGCGATAGCACAAGCCGAATCGTTGGGCGATCAAATTCCCGAATCAGCCATCGAGGGTAGATTAGATCTACGTGACCTCCCACTTGTCACTATCGATGGCGAAGATGCCCGTGACTTTGATGATGCAGTTTATGCCGAACAATTAAAGTCCGGCTCATGGCGTTTATGGGTCGCAATCGCTGATGTCTCAAGTTATGTCGAACCCAACACTCCCTTAGATGATGATGCACAAGAACGTGGCACCTCAGTTTACTTCCCAAGCCAAGTCATTCCCATGTTGCCCGAAGCATTGTCCAATGGTTTATGTTCGTTAAATCCAGCCGTTGATCGATTATGTATGGTCTGTGAAATGGTCATCAACACTGACGGTGAAACTGAGTCCTATCAATTCCATCAAGCAGTGATGAATTCGAAAGCTCGGTTAACCTACACAGATGTAGCTTCTATGCTAGTTGATCAAGATAAAGAGCTGCGTGATAAATATACTGACGTTTTACCTGGCCTGGAAACCATGTATGACTTATATAAGGTTATGCTTACTTCTCGAGGCCAACGTGGTGCCATTGATTTTGAAATGACTGAAACTCAGTTTATTTTCGATGAGAACCGTAAGATCAAAACCATCGAACCTCGTGAACGAAATGATGCTCACCGCCTAATCGAAGAATTCATGGTTGCCGCGAATGTATCTGCCGCTAAATTCTTATTATCTAATGAGCTACCTGCTCTATATCGAGTGCACGAAACACCTTCTGATGAAAAATTATCGGGCCTGAGAGATTTCTTAGGTGAGTTAGGCTTGATGTTGGGTGGCGGTGATGAGCCTCAACCTGGGCACTACGCATCGTTACTTAATACGGCTAAAAAACGTCCTGACGGCCATCTAATACAAACCGTCATGTTACGCAGTCTTAAACAGGCTATTTATACGCCAGAGAATGTCGGTCACTTCGGTCTAGCTTTAGAAGCCTATGCGCACTTCACCTCCCCTATTAGACGCTACCCTGACTTACTGGTGCACCGCGGCATTCGCCAACTTATTACAGGCAACAAAAAAGCCAACTGGCGTTACTCCAATGAAGATATGGTTCAATTTGGCGATCACTGTTCTATGACCAGTCGACGTGCCGATGAAGCGACCCGTGATGTTAGTGACTGGCTGAAATGTGAGTTTATGCAAGACCGTGTAGGTGAAGTATATGCTGGTAATATTAGTGGTGTCACTGGCTTTGGACTATTTATTGAACTCAGTGAAATCCATATAGAAGGCCTAGTGCACGTCACATCGTTAAGCAACGATTATTATCAGTTTGACGCCGCAGGTCACCGTCTTACCGGTGAACGTAGTCGCAAAGTTTACCGACTTGGTGATAAAGTAAATGTAAAAGTAGTACGCGTAGATTTGGATGAGAAAAAAATTGACCTAGAAATTGTGTAAAATAAGCATATTTTCCTTGACCAGAAAAATAAAGGCAGTAGAATTGTCGCCTTTCCAGATGAACATGGAACTTTAGCTTCCAAAACAACGTAACTGTTCGTTCATAATGGTGAGTGTAGCTCAGTTGGTAGAGTCCCGGATTGTGATTCCGGTTGTCGTGGGTTCGAGCCCCATCATTCACCCCATTTTCTATCTGAAAATATCGATAAAGCAGCCTACTTATTGTAGGTTTTTTTATGCCTGAAATTCATGTTACTGTTCCAATACATTTATTTAGCTAATAGAAACATCACAGGCAGTAAAATGACACAGCCAACTCTTACTCAACAAGTAAATGCAGTACTTGCAACCCTTACTTCTGATATAAAAAATCATAAACTAGAAATCCCTTCCCCCCCCGATCTTCTCATTAAACTTCGTGAAGTAGCCGCTAACGGCAATTCCACCATTGATGACATTGTTGCTGTCGTCAAACATGACCCTCATATTTCAGGTCGACTAATAAAGGTGGCTAACTGTGCGCTCTTTGGGGCTCGTCAACATGTGACCAGTGTAAAGGCAGCTGTTTCTCGCCTTGGCTTATCAAAAGTACAAAACTTAATTATTGGCTTAACTATCGCTCAAAGTATGATGCAGGCGAAAACACTTGGCCTAAAAGATTACTTTGAAACTATCTGGCAACAAAGCAATCGCGTTGCTGCGATAAGCTCTGTTTTAGCACTGCGAAAAACAAAAATAGATCCTGAAAAAGCCTTACTTGCTGGTATGGTTCATAATATCGGTACACTTCCGTTGGTTCTACGACTTCACCGTATCCCTGAACTACAAAATAACCAAAAAGTCTTACAAATGGTTGCCGATGTAGTCATTCCGAAACTCTACGCTAGCGCAGGTCAGTTGGTCATGAAAAGTTGGAATTTTCCTACTGAAATTACAAACATTGCACTTTCTCATCGTGAGTCCCAGCGGGAAGCTGGTAATGAAATCAACTTAGATGACATTGTGTTGATAGCTCACCGACTAAGTAAACTAACTGACTATACTAAAATTAATGGTGATGATTCTTCTCTGCTTAGCATCCCAGCATTTATGCTGTTCTGGAATGACCAAGAACATGCCGAAGAAGAACTTATATCCTTCCATGAAGAAATAGATCAAATGATGCAAATAATGAGTAACTAACTGACATATCGAACAATTTTATTTTAGTCACAATAGTTAGATAAAAAACATATAATTTACTTGCTAAGCCTATAAAGGCTCCGTATAATTCTCGTCTTCATTGCCGGTGTAGCTCAGTTGGTAGAGCATCTGATTTGTAATCAGAGGGTCGTAAGTTCAAGTCTTATCTCCGGCTCCAGATATATAAAAGCCTCAGTATTTATACTGGGGTTTTTTATTGCCTAAAATTTAGCTTTCTTAATTACACATCGCATTTATTAATCCTTCATTACCGTAGCGTCTCAAGATCGAATCACCCACTTCTTTAGCTCCCCATTTTTATTGTCCCGAATTAACACTAGTACCTAAGTACACTAGCAAGGCTAATGCCCTAGTGATATCGTAGAATCAGTGACTGCTCTCAATAATTGGGAACACTAATAACAGCAATATCTGGGTTCAACCTTCTAGAGGAGTGAGAATCATGAATAATTGGTTATTTGTAACAGTTCTTATTGTGCTCGCCACAATCTGGCATTGGTTTCATAACGTTAAAAATCAATCCATGCGCAAAGTAAGAGTGCCGGCTAAACGAAAACTTCAGCCCTTTCATGGCGTAAGTATCCGTCCCTGCTCGCAACCATGTGAACAAGTTCGTTCTATGAAAAAAGTACGGTTTTTATCTCGTGAAACGCCTCACTTGCCTGTCGATGGTTGTACCAACCAGAACTGCACCTGTTCATATTCTCACTATAAAGATCGCCGTCATATTGATGACCGTCGATTCATAAATAGTTTTTCTGATAGTGAACGTCGGATAAAAGTAGATCGTCGGGATCAAAGCTTTGCCTGATAATTCATAGGGAAAAACAACAAGGAATAGTTGCCTTATAGCTCTGTAATATTACTGTGAGTGCCGTTCCACTTGCAGTAAGACTACCTCTATCCGTCACCCACGGCCGTTGTCCTATTGGACGAATTCACCTTGTAGTTATCTATGCTATTCTTGCTTGGTATAGTTAACTGTCGGGGTCGATATAAATCGCATATCTTCCTTGTACTGTTCACCATTATAAGACTAGATTTTCGGGTAAGTTTCCAGCTCCTTGGGTCACGTTCATCCCGATTGTTAATACAATAAGACGTGAGTAATAAGTAACTGTTGATATGACTAACTTACCACTGAAAAAAGCTGACGAACTTGCGGTTAGCCTCCATCAGGACAATAAGCTGATGTTGGACGCTGTTTTTCATGTTTTGCCTGATCTATTTTTCTTAATGGATCCAGATGGCACGATTCTAGACCATCACTGTCAATCTTCGTCAGATCTATATGTGCCACCACAGTCCTTCCTCGGCAAAAAAATGCAGGATGTATTGCCTACGGATACCGCCAACCAATTCACCCAAAATTTAAGTTCACTAAAAAATACTGGTGGTTTTGTTACCTTTGATTACGATCTAGAAATGTCTGAAGGCATCAGACACTTTGAAGCTCGGTTGACTCAACTTCCTAACAGCATGCACATCATTGCTGTAGTTCGCGATATTTCAGATCGTAAACAAGCCGAAGAAAAGTTGGCAAAGAAATCAAAGGAACTGGCATCAACAAACAAGCAATTGCAATCGACGAATAAAAGCTTACTCGCAGCACAACTACAAATTGCTGAGAGTGAAGATAACTACAGCAAATTATTTAATCTGTCTCGTGACGGTTACGTCATTAATAAAGGTTCAGGAGAGTTAATCAATCCAAACCCGGCTTATATAGAGATGCTCGGCTACGATAGGGAAGAAATATTTAAACTGACTTGGCGAGATATTACCCCTGAAAAATGGATAAAGTGGGAACTGGAAACCTTTGGTAGTCAGCTGATCGAAAGAGGTTTTACTGACTTATATGAAAAAGAATATATTCGGAAAGATGGCACTATTTTCCCGGTACAAGTACAGGCCTTTTTATTAAATCAGCCAGACAGTATCGACGAGGCTCTTATTGCAGCGTTCGTAAGAGATATCAGCGATCGAAAACAGGCTGAAAGCGAACTGCAAAAACTATCCCGAGCTGTAGAGTCTAGCTCTTCGAGCGTCATTATTACTGATCACTTCGGCAATATCGAGTATGTGAATCCCAAATTCACTGAAACAACGGGCTATGAAAAAGAAGAAGTCATTGGTCAAAATCCAAGTCTTTTACAATCTGGTGAAAATCCAGATTCCGTTTACGATGACTTATGGAAAACGATATCTTCCGGAGAAGAATGGAAAGGCGAATTTCATAATCAGAAAAAAGATGGCACCTATTACTGGGCGCGAAACTCAATATCCGGCGTTAAGAATGATGAAGGCAAAATAAGTCACTATATTTGTATTCAAGATGATGTTACCCATGAGTATGAACTTTCAGAAAAGCTCAGTTACCAAGCCTCTCACGATGTATTAACGGGTTTAATAAACCGACATGAATTTGAGCGTCGAATAGAACGCTTACTGGCTACGCTCAAACAAGACAAAGGTAGGCATGCCTTATGTTTCTTGGATTTAGATCAATTCAAAGTCGTGAACGATACCTGTGGCCATATTGCCGGCGATGAGATGTTACGTCAGATAGCCACATTATTACAAAACACCGTAAGACATCGTGACACGCTGGCTCGTTTAGGCGGCGATGAGTTTGGCGTGTTAATAGAGCATTGCTCACTCGACGATGCCCATCGCGTCGCTACTTCTGTTCTTCAAGCCGTCCAGGATTATCACTTTTCATGGGAAGACTATAGTTTCAAATTAGGGGTAAGCATAGGCTTAGTGCCTATTACAGAAACGAGTCCCAACCTGATTGAGCTATTAAAAAATGCGGATGCTGCCTGCTATGTCGCTAAAGATAATGGTCGTAACCGTATACATGTACATGATCTTGACGATGCAGAAATTATTCAACGTCATGGTGAGATGCAATGGGTCACACGTATTAATAAAGCATTAATAGAAAACCGATTCTGTCTCTATGCCCAAGCCATCGTGCCACTCCATGCTAATGGCGGCAAACACTATGAGTTCCTGATCAGAATGATCGATGAACAAGGAAAAACGATACCCCCTGGTGCATTTTTACCTGCTGCCGAACGCTATAATCTCATCTCAAAAATTGATCATTGGGTGATTGAAGCCGTTTTTGATTTATTAGAAAATAATCCTGCGTTTCTTAAACAAGTCGACTTTTGTTCTATAAACCTATCTGGTCAATCACTGACTGATATGAGTTTTCAGGATCATGTCATAAAGAAATTCACCCATACTTCCATCCCACCCGGAAAAATCTGTTTTGAAATAACCGAAACGGCTGCCATTACCAACTTAAGCACCGCCACCTTGTTTATTTCTAAGATGAAAGTATTGGGCTGCCAATTTGCGTTGGATGATTTTGGTAGTGGCTTATCTTCCTTCGGCTATTTAAAAAACTTAACCGTAGACTATCTAAAAATTGATGGTATGTTTGTCAAAAATATTGTCGATGATCCTATTGATCGTGCCATGGTCAAATCCATTAATGAAATAGGACAAGTGATGGGAATGCAAACCATTGCTGAATTTGTTGAGAATGATGAAATACAAGCAATCTTAAGCGATATTGGAGTAAACTTTGCCCAAGGTTATGGAGTAGGTAAACCAATCCCATCAAATGATATCTTAAAATATGATTAGTGTAGTTGGTGTTTAACTCAATAATAAGAATAAATAACATTTACTAACTGGAGCCCTTTCATGTGCATACATGATCATCAAACAGTGATCGATTTAGGTTTCACCGAGCAGGAGATACATGCAGGCACACATATCTGTTTCATCTATAGTAATGAAGTTGAACGCCGAGATATTACAGTAAAATTTCTAGCCGGGGCTTTTCACGATAATGAAAAAGTTGTCTTTTTTGCCGATAACTGGGATACCGATCAATTTCGAGAACAACTAGCTCGTGAAGGTGTAGATGTTGCTTCAGCAGAAAAGTCTGGTCAATTAAACATTTCCGATGTCTCGGTAGCTTATTACCCCAATGGTCAATTCACTGCCGAAGAAATGTGGGATAGGTTAAGCTCGGCCTACGATGATAGCATCGAAAATGGCTATAAAGGCTGGCGTGGTGCCGGAGAAATGACTTGGGCTCTTAGAGATGTTGCAGGCAACGATCAATTAATTAAATATGAAGCAGGCATTAATGAGGAGATGAAAACTCGACCTTATACCGTTTTCTGCCAATATGATGCTAATTTATTTAGTGGTGCCATGTTATTAGAAGTTTTACGTGTTCACCCTTATATGATTGCAAAAGGCCAAGTCGTAAGTAATCCTCACTACGAAGCAGCCTAAGCTAATTTATATGCTGTAATAAGATTTCTACATAAAGGTAAGCAACTTATCTTGTTTTTATATAAGAACAGTTAATACTTCCTAATATTGGTTATAAAATCATATAGATAGACAATCTAAAGAAAAAACATTATTATTTTTGTTCGAGTTATAAACGTAGTTATCTGTTAATTGTGAAAGCAAATAGGCAGGATGCATTATGAGCAAACTCACAAGCTACATAAAACAAATGTCTTTCTGGTGGTTTGTTGCCATATTTACCTCACTGGTTATTGGCATTTCCGGCAGTTTGATTGCTCTTCAAAGTTATTTGGTTCACGGTGAAATTAGTCGTGAATTACTCATCATCGGTCTTATCGCTACATCCCTGACTGCGATCACTGTTGTGACCATTGCCGGTTTTGTCTTTGATCAACTTCGGGTTGAAGACGAAGACTTACAACTGGCTGCCCGCGTATTTAACGATGCCCATGAAGGCATTGTTATTGCTGATATGGATAATACAATTATCGATGTCAATCCTACCTTTAGCACGCTCACTGAATATGACCGCGATGAGCTTCTTGGTAAAAGTACTGACTTTCTGATCTCCAATAATAATAAAGGAAAATTTTATCTCCACATTTGGCGTGCACTCGCTAAACATGGCCATTGGAAGGGTGAAATCTGGAGTCGTAAAAAAAGTGGCCAGATGTTTATCGGCCGACTAACCGTTTCGACCTTGCTGTGCGGTGAAGGTGAAACATTACATTATGTTTGTCTTGTATCAGACATGACAGAAAGTATAGAACAACAGAAAAAGCTTGAGTTTATGGCGCATTATGATGTGTTAACCAAACTGCCTAACCGTGCTTTATTTGCTGAACGATTTGACAGTGCAATCTTACATAGTCAACGAACACATTCTTTACTCGCTGTTTGCTTTCTCGATTTAGACTATTTCAAACCAATTAATGATAACTTTGGCCATATCGTTGGCGACAAATTACTTATTGAAGTTGCTCAACGTATCAAGATTAATATTCGAGAGGATGATACCGTTTCTCGACTAGGTGGTGACGAGTTTGTTTTGTTATTAGGTGACCTCCATTCAATTGCCGAATGTGAACAGTTATTGATGCGTATTCACAGTACACTGGCCCAGCCCTACATCATAGAAGATCGTACTATCGAGATCAGTGCCTCCAGCGGCGTAACAATCTATCCACAAAATGATGCTGATCCTGACACCTTATTACGCCATTCTGATCAGGCGATGTATAAAGCTAAATTAGCGGGCCGCAGCCATTATCAATTTTTTAATGCTGAAGATGATCAGCTGGCCATACAAAAACATCATCAACTACAAGAAATTCAAGGCGCGCTCTTACGCGAAGAATTTTGCCTGTATTACCAGCCAAAAATCGATATGAAGACCGGTGTGGTATATGGTGCAGAGGCCTTAATACGTTGGCAGCATCCTAAAAAAGGTTTAATCCCACCATTAGAATTTTTACCCATCATTGATGGCAGTGATATCGAAGTGCAGTTAGGAAATTGGGTGATCCAATCTGCAATCAATCAACTAGAAATCTGGAAAGATTATGGGCTAGAAATTGAAGTTAGCATCAACATTTCTTCTCATCACCTACAATCTGCCTCCTTTTTTGTACAACTCACTTCTGCTTTAGAACAACACCCTAATGTCTCTTCTAAATATTTACAACTGGAAATACTGGAAAGTAGTGCGCTCAGTGATTTAAACACAATTGCTTCCATCATCAATACCTGTCACGATAATTTCGGTGTCAGTATTGCTCTTGATGATTTTGGCACTGGCTATTCATCACTTAACCACCTCCGACATTTGAAAGTAAAAACAGTCAAAATCGATCGTAGTTTTGTAAAAAGCATGCTTGATAACCCAAATGATTATGCCATTGTTGATGGTGTAATCAGCTTAGCTGACACCTTTCATCGCCAAGTCATTGCTGAAGGGGTAGAAACGACCGAACATGGCTTGATGCTATTGATCATGGGCTGTGATAATGCTCAAGGTTATGGAATATCCCCTCCTATGCCTGCCGAACAGTTTCCACATTGGATGAATAGTTATCAACCTAATCCTGAGTGGATTAAATGTGGCAACAATATACTTAGCCTCAAAAGCCGTCGACTTAAACTCTTCAAACTAATTACAAATCAATGGATAGGGCAATTCAAAAAAACGATTCATTCTTCGCCTGAAAATATTACTTCATGGCCAACAATGAAACAAACGCAGTGTCATTGTGGCACGTGGATTAAACGCTCCAGAAAAGAGAACATTTTTGACGAAAGTGATCTGAATGATTTAGACCAAGCACATAAAGATATGCACCGTGTAGCTGCTGAATTAAAAGAAATATACCTAGATGATGATATTGAGTATGCACGCAGTGGTGTTAAGAAACTTGAATCAACACTTGATGAACTGATTCAGATCAACATGCTTAATAAAGATTCGGTATAACTTTAAAGCTATGTCTGGCTGTAGAGATAAATAATTACTACGTTTGTTACCAATAAAATCACTGAAACAGAACGCCAAAAGACAATCGGATTACGCTCCATTAACGGCAGGCTTTCTTCTTTGAGATACACTAAGTTAGGTTTGCGTAAGTCAGTCTCCAACTCTGATAATCGCTCGTAACGATTATCAGGATTAACCTGAACGGCAGTACGAATAGCCTTATCCACCCAATGAGGAATATCACTGACATGATTACTAATTGGCGTATATTTCAAACGCTTGACGGAAGCTTGATCTGACGATCGTGAAAGCGTAGAGCCATAAGGTAGTTTTTTGGTGATCATTTCATAAATGATGCAGCCCAAAGAGAACATATCAGATCGTGCCGTGCCTGACTCACCTAGCAAGTACTCAGGTGCGGTATAGTTTTTGGTACCTAGTAACTCACTGCGCTGCACAGGGGTAGAAATATCAGCAATACCGGCAATTTTAGTTGAGCCAAAGTCAACAATTTTTACCACTCCATCAACGGTGATCATAATATTGCCCGGCTTTATATCTTGATGCAGCATGTCCATACGATGGAATGCCCGCAATCCAGATACGGTTTGCGAAACAATGTTTCGAATGACAGTAAGATCAACATCTGTTTGATCCACCATCCACTGTTCTAAGGTTTTCCCTTCTATGTATTCCATCACGTAATACATAAATCGGCGAGGCCGAATTTGTTCAACTGTCCTGATCACATGTGGACTGTCAATTCGTCGCCCTATCCATTCTTCTAGCTGAAAACGTTCTAAATAAGCAGGATCATCTTCAAAATTTACTGAGGGTGTTTTAAGTACAACTTTTTCATCGGTATCGGTATCTACCGCCAAATAAAGTTGGCTGGTTGAACTGGCATGTAACTCTCGCGTAATACGATAACCATCTAGAATCACGCCTTCATACAGTTCAGGTGGAAAAGGATATTCGGTCAATTGTGAAAAAACTTCATCGGCATCTTGTGAAGGTAATTCTGTAACCCTAATTAACTGACAACTAACATTATCAGAACTTTTATTTTCTAATGATTGCTTAACAATTGTTTCACACAGCGTATTTAAATCTGTTTCATCTGAACGGAGAATTTTAGTCAGTGCTTTATCTGCTAAATAATCATGCACACCATCAGTAGTGATCAAAAATAGGTCACCCACATCGACCGACAGTGACTTGTAATCAATATCCAGACGAAAATCCACCCCCATAGCGCGAGCAAGATATTCTTTCTCGCCCGGAATTTGAATACGGTGGTCCGTCGTTAACTGCTCTAAATTATTAGCACGAAATAAATAAATTCGTGTATCGCCCACATGAAAGAGGTGAGCCGTTGTCGACTTAAGCACTAAGGCAGAAAAGGTGCTCACTAAGCCTCGTGAGGCATCGCGATATTGATTGCTCTGACTAAATAACCAATTGTTAATCGCGGTTAAAACTTTACCACCTGATTTTTTTACTGACCAGGAGTCAGGCGTACTGTAATAATCTTCTAAGAATCCAGTGATACAACATTGGCTGGCTTGTTTTGCTTCGGCACTACTACTCACTCCATCAGCTAAGGCACAGGCGATTCCCTTGCCTGCTAATAAATTAAGATTGTCAGGGATGATATGACCTAAGGAATCTTGATTTTCTTCCTTAAGGCCTTTGACACTACAAGATCCAACTTTAACTTTTAGTTTAGCCGACACTTTCAACCCCTGAATAATAACAACTCACTCTAAATGAGTGAGTTGTTATTAAGTTTAGTCTTTCTATTTTAGTGCACATCAATCATTTGGACAGTACCATCCGGCAGAACCTCAGCCATCTGACCTGAAGGTTCATCCATAAACTGGACCGCTATCAATGTCACTACAGCTGTTCCAGCAATTACCCAGAAAAAGGTTTGTGTCGCAACAAATGATAATACGGTTAAGAATAACAAGGCACCAATATTACCGTATGCGCCTGTCATACCCGCAATTTGGCCGGTTAAACGACGTTGAACTAATGGCACGACAGCAAACACAGCACCACAACCGGCATTTACAAAGAATGCACAGCCCATTGTTGCTAAAACCGCTAAGGCAATTGACCATTCAGATGTAATGAAACTGAGCACAAAATAGCCTAAGGCAATACCAGCCATACAAATAGTTAAAGCCGTTTTACGACCAATTCGGTCACTAATGTATCCACCCCATGGACGCGAAATTAAGTTCATAAATGCAAAACCAGAAGCCATTAAACCAGCTTGTACCACAGTGACATCAAAGGTTTCATGGAAGAACAACGGTAATATAGAGACCACTGCTAGCTCGGAACCAAACGAGGCCAAATAAGCGAAATTTAATACGGCTACTTGTTTGAATTTATATTGGTGAATCTTAGGTACCGCTTTTACAAAGATTTCTTTGTTTACTTGGTAGATGTGATAAGCCTGATAGAAATATAAGGCAAACAAACCAACATAAATCGCATTTGTCACCGCTGCACTTAATAAATGAACACCCGTTGGTGATAACTTCCAAGCCAATAATGCTAAAGCAGCATACATTGGAATATTCATCACGAGGTATAACAAAAGATCACCTTTACTGGTAACTTCCATACCACCTGATTTTTTAGGTTTGAAATAGGTGGAACCTTTCGGTGTATCGTCCACATTGTGGTAGAAAATAAAGGCATAAACCAAGGCAATCACACCGGTTAACGCAACGGCATAACGCCAGCCTTCGTCACCACCAATCATCACTGCGAGTGTTGGTAATGCCACTGCTGCCCCTGCTGCACCGAAGTTACCCCAGCCACCATAGATACCTTCAGCTAAGCCCAGCTGTTTAGCTGGAAACCACTCTGAAATAAGACGAATACCAATCACAAAACCGGCACCCACAAAACCCAGCATAAAACGTGCTGCAGCTAGTTGTTCAAAACTATCTGCCATGGCAAAGAAGAAACAAATCACACTCGATATGCCCAATAACGTTGGGAACATGATCTTCGAGCCGTATTTATCCACCAGCATGCCAACTACAATTCGAGCTGGAATGGTTAAGGCCACATTTAAAATCAAAATTGTTTTGATTTCTTGGTCCGTTAAACCAAGTGTTTCTTTGATTGATATTAGTAAAGGTGCATGGTTAAACCAAACAACAAAACTGATAAAAAAAGCCATCCAACTTAGATGCAATATCTTAGTATTGCCACTAAAAGATAATAAGTTCAGTTTATGTGCAGACATAGTTTGAGAATTTCTCCAGTATGGTTATCAGTGTAGTGATTCCTGTATTGCTGGAACCATGCCACTTACTAAGCAATTGTTTATTAAATAGAAATACTAAACAGCAATAACATCTCAGCACTATGTTATTGCAAAAATAGTGGGTTTTGCACTATGAAAGTGCAGTAATTATACCTGCTATCACCTGCTATGCCTTGGTGTAACTACTGTAATTAGAAAGCTAGGCAGTCATAAACTATCTAGCAAAGATGAGAGTATTTAAAATTTAACTTGACCAAATAACCAGAATTTTTCAGTATCTACTTTTCCTACTGAAGCATCACCGGCATCATAATCTGCATACTTAGCACCCAGTGTGTAATGCTTTTTAAATGTTTTGGTTAATAAAACATCAAATTCGTCACCGGCATTCTTACTGCCTTTATCGGTTTCAAAATCATGGTAAATAGCCACTAATTTGACCCCCATTATTTTGCCTACAACAGTAACGTAGATATCTTCCAAACCTGTAGCCGGCGTTGATAAGAATTGATCGGCCCAACCTTGATAGGGATGATTTGTCCCTAAGGGCGTTTTAAAACTGTCAGTGCCATTGCCTTCCTGTAGCTCATAGGACACTTTGGCTAGCCAACCTTTATATTTAGCACCTAATTCACCTAAGTAATAACTTTGGTCATCCATAGTGCCATCTTTATAGTCATCTTGATTGGCAAACTCTGCGGTGTAGATAACCTTCCAATCATCATTAATAGCTTGTGAGCCGGTTAAACGTAAACCGAAGGTCTGTGAAGAAGTTGCTTCCGCATCGTTATAATCCAAGAAATAGCCATAGCCTTCTAACTTGCCCACCGACAAGCCGTTGTATTGCACATTGATCAGATGAGCATCTAGATCAATATCACCATCTTTAATAATGCCAGCATTTCTATCGTCGCCAAAAATAGTATGAACTTCATTTACCAAGGCATATTTGATCGTGGTATTGGTCAAGGATGTATTGCTCAGGCTAAAGGCATCATATTCTTGATGGTTTTGGCGCCATAACACGTTACCAACAAAGCGGTGAAAAGGAGCTTTACGATCTGTGATTTCTTGGCGGCCAAACTTAAATTCGGTATCAAAGCCGTTATATTGCAAATAGGCCTGATTAACCTCAGTACTGTCGGGATCGGCAATAGTTGAATAACTACTTTCACCATTGGTCGTGCTGTTATAATTATCGGAGCCTAAATCGGATACATCTTGAACTTCAATAAAACCGCTAAAACCATGGAAAGCAGCGGTCTTGTAACCTAATGTTGTTCGAACGGTAATAGCATCGGCATCTTTGAGTGCATTATCTTGCTCCACGGACTCATAGCGGACACGAGCAGAGAAACTCACATCGCCGCCAGATAACGCTTCATAAAATGAATCTTCAGCAAACACTGAAGGTATTGAAACTAAAGAACCGATTGCAGCAGTTAAGACTGCCATTGAAGCAACTTTTTTAAAATAAGGCATGTTATCCCTTCCTAATTATCAAAACTCAGATTTATTCCTGCGCCATGCAGCCTAATCTCACCCTGATATAGCAATTTTTTTGCCACAACTACAACCTTATGATTCTGAATATTTTATACCTCAACTCCTAATGCTTGTCATTATTTCTTTGCACCATCCCAGTTCAGAAAATATTTAAGCGTGCACCTTTTTATATCTATCCCTATTTACGACCAATTATCTTCTTCAGTTCAGGGATACATGAACCACAGTTGGTGCCGGCTTTTAATAAAGATCCAATATCATCCACTGTTTTTGCATCACCACAATTCACCGCATCTCTAATGGTATTTTCACCCACACCAAAACAAGCACATACAATAGGCCCAACATCCGGTACGCCCGCCCCCGGCTTGCCTGATAACAGTCCCATACGAACTTCGTCCGTTAGCTGTTCTTCAGAAAACTGTCGGCTTAACCATGTACGCATGGGCAAGTCATGTGTCGGACTGAGAAAGATCACACTCTCAATTTTTTCATCGACTACCTTAGCTGCCCGATAACTTGATTTCGCCGAGTCACTAAATTCTAGCCATTCACCGTTATCACCAAGTTGGTTTCGACTCCATTGTTCTGGCTCACTGATATTCTCTTCACCAGCCAATTCATAACGCCAAAACTGTTCACCTTTAATCTTTACCCAATATTGGCTATCCGTTACATTGATAGCTGTTCTAGACAATATGAAGCCATGCCAACTAGGTCGATACGGCCTCACTTTTACCGGAGTATGTTTGAATTCTGGTTGACCAGATATTGGATCTACAACCGGATTCACTAAAGCATCAACACGAGCCAAAGAGGCATATTGAGCATTCCAATGCATAGGAACAAATACACTGCCTTTTCTTTGCTCACTGCTTATCTGTACACGGACTATTGCCTTACCCCACTGACTATCAACTTGAGCGAGTGCACCGCCTTCAATCTTATGGCTCTGAGCATCGTCAGGATGAATTTCAAGAAAAGGTTCGGCTACATGACCATTTAGCCGAGCACTTCGAGCAGTGCGTGTCATGGTATGCCATTGGTCACGCACCCTGCCGGTATTTAGAATCAATGGATATTCTGCTGTTGGTTCATTTACTGGTCGCGTAAATGATACTGGAACAAACTGAGCTTTAGCATTTGCAGTAAAAAACTGATTATCAGTAAACAGTCTTGCTGTGCCATTAGCTTGCGTTGCTGTTACTGGCCATTGAATAGGCTCTAATGAGTCATAAGCATCATTAGAAATTTTTGCCATTGCCCCTAGATCAAAATCTCTAGCGCCATTATTTTCAAAGCTTGATAAGGCGGCATGCTCTCTAAATATATCTACCTGACTTTGGTATGAAAAGGCTTGTTCAAACCCCATCCGTTTAGCTACTTCACAAACGATCCACCAATCTGGCTTGGCTTCTCCGGCAACAGATAAAAATTGCCGTTGGTGACTCATTCTTCTTTCAGAGTTAGTGACTATGCCGTCTTTTTCACCCCAGCCTTGTGCTGGCAACAATACGTTGGCATATTCAGTGGTATCAGTATGTTTATCACAATCAGATATCACCACAAGCTCACATTTTTCTAATGCCGCTTTTACTTTATCTGCATCAGGCAGCGACACAACAGGGTTGGTTGCCATGATCCAAATCGCTTTGATTTTACCGCTGGCGACATCATTAAACATATCAACGGCTTTCGCACCAGCGTGCTTGGCTAGATTCTCGGTATTCCAAAAGCGTGACACTAAATCATGATGTTCTGCATTACCTAACTCCATATGAGCGGCTAGTTGATTGCTCAAACCACCTACTTCACGTCCACCCATCGCATTGGGTTGCCCGGTGATGGAAAAAGGTCCTGCTCCAGGTTTACCTATTGCTCCCTTAGCTAAGTGGCAATTAATGATACTGCTGGAATTATCGGTACCCGATGAAGATTGATTAACACCTTGTGAATAGAGAGTAACCACTTTTTCAGTTGCCGCAAACGACTGGTAAAACTCTAAAATATCGTGTTCACTCAAACCACATGTCTCAGCTACATTAGCGATATCGCATTGCTGCGCAGTTAATAATGCATCACCAAAACCTTCGGTATAGTTTTCTATATAGTCGGGATTAATAAAACTATGCTGATTTAAGTGCTGTAATAGGCCGTTAAATAAGGCGACATCTGTGCCTGATTTAATAGGCAAATGTAGATCAGCAATATCACAGGTCGCTGTTCTACGGGGGTCAATAACGATGACCTTTAAATCAGGTCGTTCTTCTTTAGCTTTAACTATGCGTTGAAATACAATTGGGTGGCACCAAGCTGTATTAGAGCCCTCGATAACTATCAAATCAGCAAGTTCAAGATCTTCATAACTGCAAGGCACGGCATCGGCCCCAAAAGCACGTTTATAACCCACTACCGCTGAAGCCATGCACAGGCGGGAGTTAGTATCGATATTTGCACTACCAATAAAGCCTTTCATCAGTTTATTGGCAACATAATAATCTTCAGTCAGTAACTGGCCTGAGGCATAGAAAGCGACGGCATCAGGCCCATGTTCGGCAATGATCTTGTTAAATCCGTCACTGACATGTGAGAGCGCTTCATCCCAAGAAGTTTGCTGACCATTCACCTCGGGATGCAGTAACCGTCCCTCCAGCCCAATCGTATCAGCTAAGGCAGAGCCCTTTGAACACAAACGTCCAAAGTTTGCAGGATGCTCCGGATCGCCCGCAACTGAAACAGACCCATCGTCATGTGTTGTCGCCAGTACACCACAGCCTACACCACAATAAGCACAGGTCGTTTTTGTAGTCTTAGCCATCAAACGTTTACTTCCTCAAGTTCGTTTACATACTGCTGTCCAAACAGTAAATCTTGTCGTAGGTGACTGATATCCTGTTGCATAGTCAGTAAAGTGAAATACCAATTCCCATCCATCGTATCGCCATAAAGCACAATGCCTACAATGAGGTCGTCCTTGATAACTAACTTTTTATAAATATTTCGTGCAGGATCTTTAAATACCATCACTTGACTATCTTCATCACCGATAAAATCACCTGCTGAATAAAGGTTAATACCGGTGACTTTTAACTTGGTCGCTGTGACGGTAGAAATATAAGAGGCAATACCTAACTCAGCTAAATGATTCGCGCATACTTTTGCTTGCTCAAATAAAGGGGCAACCAAACCAAATGTTTGTTTGCGATGCTGTACACATTCACCCACCGCATAAATATTCGGTGTATAGGTTTGCAAAGTATCGGTGACGACAATGCCTTTATCACACTCTATACCTGATTTTTCAGCAAGCTCAATATTTGGACGAACTCCAACAGCCATCACCACAAGATCGGCTTCTATTTCCACGCCATTTTTAAAACGTAGCTTTTCAACCCGCTCTGCCCCTAATAATGCTTCAGTCTCATGGCCCATCAAAAAGTGTAAACCTTTCTGCTCCAACTCTTCCCGCATCATGTTGGCAGCAGTCGCATCAAGTTGTTGCTCCATTAAGGTAGCACCAAGATGGACAACAGTGACATCCATACCTTGGATCAATAAACCATTTGCAGCTTCCAAACCTAGTAAACCACCGCCGATTACAACTGCTTTTTTATGCGTCTTAGCCGTTTCAATCATGACGTTAACATCATTCATATCACGGAAACTGATAACACCTTCTAAATCGCTGCCAGCAATGGGCAACATAAATGGATTTGATCCCGTCGCTAAAATTAAACGGTCATATTTAACCCTCGTACCATCATCGGCAATGACTTGGCGATGATAACGGTCAATTTCAGTGATGGTGACGCCGGTATGCAAGGCAATATTGTTATCTTCATACCATTGCAGATCATTAATGATGATCTCAGCTAGCGTTTTATCACCAGCAAGCACGGGGGACAACATAATGCGATTGTAATTACCATGGGGTTCAGCACCAAATACAGTGATGTCATATTTGTCAGGAGCAAGTTTTAATAACTCATCAACTGTTCTCATTCCAGCCATACCGTTACCGATAAGAACAAGTTTTTCTTTCATTAGTGAATGTCTTTTCTGTCAGTGAATATAGGGGGATTGCTGGCCACGATGAATACCTGCAGCTTGCTTATATAACAATAATATTAGGCTAAATAGCCATAAAATGCATGTTTAGATACAAATAAGGAAGTTGTAGCGAATTATACTGCGAGTGATTTTGTAGTGAAAATTTCGCGGTTTATTATAAACAGAGCGTTTAATTTACCGACGGTGAACTTAGTCTAGGATGCCATTCCCACCATTCATTTACGCCTTCTTCGGTATCGTCTTTTTTCTTGACGATATCCCAAGTCACAAAATAGTCGGGATCGATAATATCAACTTTGTGTTCTTCATTTTTATAATGGCCGGGGGTGGCAACAAACCAAGCTTCTAATAAAGGTGGTAAATGAAAGATAGCTGGCTTTTCGCCCTCAGCCTGTGGTTTTTGACCTTTAATTTTCATTAACTCAACAGAAAGGCCCTCTTCTTCATCGATCTTGACGACCGTACCGGCCAGTTGTGTTTGTTTAAGCACATCGCCATTTACAGCAATATAGGTCAGACCGATCAGGCAGGTTTTGTTAAGAAGATCATCTAAAGTCATAAGTATTTCGAAGAAAGTTAAAGGGATAAAACAGTTTAGATTATAAACCTTAGGCTGAGCTACGCGCTCAACCTAAGGTTAATTTCATTTCTACTGGTTAGTGTAAATCAGGCACTACACCCACTTGTGGCATGTTCGCTAAACCAATATCACGAGCATGTTGTTCAAAGCCTTTGTTTTTCCAGAAGAATGCACCCGGCATTGTGGTTGGAATAACCAAGACGTAGAACAATGCACGACCAGCCAATAAGGTAATAAAGATAGTTGGCGCCACTAATGCCGCTAATACCAAACCTATTGTCGTTTCAGCCAAAGCAAAGGTTATGGCTGCTGTGACTAATACACCCACAGCAATTAAAACGTTACGTGCTACGTAGCTCTTACCGAATGTGGTTTGTTGAACGTAGTGTGCTGCTGCACCTTCACCACTTTCAGTATTTAGGTATTTAGCATGGGCCATCAGACCTAAGCCTTCTGCTAATAAACCTAACATTGCTAAACCTGAGGTTACTTGCAGTAATGCTGTGTAATCTTGACCATTGTATGCAAATACTGGCACAGCCATGACTGCCAATAACAAACTACCTAAGCTGAGCGGTGTTCCAAAGAATGAGGTAAATACTTGCCAGTGATTCCAAAATGGACGGGCAGGAATCAAATAACTGCGGCACATATAATACAAACCTAACAGACCACTGATAACAGCAAACCATGCGGCAATCGGTTTTAAAGTCTCGATGATTTCTAACGGCAACCATATGCTTACTATCTCAAGTGCAGTTAGTCCTGCAAGACCAGTAAAGAACATTGCTACACCCAGTGCTTCACGACTTAATGGCGAATAACGTAAGTTATTAAAACCACGATAGAAACGCATCGGTTTACCCAAATGCATGGTTGACAGTAGTAAGCCAATCGCTTGCGCTGCAGCCATCACCATCAATAATGGAATGTAGGCAATGCTATTTTTAATCGCAACTAAGCTTTCTATGCCCATTAAGGCACCAAGGAATAGCACCATAAATGCACCCATTGAAGCTTGGGTGAATAAGGTGAAAATAACCAATGGATTTTCTCGTGAACTTAAACGAGACAAATTCCAGAAGCTTTCTTTGCCCTGTTTTTCATCAACCACTGAGCGGAAGGTTCCGTCTTCTTCTTTGTGGTATTTAATAGGCATATCATCAGTACGGCCCATTTCGTTTGGCATTGACTTTGTTTGTTGGAAACGAATATTTGGGTTGGTAATCGATGGATCTGGGAAACCAGGAATCGATGTTTTAATTTGCTCACGATTATCTGGCATGTTTTCAACCACACCAAAGTTCAATGCATTACCCAAGCACGCTGATACACACGCTGGTTTCAAACCAACTTCTAAACGATCCACACACATATTACATTTTGAAACTTGGCCTTCAACTGGATCTAGCTGAGGCGCGTTGTATGGGCATACCCAAGTACAATAACCACAACCAAAACAAGTTTCTGGATCTTGCAATACCGCACCATATTCTGCATGTTTGGTGTAAGCCTTGGTTGGGCAGCCTTTCATACATACTGGATTATCACAGTGGTTACAGGCCATTGAGATATTCATCCGTTTGTAATCGGGGTATGAGCCCCCTTCTACGTAACCTACTGAGCGGAACGCTAAGTGAGCAGGATTATCATTCTTCTCACTACACGCGGCTTCACAGGCATGACAGCCGATACAGTTATCTGCAGTAAAGTGGAAACCATGTTGTTTGTAACGATTTGGGTTGGTCCCGACTTCTGGGTTACCGTTGATGAACATTGAACGTTCTTCAGGCACCTCCACATCTGCCAAGTCCAATAAATCAATTTTGGTACCGTAGCGATTTTCATCATTTACTACAGGATCATTTAATTTGGCATAGTCACGTTCGCCACTACGCTCATCAAAAATAGGTCGTGGGGTATCATCTAAAGCCGGCGCATTGGAACCTAAGGTATCCAAATAATTTCGCATCATGAACCAAGGGTTATAACGACGCATTACTTTTTGCGTTGACGTCATATTATCTTCACGGGTACCAATTTCTATTGCTGGCTTAGCTGGGTTTTTCTTTCCCGCTGCTGGCAGTGGCGGCACCTTGCCAATGTTATTGACATCAAAATATTGAACTTTGATTTCACTTTGTTGTGTTTGTTTATTCATCTTTTACTCCAGCCCTAGTACGTACGACGTTCAACATTTAACTCACCTGCCCATTGTTGGTCGACAGGTTCGATACGTATTGCACATTGTTTAAATGCAGGCTGACGTGAATGTGGATCTAATAAGCCTAAGGACACACGGTTAACACAATCATGGAAATGGAATGGGATAAACACCATATTTCTCGATACACGCTGTGTGAGTTGCACCATGACTACGGCATCACCTCGACGACTGGCAATTCGAACATAGGATTGATGTTTAATGCCTAAATCAGCTGCCGCATCTGGATTCATCTCCATATACGGTGTTGGGCTATATTTGTTCATATTACCGATTTTGCCGGTACGTGTACGTGTATGGAAATGTTCCACCACACGGCCACTGTTCATCCAGAACGGATAATCATCATCAGGCACTTCATTGTTATCAATGAACGGTAATGGAATTAGGTTTGCCTTGCCATCCGGTGTTTGGAATTTACCATCAGTGTACAAGCGCGAACTGCCTTTCACGTCGCCACCTGCCACACCTTCATCATCATCTTCTTCACGGTATGGCCATTGGATGCCACAAGCTTCTTCAATCTTATCGTGGGTCATGCCTGAGATATCCAAGGTACGATCACCACCTTTAGACAATTGTTTCATTTCATTAAACGCACCTTCTGGTGTCTCAGGGAAATGAATTTTTTTGCCGTTAGGGAATCGCTTGGCAAGTTCTTTAAAGATCCAAAAATCCGATTTAGAGTCACCTTTTGGTTCCACCACTTGGCGAACGATATTGACCCGTCGTTCCGTATTGGTGAAACAGCCTTCTTTTTCAGCCCACACTGCGGCAGGTAAATACATATGGGCATAGTGGGTGGTTTCTACATCGGCATAGGCATCTTGAATAACTAGGAAATCCAGTTTTTCTAATGTTTTACGAATACGAGCTGTATTGGGCATCGAGGTCATTGGATTGGTTGCTACTAACCAAAGACCTTTGATTTGCCCTGTTTCGATAGCTGGGAAAATATCGGTTTGTGCCATACCGCGTTTTTTCGGGAAGAATTCTTCATCAATTCCCCAGAATTCAGCGATTTCTTTACGATCTTCAGCTTTCTCTAAATAACGATAGCCCGGTAAACCTGAACATGAAGACCATTCACGGGTACCCATCGCATTACATTGGCCAGTGATTGAAAGGCTTGTGCCACCTGGCTTACCAATATTACCAGTGATCAACGCTAGGCTATTGATGCCTACTACGCCATCAGAGCCATGTGTGCTTTGGTTAATACCCATGGTCCAGATACCCATTGCGGCACCTGCTTTTGCATATAAGCGTGCCACATTTCGAATGGTATCTTCATCGATGCCGCAGATTTTTGAAGCTGTGACTGGGTCGTAGTCTTTTACACACGCTTCGACTTCTTCGATGCCTTTGGTATGTTTGTCGATGTAGTCACGGTCTTCTAGACCTTCATCTAAAATCACGTACATCAAACTATTCATTAGTGCGACATCGGTACCTGGTGTAATCGCCAAATGCATATCGGCAAACTGAGCAAACATCGTTACCCGAGGGTCGATCACAATCACTGGGAATTTGCGTTTTTCTAGCGCTTCTTTTAAACGCCAGTAAATAATTGGATGTTGTTCTGGTAAGTTAGAGCCCCATGCGATCAAACATTCGGTATGTTCAAAATCTTCATAACAACCTGGAGGGCCGTCCGAACCAAATGAACGTTTATAACCCGATACGGCAGAAGCCATACATAAGGTGGTATTGCCATCGTAGTTATTAGTGCCTATACAACCACGTGCTAATTTACCAAGGGAATAAAACTCTTCAGTTAAAATCTGACCGGTAGAGACTATCGCAAAGCTATCACGACCATAGGTTTCTTGAATACGTTGGATCTCGCCACCCATATGATCAAGTGCCGAATCCCAATCAGTTTTTTTCCATGGCTCATACGGTTTATCGCGCATCAATGGTTTATCACCACGACCCGCCGCGTCAAACAGTTCGTGCTCGAAAATGCCTTTGATGCACAACTTACCACGGTTCACATCGGCATTAGCATTACCACGGGTGGCAACAGCATTACCTTCTTCATTTAAGCCTACTTCGATAGAACAACCAGTAGAACAGTAACCACAGGTGGTGTATTTCCACTCATGTACTTTTTTATCCACGATACGGATTGGGTTTTTTTCTTTACGTTTAAAAAACATAAAACAAGCCTCTATAAACTAACGCTATTGCACTTAATGAGTGCGAACTGAAGAAATTGTTTTAATTCTTGCCCCATTTCTGCACACCGTTCCCACGTATAACTAGTAATTTCAAGTCTTCCGTAGTACTTACGCAAAGACTACGCCAGATTTTTTCTCAATTGAAAATTTGTATAGACTGATCTGATTTCAAGGCATAAAAAAAGGCCCTGCAGTTTTACTGAGGGCCTTAAATAACCAGGTTTTAAACAAATAAATTTAACTAGGCAACATCAGGAATGTGCATCTTACCTTCTGCCACCATAACGGCTTCACCACCGATTCTTAAGGCAAGCTCGGTATTCGCTTTATGGTCCATTTCAATATTGATCACACTGCGTCGTTTGTTAGCATCACCACGGTCTACCGTAAAAGTATGTGTGCCATATTGAGTCGAATCAAAGGAGCACAAATACGAAGCAAAAGCAGGCATTGCACTACCGACTGGTGGGTCATCATTTATACCGATGTTTGGACCGAACAATCGGGCATTAAAGTCGGAATCGGCAAAAGGCGTTTTAGCAGAAAACAATAAAATTTCCTGCGCCGCTGTTTGTGGTGCAGCTGATTGACTCCATGCATTGAAGTTAAACTTAGCATCTCTAACTGTATCGTAATTCCATACCGGCACAATCAAATATGGAAAACCACATGATACTAGGCGTGTTGCATATTTCTTATGATCAATTTCATCTGCATTAATGCCTAAGAAATGTGAAATTTCGTTAGCAGAAGGAGTAAAGCGATCTATAACAGAACTCACTTTTCGAGAAAATTGAACAAAATTTGCTTTGCCATTAACGGTGCTTAAGTTAACGTCAATTTCACCCATGTTTTGTTCAAAGGTTAACGCCGTTACATCAGGGGACAATTCAATATCACCACATTGTCCTAAAACAAAAGCAGTAGCAATAATTGGATGGCCGGCAAAGTCTATCTCTGCCAGCGGTGAGAACACTCGCATTTTACGTCTTGATTCATCATCGTTCGGGTTTGAAACAAATACGGTTTCCCATAAATTTGTTTCTCTAGCTATTAATGCCATTTGCTGATCAGTTAAGTCATCAGCGTTAGGAAATACGGCTATTTGTGCACCTGAAAATATCTGGCTGGTAAATACATCTGCTACGTAATAATCGAGTGTCATTCCTCTCTCCATTTAGATTTTTACTTCGACACGCTGTTCGTTGATACGAATTTCATAGGTATCAACTTTAACGGTCTCATCTTCCAGACAGTCTCCCGTTTTTAAATTAAAGTGTTGCTTGTATAACGGTGAAGCGACCATCGCCTCACCATTTATATCACCAATCAAGCCTCGTGATAAGACATAAGCATCACCAAAGGGATCATAATTATTAATGGCAAACACTTCGTTTTGTTCTGGCATATAAAAAATAGCCACTTGCGTGTCTTCTACTAATGCACATACACCTGAGTTTGGTTGTAAGTCATCAAAGCTGCAGACATCAATCCAGTCACTCATTTATACATTCTCCGCTTGTAACAATTCACGTTCTTCAGTATTTGCAGGTCGAATTTGACCGCGCTCTTCAACAAATACCACGTTGGCATCTTGTTTATCGCTGTTCACAAAGGTACGGAAACGTTTTAATTTAGTCTCATCTGCAATGGTTGTTTTCCACTCACACTGGTAGGTATTCACAACATGCTGCATTTGCTCTTCTAACTGTTCACAAACACCTAACTTATCATCCATCACTACTGAGCGAAGGTAATCCAAGCCACCCTCCATGTTTTCCATCCATACCGAAGTACGTTGCAATCTATCTGCTGTACGCACATAGAAGATCAGGATTCGGTCGATATATTTAATCAAGGTTTCTTTATCAAGATTGGTCGCTATCAAGTCGCCATGGCGAGGTTTCATGCCACCGTTACCACACACATAAAGGTTCCAGCCACCTTCTACAGCGATGATACCGATATCTTTGCTTTGTGCTTCTGCACATTCACGGGTACAACCTGATACTGCAAATTTGATCTTGTGTGGTGCACGTAAACCTTTGTAACGGTTTTCAAGTTCTACTGCTAAACCGACACTGTCATCAACACCGTAACGGCACCATGTGCTACCTACACACGATTTAACAGTACGTAATGATTTACCATAGGCATGGCCACTTTCGAAGCCTGCATCGATGAGTTCTTGCCAAATTAAAGGTAGCTGATCGACACGCGCACCGAATAAATCCACACGTTGGCCACCGGTAACTTTAGTATACAAACCATATTTTTTAGCAATTTGACCAATCGCAATCAAACCTTCTGGTGATACTTCACCACCGGTCATGCGAGGTACAACTGAATACGTACCATCTTTTTGCATATTGGCTAAGAAAGTATCGTTAGTATCTTGCAGGCCTAAATGATCGTTTTCTAGTACATATTCATTCCAGTATGACGCTAAGATTGAACCTATTGCTTGTTTGCAAATTTCACAACCACGACCAGTACCATGTTTTTCGATTAGCTCGCCAAAGGTTTTAATTTCTTCAACCATCACCAAGTTATAAAGATCTTGGCGGGTGTACGGGAAGTGTTCACAAATATCGGTATTGACTTCAATGCCGGCTTTTTCAAGCTCACAATCAAGTACAGATTTTAGTAAGGCAGCACAACCACCACAGCCGGTGGCTGCTTTAGTATCATCTTTTAGTGCACCTAAGGTTGTGCAACCTGCTTCCATGGATGAGCAAATATCGCCCTTTGTTACATCGTAACAAGAACAGATTTGTGCTGAGGCAGGCAAGGCATCTGGGCCCAAGCCAACTGACTCATCAGAACGTGCTGGCAAGATCAATGAATCTGGGTGCTCTGGCAATTCAATGCCATTTGAATAGTATTGATGCAAGGTTGGATAACCAGAAGCATCACCGACTAAAACGGCACCTAATAAAAGCTTATTATCTTGGCTGACAACAATGCGTTTATACACGCCATCAACACCGTTTTGATAGGTATAAACCAACGAACCAGGTGTTGTAGCATGTGGATCACCAATGCTGGCCACATCCACGCCATTCAGTTTTAACTTGGTGCTCATGTCGGCACCGGTAAAACTTGGCTGGTTTCCTGCGAGATGGTCAACAACAGCACGTGCCATTGCATAACCAGGTGCAACTAAACCGAATACTTGATTATTCCACGATGCACACTCACCAATCGCGTAGATATCTTCATCTGAAGTTAAACATTGGTTATTAATTACTACGCCACCACGTTCAGCAATCTCAAGGCCACTGGCTTCGGCAATTTCATAACGAGGGCGAATACCAGCCGAGTACAAAATCATATCTGTCTCTAGCTCACCGCCGTCAGCAAAAATCATCTTATGTTTGCAGGTGTCACCATCAACGATTTTTGTAGTATTTTTGCTAGTTAATACACCCACACCTAAGTCTTCGATTTTTTGTTGGAGTAAGGCTGCGCCCCCATCATCCAATTGTGCTTCCATCAGACGAGGGGCAAATTGAACAACGTGAGTTTCTAAATTCAAATCACGTAAGGCTTTGGCCGCTTCAAGACCTAACAAACCGCCACCGACTACAGTACCAACCTTAGAGTCCTTAGCCGCAATCATCATATCGTCTAAATCAGCAATCGTACGATAAGGGATACATTGATCTCGGTCATTACCAGGAATAGGCGGAATAAAGGCCGTAGAACCCGTAGCTAGAACAACCTTATCGTAATTAATTACAATGCCTTTCTCCGAGGTCACTGTTTTATTATCACGGTCAATCACAACCGCTTTATCACTCATATGAATAGTGATGTCATTTGTTTCAAAAAAACCATCTTCAACTAATGACAAATCATCAGCTGATTTACCTGCAAAGTACTCACTTAAATGAACCCTGTCATAGGCGACCAATGGTTCTTCGCAAAATGTAATGACATTGAAATTACCTTTAATATCACTTGCCATTAAATTTTCAAGGAAGTTTTGGCCAACCATACCGTTACCAATCACGACCAATGTTTGTTTGTTACTCATGAAATCCTCATAATTGAGATTGAACTTGAAATGCTCGAATGCACAATTCATGCCTGCAAGCAGAGACCCTTGCTACAGCTATGAATTGCAGTGTCATATGCGATAAAAACCTAGCCATACAATGCTACTTTCGCACCAATAAGGTGCGATAAAAAAATAATTGGTGCGAATAAATGTTCTACCCCCAATAAATAGTTATGGTTCGCTATTTTTATAGTGCTCATTATACGCGCACCCTCAGAATTGAGACAGCTAATGAGTTTCTACTCCACGTAAAGACTCTGTTATTTCTACTAGAACGTTATTAATCTCGTTGTACTATAAAAGCAGCGGAAAAACACATCTTTGTAACTTAACTATGTTTTATATACAGTATCCGTTTATCTGTCGCATCAAACACACAATAATAGGGAATATGGAAATGAAAATAGCGGTCGCCGGTACGGGTTATGTAGGTCTATCAAATGCGGTTCTATTGGCACAACATAACGAAGTTATCGCTGTTGATGTTATCGCTGAAAAAGTCGACATGATTAATTAACCAACGGAAATCGCCCATTATTGATGTTGAAATAGAAGACTTTCTTAAAAATAAAGCACTCGATTTAACTGCCACGCTAGATAAACAAACAGCCTATAAAGACGCCCAATTTGTCATTATTGCAACACCTACAGATTACGACATCGACACAAACTATTTTAATACCAGTTCGGTAGAGTCTGTTATTAACGATGTTGTCAGTATCAATCCTAATGCCGTAATGATTATCAAATCGACAGTGCCTGTTGGTTATACCGAAAAAATCAAACAACAGTTGGGAATAAACAATATCATTTTCTCCCCCGAATTTTTGCGTGAAGGCAAGGCACTCTACGACAACTTGCACCCTTCTCGTATCGTTATCGGTGAGAAATCAGATCGGGCTGAACAGTTTGCCGCTTTACTCGTTGAGGGGGCAATCAAAAGCAATATCGATGTTTTATATACCAATGCAACCGAAGCCGAAGCCGTTAAGCTATTTTCCAATACTTATCTCGCCATGCGTGTGGCATATTTCAATGAACTTGATACCTATGCAGAAACACATGGTTTGGATACTGCTCAAATCATCAATGGTGTAAGTTTAGATCCGCGTATCGGCAATCACTATAACAACCCATCTTTTGGCTATGGCGGCTACTGCCTACCTAAAGACACCAAGCAGTTACGAGCCAATTATAAAGATGTGCCAAATAGTCTTATTAGTGCCATCGTTGATGCCAATACCACTCGAAAAGATCACATTGCTGCTGCTATTGTTAAACTGCAACCAAAGGTTGTTGGTATCTTCCGCTTAATTATGAAAAGCGGCTCTGATAACTTCAGAGCATCATCGATTCAAGGCATTATGAAGCGTGTAAAAGCTAAAGGTATTGAGGTAGTTGTATATGAGCCAGCTTTGACTGAAGATACTTTTTATAACTCAAAAGTCATCCATTCTCTAGACGAGTTTAAAAAGCTCTCTGATGTTATCGTGGCTAACCGTTTATCTACAGATATCAAAGATGTTGCAGATAAAGTCTATACTCGTGATCTATTTGGCCAAGACTAAATTCAGTTAAAATTAATAGCTACTACCGCCAAGCTGCCAGTACTTCCATAGATTGCTTATTTAGTTCCATTGCCTGTTGTTCACTCGCAGACTCGGTATAACACCGTAACTCAGGCGCATTGCCAGATGGTCGGAGATGCACCACATCGTCATTATCAAAAGTGATTCGTACTCCATCAGTAGAATCAATATTTGTTGGCATACCGACAAAGCCAAACTGTGCTTTAACAGTATCGAGATCTAAATCGATATTCCCTGTGCTCATTTGTGATAAACGCTGAGTACTTAACTCTGTTGGAAACGCTTTTAAACGGTCGCTATAAGTAAACCGTTGCGGTAAAGTTTTTACCAATTCTGCTATCGATAGATTCTGCTTCAGTGCCAACATAATGATGGCTAAGGGTACGATAGCGGCATCTCGCGTTGCTAATGGCGATAGCGTTTTGCTATTAAGGCTCAGGATAGAATTTTGTAGAAAACCACCGTTTGCTTCATAACCAGCAACACTCTCCGATGTTAGACTTGCTCGTGCCATCGCTTCAATCACATACGGCGAACCAATTTTTGTTCGAATTACTTGATTGAAAACCTTACTTTTATCAACAGCTGAATTACTGCTAACCGGTGTCACCACCACATCGACATTCAAATACTGCGCACATAAAATCCCTGCAATATCACCACGCAACCAATTGCCATGTTCATCACTAATTAAAGGGCGGTCACCATCACCATCGGTGGAAATAATGCAATCAAACTTATGCTCTTCCGACCACTGTTTTGCTAAGGCGACATCTTCTGGCCGAATAGCTTCAGTATCGACCGAAATAAACTGATCTGTTCGGCCTAAACTAGTGACATTTGCACCTAATTTATTAAAAATAGTGTTCAAGCAGTCACGAGAAACAGAGGAATGTTCATATAAACCGATATGTTTCCCCTGCAGACACTGTGCAGGAAAAAAGCTAACAAAACGATTTATATAATGCTCATTGGCATCTGAAACTGCATCATCAAGCACCTTCTCTGCTAAGAGTTCTCCATTTTCAGAAAACTTCTCTCTCGGAATATCCACAACTTGAGCACAAATTGCTATTTCATCCGGCTTTAAGATTTCGCCATCAGGTTTGTTGAACTTAATACCATTTCGGTCATCGGGAATATGACTTCCGGTCACCATGATAGTCGCTATCGATTTATACAAACCATAAAGTGCAATGGCTGGAGATGGAATCATCCCATAATTAATCGGCACCAAACCTTGATTCACGATGGCAGTTGCGACCGCATTCATAATCCGTGGGCTACTGGAACGTAAATCCCCAGCAATCCCAACAACATCGCCTGTCTGAATAATGTTCTTCGCTTTTAAATATTGTAGAAAAGCCGTGACATAGGCCCAACAGACTTGGTCGGTCATATCGTCAACAAGGCCTCTAACTCCACTGGTGCCAAATTGGACGCCGGTCGTCGCCATTAACTCATCAATTTTAATTTGCATGATTGTTTACTTAATTTAAGAGTATCTACTTCATTACCAAATCAAGACTGTCTTGCCAGTTGGGTAATGAAATTCCAAAAGTAGTCGCCAACTTTTCATTATTTAAACAAGAATAATGAGGGCGCTGTGCCGGTGTTGGGTAGGCACTAGTCGCAATTGCATGTAAATCTGCTACTTTTTCACCCTGCTGTTCCAACACATCAAAAATAGCTTTAGCAAACCCATGCCAACTAGTTACACCATCGCCTGTTAGGTTATAGATGCCAGATTGTTGCTGGATAAATTGATTCAGATTGTTAGTTGCTAGGCCTTGAGCAACAATATGTGCTGTAGCATCAGCAATATGTCGGCACCACGTAGGCGCACCAATTTGATCATCTACTACCGAAAGCTCATCGCGCTGCGTAGCTAAGCGTTTCATGGTTAATAAAAAATTATTACCACGTTGACCATAAACCCAGCTGGTTCGAAAGATGAGGTGGGCTACGCCGGTATCAGCGATTGCCTGTTCGCCCAACAGTTTTGTTTTGCCATAAACGTTGATCGGATCTGTGAGGTCTTGTTCCAGCCAAGGCTGTGTATTTTGGCCATTAAAAACATAATCGGTTGAATAATGAATTAAAGGAATACCTAATTTTTTAGCTTCCTCAGCCATCACTTTTGGTGCATGGGCATTGAGCTGCATAGCTAAATCATATTCAGTTTCTGCTTTATCGACTGCTGTATACGCCGCTGCATTAACAATTAAATCGGGCTTATATTTCAGAATAAAACGGCGGATAGCTTCATCATCACTTAAATCAAGAGCATGTCTATCGGTGGGATTCACCTCACCTAGGCAGGCTAAACTACGTTGTAATTCAAACCCGACTTGGCCTTGCGACCCGGTTAATAAAATTTTCATTAATCGTACGTAGCTGCCTGGCCCAATGCCACGCCCTGTTTATCTTTGTCAGACAAACTAGGTTCGCCTTCAAATGGCCAGTCGATACCAACCGTAGGGTCATCCCAGCGTATGCATTTTTCATATTCAGGTGCGTAATAATCCGTCGTTTTATACATAAAATCGGCCGTATCACTGAGCACAACAAAACCATGAGCAAACCCAGCAGGCACCCAGAATTGGTGATGGTTAGTTGCCGACAGAATGGCTCCAGCCCATTGACCAAACGTAGGAGAGCTACGGCGTAAATCCACCGCCACATCAAAAACTTCACCCGCCACTACTCGCACTAATTTCCCTTGAGCTTGTTGTAGTTGGTAATGCAGACCACGTAATACATTTTTACTGGAACGTGAGTGATTATCTTGTACAAACTCAACATCTAAACCCAGCAAGTCTGCCAGTGTTTGTTTGTTGTAACTTTCCATAAAAAAGCCACGTTCATCACCAAATACTTTCGGTTTTAATAATTTGACATCTGGAATTGAAGTTTCAATAACATCCATTAAAAAATCGTCTCATTCAAAATATTAATCAAATAGTTGCCATAACCACCTTTAATTAAAGGTTGGGCCAATTCTTCCAACTGTTCTGCCGTTATATAACCATTACGATAAGCGATTTCTTCAGGACACATCACTTTCAAACCTTGGCGTTTTTCAATAGTTTGAATAAATAACGAGGCATCTAATAAGGAATCATGGGTACCGGTATCTAACCATGCCATGCCCCTCCCCATCACTTCCACATGTAGTTGTTGTTGGTCTAAATACTGTTGGTTTACATCAGTGATTTCAAGTTCGCCACGTGCTGAAGGTTTTAAGTTGGTGGCAATATCAACAACTTGATTATCATAGAAATATAGTCCTGTTACTGCATAACGCGATTTGGGTTGTTCAGGTTTTTCTTCAATGCTCAACGCTTTGCCATCTCTAGCAAAATCAACTACGCCATAGCGTTCTGGATCCACAACGGGATAGGCAAAAACACTAGCCCCCGTTTCACGCTGATCGGCTTCAACCATCATATCGGCTAGATCATGACCATAATAAACGTTATCACCCAGAATTAATGCTGAGGGTGAATCATCAATAAAGTCTTTTGCTAAAGGAAAAGCTTGAGCGATGCCTTCCGGTTGATGCTGGACAATATAAGTAATATTCAAGCCCCAACGTTGACCATCGCCTAATAACAGTTCCAAACGCGGTGTATCCTGAGGCGTAGAGATAATACAAATATCTCGCATTCCTGCCAGCATGAGTGTCGACAGCGGATAATAAATCATCGGTTTATCATAAACAGGTAATAACTGTTTACTGATTGCCTGAGTGACCGGGTAAAGACGGGTGCCACTGCCGCCCGCGAGGATAATGCCTTTGCGTGATGTCATGATTTTTCTTCCTGCAAACCTAATCGTTGTTGTTGATAACTGCCATCGAGGACATGTTCACACCATTCCCTATTATCGAGATACCATTCAACTGTTTTTCGTAAGCCCGAGGCAAAAGTTTCTTGTGGTGTCCAAGCTAAATCTTGTTCAATTTTACTGGCATCAATAGCATAACGTTGATCATGACCCGGTCGATCGGTAACAAATTCAATCAAATTCCGATGTGGGATATAAGATGAATCAGGCAATAATTCATCGAGAACGTCACACAGGGTATGCACGACATCCAGATTAGTATGTTCATTCACCCCACCAACATTATAGGTTTCACCAATCGCGCCCTGTTCTAAAACACGACGTAAAGCACGGGCATGGTCATCAACATACAGCCAATCACGAATATTATCGCCTTTGCCATAGATAGGTAATGCCTTGCCAGCCAGGGCATTACTAATTATTAATGGGATTAATTTTTCCGGAAACTGATAAGGACCATAATTATTAGAACAATTGGTCATCAACACAGGTAGACCATAAGTATGATGCCAAGCACGGACTAAATGATCACTACTCGCTTTGCTTGCGGAGTATGGTGAATTTGGCTGATAAGCCGTGGTTTCAGTAAACAGTCCGGTATCACCCAGTGAGCCATATACTTCATCAGTGGAAATATGATGGAAACGAAAGCTAGCGGCATCAGCATTATCCAAGCTCAGCCAATACTTACGTGTTGCTTCTAACAAAGTATAGGTGCCAACCACATTGGTCTGAATAAACTCACCCGGCCCATCAATAGAACGATCCACATGTGACTCTGCTGCTAAATGCATCACTGCTGTGGGTTTAAACTCAGCAAAGATTTTGTCCATCGCAGGGGCATCACAAATATCAGCCTGAATAAAACGATAGTTAGCACTGTTTTCAACGTGCGTTAACGATTCAAGGTTACCGGCATACGTCAGCTTATCCACATTCACAATGACGTAATTTGTTTCTGCTATTAGCTGGCGAATAAGTGCTGAACCAATAAACCCCGCACCGCCAGTAATTAATAATCGCATTAAAAGTTCCATTCTAAATTTTAGTTATTACCGCGAACATCATAGCGTGTCATATTGATAAATCAACTGATTTTGCCATTGTAATCTCAATTCAAAAACCATTTACCAGCAAGACATCATTTTTTTGTACCAACATTAATGTGACTAATGGGCTCTATCTTCTTAAGAACAGTTAAGACTCAAATCATTCAGACATAAAAAAAGGAGCAACCGCTCCCTTTTTTATTGCTTGAATCACATCAACATTAGAGCTTGCTCAACAGCTCAGCCGCCTTCGTTCCTGTCACTGCATCACCTTGCTCATTAGCTAAGCGTTTAGCCGTTGTCAGGTATTGCTCAGCTTCAATATTATTGCCCTGTTTATTATACAAAGCTCCTAAATGGTAATTAAATACCGCTACATTTGGCGACAAAGATACAACACGTTCCAACACCGGTTGAGCCTTATCAAAATTACCTAGTTGTACATTGACCCACGCATAAGTATCTAAATAATAAGGTTCTGTTGCCGATTTAAATCGATCTGCAATTTCAGCGGCCTTTTTCAAATTAGCTTCAGATTGAAACTGATCGGTTAACAAACTAGCCAGATTATTAATCGCTGGTTCAACATCAGGATTATTTTGTAAAACTTGTTCATAGACCATTTTAGCTTGTTCAAATTCTGCCGATTGTTCAAAAGCAGAAGCCAGTTGTAAAGACAACACAGTACTATCTGGGTTTTCTTCTATACCCCGCTGATAACTACTGATGGCCTGTTTCGGTAAGTTTTGAGCAAAATAGACTGATGCTAATGCACTATAACCCGCTTGCCATTTCGGTTCTGTAGCTAATCCTTTTTCCAAAACAGCAACGGCTTGGTCCCAAGATTTATCTTGTGCATACACATTAGATAACAAAGCATATATCGATAACTGCTTAGGATTGGATTCCAAAAACACCATCAGGTAGTCCAGTAAGTCTTGTTTTTGACCTAGTTGAAGATAACTGAGGGTGAGCCCTTGTAAAGCCCGAGGCATGTTCGGTTGCAAAGCTAATGCCGCTTTATATGCTTCAATAGCTGCATCGTAACGTTCTTGTCCTTGTGCAATTCGACCAGATAGGAAATGAGTCAATGCAGTATCTTGTTTATCAACACGCAGTGTATCGACAACCGATTCTGTACCCTGCCAATCTTTTTGAAGCAGTTTAACTTGAGCCAAGGCTTGTAATAACGGTTCTTTATTAGCCGCTAGTTGTAATGCTTTTGTTAACACCTCTTCTGTACGATCTAAATCGTTTGTTCTCATCAAACTATTGGCCACAGATAACGCTGCAATAGTATTGCCAGGATTGACGGCTAACGCTTGACGAAAATTATCCTCCGCTAATTCTGCAGAACCGCTGTTCATATAAGCCTGAGCTAATAACACCATGGCTTGATCTGATTCTGGATTATTACGTAATACCACACGCAAGTTAGTCACCGCGGAATCAACATCCTTCTTGATCAAGTCAACCCGTGCTTGCAGTAGTAATGCACCACCATCTTCCGGAGCCGCGGCTAAAACCTGTGTTAGCTTAGTCTGCGCTGATTCAATCTCACCCTGTTGCAACTCAAAGCCAGCTAAGGTGACTTGTGCTTTACGACCACTGTTTCCCTCAGGATCTAAAGCTACGATTTCCTTTAACTCTACTAGGGCAGCATCAGTATTATCTCCAGCCAACTGCAATTGAACTTTGGCAAAACGCAGCTCAAAATTCTCGGGTTCTTGTTCAATATACGTATCTAATAAGGCAATCGCTTGTTCAGGCTCCTGTGTTTTGATTAATGCAATCAGTAACAGTTTGGTTTGTTTATCATCGGGATGTGTTTCAACAAATTGTTGCAATACCTGCTTGGCATCCACATAACGATCTTGCAAATTGAGCAATTTGGCTAAGGCGACTGAAACCCAAGCCGCATCGGCATGTTGTCCTTGCAGTTCACGATAAACCTGCTCCATCATGCCATAGTCTTTTTGCTGTTCAAGAATAGACAGTTTAATCATCGACAATGGTAATTCATCGGGCTTAGCTTTTAATGCTGTTGCCAATACTGAAAGAGCCTGCTCCGTATTACCTTGTTTGTTTAACACCAAGGCTTGCACCGATATAGCTTCTATATTGTTGGCATCTAAGGCTAAAGCCTGTTCTACATCAGCCATTGCTGAGCCATAGTTATCCTGCTTCATATTGACTGAGGCACGTAATACTAAGGCCGAACCATTTTTCACCTCTGCAGTTATTACTTTATTGGCTTTTTCCAAGGCCAGCTCTAAATTGCCCGCTAATAGATGAACTTGACCGAGTTTAACGATCGCATCGTAATGTATAGGATCTAGTTGCTCAACCGTGTTTAAGTTGGCAAACATCGATTTCCATTTTTGGTCTTTTTCATCAATCAGGGCTAATTGATAAAAGGGCTCCGCCATGCGGGGATCTATCTGAATTGCATTTTTAAATTCGAGCCTGGCTTTTTGGGGCTTACCATCAGCTAATAAGGATTTACCACTTTCCAGATAATTGGCAGCACTCTCCTCTGCTGTACCACAAGCGGCTACTCCACCAAGCAACAATGCTGCAATCACTGTACGTTTTAATACGTTCATTTCTGTGTCCCTAATCTAAAATGTAATGTTTTAATTCTGGTTCAGCATTGGCCATAAAACTTAATAAGCGCTCATCGGCTGCTGCCAGTTTTTCCTGTGGTGCAACACTCGTCACCACCCTAATCAAAGAACCATCTGTTCTATTCTTGAAAATTGAATCAATAAATAAAAACCATTTATTAATATATTCATTGGCCACAATGCGTCCATGTCCTTGGAACCAGTAATACACTAACTGACGATGTTCACCTTTTTTGATGATCACTCGATTAACCGGATGTCCACCAGCAGTAATCCGTTGAAGATCATTAATCTCCCAGCCACCACCAGGAATACAAACGCGAGGTGAGTGAGGTGAAACACCTTTTCTTTGTGATTGGTAATAAGCAACATAGAAATTAACCGGTGTCTGGTTATCAACCTGATAATTAGCAAGCAGGTAATCCGTCATGCCTAATTTTTCAACCACTTGCGAATCTAACTTATCATGTTTGCCTTGCCAATCATCCAATGTCATCGGAAAGTTTACAAACGACACATGTCCCGGATAGATCTCGGTACGTTTATCTAAGAACTGGGTTAAGACCAAGGTCAACAACAATATGCCTATGCTTGTTAATATGGGCTTATGGGTAGAGTCCTGAGCTGAATAAGCCGATTGCTGCATATCTGAATTCACAGCAACCACACCAAATACTGCAGCCAAAGAGCCTTCTTTGTTGGTAAGCTTCTCTAATCCCCAAATCAAGGCAAATAAAATGACCGCACAGGCCATAAAAATAATCCAGCCTTCAAAGTCATGTAAAAAGCCTTCTGCCATCGATATGCCCCATTTATCAACCAGCACACCAATGACACCAATACGAAAGCTGTTCATTACGATGGTGATCGGAATAGTGGCTAAAAATACAAGGGCACGCTTCCAGAACGCTGCTTGATAAAAATAGGCCGCAATAAAACCAAGGCTCATTAATGGAAATAGATAACGTAACCCGCTGCATGCTTCCACTACTTGCAATTGATACACGCCCAAATCAATGACATTGCCTTCCAAAAATACGGGGATATGAAATAGGCGAATAAAATTCACCCCTAACCAAGAAGAAATCAATTGCAGCTTAGCGGTTAATACCACCTCGATTACATACGGTAGTGGAATCGCAAATAACAACAATAAAATAGGTGCCGCGGTATATTTAGTAGCTCGGCCCAGAGTGACTAATGACAATCCTAATAACAATAATACAAATGAATATTGTATCAATATGAAAAGTGCGCTTATTTCACCGACAATGAAAATAGTAACCGCAGCTAAGATAACAAATACACCTGACCATATGGGAGGCCCTATCGATACTTTAATCAGCCCTTGTTTTTCCCATAAGATATATAAGGAAACCAAAGGGATTAAGAATCCATGACTGTATTCTTCCTGATTACCCCAACGAAACACCGCTTCGGCCAAACCATTCCAATAAGTAAAAATGGCTAATACAAGAGCAACAATTAATAAACCAATCTGTTTATGACTTAACAACCCTACATCCTCCTTAATATTCTTATTATTAGTAGACTACTTTTTGTTTGTAACACTATACTCAATTGCTTTTCGAAGTACATTAGTCAGGCCCTTCTTTCGGTCCAAAAACTGAGTACTTTCTGTAGGACACGCTAGACGCATACTCTCATATAAATCACGATCAGTAGCAATTTTTTCAATACCCTCAACAAAACTCACAACATTGTTAGTGATAGCTTCGTAACATGCAGAACGCATTTCATTCAAAGCAGGTACAACTGCGCTTGTTAACTTATACACTATAAATTCAAACCATTTGAATGTAATGGGATCTTTTAATAAGCTAACAAAAATGATTAAAAATAATGCAATGAAATATGGGATCCATATTCTAACGGCGCGATTAAAATAGAATCTGGGCAGATCTTTTCTGGATGTGTGTAATAGTATCCCTCCGATTAACCACCCACTTAAAGCAAAAAACACATCAACCGCTATTGAACCACTGGGCCCCCAATCTATTAATCGGTCATGGCCAAACATTACAATACTCGCGGCGATAAACCTTACATAATCAAAATATGGATAATATTCTTTCTTGGTTGATTCCACTTTGAAATTCTCAATAAATTTGTCAAAGCGATTCTACACGATGATTATCTGTCAATAATAGATTTATATTGAGAATGACTAACCTCATGAACAGTCTGCTCTAACAACTAGCAATAAAAAAGCCGCAGCACTTTATGTGCTACGGCTTTTTTATGATTTGGAGCGGAAAACGAGATTCGAACTCGCGACCCCGACCTTGGCAAGGTCGTGCTCTACCAGCTGAGCTATTCCCGCTGAATCTTTGTGCAACTTTTTAAATGGAGGCTGCGGTCGGAATCGAACCGGCGTTTACGGAGTTGCAGTCCGCTGCATAACCACTCTGCCACGCAGCCATTATTCTTACTAGTCAAACTAAAAAGCCGCAGTGTAACCGCGGCTTTTTATGATGTTTGGAGCGGAAAACGAGATTCGAACTCGCGACCCCGACCTTGGCAAGGTCGTGCTCTACCAGCTGAGCTATTCCCGCTGAGAAAGACGTGCATTATAGGCGCATCTATTTTAATGTCAACCCTTTGTAGACAGCATCGGCCAAGCCGCTTTTAAATAGCTATACATCGAGCTCAAAGTGAGGCCTGCCGCCACATATAACAACACCACACCTATTTCAAATATTGGTAAGCCAAAGAATGGTTTATAGAAAATCAAGCAGCCTATCGACACCATCTGGAAGGTCGTTTTCAACTTGCCCACATAGGACACTTTGACTACATTTCGTTGACCTAATTCAGCCATCCATTCTCGTAATGCGGAAACAGTAATTTCTCGACCAATGATGATTACTACGGGTAACAATATGAACCACACGGGCGTTTTATACAAAACCAGTACTAAGGCTACAGTGACAATTAATTTATCAGCCACCGGATCGATAAAGGCACCAAACGGTGAGGTTTGATCCCATTTTCTAGCAATATAACCATCTAACCAATCAGTCAGCGCTGCCACGACAAATACCACTGTAGCCCAAAGCGCTGCTGATGCAGAAGGCCAGAAAAAGAGCCCAATCAATACCGGTATTAATACAATACGGAGCAGACTCAAAATGTTCGGTAGATTTAGCATATTGTTAACTTCAAAAAATAATATCGATAAATAGTAGCACCATACTCAGTTTATTGGTCGCCATGAAAAACATCATAAACCTTTTGGGCTAACGCTAGACTAATACCCTCAACACGAGCCAAGTCTTCCACACCGGCACGTTTCACTTCTTGTAGACCACCAAACTGCTGCAATAATTTTTGGCGCCGTTTTGGCCCTAGACCAGCAATATTTTCTAATGTTGATGTCTTTCGCGCTTTTGCTCGTCGTTGTCGGTGGCCGGTTATGGCAAAACGATGGGCCTCATCTCGCACCTGCTGTAATAAATGCAAGGCAGGTGAATCTGGTGGCAAGGTAATTTCACCTGCTCGCCCCACTAGAAATAAAGTTTCTTCGCCAGGCCTTCGTTCTGGTCCTTTAGCGATGCCTAACATGTCGATATCTAACTGTAAGTCAGCCATAACGGCTTTGGCTTCGCTTAACTGGCCTTTACCGCCATCAATCAGTAATAGATCAGGTCGCTTGCCTTCACCTTTTTGCAAACGGGTAAATCGCCGCGTTAAGGCTTGATTCATCGCGGCATAATCATCGCCAGGTGTAATACCATCAATATTAAATTTACGATAATCACTTTTGATAGCGCCTTCCAATCCAAACACTACACAGGAGGCTACAGTTTTTTCACCGCCAGTATGACTAATATCAAAACACTCGATGCGTTTTGGCATTTCATCCATATCCAGCGCGGTTTGTAATAACTCAAAACGTTGTAACAAGTTAGCCCTACTACTTAATCGTTGGTTCAAACTGATTTCAGCATTGGTTGTAGCCATTTTCATCCATCGAACACCAGTACCGCGTTGTGGACGACGTAACTGCACTCGATGGTTTGACTCTGTTTGTAATACTTCAGCCAATAAACTCATATCTTCCGGCGTATGACTCAATAAAATTTCACTGGGCACATCTTTGCCAAGATAATATTGGGGAATAAACGCTGATAATAATTCTTCTGGGCTGCTATCCGCCGAGCCCTTGGGAAAATAACTCTTATTACCTAAACTGCGGCCACCTCGAATAAAACACACTTCAACCACGGCCATACCATCGCGTATTTCAGCGGCCAACACATCCAAGTCGCCATGTTCTGAACTCACATACTGGCGCTCCTGCACTCGGCGTAGACTGATGATCTTATCTCTTATTGCGGCCGCTTGTTCAAAATCAAGTTGTATCGATGCCTGTTCCATCTGTTGTGATAGCTCATCCATGACCTGTTGGTTTTTACCCTGCATAAACAGCACCGTATGCTGTACATCTTTTTGATAATCATCTTCAGATATCAACCCAACACAGGGCGCAGTGCAACGTTTAATTTGATATTGCAAACACGGTCTAGAGCGATTCTGATAATAAGTATCATCACACTGGCGTACAGGAAACAAACGTTGCAGTAAGTTCAAGCTCTCTCTCACTGCGCCAGCACTAGGATAAGGCCCAAAATATTGGCCTTTTTTGCGTTTGGCCCCACGATGCAAACTTAAGCGTGGAAATTTATCTGCCGAGATATATAAATAAGGGTAGGTTTTATCATCACGCAACAGAATGTTGTAACGTGGCATTAATTCCTTGATCAAATTATTTTCAAGGATCAACGCTTCATTCTCGGTATGGGTCACCGTGGTTTCAATGTTAGCAATCTGAGCTACCATTATCCGCGTTTTTGATGTTTGCCCGGTCTTCCGAAAGTAACTCGAGACCCGTTTTTTCAGGTTTTTTGCTTTACCAACATAGATCACTGTATCGTCGCTATCCATCATGCGATAAACACCCGGTCTACTGGTCAGTACTTTTAAAAAGGCGGCTGAGTCAAAACTAACATCAACTGTTTTTTCTTTATCGTCAGCCATGGTTTACCTATCTATCTGCAACTTATGATTCGTTGGATTCTTCTGTCTTCTTAGGTGAGTATTGACGTTGATAACATTTGTGAGCCTGAACAAAACTATTAATCGAAAACCCTAATAACAATACCGCACCAATTAATGCTGGAACTTCATCTTTAAAAAAATAAAACATCAATAAGGCCGCTATAAGTTCACAACTACCAATCACTTTCAACAAAACTACATTTTCAATGCGCTTCTTCATTCGCTACTCTCCGCTAATACACGTTCGCTACGACGGCAAACATTAACACACATAGTTTATATGGAATAGAGGTTTAGGCCTTATTAACGCTAACAATATAATTGTGATTTCAATTATGTCTAAAGTAGAAATTTGTGGGAAAATAGTGCGTTTTTAACAAACTGTGTAGAACGTTTATGGCTGCTTCGGCTCCTTGCAATCCTTTAAAACCACAATTACCACCGTCGGCAAAAGAACAATTTCGTGCTGGGCAACTGTATGGTAGTGCTCAAGGTTTGTTATTGGCCAAAGCGGCACAACAACATGATGGACCCTTACTGGTTTTAACCGATGATGCGGCTAGTGCGCATAGACTAGAATTAGAAGCACGGTTTTATTTTGGTGAAAACAGCTTAGATATTCTGCATTTCCCCGATTGGGAAACCTTGCCATACGATAGGTTTTCACCTCATCAAGACATTATTTCTGAACGGCTAGAAACCTTACATCAATTACCCAACTTTGAACGTGGCCTGTTATTTGTTCCAATCGCAACGATTATGCATCGCATTGCACCACGTGATTTTCTAGAAGGTAATACCTTAAGACTCAAAACGGGCGATCTCTTTGAGATTGAAGACTGGCGAAACAAGTTAGAAAAAGCGGGCTACCGTTGTGTGTCACAAGTCATGGAGCATGGTGAGTTTGCAGTTCGTGGTGCCATCATCGATCTTTACCCGATGGGCAGCAAATTACCCTATCGCATCGATCTGTTTGATGATGAAATTGATACTCTGCGTACCTTCGATCCTGAAACTCAACGCTCAATTGAAAGTATCAACGCAATTCAATTATTGCCTGCCCGCGAATTTCCAACAACGGATGACAGTATTCAACTGTTCCGCCAGCAATTTCGTCGGCATTTTGAAGGTGATCCCCAAAAAAGCCTGATTTACCGAGAAGTCACTGCCGGCAATATGCCGGGGGGAATCGAATATTACCTGCCATTGTTTTATCAACATACCAGCAGCATTATTGACTACCTGCCTGACAACACCTTATTAGTGAATGTGAATGATCCACATCATGCTGCCACTGCTTTTTGGCAAGAAATAAGTCATCGTTTTCAACAACACCAAGTGGATCCAGAGCGCCCCTTACTAGATCCCACCGATATGTTTTTCCCCGTTGAAGACTTATTTGCAAGCTTCAAACCTTATCGACGTCTAAGTCTACAGGCCTTCGAACTGGATCAAGCTGCCGGCATAGAAAACTACAACACCACAACGCCACCACAACTCACCTTAAATGCTCGCCAAGATAATACCTGCGATGCATTACTTGCATTTATTAAAAGCTTCGACGGCCGAATTTTATTTGCCGCCGAAACGGCAGGCCGCCGTGAAACTTTACTGACCTTGCTTAATGAACATCATATTCAAACCCAGCCCTATCAAAACTGGGATGAATTCCTCGGCGATGACGCACGTTTAGGCATCACCGTAGCGCCGCTTGAACATGGTCTTGTGCTGCAACACAATAATATTGCGGTCATTGCTGAAACCCAGTTATTTGGTCAGCAAGTCATGCAACGTCGGCGCCGTAGTCGTAAAAAACGTGATGCTGATGCCGTTATTAAAAATCTGGCCGAGCTCACTATTGGCGATGCGGTCGTGCATGAAGATCATGGTGTTGGTCGATATTTAGGATTGCAAACCTTAGATGTCGGTGACGTGGCTACCGAATATGTCACTCTCGAATATGCCAAGGGTGACAAACTTTATGTACCCGTCGCCGCGCTTGATCTGATTGGCCGTTATTCTGGTGCGGCCCCCGAACTTGCACCATTACATAGACTCGGTTCCGGCCAATGGGAAAAAGCAAGACGTAAAGCAGCTGAAAAAGTACGTGATGTTGCCGCTGAATTACTCGATATTTATGCCCAACGTGCTGCCCATAAAAAACTACCCATGTCAGATCCCGATGATCAATATGCTGCTTTCATTGCGGCCTTCCCCTTTGAAACGACACCCGATCAGCAGGATGCCATTGATGATGTAGTCAAAGATATGACCTCGGATCGACCCATGGACCGCCTAATTTGTGGTGATGTCGGCTTTGGTAAAACTGAGGTCGCCATGCGAGCTGCATTTTTAGCGGTGCAATCAGGCAAACAAGTGTTGGTATTGGTCCCCACTACGCTGCTGGCCCAACAGCATTATGAAAACTTCAAAGATCGTTTTGCTGATTGGCCGGTACATGTTGAAGTAATGTCCCGTTTTCGTTCTAAAAAGCAATTGGAAGCAGTGAAATCAGGATTGAGCGAAGGCACGGCTGACATTATTATCGGTACCCATAAAATCATCCAACAAGATATTCAACCTAAACGTCTTGGCTTATTTGTTCTCGATGAAGAGCACCGTTTTGGTGTGAGTCAAAAAGAACAAATCAAAAAATATCGCAGTGAAATCGATGTACTCACTTTAACTGCAACACCGATTCCACGTACCTTAAACATGTCGATCTCGGGGATCCGCGATTTATCCATTATTGCCACCCCACCCGCTCGTCGCCTAGCCATTAAAACCTTTGTGCAACAATGGGATGGTGAAAGTATCCGTGAGGGCATGTTGCGTGAAATCAAACGTGGTGGCCAAGTGTATTTCCTCCACAATAAAGTGGAAGATATCGATCGCGTCGCACGTGAACTCGAACTGTTGTTACCTGAAGCTAAAGTCAATGTCGCTCATGGTCAAATGCGTGAGCGTGAACTTGAACAGGTAATGCTCGATTTTTATCATCAGCGCTTTAACGTCTTAGTCTGCACCACGATTATTGAAACAGGTATCGATATTCCATCTGCCAACACTATCTTCATTGATCGTGCAGACAAACTAGGTTTAGCTCAACTCTATCAAATCCGTGGTCGTGTGGGCCGCTCCCATCATCGTGCTTATGCCTACTTAATCGTGCCGCCACAAAAAGCCATGACTAAAGATGCTGTTAAACGCCTAGAAGCCATTGAATCTATCGAAGATTTAGGTGCTGGTTTTACCTTAGCAACACACGATATGGAAATTCGTGGTGCCGGTGAATTATTGGGTGATGAGCAAAGTGGTCAAATGCAAGAAATTGGCTTTGGTCTCTATAACGAATTATTAGAACGTGCAGTGAATGCACTAAAATCAGGTAAAGATGCTGGACAGATTTTAGATCAACGTCACTTTATCGAAATTGATCTGCATGTGCCAGCCTTAATCCCTACTGATTATTTACCTGATGTGCATAGCCGCTTAGTATTGTACAAACGCATATCAGCTGCGGCGAATAATGAAGCCTTACATGAATTACAGGTTGAGATGATCGACCGTTTTGGTTTATTACCAGAACAAGTACAAACCTTGTTTGCTATTCATGAAATACGCTTTAAAGCAAAAGCCATCGGTATTCGTAAAATAGATGTCTACGACCAAGGTGGCCGTATTATTTTCGACAAAGAGCCCAATATCGATCCGATGAATATTATTGAGCTAATTCAAGGGCAACCTGCAAAATTCAAACTTGATGGTCAGGACAAATTACGTTTCACAGAAGATATGCCTGATGCAGACTCTCGCTTACTGGCATTAACCCAACTTATTGAAAAGCTGCAAAAAACACAGTGACCGTAGAAAGGGCTGTCCGCTTTCGCCCCAAAGCAGACAGTTAGGCTATTTATTCCCTAGAGAATAAAGTATCTCAATAACTGGGGGGGGGGGCATATAGAGCTGAAATCAAACGACACGGCCGTGAAGCCAAGGGATTTTAAACTCCGACATTGATTCCGCTGAACTTTGTTCCTCTTGGTCTGCTCCCCAGACTATGATGCTTATAGGCTTTTGTGAGTTGCTTAACAGTTTTTAATATTGGATTAGTTAATAATTACGATTAATCTAACTAGTGAGGTTGTAGACATGAATGTTTCTGGAATATCTCAAGTATCATCAGCGCTTTTAACGCAAAGCGTATCAAAAACACATGAAGCTACAATAGCGGGTAAGGCTCTTGATCAACAGGTAGCAGACGGTGTCGCATCGTTAAAACTTATTCAATCAGCCAGTGCTCCTCAAGCAAATGGTCGTATTGGGAATAACCTCAACGTAGTTGTTTAAGACGCTTAAATATAGCTTCAAGTCAAAATACTTAACGCCACATAGACTTTGATAAGTCAGGTTCTCACGCAATTTGTTTAGACCGGAATTTTTTAAAGACCTCGTTAGCTACGGATAAGGTTCTCTTAATTTTTAAATGACCGCTAATGGCACGAAACGGCCTTTCTACCTATATCTCAACTTTCGCTACCAAAAAGACTCAAGCCACCTCTAAATATTGACTGTTTTTCCTTGTTTGGCCGATTGTATGGCGGCATTAATGGCTTTGCAGTTTGCCTTAGCATCAAGCATCGTTAATGCAGGTTTTTTACCTGATAAAACGCAGTCACTGAAATGTTCAATTTCAAGAATAAAATGGTCAGCTTTTTCTAGCTCTATCCTTTCTGATTGACCAGCATCTGTCCACCATGTAATTACAGGCTTTTCTTCAGGGTTCTGCCATACGGTATGACATTTTATTCCACCTAAAGTACCGATGATTTCATATTCACTACGACGTGCTCGTTCAAAACTCATGTCGAAATGAGCATAACGCCCATCATCATAATCCAACACACCGCTAAAACTGGTGTCCGCACCACTCTCGATAAATTTTGCCATTGCCGTTACAGCAACAGGTTCTTCTTTAAACCATTTCCGAGCTGAATGAATGGCATAGGGGCCAATATCCCACATGGCGCCACCGCCCTCTTCTACATCTCTTGATATGCGATACATCCTCGTAGGTTTCATCGGGAAGGAATAACTTGTTCGAACAGTACGAACATCGCCAATCACTCCAGAATCAATAAGGTCTTGCACATAAGCATGTTGAGGATGAAAACAGTACATAAAGCCTTCCATCGCTATAACTTGATATTGTTTTGTCGCGGCACAAATGGCTTCGACATCATCTAAGGTTAATGCCATCGGCTTTTCTATTAAAACGTGTTTGCCTTTTTTAATCGCTTTTAATGCCCATTCCGCATGTTCTTCATTAGCCATCGGTAAATAAACCGCATCGATATCGTCGGCATCTAATAATGCATCGGGACTATCTTGTGTTCGCACTGAAGTTTGTTGTGGCGCAAATTTTTTCAAGGTTTCGGCTGCGGCACCAGGACGACGACTAGCAATCGCCACTACCTCGGCATTGTGGGCTGCTACAATAGCTGGCAATAAACGCTCATTAACTCGTGCTGCACCTAAAATACCCCAACGCACATTTGATTGATTTGTCATCTTGAACTCTCATACTTAGTTTGATGGCACTATATTAAACACTTCATATAATGAATGCGATCTTTATAAACCCATAAAATAAGCAATGTTTTTATCTGCTACTTTTTATCATATGCTAGCCACTAAACATTAATACACTCAACCCAAAAGGAACGATCATGACTATCGAAGTTGGCCAAGAACTACCCGCAGGCAGCCTCACTGAAAGCAATGAGTTTGACTCAGAAAATGGCTGCCCAACCAACCCACAATCATTAGATGTGGCAGAGATGGCATCAGGGAAAAAGATTGTTATCTTTGGCGTGCCTGGCGCCTACACCCCTTTATGTTCGGCTCAACACTTACCCGGCTATGTTGATCTCGCCGAAAAAATCAAAGCCAAAGGGGTTGATGAAGTTTGGTGTATGTCCGTCAATGATGCCTTTGTTATGGCTTCTTGGGGACGTGATAATAAGGCTGATGGCAAAGTTCGCATGATGGCAGATGGGAGTGCCATTTATACCAAAGCTTTAGGATTAGATCGTGATTTAACCGGCGGTGGTATGGGCATACGTTGCTTCCGTTTTGCCATGATCGTTGATAATGGTGTGGTCAGCTACATAGGTGTAGAAGGTTCTGGCGAATTTGGCGCATCCAAAGCAGAAACCATTTTAGAACAACTTTAAACTTACTAAACAGACTTAGCCGGCTGAATTCAGTCGGCTAGTTTTTTACGCTGGTCGATTTGACCATTAGCACCAATAAAAATACTGGTAGCCAAGTTCGCAAAAATGCCATGTTCAACTACGCCGGGAATCGCGTTTAATTGATGATTGAGCATATGACCATCAATATCGTCATCAAAGCTCATGTCTAATACCAAACTGCCATGTGAAGTGACCGCTAAGCCATCACCAGATGCATTGGGTCTTAAATCACCCTCGCCACCTATTTGTTCTACGCTCTGTAACACCAACTGCCAAGCAAACGGCATCACCTCGATCGGAATCGGAAACTTCTCACCAATTCGGTTAACCAATTTACTGTTATCAACTAAGACATAGAACTGCTGACTTGCTTTCGCTAATAGCTTTTCTCTAACTAAATCAGAACCACGCCCCTTTAATAAGGTCATATCGTCGGTGACTTCATCCGCACCATCAACATAAAGATCTAAGCTTGTTACGTTTTCAATTGCAATCACCTCAAGACCCTGACCTTGTGCAATTCGGCTGCTCACAATTGAACTGGCAACAGTGACGATTTTTAATCCTTCCTCTTTCTGTCTACGCGCTAGTTCCTCAATGAAATAATTGGCGGTTGATCCCGTACCAAGACCGACGACCATGTCATGCTCAACGAGAGACGCAGCTTTGATAGCCACATTTTTCTTATCATTTATGTCCTTAGCCATATCAGTTTTATTCTCTCTCAATTGTTAATCGTATTTTCCACTGTAAATATATCGGTAGTCGCATCAACTAAGGGTAATTCACACCAAAATGTTGAGCCCACTCCCTGTTTACTTTCAAAACCAACGTTCCCCCCCATAAGGTTTATTAATTTCTTAGTGAAAAATAAACCTATGCCTGAGCCCTCGACTGAGCCGGCTTCCCAACCCAAACGCTGGAAAGGCGAGAACACATCATCTTGTTTTTCTTTAGCAATGCCAAACCCCGTATCCTTGATAGAAATCCTCAAAAACGTATCGTTTACCTGTTCACAAAATATAGTTACTTCACCTGCCTGTTTATTATATTTAATGGCATTGGATAACAGATTCAAGAATACTTGTTGAACACGCTTCACATCAGCTTGTATACACCAATTTTCTTCTGCATCAAACTTGGTTAAGGTGATCTGCTGTTTATCCGCTAAAGGTTTCATCATACTGATGCATCGCTGCATACTTTCATGTATGAAAACAGGTTGTAAATTCAAATCTACGTCACCCGACTCCACTTTTGATAAATCCAATACTTCATTGATTAAGGATAATAAGTGCTCACCGGCAATATGAATTTCTTCAAGATTCTGACTTTGCTGGGGATTTAGATCATCCATTTTTAATAATTGCGAAAAACCTAAAATAGCATTAAGCGGCGTACGTACCTCATGGCTCATGCTTGATAAAAATGTAGATTTAGCCCTATTAGCCTGCTCGGCATAGTTTTTTTCCTTAACCACTACTTCATTGAGCCGTTGTAACTCATGGGTTAATTCTAAGGCATCAAATATACTGCTATATAACTTGTGGCCTGATGAAAACACGATAACGGTATAAAGCATCACAATAGGCGACATTGAAACTAAATCATCATAGGGCGAAATAAACATCGCTACAAATAATGGTAACGTCGCACCAAAGAAAAAAGCGGCGAAGCCAGAAAAAACGGGGGTCATCGTTGATACCGAACCAGCAGTGAGTCCAGCCAGAATTAAAGCAAGGGTAATCAAGGTCACTTCAGATGAATAGAGCGAAGCTAAAATAGCTGCAGCCCCCCAACTTAAACCAATAAACAACATGATGGCAGTGTAATACATTTTTACTGTACGAAATTGTTGCCGATTGGTGTTGTTAGCAATTAATTTTCTGACGACTACTATACGGCCAACCGCTAAGATAATTTGAATGCCAGCCCAAGCCCACAAGATATGGCTAGGCACCGTACTAAACAATACCCAAGCCGTTACCAATACAAGTGTTGTACTGACCGCCACACTGACGTACAGGTTTTCTTTTAATTGTTCGAGTAATTCGGGAGGTTCCATCCCAAACAATATTGTCTTAACGTTTTTTGGTAAACTCAGCACTATGAAAAACTTCTTATTTCATTACAAATAGAAGGTAGAGCTTTGTAGTGTTTTACACTACTGCTGATAAACAATGCTTGCATCTGTTTCATCCCTATCCCTTAGTATTCCACATATAATTAAGCTGATCCTTAATTATAATATAACAATCAACTTGCCAGCCGTAGCAATAAATTACCGTCTATTCAGACTCGTTGCAGCTAAAAAAGGATAAACATGTCAAGTATAGATAATATAGTGCAGGACATTGCCCTCACTACAGAAACAAAGATTGATGATTATCAACTGAGCTCTATCGGTGGTGGCTGCATCAATGCTGCATACAAATTGCAAACAACAGATTCAGCGTTATTTATCAAATTGAATCAGCCCTCATTAGTCGGCATGTTTGAAGCGGAAGCGCGAGGTTTACAAGAACTACGAGGCTTAGACTGTGTCCGTGTACCTGAAGTGATCTGTTTCGGTCAGGCAGATGGCCACAGTTATATAGCCATGGAATTTATTACACTTGGCAGTTTCCGTGGCCATGCCCCACAACTACTCGGCCAACAATTAGCTCAGTTGCACCACCAGCCACAGGCTTATTTTGGTTGGCATATCGACAATACTATCGGTAGTACACCGCAACATAATGATCGTGAACATGATTGGCCCACATTCTGGCAACAACAACGTTTAGCCAAACAACTAACGTTTGCCGCTAATAATGGTGCGGGTCGTTCACTGCAAAAAAAAGGACAACAGCTATTAGACAACTTAGCTGTATTCTTTGATGGCTATACTCCTATTCCTTCATTACTACATGGCGATTTATGGGGTGGTAATGCGGCTGCCGATGAACAAGGTAACCCAGTGGTTTTTGATCCGGCCAGCTATTATGGTGATCGCGAAACAGATATTGCGATGACCGAGCTATTTGGTGGCTTTAATACTGAATTTTATGCGGCTTATAAAGCAGAATATCCTTTAGACCCTGGTTATAAAGTTCGAAAAACACTTTATAATCTTTATCATATTCTTAATCACTTCAATTTATTTGGTGGCGGCTATCAAAGCCAAGCCGAATCAATGATGGAACAACTGCTAGCAGAAATCTAGCAGTCAAACTAAATACAACTTATGTTTAGCGGAGGCATAGTAATGTGTAAAAGACTTATCCCCATATTATTGGTTTTAATTTCCCTGCCTGTTTTTGCTGAAAGTGAGCGCCCTTGGTGGAAGTTCTGGGATGAGACAGAGAACACCGTCACATCTACCATGGAAAACCAACTGTTCACTAAAAATGAACGTTCTATTCTCCATGAATACTTACGTAACCGTGTACTAAATAAGCACGATGATGAGCTAGAAAACAAAGGTAACGGCAAAAAACACAAAAAAGATAAAAAACAAAAAGCATTACCACCTGGACTACAAAAAAAACTAGCTCGTGGTGGACAACTCCCTCCTGGTTGGCAGAAAAAAGTGGCTCGAGGTGAAGTACTTGAAGGAGATCTTTATCTCTCATCACAAGGATTGCCCAGCGACATTATCGATCTGTTACCGCCAGGTCCAAATAACACTTCAATTCGACGGATTGAAGATAGAGTTGTACGGGTAATGGATGCAACAGGTGTGATTTTGGATGTACTGAAAGGGCAATAAAGAATTAAGCCTGCATCTTCAAATTTTAGATCATAAAGAGAATTATGTAACATGAGTAAAATCAAAGTTTTATTTGTTTGTATGGGCAATATTTGCCGTTCACCGACAGCTGAAGGTGTCTTTAATAAACTACTTGATGATTTAGGAACTGCAGATCGTTTTTTAGTCGATTCCGCTGGTACCCATGCTTATCACGTTGGTGAAAGTCCTGATAACCGAGCCCAGCAAACAGCGCGTAACCGTGGTGTGAAGTTATCAGAAATACGGGCGCGCAAAGTATCACCTGCCGACTTTGATGAATTTGACTATATTTTGGCCATGGACAGCGACAACTATCAATTATTAATAGAGGCCTGTCCTAGCGAACATCAGCATAAAATAAAATTATTCTTAGAGTTTGCTCCAGATCGCAAAGAAAATAATGTACCTGATCCCTATTTTGGTGGCCAAAATGGATTCGAACATGTATTTGATTTGGTTGAAGATGCATCCCAAGGTTTCTACCAAACGGTTATGCCTTAAAAAGATTTACTACTTGCCATCTCATACGGGCAAGGTATGATTACAGCTTACAAGAAAATTATAAGAAGAAGGATATTCATGCTTAAGCGCATCAACTACTCAACCGTCACCACGCTGATATTCAGCCTGTTGTTATTTGCTTTCCCACAAATATCTTTTGCATCAGCTGAAGTTCCATTCTTAGATTTAACCAGTCATTGGGTCGGTTATGCCTCGTTGATTATCTTTGTTTTAGCCTATGTTTTGGTTATCGCTGAAGAAGAAATTCATATGCGTAAATCCAAACCGGTGATGGTTGCCGCCGGTGTTATCTGGGCCATGGTTGCCTTTGTTTATGCACAACAACCAGACTCGGCTTATCACCACACCGCTGAAGTCATGATTCGTCATAACTTGCTGGAATATGCCGAACTATTTCTCTTCTTATTAGCGGCAATGACCTATATAAATACTATGGGGGAGCGTGGTGTATTTGATGCATTACGTAGTTGGTTAGTTAATCAAGGATACTCATTACGCACCATCTTTTGGTTAACCGGTGTCTTAGCCTTCGTTATCTCACCTATCGCTGACAATTTAACCACCGCATTATTAATGGCAACCGTTGTCATGGCCGTCGGCGGCACCAATTATAAATTTGTTAGTATAGCGTGTATTAATATCGTCGTTGCAGCCAATGCCGGTGGTGCATTCAGCCCGTTTGGTGACATTACCACCTTAATGGTTTGGCAAAAAGGCATCGTGCAGTTCCAAGAGTTTTTCGCCCTATTTTTACCTTCAGTAGTTAATTGGTTAATTCCTGCCGCGATTATGTCCGTGGTCGTTTCTAGCGATAAACCGCAAGCTTTAAATGAAACCGTTACGATGAAAGATGGCGCCTTAGTCGTCGTCGCCTTATTCCTGCTCACAATTACTATGGCCGTCTGTGCCCATAACTTTTTACATATCCCACCAGTGATGGGCATGATGACCGGTTTAGGCATATTAAAACTGTATGGTTATAGCCTCAAAATGCGTGATAAACGTGTAACTGAATCATTGGCAAACCATGGTGAAACAACGTTGAGTGTTGAGGGCGCTGATGATAACAAACCACCGTTTAATATATTCCAACAACTGGAACGCGCTGAGTGGGATACTTTAATGTTTTTCTACGGCATCATTTTATGCGTTGGCGGCCTAGGTACGATTGGTTATTTAACCGTTCTATCTGAGGTGATGTATGGTGACCTTGGTGCAACCAAAGCCAATATTCTTGTTGGTATTTTATCTGCGATAATTGATAACATTCCGGTCATGTTTGCCGTCCTATCTATGATGCCCGAAATGGATCATGGACAGTGGTTATTAGTCACCTTAACTGCAGGTGTTGGTGGTTCATTATTATCAATTGGCTCGGCTGCCGGTGTTGCCGTTATGGGTCAAGCTCGTGGCATATACACCTTCTTTGCTCACCTCAAATGGGCTTGGGCCATTGCTTTAGGTTACGCCGCCAGTATCGCGACGCACATATGGCTAAACATGGGTGGTTTCTAACTCATTTTTAGATAACGCCAGCTAGTTTCTAGCTGGCAATGTTTAGAAATATAATCGTAAAACAGTATCGGCTACACAGGCAGGCCTAATACTATTTTCAACTTCAACGGTCACTTCACGCACCACTTCTAAGCCTCTTTTCATTGGCACAAGGTTTATCACTCTTGTCCGCGCTCTAATACGCTTACCCTCTTTTATAGGGCCAGGAAAGCGGACACGGTTAAGCCCATAATTTACGGCCATTTTTGCTTGTGAAAAAGAGTTCTGTGCCTTGCCTACACTATCCGTCAGCATTGGAATTAATGCTAAGGTTAAAAAACCATGAGCAATCGTGCTTTTAAAAGGCGATTCTTTTTGGGCTCTTTCAGGATCAGTATGTATCCATTGACTGTCGCCCGTTGCATCAGCAAATTGATCAATGCAGTTTTGATCAACGGTAAACCATTCACCAACAAATGTTTCTTCGCCTAAATTTTCCTGCAGCTGTTGATATACCGTTACGAGTTGTGGACATTGTTTAAACCAGGCATCTTGCTCAACCGTATGACTGTCAAAAAAATGTAAATACGGCCTTATCGCTATTGCTTCCGCTAGCTTTTTATTGACCGTACCTGACCAATTTCTAAACCTTGGTTCAAACTTATCAATTAACTGAATTTGAGCAGCTCTCGCTTTCTGCTGATTATCTTTAATAAAATCGACAACACGCATTACAACTTCCTTTTATGACGCTCTAGCCTTTACAAAATTAATATTTTTCCAATACAAACAAAATCTGAGCAACTAATATACCAAGTTTTTGTCATTACCTTGTCCATAACGAAAATTGCCATGATCAAATATGGCAGAAATAACACTCAACAGGTAGAATAACTGTTTGATTTTTTTGAGTACATGGTTTCATGCTGTACAGCACTGATGATTTGCGCATAACCGGCATACAGGAAGTCATTCCACCGGCACAACTACACCAAGAATTACCGATTACAGATCATGCATCTGAAACGGTTTTTAATGCCCGCACTGCAACCCAAAACATACTCCATGGTAAGGATGACCGATTAGTGGTCATTATTGGTCCCTGCTCAATACATGATCCAAAAGCAGCTCGTGAATACGCCTCACGCTTAAAACCCATCATCCAAGAACACAAAGATGATCTTCATATCATCATGCGTGTTTATTTTGAAAAGCCACGTTCCGTTGTCGGTTGGAAAGGTCTCATCAACGATCCACATCTTGATGGTAGTTTTAAAATAAACGATGGCTTACACATTGCGCGTAAATTACTGCTTGATTTAGCCGAAATGGAAGTCGCCTCAGCAACGGAATACCTAGACTTAATCAGCCCGCAATATATCTCGGATCTTATTGCTTGGGGCGCTATTGGTGCTCGGACCACTGAAAGTCAAGCTCATCGTGAATTAGCCTCTGGTTTATCTTGTCCGGTTGGCTTTAAAAATGCGACTGATGGCGGCTTGCAAATTGCTGTAGATGCCACCTTGTCAGCCTCAAAATCACATCATTTCATGTCCGTGACAAAATCTGGTCACTCTGCAATTTTTTCAACTACGGGCAATCAGGATTCTCATGTCATCTTACGCGGTGGAAAAACACCTAATTATGATGCAGCGAGTGTAAATGAGGCTTGTACTATTATCGGTCGTACCGGACAAAATACTCGATTAATGATTGACTGCAGTCATGCTAATAGTGGTAAAAGCCATGTACAACAGGAAGTGGTTTGTCGTGATGTGGCGGCACAAATAAGTAATGGCGAAAAACGTATTATGGGTGTGATGTTAGAAAGTAATCTGATTGCGGGTCGTCAAAATGCTGACGATAATAAAGAGTTAGTCTACGGCCAAAGTATTACCGATGCCTGTATGGCTTGGGACAATAGTGAGATCTTATTACGAGATCTAGCGCTTGCTGTTCGTCAACGTCGCCAGAAACAAATCAATCAGGTCTAATTTTTAAAGCAATTTGTTCTACAGCTAAATCGTCAATATCCAGCTAAGCCATTCATACACCAGCATTAAATCATTATTAATGCTTCGTAAAACAATGATTTTCAGCTATAATACTGGATTAAAATTCGTGGAAAACTACGCTTCCGAGCTAATGTTCGGATAATTTCTGGCAACATCACGTAGGTTATTAAATGGCAGACTATGCCCTCATATTGATTAGTACCATTCTGGTCAACAATATTGTCCTAGTTAAATTTCTAGGGCTATGCCCGTTTATGGGTGTTTCCCGTAAACTTGAAACGGCTATCGGCATGGGGCTAGCGACTACATTTGTTCTCACCTTATCGTCAATCTGTAGTTTCCTGATCAACGAGTACCTACTCACACCACTCAATATTGAGTTTCTACGTACCATCAGCTTTATTTTTGTTATTGCAGTTGTGGTTCAATTTACCGAAATGGTGGTGCATAAAACCAGTCCTTTGCTTTATCAAGTATTAGGTATCTTCTTACCATTGATTACTACCAACTGTGCCGTACTAGGTGTGGCTTTACTTAATGTGCAAGCACAAAATGGATTTTTAGAGTCTGCACTCTATGGCTTTGGTGCTGCTATTGGTTTCTCAATGGTCTTAGTTATTTTTGCTGCTATGCGTGAACGCATTGCTGTTGCTGATGTACCTGTACCCTTTCAAGGTGCTGCAATTGGTTTAATCACCGCGGGCTTAATGTCGATGGCCTTTATGGGCTTTTCTGGTCTCGTAAAGGTTTAAGTCATGTTCACTGCAATTATAGCTATAGCGCTATTAGCGTTAATCTTTGGCCTGCTATTAGGTTTCGCTTCGATTTATTTTAAAGTCGAAGGCGATCCTATCGTTGAGCAAATTGATAAATTATTACCACAAACACAATGTGGCCAATGTAGCTTTGCTGGCTGTCGCCCCTATGCTGAAGCTATGGCGAATGGTGAAGCAGATATTAACCGTTGCCCTCCTGGTGGTGAAGCGACCATTCAAGCCTTGTCGAATTTATTAGAAGTTGAAATTAAACCACTGGACGATGAGTGCGGGGAAGAAAAACCCAAAACCTTGGCCGTTATTGATGAAGATCGCTGCATAGGGTGTACCTTGTGCATACAGGCCTGTCCTGTCGATGCCATCCTCGGTGCTGCCAAACATATGCATACTGTGTTTGCTGATGAATGCACGGGCTGTGAGTTATGCGTAGAACCCTGCCCTGTAGATTGCATTGATATGGTTGAAACCCAAGCAAAACCAAACACTTGGCGCTGGCCAGATCCTTCTCGTATTGATTTACAGTCAGGAGCTAAGTCATGACACAAGCTCTTGGTAGCTTTCCAGGTGGTTTAGTACTGTCAGGACAAAAGAAACGATCTACCCAAACGCCAATACGAAGAATGCCGTTGACTAAGATATTAGTCTTGCCGTTACAGCAACATATCGGTGAACCTGCGGTTGCTATCGTAGAAATAGGTGAAAAAGTTCTTAAAGGGCAAAAAATTGCTGCGGCAGAGGGCCATGTCTCTGTTGGATTACATGCGCCTAGTTCAGGCACCATCACCGCTGTTGGCGAGCATCCCATTCCCCATCCATCAGGTTTATCCGCAACCTGTATTACCATTGAAACCGATGGTGAGGATCGCTGGATAGATAGGCAAGTAAACGAAGACATCAGCCAACTTAGTAGTCATGAGCTACGTCAGCGTATTCGTGAAGCGGGTATTGTGGGTTTAGGTGGCGCAGGTTTCCCGAGTTTTATTAAACTCAATCCCGGGATTCATCATCACGTCGAAACCTTGATTCTTAATGGTGCAGAGTGCGAACCCTATATTACCTGTGATGACATGATCATGCGTGAGCGTGCACAAGGCATTATGGATGGCATAGAAGTTATGCAGCTCGCCTTGAACGTTAAAAATTGTGTCATAGCCATTGAAGATAATAAACCTGAAGCTATCTCAGCCATGGAACTGGCCTTAGCCTCACGTACACAACTTAAAAATACCAAAGTTGTTGTTATCCCGACTCGTTATCCAACAGGTAGTGAAAAACAACTGATTCAGGTGCTGACCGGCAAACAAGTACCCAGCCGTGGTTTGACTCTAGATATTGGTATCGTATTGCATAATGTCGGCACGGCCTATGCCGTTGGCCGCGCGATCAAACATGGTGAACCATTAATTTCTCGTATCGTCACGGTGACAGGTAAAGATGTTAAACATGCCGGCAATTTTGAGACCTTATTTGGCACACCGATACATGAGTTATTAGCCTTCTGTGAAACTAAGCGCCAAGCAGAAGAACCCTTTATCCAAGGTGGCCCGATGATGGGTTATAACCTTGCCGGTGATAATTTACCTGTCACTAAAACGGCAAACTGTATCTTGGTGGGTGTTGATGATGCGACAGAATCAACTACACCCTTACCTTGTATTCGTTGTGGTGACTGTGCTGATGCTTGCCCAGTAAGTTTATTACCACAGCAACTGTATTGGCATTCACGGTCAAAAGATCTGGAAAAGACACGCGAATATAATTTATTTGATTGTATTGAATGTGGCTGCTGTAGTTATGTCTGCCCAAGCCAAATTCCGCTTGTTCAATATTTCCGCTTTGCTAAAACGGAAACTATGAATCAAGAACAAGAACAGCAAAAATCAGATCATGCCCGTATACGTCATGACAATCGCCAAGAACGGCAGGAACGTGAACGGCTTGAAAAAGCAGAAAAACAACGCAAACGTAAAGCCGCCTTAGCGGCAAGCAAAGCAGCTAAAGCCAAAAAAGAAGCTGAAGCAGCGGCTGAAACTCAAACAGATAAGCAGGAGACCTAAACATGCCTTTATTCAGGCTCAGCCCTCCATTTTTATCTGGAACCAGTCGCGTCACCTTACACATGATCCAATTACTGCTTGCCTTGGTGCCGGCCTTGATCGCAATGGTATTTTTCTTTGGCCCGGGCGTACTTGTTAATATCACCTTAGCCATCACTGTCGCTTTAATCGCAGAAGCTATCATGCTAAAACTGCGTGATAGGCCGCTTAAACCATTTCTCACGGATGGTAGCGCCATTGTGACAGCTGTCCTATTTGCCATGGCCATACCACCGCTCGCACCATGGTGGCTGACTACTATTGGTATTTTATTCGCCATCATTTTTGCCAAGCACTTATTTGGCGGCTTGGGGTATAACCCCTTCAATCCCGCCATGGTGGCCTATGTTTTATTGTTATTGTCATTCCCTCTCGAAATGACAACGTGGTTGCCAGCAACAGGAGTTACTGAAAACTCATTAGACCTAGTCAGCGCTTTCCAATTTATATTCAGCGGTGAATTGGCAAACGGTGCTGGCATCGACACCATCTCTGGAGCAACGCCTTTAGATGTAATGAAAACGCAGGTTGGTTTGTCAGAGTTACCGAGCTACATCATCAACCAACCATTGTTTGGATTATTTGGCGGCATAGGGTGGGAATGGATTAATATCTGGTTTGCCATTGGCGGCCTATTTCTAATTTATCGCGGTGTGATCAGTTGGCATATTCCTGCCGCCATGATTGCAGCCCTATTAGTCATCAGCACTGCAACCTACCTAATTGCACCTGAAGCAGCAGCAAGTCCTTTATTCCATCTACTTAGTGGTGGCACCATGATCGGTGCATTTTTTATTGCCACTGATCCAGTCACTGCTTCAACAACACTTAAGGGTCGTTTAATATTTGGGGCTGGTGTTGGTTTACTCACCTATATTATTCGTGCATGGGGTGGTTACCCTGATGGTATTGCCTTTGCCGTATTACTGATGAATATGTTGGTGCCATTAATTGATTACTATACTCAACCAAAAGTGTATGGAACGGTGAAGTAATGAGTGCGCTTAGAGATCATATCTTACGTGTTGGTTTGGTATTGGCCGCCTTTGCCATAGGCGCGACCAGCTTGGTGGTGCTTACCGAAAATGAAACTCACGATAAAATTATCGAAAATGAGCGTCAAACTCTATTAAATGCGATCAATGCGGTTATTGCTAAAGACCAATATAACAATGAGATATTAGCGGATACCGTGGTTTTAGAGGCAAATAACCAACTGGGCACCAATGAAAACAGCATCGTATATCGTGCACGGCTCAATGATGAACCTGTCGCCGTTGTACTTTCAGCAATTGCACCCAATGGTTATAACGGTAAAATAAAATTACTCGTTGGTATCGCCTTTGATGGCCGCTTAACCGGTGTCCGTGTTATCAGCCATAAAGAGACACCAGGCCTTGGTGACAAAATTGATACTAAGAAAGCAGATTGGATATTGAACTTCAAAGGTCTATCCTTATCTAACCCAAATGTAAGTAAATGGAAAGTTAAAAAGGACGGTGGTGAATTTGATCAATTTACCGGAGCAACGATTACCCCTAGGGCAGTCGTCACTGCAGTGAAAAATTCCCTGCTCTATTTTGATGCTCATCGTGATGAATTATTTGTAATATCGGAGACCGAAAAATGAACGCAATTTATGGCCCGATCATTCGTGACGGTTTATGGAAAAACAATCCAGCCCTAGTACAACTATTGGGTTTATGTCCGCTTTTGGCTGTTTCAAATACCGTTATCAACGGCCTGGGATTGGGCTTGGCGACTATCATTACCTTAGTCGCTTCAAATGGGCTAGTCTCGCTATTTCGTAAACAAATACCGGATGAAGCACGGCTGCCGGTATTTGTATTAATCATTGCATCGATAGTGACCGTCATCGAATTATCCATGAATGCATGGTTTCATGAACTTTATTTAATCCTCGGTATTTTCATTCCCTTAATCGTGACTAACTGTGCGATTACCGGTCGTGCTGAAGCCTTCGCCGCGAGAAATCCTGTGGGCCCCGCATTAATTGATGGATTTATGATGGGGGTGGGGTTCACTGCTGTCTTGGTATTGCTAGGTGCAATGCGTGAACTGATTGGTCTTGGCACTTTATTTAGTGAAGCTCACTTGATGTTTGGTGAAGCGGCACGTGGCTTCTCTATTGTGGTATTTGAAGACTATCGTGGTTTCCTAATGGCTTTATTGCCTCCCGGTGCCTTTATCGGTTTAGGTTTGATCGTCGCCTTAAAAAATGTGATTGATGCAAGAGAAACAACCCAAGTCCAGACCGTAGATCCTGTTGCTGAACCTGCTGCTAGTTAATTATGAACAACGCACAGCGGCATGATTTTTTTGCCACGCTAAAGAATCAGAATCCAGAGCCTACAACCGAGCTGAATTATAGTTCAACGTTTGAACTATTAATCGCTGTAATTTTATCTGCACAAGCCACTGATGTTGGGGTCAATAAAGCAACAGATAAACTCTACCCTATTGCCAATACGCCTGAAACGATATTAGCCTTAGGTGTTGATGGGCTTAAGCACTATATAAAAACCATTGGTTTATTTAATAGCAAAGCTGCCAATGTGATCAAAACCTGTCGCCAACTGATTGAGTTGCATGACTCTGTCGTACCCGACGATCGCGAAGCATTAGAAGCCTTGCCGGGTGTTGGCAGGAAAACCGCTAACGTCATTCTAAATACCGTATTCAAACATCCCGTAATCGCAGTCGATACTCACCTGTTTCGCCTATCCAATCGCACTGGATTGGCCAAGGGTAAAACGGTACGTGCGGTTGAAGATCGCTTAATGAAAGTGGTACCAAAAGAATTTATGCAAGATGCACATCATTGGCTGATTCTGCATGGACGTTATGTTTGCACTGCCCGAAAACCACTGTGTGAGCAATGTGTCGTTTCTCATACCTGCGATGACTTTAAACGCCAACAAAAGAAAATCGTGAATAACTAATGTTTGGTCAAAACAGACAACAATTACGTCAGTTTTATCATGATGTCTGGAACAAGAAACAAGCCCAACAAACACTCAATGCGCTTGAAACAAGTATTGCTCGCGTCCTCGACGAACATCCTGAATACCATAAAATATTTGCCAGTGAAGCAAGCTTAGAACAAGACTACTTTGTAGAGGATGGTCAAACTAACCCTTTTTTACATATGGGTTTACACCTTTCCTTACATGAGCAGATATCTACCGATAGACCTGCGGGCATTCGCCAGCTCTATCAACAATTACAAGCTAAGTTTAGTGATGCTCATGAAACAGAACATCAGATGATGGAATGTTTAACTGAATCTCTATGGTTAGCACAGCGTAATAATCAGGCTCCTTCTGAATCTGATTACCTTCTGGCCCTGAAACAATTACTTACAAAATAACGGCTAAGCTCTGAGCTCAGATAACATTTCTTCCTCAATCCAAGATTGTAAAAAGCCCACTGCTTTCATCGGTGTTTCCTCTTCAGAGAAGAAGTCCAATAATTTTTCACAGATCGCGGAGAAGTTTTCACCTTCTTTGGCCAGTTTCAAGGCTTCGTATTCTGGTTCAGCTAAAGCTCGATAGCGGCTCACCAGATCTGAACGTCGCCACATAATCCACATAACGGCTTGTTCCGATTTTGTTGCTTCTGGCGGTGTTTCTTCATCGGACAAAGCCTTCCAAATTTCAAAACTATTATGTTCCATGGCTAGGATTTGAACTGACTTTTGGAAGTCCAGCTGTAATGTCGCCCATGCTTCAGGTGCTAGTTCAGCTAAATCATTCACAGTAACAAAACGATGGTCTGCAGCATCAAAGCTATCAGCAAATGATGCTTCTATAGTTGCAAGTTCGGCTAGAACAGGAATTTGATTAAAGGGTGCTTCCTCACTCAACAACTTTGACATACTAATACTGTAATAACGCAAATTAGTGATATGAGATGGATATTTTTCTATATACCGCTCCATCACAGTATCAAACTGCTCATCACCTAAGTAACCATGTAACTTATCGTAATCCGTTGTTATTGCTTCTTTTAAGCGTGATTTGTATGCATAGGCATAAATATCAAGCCGGCCTTTGGCAGACAAGGCAGGTGTTGATTCAATTTTATCAACCATGTCAGAGTCTTCACCCAAGACATAGTTCATAAAGTTTTGCTGTAAATCATGCAACTGTTCTGACTCAGACATTACGCCACACCTTGTAATAATGAATGATTGCTCAGTTGTAGTTGTTCTTTTGATAACGTGTTTCTAGCAATTTTTTCGGCAATCGCTAGTTCTTTACGTAACTCAGGAAACGCTGGAATATTGTCATCACGCTCAATCATCGTGCTCACCGCACCAAAACGCTGTAACGCATATTCATATAAATCCCATACTGGGTCACAGACATCATGATCATGAGTATCAATAATCATTTCACCGTTATAGCTATGGCCAGCCAAATGAAATTGCATCACTCGATCACTATCAATGCCATCAACATAATCACGTGGTGCAAAATGATGATTATTAGCACTAACAAAAATATTATTAATGTCTAATAAAATATAACAGTCTGCCCGCTTGGCGATTTCATTTACAAACTCCCACTCTGGCATCACTGAGTTATTGTATGTCACATAGCTGGACAAGTTTTCAATCAACATTTGCCGACCTAAAAATTCCTGAACCTGACTGATTCGGTCCACAATATGTTGAATTGTTTTTTCTTCATAAGGTAGAGGTAAGAGATCATGGCTATTCACGTGATCAACACTCGTCCAACATAAGTGATCCGATAGCCAATGTGGCTCAACACGATCTACAAGTTGTTTTAATTTTTGTAAGTACTTTTGATTCAGTGGATCAGTACTACCAATCGACATGGAAACGCCATGCATGACCATCGGATAATCAGCACGAATTTTATCCAAGTTCGCTAATGGTTTACCACCCGGCACCATATAATTCTCAGAGATGATTTCAAACCAATCAACCTGAGGTTTATGTTCAATTACATGCTGATAATGATCGGTTCGCAAACCTAAACCAAAACCTAGAAATGGACGTGACATAATAGAATCCCAGTCATTTTTACTTATATAAAAACAATCACCGCGCATAACAAAACATTATGCGCGGTGATTATTATTTTTCTTTTGCTGTAAAAAATTCAAGCAAAATTATTTTCCTGCGGTACCACCGATGTGATCACATGCTTCTGCAGACATCGCGACAAAACCATGACCTTTGCACGAAGCTTGTCCAGCACAGGCATTGCCCGCTGCTTTACAGCTCGCTTGGCCCTTACATGCATTATCTGCAGTTTTACAATCATTAGCACCTTTACATGAATTGCCTGAAGCTTTGCAATCATTATGACCTTTACACACATTTACGCCATAACAATGCACATTTGCTGTTTCGCTTGATGCTGCATTAACTGTAGCTGCTGTACTCAGCATGCCCGCCGCTGCAATTGCTAATGCCAATCCTGTTGCTTTCTTAGATATGCTCATACTCTTGTTCCCCTATATCTTTAAATGTAAGTGGCTCACAAATATCAGCAAGTGATATCCATCACCACATTAAGTAATTTCTTGATAGATCTCAATAGCCTAATTAGCTACCTACTGTACCGCCAACATCTGCACATGCTTTAGCTGTTACCGCTACAAAACCTTGACCTTTACATGATGCTTGACCTTTACAGGCATTATCTGCAGATTTACAGTCATTATGACCACCACACTTGTTCACACCATAACAATGCACCAGTGGTTCAGCACTAGCAGATTTTGTTTCAGCTGTGCTTGCACAGCCAATTAAACTTGCTGCAGCGATAGCTAGAGCTAGACCTGATGTCTTCTTAATTGCACCCATATTTCTCTCCTTTAACATTTAATTTAATAATAAACGCAGACCATTACACTGATATTTCAGCTACCCATAGTCAGCCTTAAGAATATTTCTGGGTTTAGATCCAACCCATTTTGCTAGACGAGCTTGATTGGATAATGTTACAAATTCTCCATAGTTATATTCTATGTGTATGGTTTGTATTGAGTTTCTGAGCTTCCTTTAACTGTTCCACCAACATCAGCACAAGCTTTCTCAGTCACTGCGACAAAACCTTGGCCCTTACATGACGCTTGACCTTTACAAGCATTATCAGCAGATTTACAGTCATTATGACCACCACATTTGTTCACACCGTAACAATGAACCAATGATTCAGCACTGACAGGTTTTGTTTCAGTTGTATTTGTACAACCAATCAAACTTGCAGCAGCAATAGCTAGCGCTAAGCCCGATGTTTTTTTAATTGTTCCCATTAAACTATCCCTCCGTTAAGATTTATTGTATTGAGTTAGACTCAACTCAATTCGCTAGACATAGTTGATGGAAAAATGTTACAAAAATATTTACTTTATTAAGCTTAGTTCTTAAAGATTAAATTCTAATTAACGACAGAATCACAGGCAACGATACGATGACTCAAACTATAAAAGCTATTGGTTTTTCCAGTGCTAATTCCAGCCCTACTCACACAGAACAAACGCTTTCTCAACCACAGGGACATGATCTATTAATTCAAATTAATGCCATTGCGGTTAACCCTGTCGATACCAAAATTAAAGCGGGTATTGAAGGTACATTAGACACACCAAAAATCGTGGGTTGGGATGCAACAGGAACAGTGGTTTCAGTAGGCGATGGTGTTGAGCTCTTTAATGTCGGTGATCAGGTATTTTATGCTGGTGATGTGACTCGTCCAGGCTGTTATGCCACTCATCAGCTTGTTGATGAACGCATAGTAGGCAAAAAACCAAGGTCATTAACTGCTGTTGAAGCAGCAGCCTTACCGCTAACCAGCATTACCGCCGGAGAAGCATTATTTTCACGGTTAAAGATCGTCGCTGAAATTGATAAAGGTAAAACTATTTTGATTATCGGTGCTGCCGGAGGTGTGGGTTCTATCGCCATGCAGCTCGCCAAATCTGTTGCCCAATTAAATGTAGTTGCAACCGCATCAAGGCCTGAATCTAAAGTCTGGTGTAATAAACTCGGCGCGGATCATGTGATTAATCATCATGGTGATCTGGTAGGAAATTATCGTGCTCTAGACATACCGGACCCTCACTATATTTTCTGTCTGAGTGATACCGATCACTACTTTGAAGCGATGGCCGAATTGATCGCGCCTCAAGGCATGATATGCACCATCGTCGGCAGTAATGAAAACCATGATCTCGATAAACTAAAATCCAAAAGTGCCGGACTGGTCTGGGAATTTATGTTTACTCGTCCCATGTTCCAAACCAAAGATATGATCACACAACATCATTTACTTAATATGGTTTCTCAATTAGTTGATGACGGAAAAATAAAATCAACTCTAGCTGAAACGATAGGTCCAATGACAGCTGAAAACATTGATAAAGCCCATCAACAATTACTGACAGGAAAAACGATAGGGAAATTGGTGCTGACCGCCCTAATTTAAAAGGTCAACATAGCTCTAATTTCCATAACCCCGTATAATTTACGGTTTATTCATAATGATAGCTTAAGGTTTAACCATGGATACCCAAAAATCGAGTAAATTCTTTGTCGGCAGCATCGTAATATTTCTTATTCTATTTTTATTAGTAAAAGTCATCCTCTCTACTATGTTAGACATGGGAAAGAGTGCTGTAGCCGCTGATAGCATGGTTGCCGAAGATGTCGCTGAACGTATCAAACCTGTCGCTCAAGTATATGTAGGTGAAGCGCCAGTGGTTGAAGCTGCGCCAGTTGTAGAAGCAAGTTCTGGTGGTGGTGCACAAGTCGTGACTCAAGTTTGTGCCCTATGTCACAGCACAGGCATGATGAGTTCGCCAAAACTAGGCAGTGCCGATGACTGGGCGCCTCGTATCGAAAAAGGTATTGATGTCTTATATGAAAGTGCCATTAACGGCTTTAATATGATGCCGGCGCGTGGTGGTCGACCTAGCTTAAGTGATGATGAGGTCAAAGCAGCTGTTGACCATATGCTCTCACAGGCTAAATAACACAAAAAAAAGCCCGCAGCAGCGGGCTTTTTTGTATCTAATCCTTCTTTAATATCCAAGGATAACAATGAAAACCATAAATTTCCCCTATATTGCAGCAGGCTTAGGTTTGATGCTGATGCTAGTTGTAATGAGAGGCCAAGTCCTTGGTGCTGACGGTGAAACCGTCATGCCATTATTAACCTTGTTGGTTGTTAGTGAGTTTTGTTTTTTTGTTAATGCTATCGCCGTCTATATTGGTTTCAAACAAATTAAAGCTATCGGCTTCCAAGCGCTTTATACTATTACCACCCTCTTATGTGCTTTATTAGCCGTACGTTTCCTATTTATTGGCATAGCGCTTTGGCCGCTATAAACCTAAACCACTTACCTGATTGAATAATAATGACAAATAACGATATCCTCCGCCGACTCCGCTACACCTTCGATTTTAGCGATTCTAAAATGATTGCTTTATTTGCAATCGCCGAAGTGGAAGTCACCAGAGAACAAATTAGTAATTGGTTAAAAAAAGAAGAAGATCCCGATTACACAAATTGCAGTGACGTCCAGTTAGCTTCGTTTTTAAACGGGCTAATTACTGACAAGCGCGGTAAAAAAGATGGGCCACAACCCAAGCCTGAAACAAATCTGAATAATAATATTGTTTTTAGAAAGCTGAGAATTGCATTAAATTTACAAGCCGACGATATTATGGCCATTATGGCCTTGGCTGATTTAACCATCAGTAAACATGAACTCAGTGCCTTTTTCCGTAAACCGGATCACAAGCATTTCCGAAAATGTAAAGATCAAATCTTACGTAATTTCATTAAAGGCTTACAATTAAAATACCGTAGTACCGAAGAAACCGAAGAAGAAGAAAAACCCGCCTTTGAATGGAAGAAAAAAGACTCATAATTTAAGCAAATAAGCATGATAGTTATCTACGGCATCAAACAGCAGTTAAACCCAATTAAAACACAACTGTCAGATACGATTCATGCTTGCATGCAATCGATATTGGGCATGCCAGAAGGTAAACGCGCCCATCGTTTTATCCCTATGGATGCTGAAGATTTTTATTACCCTGATGATCGTAGTGATGCCTATACCGTGATTGAAGTCAATATGATTGAAGGTCGCGAAAAAGATACACTCAAACGGTTAATCAAAATGTTGTTTAAAGAAATTGAAGAACAAGTGGGCATCACACCTGTCGATGTCGAAATCACCATCAAAGAGCAACCGTCACATTGTTGGGGTTTTCGGGGCATGACGGGCGATGAAGCCAAACTGAACTACAAAGTAAATGTATAGGTGAAACTAGAAAATATTGTGCCTTGGGGGCGTTCATTTGCCGAATACCAAGCCATGTTTAAGCTCACTAACACTGATCTACAACAGAACATCCTAGGCTGTGGTGATGGCCCCGCCGCCTTCAATAAAGAACTCACTCAACGTGGTGGTCAAATCATTTCCATTGATCCCATCTATGAATTCAGTGCGTCACAAATCAAAAACCGCATCAATGCTGTCTATGATGAAGTCTTATCTCAGGTAGAAAATAACAAAACTAACTTTGTCTGGAAAAACATAAAATCCGTTGATGAACTTGGCCAGATCCGCATGCAAGCGATGAATGACTTTTTAACGGACTATGATGATGGCAAACAACAAGGTCGTTATCTTAGCGGGTCATTACCCAAATTAGACTTTTCAGATCATCAATTTGATCTGGCGCTATGTTCGCATTTTCTATTTTTATACAGTGATCATTTTACTTTAGAGCAACATATAAAATCTGTACTTGAACTTTGTCGAGTAGCAAAAGAAGTCCGCATCTATCCCCTTGTATCACTAGATGGGAAAGGCTCACCACACTTGGATTTAGTGATTGATAAATTGAATGAATACAATATTGAAACTCAACTGCAACCGGTTGATTATCAGTTTCAGCAAGGTGCTACCAAAATGTTAGTGGCAAGCACAAATTAATAAGCACAATATCCAAGACGTGGAACTATCAACACAGTTTGCCTTCTAACAAACACCCTAAACCGTGTGAAGGACAACAAAATGCAAGCAAGAATTGGATTTATCTCCCTAGCAACGAGTCTATTATTTGTCATGTCTCAGCCCGTATTAGCTAAAGAATATATCAGCCAAAACACGGCAACAAACGTCATTGAGTTATATACATCCGAAGGTTGCAGCAGTTGTCCGCCTGCAGATAAATGGCTGAGCCAACTTAAAACACAAGCTGATTTATTCAAACGTTTTATTCCCATGGCCTTTCATGTTGATTACTGGAATCAACTTGGATGGACCGATCGTTTCTCCAACAAAGCCAACTCCCAGCGCCAGTATATTCACCAACAAGAAGGCAATATCAGCCAAGTCTACACACCCGGCATCATGCTCAACAACAAAGAATGGAGAGGTTGGCATTCCGGTAAAAAAAGCTGGAACGTTGTTCAAAATGCCATTGGCATTCTAAAAGTTAATCATGATGAAGAATCACAGCAACTGCGTATCAACTTTTCACCTGAACATGCCCTTGATGAGCAACAAATGCAGCTAAACATTGTCATTCTGGGCATGGGCATTAGCAATGAAATTAAAACCGGTGAAAACCGTGGACGTCAGTTAAATCATGACTTTGTGGTATTGAACCATGTGCAAAAACAAGTCAGCATAGACCCAAACAATGATAGTCAAAAATGGCAGGCTTCATTACCAAATATACCGGCAAGTGGACAACAACAAAGCGCTCTTGTGGTGTGGTTATCAGCTATCCACTCACAAGATATTATCCAAGCTACAGGTGGTTATCTATAAACTATCATATTGAAAATAAAAAAGGCCTACAAGAGAATCAACTTGTAGGCCTTTTTTATTAATGACAATCTACTTTGAACGTATTGTTTATGCTACATCTTGATTTGAAATCCAACATAAGCTGATAACGGCTCTCCTGGATTTAATATATCGGCATCAGCTGCTGCGGTATCACGCACACTATGGGTGGCAATATAGTCTTTATCAAATATATTGCGGACTTCGGCAAACACCTTAACTTTATCATTTGACCAACCAGTACGCAGTCCAAACACCGTATACGAATCTACGGTATAACTATTGGCAAAATCTGCGTAACGATCTCCCACTACATCAAATGTTGGACCGGCATAAAAACCATTGGCATGACGGTAAAGAACCTCACCTTTCAGTACATACTCTGGCGCTGCAGGTAAGTCATTGTCACCGTAGGTATCATCATTATCAAACTCAAAATGATTAATTGATAAACTCAATACCGGCTCAATCATATGTTTACCAGAGTCATCAAGGGCAAACTCAGAACTCACAACGGCCTCAATTCCTGCATGAGTTGTGTTATCAATATTTGTCGCAAATCCGGTAGAAGAATTAGAAGCATCATCAATCGACAAAATCTCATCTTTTAACTTGGCGTAATACAAGGTTAAGTCCCATGACCAGCTATTAGTTTTACCTAAACTCTGGTTACCGCGTGTCCCAATCTCAAACACTGAGCCCTGCATGGCTTCTAGTGTACTCGTGTCGCTATTACCCTTGTCCTGAAGCTGATAATTAGTTGGTGGTTCATAGAGTCGACTGACATTAGCAAATAAACTTACATCCTGATTAACAGCAAAAATCGCTCCTAGGCGAGGATTAATACTGTGGTAGTGATCGGCTAAATCACTATCTACTGAACCATCTGGATTAGTTACAAATACATCTCGACGTGCAGATACCCCTTGTGCAGCCATAACTAAATTCCATTTGTCGTTTAACTGCCAACGATCCATAACAAATGCTTCTAAGGTTGAAGCATCATTATTCACTCGCCTTCTCAGACCATCACGGTTTCCAGAGTCATTGTTATATTGTTCTCCGTCCACTCTGTTTTCACCATAATTCACACCAAACAACAAATCATGGTTATTGATTTGTTCGCTGTAACGTAATGACGAACCAAAATCTCTCTGAGTGTTGTCGATAAGAATACCGCCAAAAAATGGAGGGCTTGCCGCTACAATTGGATGATAAAGATCTTGTTCTTCAAATGACAAACCAACTTCTAAACGACGGTTATCATCAATGTTCCACACTGTTTTATTTGCAACACGCAACGTATCTACATTTTTCTGATAATTACCATTCAATGCTTTTGCACTAGCGTGATCACGATCAGCTTTAACTTCTGCTTTTGTTAATGCTCCTGCTAATTCTTCATCATCTTCCAAGTGTGTCAGATAAAAACGTGTCGCCACTGAGTCAGATATTTTCCAACCCGCATTAGCATAAATACCTTGGCGATCTAGCTCATTATGATCGCGATAACCATTCCAACGCTTGTCCTCGATAGTAATCAGGCCATCGAATTGATCATTAAAAACCTTGCTTGCCGTAGCACGAGTTAATAATTGCCCATGGCTACCACCCGTCATTGAAAATGTTAATGGAGCAGAGTCATACGCAGTCGGAGTAGTAAAGTTGATCGCTCCACCTAAGGTGCTAGCACCGTACTTAATGCCGTTTGCTCCACGAGCTACTGTGGCATAACGAGCACTTAAAGGATCGATAATACGGTTATGATTGTTACCATCTGCCGCTGTTACCGATAAACCATCCTGCAATAGTTTGATGCCATTCATATCATAATCGGTAGCATCTAAATTGGAGCCACGACTAGAAAAAAAGATATTGTCACTACCCGTATCACTAGCCGCCCATACACCAGGTACATAACGCAACATATCTGCCAAGCTGGAAACATTTCGTTCCGTAAGATCATCAATCTCAATGAGAGTCACACCACCCGGAGTTAATCTCAGTTCAGCAAGATCTGCCTGCAAGCCAGTCGTAGCAGGTGCAGCTTTATCAGCAACAACCTGTAGGTCATCCAATTTCAATAATGATGTATCTTCTGCAAAAGCAGAACCAATACATGCTGAAAACAGCACAGCTGTTGCCAATGGGCTTGTATTTAAAAACCGTTTTTTTAAATTTCTTATTTTCATCCAACTTCCAAAGCAAAAAGTATCTAAGCAGCTAAAAACCCACCGAACTTAATTTAGGGGGGTAATAGGCCGACAGTTTATGCTTTAGAAATCGGTAAAAATCAGGTCATTTCACAGTGATTGTGTGAAATAACCTAAATCTGAAATTGTTAGTGATTATGACCGGATGTTGTTTTTTTCAACACTTTTAACGCCGGCGCAGGACTTTTATAATCATGCGTGGTCTTACCTTCAGTAGGGATCTCAGACCAATAAATTTCACCTGACACACATTCTTGTTTAGTTGGAAAATACAAAGTTTGTGGTGCAGCAGCTATCTTGGCTTTAAAAGTAAATTCATCAAAGTGAGCATCTAATAACTCGCCTCCAGACCAGACGATTTGGCTTACATCTTCAGTAATTTTTTTGCCGTATGCAGTATAAGGTGTGTCGAGTGGTGTAATAACTGTTTCCACATTCCAACCAGGCTTAGGCATCGGTTTTGCTCTTTGAACACCTGCTGGTATTTCTATAGTCACTTTTGTTGTTGTTGAGCCTTCGCAGCCATGGCCAATACCTACCACACCTTTATAATACGAACCTGTTTCAACTTCTTTTTTCTCTAAAGCAGCATGGGAAAAGGCCAATGATGGCAGTGCCAAACTAAAGAGTAATGCTAAACGTTTCATCTCTTGCTCCTGAATAAATTTCTATCCAAACTTTTTCTTGTTCGTTATTTAAGCATATCTCGAATATTGGTCAGATGTGCTTTACCTCGTTCTTTACGTTCCTCAGGATCAACCGCTGATTTCTCGGTCATCCAACTTAGATCTTCAGGTGGTAATTCACGTAAGAAGCGACTTTCTTCACATTCCATTTTTTCACCATAACGTTTACGTGAATTGGCCATAGTGAAGACTAAACTACGCTGCGCCCTGGTGATGCCAACATAAGCCAAACGTCGTTCTTCTTCAATGCCATCTTCTTCTATGCTGGTTCGGTGTGGCAGAATTTCTTCTTCCATACCGATGATAAATACATGAGGAAACTCCAGTCCTTTAGCCGCATGCAAGGTCATCATATGCACGGCATCCGCTTGATTCTCATCTGCTTGACGCTCCAAGATATCCATCAAGGTTAAACGTGCAGCGATATCACCAATATTTTGTTGTTCGGTCTCGGTATCGTTATCAATGATGCGTCCTATCCAAATTAATAACTCTTCAACATTTTCCATGCGTCGTGTGGCTTGATTTGGATCACCAGTCACTTCTTCCAACCACGCACGATAATCAATTTCTTCAATCATATCGCGTAAGGCTTCCATCAAATCACCACGTTTCGCACGATCAGCAATATCGACCAGCCATTTACTAAAGTGCTCCAGTCTTGCCATTGCTTGCGCTGAAATCTGTTCAGCCAAGCCCATTTCAAAACAAGCACCAAATAAGCTAGTTTCTCGCTGGCCAGCATAATTTGCCAAAGCCTGTAAGGTCGAAGCACCAATGCCTCGTCTCGGTGTATTAATCACCCTCAAGAACGCATTATCATCATCTTGATTGGCCAACAAACGCAGGTAGGCCATGATGTCTTTCACTTCAACCCGTGAGAAGAATGAGGTGCCACCGGTTAAAAAATACGGCACATTATGTTCGCGTAATACCCGTTCTATCGGCCGTGATTGATGGTTGCTACGATACAGAATTGCATAATCTTTGAAGTTAGCTTGATGTTTAAGTTTGTGATAAAGCAGCTCCGATACCACCTTATCAGATTCGTGATCTTCATCACGACAACCAATCACTCGGATAGGGTCACCCTCGCCCATCGCACTCCACAATTTCTTGTCAAAGATATGCGGGTTATGACTAATCAATTGGTTAGCAGCGCGTAATATTCGTCCCATGGAACGGTAATTTTGTTCCAACTTGATCAGTTTTAATCTAGGAAAATCTTGCTGCAATTGCACCAAGTTTTCTGGTCTAGCGCCACGCCAAGAATAAACAGACTGATCATCGTCACCGACCACCGTCAATGCTTCACGAATACCGACTAACTGTTTCACCAACTCGTATTGGCAACCATTGGTATCTTGATATTCATCCACCAGCAAATAATGAATACGTGCCTGCCATTTCTTTAAAACTTCCGAATGTTCACGAAACAACAATACCGGTTTTAAGATCAAGTCATCAAAATCAACCGCGTTATAGGCCAATAAGGCTTCAACATAACGTTGATAGACCTTAGCTTGTGATGCTTGCTGTTCATCCTCAGCAATGCTCGCGGCTTCCGCAGGCATGATTAACTGATTTTTCCAGGTCGAAATTTGCCACTGACAATTCTCAGCATGTTCACTATCAGCAGCAAAATCACGGCCCATTAAATCTCGTAATACCGCCAAACTATCTTGAGCATCAAAGATGGAAAAACCACTGCGATAACCTAAGCTTTTATATTCTTTTCGCAGGATATTTAAACCCAAGTTATGAAAGGTCGATACCATCAAACCACGAGCAGAAGAATTTCGTGAGGCCATCAATTCAGCAACACGACTTTTCATCTCGCGTGCGGCTTTATTGGTAAAGGTTACTGCAGCAATATTACGCGCCGAAATACCACATTGCTCAATCAAATAAGCAATCTTGCGAGTGATTACACGTGTCTTGCCACTACCTGCACCAGCTAAAACTAATAAAGGCCCATCAATATGTCGCGCAGCTTCTCTCTGCTGCGGATTAAGATCTTGCACTAATGGAAACCTCTGATAACGCTAATTATTGTGACAAATAATGATTTAATGGTTCTGCAGAATTAAGGCAGAAAACGCTGCTAATAGTAGCGTGAATAACTATATTTGCAAGGGAATATTGTGAATCTTTTTGTAACGGTCTTATCACGTTGAAATTAAAGATATAATCCCGCTTTATTTATAATGATTTATGGTTTATATTACCTCTGATACCAATTTTACTATGGACCTATCTACCGTCCTTGCAATTTATCTATTACACCTTAACTAAAGGAAGTAAAGAAGCATGGACAGTATCTTTTGTAATTTTGACCATATCGAGAAAGAAAACCTTCTCGGACAGCAAGCACTCGTTAGAGTGAGAATAACACTCTTTGAACGTGATAAAGTTTACATAAACGCAAGACTTCCAACTTCTACGTCAATACCGCTCAATAACTTTGCGCATGACGAGCACTACACATACTGAAAGCAAAGCTCTCTAAATCAATGAGTGTGAAAAAAGGGACGCTTTGGCCCTGCAACATTTTAACGGATATATTAAATTTAAAGTGTTGGCTTACTTTTTAAGATGACACTTTGGGGCGTCTAGTGGAGCTGCTTGCACTCCAAAAACATCATATCATTAAGTATCCTAACAATTTTAAATCCTATTTTCGATCCAAAGGCATTTGATATTTTAGAAGATGAAATCACTGTAGTTATCGATGAAGAAATGACTCTTAAAGGTACATTTAGAGATATGATCTATCCCATTTACAACAAGCACTTTAGCGAAGATGATCTTAAAAAAATGGTCGCTCTAAACAATACCGAATTTGGCAAAAAAATGATTCGAGTAATGCCACTTATTACTCAAGAGGGAATGCAGGCGGGCCAATCATTAGGTCCTAAAATTCAAGAGCGCATACTCGCTCGTTTTAAAAATGAAGGTATCGAATAATGTTGCATGGCAAGACTTAATGGTTAACTAAAGTATGGATTTTCTCTAATAAGTTACTGCCGAAAATCGGCTTATGCAGTGATGCATTAGCACCAAATATTTCTGCCATTCTTAGAAAATCACTATTTGAAGATATTGCTAATATCGGCAAAGTTGGATGGATTTCTCTAACCGCTTTAATGTTCTCAATGCCATCTACATCAGGCATAAAAATATCGATGATCAAAATATCCGGTTGCTCAACATCGAGTAGGTTCTTAACTTCTCGGCCATCCTTGCTAGTGATAACATCATAGCCCCCTGGCACTAACATCGCTTCTATTATTGAAAGTGTAATTTCTTCATCATCAACGATTAATACTTTAGTCATTTTTCATATCCTTCTGAAATAAAACACAAAGTTTCTTAGTCATCGTTTCTTTCTTAAGAAATGTATTATGTATCACCAGAACTATTTATCCAAGCGGCGATAGCCAATCGCTTCACTTAAATGACTAGTTTGAATATGTGTCGAATCAGCTAAGTCAGCAATGGTGCGAGCTACTTTTAAAATGCGGTGATAGGCTCGCGCTGATAATCCCAGACGAGTAATGGCCTGCTCGAGTAATTGATAGTCACTATCCTGTAACGCACAATGTTTTTCTATTTCTTTGCCTTGAAGTAAGTAATTCGCTTTGCCTGCTCGTTGATTTTGGCGTTGTTTGGCAGCGCTGACGCGTTCACGCACTTGAGCACTACTTTCTTGTTGGATTCCAGTCGTACTTGGTCGTAATAAGGATTTTGCTACTGGCGGTACTTCGACCAACATATCTATGCGATCCATTAATGGCCCTGACACTTTGGATCGATAACGGCGAACTTGCTCTTCGGTGCAATGACAACGCGTTTCTCCCAAATAGCCACAAGGGCATGGGTTCATTGCCGCGACCAGTTGAAACCGAGCAGGGAATTCTGCTTGATTTGCTGCCCGAGAAACAGTGATTTTTCCAGACTCTATCGGTTCACGTAAAACGTCTAATACTCGCCGGTCAAATTCTGGCAGTTCATCTAAAAACAATACGCCGTTATGGGCTAAGGAAATCTCGCCCGGTTTGGGCTGACTGCCTCCGCCCACCATCGCAACAGCTGAAGCCGTATGATGAGGCGTTCTAAAAGGTCGTTGTCGCCATTGTTCAACGTTAAAACCATTGCTAGAAATTGAATGCACCGTCGCCGACTCAACGGCTTCGTGTTCAGTCATTTCTGATAATATGCCTGGTAAGCGACTGGCTAACATGGTTTTACCGGTGCCTGGTGGACCAGAAAAAAGCAGGCTATGTTGACCCGCGGCAGCCACCTCTAATGCGCGTCTAGCATGAGATTGACCTCGCACATCAGCTAAGTCTGAATAATCTACCTGGAATGAACTGACCGATTCTTCAGCTAAGGCCAAATCTTGTTGACCATGCAAATGAGCACACACTTCTAATAGATGATTGGCGCCATAACTTTTGGCATTATTAATTAATGCCGCTTCATTGGCATTCATCGCTGGCAATACCAATTCTCTATTCGCTGCAGTCACCGCTAATGTAGTGGGCAAGACGCCACGCACGCTACGTAGCTCACCGGTTAAACCCAACTCACCGATAAATTCTTTATCATTTAATGACTTTAATGGGATTTGACCTGATGCAGCCAAAATACCTAAAGCAATCGGCAAATCAAAACGACCACCTTCTTTGGGTAAGTCGGCTGGTGCTAAATTAATAGTGATACGTTGTTGAGGAAAGGTGAACTGTGAGTTCAGTAGCGCTGAACGTACACGATCTTTGCTTTCTTTGACCGCGGTTTCAGCCATGCCGACTATAGACAGTTGTGGCAGACCGTTTGAAATATGAACTTCAACTGTAACCGGCTGAGCATTGATACCGGTAATTGCTCGACTATGAACCGTTGCTATATTCATTGAACCATCCTTGGTTTTGAAAAAAAAACACTTCAACTCATAAGAGTCATAGTAATCTGAGTTAACCTACTTTCCAAAGTATCTCTTCATTTTGTGAAGCTTCATTTATACCATGTATCAAGAGTTACCCGACGGTTTCATCTTGAAAAGATAATGAATAGGCTTGAATCAACACAGTTGAAAACAGTGTTTTTCTACAGACACAAGGAACGCTCTCTCCCTCGACTTCATGATCGTGCTGGCCGCTTCCAAACCTTGATACCATATCTTAAGGCTACGAAGCATTACGGTATCGAGGATTTTTATCAGCTGCATGTAAAAACAAGGCACCCGGAGGTGCCTTGTTTTGTTACATTGCTGTTTTATCAACTATAGTTTAGATTCCATCGTCAATTGCACCACTCGCTAATAGTGATTGCAATGTCGCTGCAGCATACTCACCTGAGACACCTGACAGTTCAATCTCTTGAACCGTGCTACTACCACTCTTGATATTCAATTGCAGATCACCCGAACTATTCTTAACGCCTTCGATAGTATGAGAGCCATCAGCTAATAAATCAGACAGGTTCAATACATCACCTTCACTCGCATCAAAATCTAGTACCTTGTCATGGGCAGGTGATGCACTTGTTTCCACATCTTCCCTGTTCCAAATAAAGGTATCGGCACCAGCTCCAATTCCGCCATCCCCAGTGAGTTCATCATTGCCCTTGCCGCCAATAATTTGATCATTACCATCATTACCGAACAATTTATCCTCACCGTCAGTACCAATAAGTAAACCATCAGCAACGCCAAAACCCCCACCATCAGTTGTAAATTCAAGTTTTAGTGAGTGACTATATCCAGTTTCTGAGTCACCACCAATCTTGACTTTAATAAGGGCTTGTACACTCTCACTTTCTACGCCATCACTATCAACAACACTATAGGAAAAATGTATTGGTACACCTGCATTTACACTTGGATCATAGCCCTCGTCTGCATCAAACCCAGGGTTTGGAGATACCAATACATTACCTTGAGCATCGAGTGAGATAGTACCTATAGCTGTATCTGAATCATCATATAAAATACCATCACCGAGTTTTACTACCATGTCACCAGCATCATCGGTATCATTTGCTAGCAACATACCTTTGTTGATAACAAAATCATTAAGCGATCTTTCTACAGCGTAGCTGCCTCTGACAGAGGCCACTCTAAACTCCGTAATACTGCCGTCCGTGGGATCTTTTGCAAACACCACTACGCGGTCAAATTCAAAACCTTCCTCACCTATCTCCACTGTCTGCGTAGCGGCATCAAAGGTACCGGTTATATAGTCCGTATTACTATGTCCGTAGGCGCGCACTTCAACAACATCAGCCCCATCAACTTTTGCACTACCGCTAAACGTTACTACAGCGCTGATGAGATCATAAGCAAATCTATATTCCATCCCTTCATTATAATAACCGGCACTATCTACATAATATCTTTCTGAAATATTATCTTCTGAGCCTACATAATCGTCGTCTTGAAATTCTTCAAGCCCATCGTCAAAGAAAAAAAACAATCTCTCTGCACCTGCTCCTGCATCATTATCAATATAATAGGAATTAAAATCATTCACTCCGCCTATGTTTGTGCGACCTGCACTCGCAAAATCAAATGTCGTTCTATCCGCACTAAGCCCGTCACTCCCTAAATAGGTAAATTCATCGGATGCAAATGGAGATACTGTGGCGGAATCAGCTTCTGCAACTTTAACAATGGTTTCACCTTTTGCCACTGGCGCATCATTAACCGAGGCAATATTAAAGTTAACCGTTGCAGTATCGGCTGCACCATACGTATCTTCAATGGTGTAAGTGAAGCTTGCTGGACCAAAGTAGTCATCGTCTGGCGTAAACGTGACCGTTATCTTGTCTGCCGATAACACGGCGGTGCCGTTGACACCACCTTGAACCGACACAATGTTAAACGTATCACCCTCAATATCTGAGTCATTCGCTAACAATTTTGCAACACTTATGATAAATGGGGTATCTTCGTTGATTATCTCTTCTACTAAGTTTGCCTCGCTACCTATTGTCACTAAAGCGGAATCCAATCCATTTTCGAAGTCTAAATTAAGCACCTCATTACCATTTACGCTCATTGCAATATTATCAATATCAGCCTCTAAGCTTCTTGATGCTGTGTGCGTTCCTAAATCACCAAAATCTACAACTACTGTAGGGCCATTGCCTATTGTTATAGGGTTGCCAGGATCGACAATCGTTCCCGTATAGGGTGTTGTATAGGTGCTGGTGACCCCATTTTTATCAGTGTTAGTAATGGTGACATTGACACCATCATAACTAAATTTTATATCGTTAACGGCATCTACATGGAAACTTAAATCCGTTTGATGTCGCTCATCAAAACTATGTATTTCTTCGAAATTAGTTTCAACCAAACCAGTATCTGGGTTTACCTTCGCGGTGAACTTCTCCGTTGCCAGTTGAAACTGCAATTTATCGCCAGTAACACTTAATGAAAACGCACCTTCTTTATGGAAAAAAGTATTGTAGAAGATTGGGGTGCCCTTAACCTCAAAGGTGGCTGAGATAGTAAAGTTATCTTTAAGTGTCAGATGCGTGGACAATGAATCCGCTATCGTGATATTTGACTCTGGTATAGAGGTAGACGTATTTGGTGAACCCGGTAACTCAACATAGCGATTAAGGAGGCTGGGGACGGTATCAGCAACAGCCGTAGGTGCATCATTGGTGCCAGTAACCGTAATCGTTAATGTTGATTCAGCCGTATCACCATCACCATCCACCACGGTGTAATCAAACGCATCCGTCACAATTTGACCTTGCGTCAAAGCTTGTACATTGTCTGCATCATTATTTAATTCATATATGTACTCGCCATCAGCATCAATGGTGACGAAACCATAAGTACCCGTCATTTTTGTGGTTGTCGTTACTACGCTGCCATCAGCGCCAGTATCATTCGTTAATACATTGCCTTCAGCTTTCGTATCCGTATCTTCAACAACGGCATCATTGCTATTGGTATCAGCAGTAAGCACCGGAATATCATCGAGAACCGACACGTCTAGTGTGATATCGCCAGATATTTGGTCACCATCACCATCTTCAGCAATAACGGTTAAATCTATAAAAGGGAGTGATTGTAAGTTTTCATCAGCGCCGGCTTCTAATACGCTATCTAATAAGGTAAAGGTATAAGCACCTGTACTTGCCGTAACTTCTATTCGATATTGGGCTGTTTCTACAGTAATCGTACCTGCTACCGCTTCAACACCATTAACACTAAAGATGGCTGCAGCAGCTTTGCCATCAGCACCAAAGCTAAAGTTATCAGCCAAATTACCGGTTGCAGTGGCAGAGTTGGTACCGGTAACTTCACCTTCACGCCCAGCATCAGCACTGGCACCCGCTAAACCATCTTCGTCGACGGTCAAGCTTTCTGAATCAGTCACAAATACCGGCGCATCATCATCAACCGTCACGGTAAAACTGCTATTTGCAGTATTACCATCTGAATCAGTCGCCGTAAATGTAAATATTAAGTTGATATCATCTTCTGTATCAGTTGTTGGGTGGTCTAAATTATCATACTGTTCAAAATCATAAGAACCGCTTTCTAAATCTGACAAGCTCACGGTAAAGACCGTTAGTTCACCGGCTTTTGCCGTTAATACAGTATCGTCGTTGCTAAGCACGAATGTAACGGCCACACCATTTGATTTTAAACCGGAAAGACTTGGTTGTGCAGCATCAAATTCAACACTGCGGTTGGCATCTCCCGCATTGTTATCATCACTGCCCCAGCTAATATTTAAATCACCACCGGCTGTTAATGCAATACCTGCTACATCACCATCATAACCATCATCTTGTGTGGCAGCAGTCGCTAAACCTTCTTCGTCAACAGTGCTATCTTCTGCTGCGCCAATCACTGGTGCATCATCATCAACTGTGATTGTAAAGTGACTACCAACCGCATCACCGTCTGAATCAGTGGCAGTGAAGTCAAAGCTTAGATTGATATCATCTTCAGTGTTGGCTTCTAAATGGTCTAAATTATCTAATAAGGTAAAGTCATACGTGCCAGTACCTTCATCAGAAATAACAACGGTAAATACCACTGTTTCGCCTTCGCCAGCGATTGCAGTTAAGGTCAAACCATCTTCGCTCACGCTATAAACAACGGGTACACCGTTTGACGTTAAATCTGCAGGTGCAGTTTGCACATCAAAGCTTACGCTGCGATCTGCTGGTGCTGTCGCTACACCATCAATATCATTATCGTTATCATCGGCGCTCCAGCTAATACCCAAGTTGCCTTGTGCTGTAAGTGCTTCGCCATCCAAGTCACCACCTATGGTAACTTGTAAGACAGCTGCAAAATCAGCGGCGGTAATACCAGTAAAGGTTGTAACGTTATGGCCTTGGCCATTCAAGGTAGCTTGAATATTATCTGATTCCGCATCACTTCCACCAGATGTGTCAACAAAACTACCATTATCAAAGACGGAAACATCAGCAGGATTACTACCATCTTGCGTGACGGCAATATCTAAAATTTCTAACCAACCGCCATCTTGAGAACCAACAGGAGCAGCATCAAACCAATCATAGGCTAGGAAGGTAATTTGACCACTACCAACCGGAATAACCACAACGGCCGCCGCATCACCTGCGCTATACATCACTGTTGCTCCAACAGGTAAACTGCTTACAGACCAAGTATACGTACCATTTGCATCACTTAAAGATGCTGGGCCAGAAGCAAAGGCTGTACCTGCTACATCGCCTGTTTGAGCGTAAGAATCAGCATCGTCTCCACTCGTAATTGAAAAACCAAAAATATCATTTAATAAGTTTTCATCGTCATCACTACTTCGTCTACCGCC
>MAAJ01000013.1 GCA_002163085.1 Methylophaga sp. 42_25_T18 | reverse complement strand
GTAGTACTTATGAACCAATTCTTCTTGATTATCTAATAAGTAATCAATGCTTGGTTCGTTGTTCATCGCTTTTTCAATCGCTTTACGAGTCGCTTCACGGTGAATGTTGAATAGTGCTTCGTGATCTAAATCTTCAACTTTTTCAACACCAGGGCTTAACCATACAGAACAGATAATACCTAAGTCATTTGCTTTTTCTTTAGGGATAGTACCGTTACGAACAGCATCTAATACACCGTTTGAAATCGCGCCTTGAACTGTACCCATTAAGATATTTGTGTAAGCAGTATCTTTAACAGTTACTTTACTAACCATAATTGTTGCTGGCTTAACCATCATGTCTGTGTTCATTAACGATAAAACACGAGTATGGCCTTTAACTTGGTCGCCAAGTAGAGTGGCAAATGCAGTACCAAAAGGACCATCTAATTCACCGATGATTACTTCAGGTTCAGCAGCTGTAAATGGAGGGCCACCGGCTAAAAGACATTCACCAACACGCATACCAATAATTTTATCACTCATAGTGAGTATTCTCCGATTAGTTTTACAAAAGATACGCTGATTATCCTTGTCTTAAAACAATGTCGCAACCATAGTAGACTTTATAGGTCATATTATAGTCGTTATGATCGTGGTTAACCTTATTTGGAATCCCTGAAATGTCAGAAGTTAAAACACCATATGAACGTATTGGTGGTGAAGAAGCCGTACGTCGTTTATGTAATACCTTTTATCAAATTATGTCTGATACGCCGCAAACACAATTAATTCGTGAGCTGCATCCGGACAATCTTCAAATCAGTGAAGATAAACTTTTTATGTTTCTTTCGGGCTGGCTAGGTGGCCCACCTTTGTTTACTGATAAATTTGGTCATCCTCGCTTACGTTCACGTCACATGCCTTTTTCTATCAACATCGAAGAACGTGATCAATGGTTGTATTGTATGGCACAGGCATTAAAAACTATGGAGCTTGACAGCTCTTTTGCAGAACAATTAATGTCTAGCTTTGTACAAACAGCAGACTTTATGCGTAACCAACCGGAATAGATATGAATATTGGTGCGGTGATAATTGGCGACGAATTGCTCAGTGGTAAACGCCAAGATAAACACTTCGCCCATATCCAGAAAAAGTTGGCACAACGCGGCCTAGAATTAAGTTGGACAATTATTGTTGGTGATGAACCCGATCAGTTGGAGCGGTTTCTTAGGTTTACCATGGCAACTGACGATTTAGTCTTTAGTTTTGGTGGAATCGGAGCTACACCAGATGATCGTACTCGCCAGACTGCCGCACGAGTTGCTGGCGTGGAATTACTACCCCACCAAGAAGCTATTGCTGAAATTGAAGCTCAATTTGGCAAATCAACAAACCCAAAACGCTTGTTAATGGCTGAGTTACCGGTTGGTAGTCGAATCATTCCTAATCCTGTGAATCGTGTACCGGGATTCTCCCTTAACCATCATCATTTTATGCCGGGTTTTCCTGAGATGTCTTGGCCGATGTTTGAATGGGTATTAGATAATTTATATCCCGACCTGAAAAATCTAGCCCCTGAAGTTGAACAAACCCTATATATCACCAATAGTCGTGAATCTGACTTGCTGGAAATCATGACGAAGATTGTTAACGACTACCCTGCCATTCGACTTTCAAGCTTACCCAGAATGGGAAAAAAACCATGCATAGAGCTTAGTCTGCGTGGCAGCCTAACTGATGTTGAGACAGCAATGAATGAGCTAATCACTGCAATTGATGTGTTACAAATAGACTGGACGCATCACGCTATATAGCCAGCCACTTAAACCAGAGTGGCAAGCTGATTAAACTACACACCGTTGTTAACGTGACGGCTGCTGCATATAACTCACTGTCCAACTGATATCGTTCACAAATAATAATGCCAAACACCATGGTTGGCATGGCTGCGATCAACACTGTTGCCAAGGCAACTTGATCTGTTAGTCCAATAAGCTCACCCATAAAATAAACGCTGGTCGGTACGATAAATAGACTGATTACAACCACGGGGAGGAGCAACGGTAAAAATTTAACTTTCATGGTATCCCAACGTATGCTCATGCCTAGCGCAATTAACATGAGTGGGACGACACCCCCGGCCAAGATTGATAGCACCGAGTGAATTACTTCAGCCTGTGCGATACCTGCAAAATTTAAGGTTATCGCCAAAGTTACTGCCCATAATGGCGGTACTTTTAAGAGCTCTCTTAAGGGATGAACTTCAACATCTTGGCTGCCATAATGTTTGGCCATTAATATGCCTAAGCTCAATAATATTGGCGTGCAGGCAAATAAGTCATATTGCAAAACTGTTGAATTCGACCAAGGGCCTAGAACTTGATCTAAAACAGGTAAACCTAGATACGTGGCATTAGGAAACGTAGCCGCCAATAATAACGCCCCCGTCTGTGTGTTAGTCAGACGTAATGCTCGACTCAATAACCACATGAGTGAAACACCGGTAATTAAGCCGCATATTGCAAGCAATGAGATCTGTATGGATGAGCTATCCAATTCACTGCGCCAGATGACATCAAGCACCATGGCGGGTAGTAAGATATAAAATACCAAGTCAGTTAACGCTCGGCGATGAGAGGATGTGGGAATATGCTGAGGAGCATAACTACGCCACAACACGCCACAAGCAATCAAAAAAAACATTTGAGCTAAAACAAACAACATTCCGAATACCTAACTAGACAATGATTGGTGTAAAAAAACACACCACAAACTACAACTTCAAGATTATATAAACATCATCATCGTAAAGATATTCAGTTTTTTTTATGCTGATATTAAGTGACCTTTATATGAGATCATCGTTTAGCAAATAGTCTAAATTGTTACGCTACCCCTTGCCTGTTGATTTAACAGCCGGTATGGTTACATTTATCAGCTATAAATTGATTTAAAATCAAGCTATTTAGCCGCCAATTATTATGTTGTTCATTAAATATTTATTGAGTTATACCGCAGCAACGGGGAAAGCAATATGTCATTGTCAAAACAATTATTAATCCTAATTAGCTTTATCTTTTTTATCGTCTTTTCTGTCAGTTTTTTATTAAGCATCGATAACATTAAAAGCTATTTAGAGGTTGAATCTGAAATTCATGTGCAAGATACGGCCACGTCGCTTGGTTTGTCTTTAAGCCCTCATATGGTGGATGAACAGGATCCCATTTTAAGAACAATGATGAATGCCATTTTTGATACCGGCTATTACAAAGAAATGCGTCTCGTCAATGTTGATGGTGATGACTTAATTAAACTGACCAATCCAGCACGAATTGAGGGTGTGCCTAGTTGGTTATTAACACTTGTGCCAATGAAAACAGCCACAGCAGTATCAGAAATAAGCTCCGGCTGGAGTATTTCTGGCACCCTCTATGTGAGCAGTAACCCTGGCTATGGTTACTTAAAACTCTATCAACAAGGTAAAGCGACACTGACCTATTCTTTGCTTTTGTTTTTCTGTGCTGTTGTTTTATTAGTTTTTGCTCTAAGAATGACCTTGCGTTCATTAAAAGATATTGAAAAACAAGCCACTGAAATCTCTTCAGGTCAATTTACTGTTATCAAAAAATTGCCTTGGACCTTAGAAGTAAGAAATGTGGCTAAGTCGATGAATAGCATGTCAGACAAAATTGGCGGCATGATCTCTCGCTTAAACGGTAAATTAGAATCCTTAAGCGATAACCTGAAACGCGACCCACTTACCGGACTGTTTAATCAATCCACCTTTGATGAGGATTTCAAACATAGCTTAGCCGCTGGAGACACGGGTTATGCTGCCTTTATCAAGATTGATGAATTGGCTAAAATTGCCAAAGATCAAGGAAATCAATCTGTCGACCAACTGCTAATTGAATTTGCCACCCTATTAAACTCAATAGAACTAAATGGCATGACGACTTATCGCTTATATGGCTCAGAGTTTGCGCTGCTTTGCCCTAAGATCGAACAAAAAGAGCTATCCGGCCTGGCCAACAAGCTTCAAAATGCCATTAGTGAACTGGCAAGTTCGTACAGTATTGATGATCTCGTCCATATTGGTATTGCTCGTTATGATCGCACCAGTGAATTTAACAAATTAATGCCTGCCTTGCTTGAGGCTTATGAGCAAGCTAAAAACATTGGAAACAATGCTTATTTTGTTAAGGAAGATATTGATAGTTCAATGACGGATCTAGAATGGAAGGCCGCTATTCTTTCTTGCATTGAAAACAATACACCTGAAATCACCTTCACCGCACAAGCCTATGACTTCAGGGGTAAAAAAGAAGTAAAAGTCATGGAGGAAGCCTTCACCGTTGTCAAAGATCACCAGGGCACTAGTTTATCAATCGGAACGTTCTTCTCCATGGCACAAGAGTTTGATCTCGTTGAAGAAATGGATAAGTGCATCGTCAATAAGATCATCAGCTTAATGGAAGAGACAAAACATTCGACCCCCGTCACTATTAACTTATCAATGGTATCGGTATCTTCCGTAGACTTTAAATCATGGCTGCAATCGCGTTTAGCAACTAGCACGCTTAAACACGAATTACTTGCTTTCAGCGTAACAGCCTACTCCGCGGCTAAAGACCTCACTGCATTTGCTAACTTTAGTGTTTTTGTGAAGTCCTTCGGCGCAACAACGTTATTAAAGCGTTATTCTTCCGACATCATTGCTGTCGATATGTTGAAAGACCTACACATTGACTATGTACGTTTGGCTAGAGACTTAACCTCTGATATTCGTGGTAATTCAAGCAAACCTGACTTCCTAGAATTAATGCAAGAAGTCTCAAGTTTATTAGATATTAAAGTATTGGCCGAGGGTGTGACGGCAGATGACGACTTTAAAGCAGTGAAGAAAATAGGACTATTTGGCATTAGTAGATAACAATAAAGCTTTTTAAATGATCGAATTGGCTTATAAGAAATACCTAACAAGCATCGTTGTCACTGCCTGCTTAGCTATGGCTTGGCCGTTATTAGCTGAACTGGACATTACTGAAGAGCTGCTTAGCCGAATTGAACAAAAACACAATAAATATGCTCGTGAACGCGTAGTAAATTGGCAAAACCTTATTTCTGATAACCGAAAGCTCTCTGATCAAGAGAAGTTACGGACGGTAAATGAGTTTTTTAATTCAAATGTCCAATTTATTAGCGACCTAGCCTTATGGGGAAAAGACGATTATTGGGCAACGCCCATAGAAATGTTGTCGATTGGTGCCGGTGATTGTGAAGATTACTCCATTGCAAAGTACTTCACATTAAAACAATTAGGGGTTGATGAAGCGAAACTACGGTTAACCTATGTTAAAGCGGTTGAAATTGGTCAAGCACACATGGTACTTACTTATTTTGAAAATAAACGTGCTGTGCCTTTAGTCTTGGATAATTTGATCACCGAAATTAAACCCGCCACTCAACGTCGTGATTTGGTTCCTGTTTACAGTTTTAACGGTACGGGCTTATGGTTAGCAAAAGCACGAGGTGAAGGTCAACGTGTCGGTGATTCTTCTCGTTTATCTTTATGGGAAGATCTAGAGAAGCGTATGAGTAGATATTAGGTTACAGCTGAATGCCTAGCGATTGATTAACTGCTGATATTGCATGCTTAATACTGACCTGCAATGAGATTTTTCGGTTATGGGCATCATTAGCAAGCATCTGACTACGCAATAGACTCACCAGATCGATATCCCCTAAATCAAAAGCCCGCTGTTGTAATAACAGGTACTGTTTTGCCGTCTTTTCTTGTTCGGCCACTAACTCAAGTTGTTGTTGTTTTGCTTGTAATTGGTGACGTTGACGTAACAGATCAGCCTGTAATTCACGTTCTAATTGCAAACGTTCAATATCAGCATCAGCCAAGCTTGATGCCGCTAACGCTATATTCGCATTTCGATAAACAGCATCGTCTAAAGCAAAGCTAATACCAATACCAACACTATGCGTAAAACTCTCATCATGGCCACCTCGTTCCCGGCGTATACCGACTGATAAGTTAGGATTGATTGCCCCATCAAAACGTGCCAGTTCTTGTTTGGTTCGTAAGGTGGAAATTTTTTGATCTAGCAATGCCAAATACGGGTGGTGTTGATCAATAATCGTTTGAGTCGATAAGGTTTCTTCAACAATCGCTGGCAATGTATTTTCACCAGTCTGGTTTTGATAGCGTGCTAAGGCCAAATCTAATTCTGATTGGGCTTGTAGGAAACGGCTCTGCATTTCTAGCGCATGACTGTTTGCTAATAACGCCTCCGTGCCCGCCAAGTCACCTGCTTTTACGCGTGAAACAACATTCTGCTGTAACTCTTGTGCTGTCTGCCATGTTTGCCATGTTTGCGTCACGTCCGTTTCAGCTAAGACTACCGGCCAAAGTACCGCTCGTACTCTGGCTGAAGCATCTAATAATAAACGTTGTTGATAGACAGGCAGCTCAGCAGACAATGTGTGTGATAATGCCAATTGTTGCTGTTTCTGTCCGGGTAACCAGAGCGGTAAATCAACACTACCTTGCCATTCTTGGTAACCATCGCTGCTACCAATAACATCATTATAATGTTCTAGATTGATACTGGCCGCATCAGCAAATCGTGCATTGGCGAATTCGGTATTGGCATCAATTTGTTGTTGCTGAGCACGTTCTTTTTGGCGTGGTAAATAACGCTCATAGACGTTTTTCACCAAAAATGACAATGTCATCGATGATGATCGTTCGAATACCATTGTTTCAGCAAATATAGATGGAGAAAGTACTAAGCCTGTTACGACAAATACGCAGGCTAGTTTATTGCGAAACATCATGTTGACTTACCTTCTTTGTACCGAATCAAACTAAAATAAAAAGCTACCATAGCAGTTTCTGACTCGTGACTAAAACAGAGTTAAATTACACCGCAAATTTTGCTGAACTCGAGCCTAGACGATTAGCGATACTTTCATGCACTGACAACAAGGCAGGAACAACCAATAACACCAGAAACGTTGAAAACATCAGACCAAATGAAATGGATACCGCCATGGGAATTAAAAATTGAGCTTGCATCGAGGTTTCAAACAGTAAAGGTGTCAAGCCACCTATGGTAGTTAAAGACGTTAATAACACCGCTCTCAAACGTTGCGTGGCCGCGTTAATGATCGCCTGAGATGTTTCCACTCCGGCTTCACGCTGATGTTTAAAGAAGGTCACCAATATAATGGAGTCATTCACTACGATTCCTGAAAGGCCAAAGATACCGAATAAAGACAAAATAGTGAGATCAATACCCATCAACATATGGCCAGTTAATGCTCCTATTAGACCAAATGGAATTGCAGCCATTACTACCAGTGGCCAGCCATAGGAGGAAAATACCCAAGCTAGAATTAAATAAATCAGTCCAAACGCTAAAATGACGCCTTGTTTCATATCGCCAATAGTTTCACCTTGCTCTTCAGCTTTACCTTCAAAGGTCGCATTGACACCATAACGTGCGGTTAAATCAGGCAGAATGTTCTCTTCTAGATTGGTAATAATGTCATTGCTATTATTAACTGCCGCATTCACGGTCGCCGTAATATGGATCGCTAATTTGCTATCGGTATGCCGTAATACGTCAAAGCCACGACGGGATTCAAACTCAACCACACTTGATAAGGGCGCACTGCCACCTTGCGGTAGACGCAACATAAAGTTTTCCAGCGTTGCCATGGTATTACGCTCACTGTCTGGCAACATAACACGCACTTCTACTTCATCATCGCCATCTTGGAATATTTGTACCAGTTGACCATCAAACGCTGCTCGTAATTGTTGGCCTACATTATTGACTGTCAGACCTAATACTTCACCCTGGCCTTTAATTTTATAAATCAATTGTTCCTGCCCGAAAGGCATATCATCTTCTATCGCACTCACACCTGAAAACTGACTTAATGCAATTGCAATTTCTTGTCCCGCTTGTTTTAGACGCTCAGATGATGCACCCGTTAGGCGAACATCAACATCTTGTCCTGGAGGACCGCTGCGGCGTTCCGACAAGGTAAATGTTTCAATTCCTGCCGGTAAGGTGATATGGCTGCGCCATGTTTGCATGAAGTCACTATTTCTTACCTCACGTTCATCTGGAGAGATCAATTCAATTTGCATCGAACCAAATCGTTCCCCTGTTTGCGCCCCATCGGACCCACCGGCTGCACCAGCAGTCCCTAAACGAGTCACTGCTATATCCACTATGTCAGATCCAAGTTCATTTTTGGTTTGTTCTAACGCTTTGTTTAGATCTTGTAGAAAGACTTCTACTTTTTTTGACGGTGTGCCGGCTGTAAAACGGGCGTTAGCATAAACTGTCGTGCCTTCAGGTGATGGGAAGAAAGTAAACTGAATGCGACCACCGACTAATAAGCCGATGCATATAATAAATAAACCAACCGTAGTCGCAATGGTGACCCAGCGATAATTTATCGCCATTTCCACTAAGGGACGGAATAAATCATCTCTAAGATAATTAAACTTTTGATCTAACCAGTGTCGGAGCGGCGGTGGTTTCGCATGGTGAATTTTATGAAACGCATGCCTTAGATGTCCTGGCAGAATTAAAAAACTTTCAAACAATGAAGCGACAATGACACAAATAACAACAAAAGGTATATCGAACAATATGTTGCCAATTATTCCGCCAATCATCATTAATGGTAAAAACGAGGCGATCGTGGTTAAAGATGACGAAATAACAGGCGCAAACATGCGTCTCGCCCCCCCTTCGGCCGCTTGTAAGGAATGCTCACCACTTTGGTAATGCGATAAGGCATCCTCACCCACTACAATGGCATCATCAACAATAATCCCTAATGCCATGATTAGACCAAACAGGCTAATCATATTAATGCTGCCACCTAATAAATACATGACAAATAACGTGGCCATGAATGACACGGGGATCCCCACCGCAACCCAAACGGCCACACGACTATGTAGAAATAAAAACAAAATAGCGATAACTAAGACTAAACCGCCTAAACCGTTAGTTAATAACAGGTTCATCCGTTCCTTAATTAACTGCCAACTGGCATCATAGACTTTGACTTCAACCCCTTTTGGTAACTGGGATGCGTTCTCGGTTATCCACTCTTCTAGAATCAGTGCTGATTTTAATGAATCCGCATTTTCCGTACGTTGTAAGGTAATCTCAACAGCAGGTTTTCCTTGGTAATACACACTGACTTGTTTTCGCATCGGCCGCCGTTCGATATCCGCGACATCTTGCAATAATACTAATCGACCAGAATAATCAGTTTTGATCGCTAATTCAGCAAAGGCTTGAGTATCACGACGTTGATCTAAACTTCTTAATTGTCGTGCCGTATCATCATTACCAATTTCTCCAGCAGGTAGATCACGACTTAGCTCTTTTACTCTACTACCCACATCAGCTAAACCGATACCGAGCGACTCGAGTTCTTTAGTACTTAACTGAATCGCAATTTCTTCTTCGGGCAGGCCACTAATATCAATCTTCGAAATACCGCGATCTAGCAGATCATGTTCAACTTGGTGAACCAAGTGTCGTAGCTCTGACAATTCTCCGTCAGTGGTGATTAACATTCGCGCTACTTGCTCATAACGAGTGACTAAATTAACTTCTGGGATCTCAGAATCACTGGGTAAATTTCGTAATTGACCAATTTTATCTTTAACTTGATCCAGGGCATTGCCCATTTCAGTGCCTTCTTCAAACTCCAGCGAGACTATCGATGCTCCATATGAAGATGTCGATGTCATTTTTTTCACATAATCAATGGTGCGTAATTCTTGCTCGACTCGACTAGATATAGAATCTTCGACATCTTCAGCACTGGCACCTCGCCACTCAACACGTACAGTAACAAAGTCTAAAGCAAAGTTTGGAAAGAACTGAGTGTTAAGCCGGGTTAGCGATACTAGGCCTGCTACAATCAGAATGAACATCAACAGGTTTGCAGCAACCTTATGTTGAGCAAAAAGTCCAATCACATCCTGACGATGGTTAGTCATTTATGGCCTCAACTCTTAGGCCAGTGATGGCATTAGGCAATTGAGTACTCACAATGTGATCGCCTTGCTGAAGATCATTGCTGCGAACTAATAATCGTTTTTCACCTAAGTCCGTTTTATATTCGCCGATACGCTCGATTGTAATCGCTTTTAAATAGCCATCTTGAAGCAAATAAACACGATCAAGTTCATACAGGGCGTTATAGGGCAATTCAACCAATTGCTCTTGCTCTGCCAACTTCAAGCGTAACTCAACAAAAGTGCCTAAAGCTAAAGCCTGACTATTTCCGGTCAATCGGAATAAACCATCAATGCCGCCGCTATCTTGACGCACTTCACCTGAAAAACGCTCTAAGGTAAATTCTAATTTACTGCCATCAATGTCAGCTGTAGCCAAGAGCGCTTGTTCATCTACCATCATCGTACGTAACTGAGTGATATAACGGCCCGGAAGTTGTGCTCTGACCTCAAGATTAGTCAAATCATAAATGGATAATAAATTATCACCTTCACGAACGCGATCACCAATCGTAATATCCAGTTGGGAGATACGGCCAGTGAACGGTGCTTTAATATGACACCGTTCGAGATCGACTCGAGCTAGCGACAATAAAGCTTGTGCACGTTTTTTTCGCGCCTGTAATTGAGCCAATCTTGCAGGGTGTTCTGCAATATCATGCTCCAATTGTTTTAACGTTAAATATTGTCGTTGTTTGGCAGCATAAGCATCATCTAAGGTGGCTTGAGATGCCAGTCGTGCCTTTTCTAACTTCTTTGCTCTAACTACTGCGTTATCGGCTAAGTGCAACAGTTGTTTTTCATTTTCTAGTAAGTTTTGATCGCGCTGGAAACGTACATTTTCACTGCTGATCGTGGCACTAATTTCTGCCAATTCAGCCTGGCGTTGCTCAAGTAGAAGGTACGCGTCTGTATTATCCAGCTCAACCAATACGTCCCCACTATTGACTTCTGTGCCCTCTAAAACATTAACCTTAATGACATCAGCAATCAGTGCAGAGGTTAAGTTAGCGACTCTCGGTGTTTCAACACGGCCATAAATAGTGATCTCAGGTGCACGTTGTTGAAACGTTACTGGGAGAGTATCAACACGCCATATTTTCTCGGTTTTCTCCATCACCTTATGCTCGGGCTTGCTATTTTTCAAACCCATAAACACCATTATCGCAATGGCTAAAATTACGAATGGTAAGACAACTCGTTTAATCAAAAAAATGCTCCCAGCGCGATAATACCGTAAAAATAACCTTCTTCAGACTATCGTTTGTTATGAAGGTTCCGTAACAATAGCAACCCTTACTGCATCCATCGTTAATTGAGCTGTTTGCAGATAGTCAGATAATAATTGCTGAGATTCAACCATATAGTCAATCTCCTGTTGGCGAATGTTTGGATTAACTTTTGCCAAAGCCTGTAGACGTTGTAGCTCAACACTAAGTTGTTGGTTCATCGTATCAACGGCACTGGCAATTATCTCAGCTTGCTTGGTTAATGCGGCATCCTTAGCTGTATCCACTAAGGACGAAATCGAACTTCTTGCGTGTCGAATTAATTCTTGGGCCGTTGTTCTAGGTATTCGACCTGCTTGCTCACTAAAACTCTGTTCATCCAGCAGTTGATTAAGGTTGCGACCTTTGTCATCAACAACTATACGCACATACGATTCATTTAAATAGCGGTCAGCCTGCAATGCACGAGGGGCAGAACAATGCATTCTAAATACGGCTTCAAGTAATAATGTACCGGCTGGCAATTGAGAAGTAGCTAAGGTACAAAAAGCACTATTACCAAAGTCACCATTTATGACCATATCCATAGCGCCCAGTACCATCGGATGCTCCCAGGATAGGAAGGTCATATCTTCTCGTACTAAGGCTTTGTGCCGATGGAAGGTAGCCGTAATGCCATCTTCTGGTAAAGCTGGAAAATGGTGGTAAAGCATATGTGTGCCGGGTTCGATGATGATGCTATCGACACTGTGTGTTTGCTGCTCGACACCAAACGCATCAAAAATCTTATCCATATAATTAGTTAGACCACGTGCATCACTGGTCACTTCAAGCTCAGCGACAATCTCAGTCGCGATTGTTTGATTACAGGAATTAAGCTCTAATAACTTATCACGACCATGCTGAAGTTTTGTTAAAGTTTTCTCTGTAAGTAGCTGAGTTTCTTTAATTAAAATCAGTTTATCTTTATTGTTTTTTGGTGCAGATAGACATGTTAATAACTGTTCTTCGCTTGCTTGATAGATGGTGCCGCCGGCAGGAAAAACACGCTCAAAAGCATTCATGCCTTGGTGATACCAGTCAAGCAGTACATGCTGGGCTGTATCTTGATAATAAGGCACATGAATATTAACGTTGTGATGTTGGCCAATACGATCCAAGCGACCGATACGTTGCTCTAATAAGTCGGGATTAAGAGGTAAATCAAATAAGACTAAATGATGTGAAAACTGGAAATTACGCCCTTCACTGCCAATTTCAGAACAAATCAATACTTGAGCGCCATCTTCGTCATCAGCAAAATAGGCTGCAGCTCGATCACGATTAACTAAACTCAAACCTTCATGGAACACGGAACTGCGACTCGCGTGTTTAATACGTAGGTATGTTTCTAGATCTTGGGCCGTTTCTGCTTGGGCGCAGATCACTAAAATTTTGTCTTGGCGATGTTGTTTTAACCAATCTGCTAGCCAAGTAACACGAGGATCACTATCTAACCATGAATCGCCAAGTAACCGTTCAGCTTGGATCAGTTCTATTGGTGAAGCATCAACGGCCTTATCAGCCAGTTCGTCTGGCGCCGCTAATGGATATGTATGTAATACACGGTCAGGGAACCCGCTGACAACATCACGAGTATTTCTAAATAAAATACGTCCTGTTCCATGATGGTCTAATAAATCAGTAATCGCCTTTTGTTGTATTTCTACAAAGTCTTCTGCTTGGGATAACTCATCCAGCATCGTTTGGCCAAGATAATCAATTACCGCCTGTTGTATGGCTTTATCATTTTGAATGTTTTGCTGTGCATCGTCAGCTAATAAATGTTCAACTAATTCACTGACTGGTTGATAATTAGTTTCTTCCTGTTTGAATTTTGCCAAATCATGATAGCGATCTGGATCCAGTAATCGTAAACGAGCAAAATGGCTTTCCACGCCTAATTGCTCTGGTGTCGCCGTTAACAGTAACAGTCCTTGAACTTCACGCGCTAGCCCTTCGATTGCAAGGTATTCTTTACTCGCAAGTTGTTCATTCCACTGTAAGTGATGCGCTTCATCAACAATCATCAAATCCCAACTCGCGGCTAATGCATCAGCATAAATTGATGGGGTTTCAGTCAGTGATGACAAACTACATAAAATTAATTGCGCGCTTTCAAAAGGATTACCTTCCTCACTCTCTACGATAGCGGCATGCCGCTCTTCATCCATAATGGTAAATTGCAGATTAAAACGTCTTAACATTTCAACCAGCCATTGATGAACTAGACTATCCGGCACAATAATGATTGCTCGGCTAGCCCGGCCAGTAATCAATTGTTGATGCAAAATCAACCCAGCCTCTATCGTTTTTCCTAAGCCAACTTCATCAGCCAGTAATACCCGTGGTGCAAATCGTTGTGCAACCTGATTGGCAATATACATCTGATGCGGTAAGGGTTGAACGCGTGCACCGGTTAAACCAAAGACCGGCGACTGTTGTAGTCGATGTTGGTGGCCCAGTGTTGCCATACGTAATTCAAACTGACTGTTTTTATCAACTTGGCCGGCAAATAAGCGATCTTGAGGCTGACTAAACTGTACATGGCTGTTGAGGTCCATTTCATGAATACTGACCTCCTCCCCCGCTTCATCTAAACCTTGATAGACATAACAATCACTAAACTCATGCCTTTCAGAGATAGTGAATACACGATCCTCATTGGTACTAACGGTATCACCGACTGGATAAATAACCCTGCTTAATGGGGCATTATCTGCGGCATAGGTACGTTGCTCACCTACTGCTGGGAATAGCACTTCAATACGACGCCCTGAGTTCGCCTTAATCAAACCAAGTCCAAGCTCTGCTTCGCTATTACTTACCCAACGTTGTCCAACTGAAAATAGTGTTTCTGACAAACTTTTCGCGCCTCTGTGTATTACTGTTATCGAATTTGACGAGCGCGAATAGTACGCCCTTTTACTTTGCCTTGTGCCAAATAATTCATCGCTTGCCGTAATGCAGTTCGCTCAACGGCCACATAACTCGACATATCAAAAATATCGATCTTGCCTATATCACTGCCAGCCAGTCCTGCATCACCGGTTAATGCACCTAAAATATCACCCGGTCTGACTTTATTTTTTCGTCCAGAATCCAGTTGTATGGTCACCATAGCGGGTTGTAAGCTAAAACCAGGGTCGCGATCTAATGATTCATAGACATCACAACGGCAGGGCTTTTTCTGATAAGTCTCTATCGCATTAACACGGTTTTGTTCAGATGCAGTGAAAATGCTTAAGGCCTGACCTTTTTCGCCGGCACGTCCCGTACGCCCTATTCTGTGCACATAGATTTCAGGGTCCCGTGGCAGTTCATAATTAATGACCGCTTGCAGTGATTTAATATCCAAGCCGCGTGCAGCAACATCCGTTGCAACAAGTACTGAACAACTGTTATTGGAAAAACGTACTAAGACTTGATCACGTTCACGCTGGTCCAAGTCACCATGAATAGCTAAGGCTGCAATGCGATGTTCTTGTAAGAAGCTTGCTACCTCATCACATTGTTTTTTGGTATGACAAAAGACGACGGTGGTTTCTGGCTGATAATGTTCAAAAATCGCCAGCAAGGAATTATTTCGCTCATGTTTTTTAACTTCATAAAACATTTGCTCAATGACATCCGTTTTATGTTCCGACTCCACCGTTACCGAGATCGGATTTTTTTGAATCGAATGACTCATTTTATCAATGCTATCTGGGTAAGTAGCTGAGAATAATAAGGTTTGGCGAGATTTCGGTGTTTGCGAAATGATATCGTCCATCACTTCAGAAAAGCCCATATCCAACATACGATCAGCTTCATCCAATACCAAGGTTTTTAAACCATCTAACGTTAAGGTGTTTTTACGCAAATGATCTTGAATACGGCCTGGTGTACCAACAACAATATGTGCGCCATGTTCAAGTGAGCCCACTTGGGGGCCAAATGGCTTGCCCCCACATAATAAAACTAATTTTATATTAGGTACGCTGCGGGCTAACCTGCGGATTTCTTTACCTACTTGATCGGCCAACTCACGCGTTGGGCATAACACCAAAGCTTGCACACCAAAAAAACGTGGATTGATCTGATTAAGCAAGCCAACACCAAACGCAGCAGTCTTACCACTCCCCGTTTTTGCCTTTGCTATCAAGTCCTTACCCTTCAATACATGAGGGATACTCTGGGCCTGAATCGGCGTCATTTTCGTATAACCTAAGGACTCAAGGTTTTTTATTTGAGCGTCAGAAATTTTAAGCTGAGAAAAACTATCACTGGCCATGTCGGGAGGTATCGCTGGGAAATTATGTGATCATACCAGAATCATCACGATTTCATTGGCTTAACAACAATGCATTTCCTATAGCGGCAGTCGTATCTGTAGATACTGTTTTTTCTAACAATAACCGGTTCATCCAAAATGGAGCATTGGTATAAATCAACGGAATTATTGGCCCACACCTTTGTGCCAAGACTCGTTTTATTTGCTCATTGTGTATAGGGCTAATGACTGCACTTACGGACGCGTGCTTAATCAATTGAGTCATATAGCGGTCATTTAAAAACTGTAGTGTTTTTCTCGGCAGTCCTGATTTTCGTATGCTATTTTCTATCTGTTCCATCACTGTTTTATCAGTTTCTGCCATGGCACATATCACCACGTTACCTGCAAGTAATGCCGCAATAATACAAGACAAGTGAGCATTGAGAGTTTGTTGCTTATCGCCTACGACAACCACTACGCCTCTGCTCTCATAATAAACCTGATTCAACTCACCGGTTGGGCCTGCTAATTGATTTGGTTGGCTGATTTTCAAGTGCATTAATTCAAGCGCATTAACACAGTCTTTAGCTAATGTTTCACCTAGCGTTTCAGCAATCTCACTACACAGTTGTGTTAGTACCATCACTCGAGATTCTAAATCTTGTTTATGCCAGCTTGACCATGCCGTTTTCGCCTGATTTATTACCGATATATTCAGCAACTCATTTGTTTGAGACGCTAACGTTAATCGCATATTAAAAATTTGATTATGAGGTTTTACTAAGGCTTCTAAATAATGTTTGCCCCCCGCTTTTGGCCCTGTACCAGATAATGCTCGACCACCAAAAGGTTGAACACCGACTACCGCACCAACCATATTTCGGTTTATATATACATTGCCAACGTTAATATTATTTGCCAAGTAATCTGCCACCGATGTTAGTCGACTATGGATACCCAAGGTTAAACCATAACCACATTGATTTATTTGACTAACAACATTATCTAATTCATCAGCTTTAAATCGTATTAAGTGGACAATAGGGCCAAACACTTCTTTGTTTAATAAATCTAGCTCCTTAATTTCATATAAGCGTGGTGCAAAGTAATGTCCGCCAGATAAGCTGTTATTCAAATGACAGCTATAAATAAGTTTGGCCTTATCAAGTCTATGGTCATATAAAAAATCGCAATGTTGATTTAATCGATCTAAGGCTTGCTGATCAATGATTGGACCTATATCCGTGTCTAAGTTTTGTGGATCAGCAATCGTTAATTCTGCCATGGCTCCTTTTAATAATGCAATAAAAGATTCTGTGATTTCTTGTTGAATAAAGACCACCCGTAAGGATGAACAACGCTGACCTGCTGAGTTAAATCCCGAGCTAATAACATCATCAACAACATGCTCTAACTGTGCGGTTGAATCTACTATCATGGCATTCTGACCACCTGTCTCAGCAATAAAAGGAATGTTATTCTTCTTTCTATTAGCCAAGGTTTGATTGATCCAAAGCGCAGTTTCACATGAGCCAGTAAACATTACCGCTTGAATTCGCTCATCAGGAATAAGTCGCTTTCCGATTGGCATACCCGCACCTATAAGTAACTGCACAGTATTTTTATCTAAGCCTGTTTGATAAATCAATTCGACGATACGTTGAGCGATCAAACTAGTTTGTTCAGCCGCTTTTGCCAATACCGTATTGCCAGTGACTAATGCCGCTGATAACTGACCAACAAAAATTGCGAGAGGAAAATTCCACGGACTAATAGATAAAACAACACCTCTAGCGACAATGGCATTATCAGCAAACAATTGTTCAGCTTGCCGAGAATAATAGCGACAAAAATCGACGGCTTCGCGTACTTCAGCCATGCTATCAGTGAGTGTTTTCCCGGCTTCTTTAATGCATAAGGCAATCAGCTCATCCCTGTTATCTTCGAGTTTATCCGCGATCAAATCCACAAACTGACAACGCTGTGTTATGGCCATGTTTGACCATGATAAAAAGGCGTGTTGAGCTTGCTGTAGTTTTTGTTCTATTGAACGCTCACTATCAACAATCACCGCACCAACAATTTCCTGCAGGTTCGCCGGATTATGGATGGTTAAATTCGCGGTGGGTGGCAAGTAATTTAACCTTGTGGTTAAGACTGACGTTATTTCGGCTTTCAGTTTAATCAGTTCATTTTTGTCTGCTAATTCAACCCCCCTAGCATTTAATCGTGGCGGACTAAATTCGTTTTGATACAGATCTCTTGGTAGAGGAATGTCGCTGTAGCTTGAACTTCCCTGTAATTTCATCACGGGGTCGTCCAACAAACTGTCTATAGCGACAGTCGTATCGACAATGTTATTAACAAAGGAACTATTGGCACCGTTTTCCAACATGCGCCTAATCAAATACGCCAGCAAATCAATGTGCTTACCGATAGGTGCATAGACACGACAGTTAAACTGTTTTTTCTTAAGAATTTGGTCATATAACACTTGGCCCATTTGATGAAGACGCTGAAACTCATAACCCTGCCCACTATCATCCATCTGCAAAATACTGGCGACGGTGTAGGCATTATGGGTAGCAAATTGTGGATAGATATAAGCGCGGGCATTTAATAGCTTTTGCGCACAGACTAAGTAACTGACGTCTGTTGCAGCTTTACTGGTAAATACAGGATAGTCTGCCAAACCTTTTTGCTGTGCCCATTTAATTTCTGAATCCCAATAGGCACCTTTAACGAGGCGCACTGAGATTTGACGTTTATTGCTTACCGCCAAATCAACTAACCAATCGATAACGACGGTTGCTCTCTTTTGGTAGGCTTGTACCGCCAAACCAAAACCTTGCCAGTGAGCCAGATCGTCATCTAAAAACAAGGCCTTAAAAATATCGAGTGATAACTCCAATCGTGCAGATTCTTCAGCATCTATGGTTAGCGAGATATTATATTTTTTAGCCAATAAAGCTAACTGTTTAAGTCGTGGTATTAGTTCTGCAACCACACGTTCATGCTGTAAGACACAGTAACGACTGTGCAGCGCTGATAGTTTGACCGAAATGCCCGGGCCTGAAATAGGATCTTGCTCCAGACTGCTAGCTCCGAGGGTATTAATTGCATCGACATAGTGTTGAAAAAAACGCTGTTCATCCTGCTTACATCGCGCACTTTCACCCAACATATCGTAAGAAAAACGATAGCCTCGCTTAATGATCGTTTCCGAAGCGAGTAATGCGCCAGAGATGGTTTGGCTCAATACAAATTGATTCGCCATAACTTGAATAAAATAGCGAACGACTTTATAAATAATCGGGGTCATACACCACGAAATAAATCGTTTTAACCCGATTGTTTCATGGTGATAGTTCAATATTGTCGTGGCAACCGCAAGCGCTCTAGACAATAAATTGATTCTTATTAAGCGACTTTGACCGATGTGTGACTGCCAATCTGCAGCAGTGAGCATATCTTGCAACAAACGATGTGCATTGTATTTATCAGGAATGCGAAGCAACGCTTCAGCTAAACTCATCAAAGCCCGCCCTTCATTACTCGTCAGGCTATATTCATTTAGGAGGACATCAACTGTCGTTTTTCTTGTTTGTTGCTTACGGATGGCAACAATATACGTGCTGGCACGTTGAGCAATCTCAGCCCGTTCTCCAGCACTTAATCGCACGTCGGCCAACAACTCCGTAATTACGCTCGGTTCATCTGCAATATAACGATCACAAATTCGTTGACGTAATGGGGTATCAGCAGTCATATCCTTTGAAAACAACATAGCAAACATCCTTAAATGTCTACATTAGATGCACTTTTAATGTACTCGTTTTAACGTAACAGAGCAAAAGCGCTTAGCTATAAGCTGAGATAGATGACTAAGCATGTCAACTGATATGGTAAATTAACGGCTGTTTTACTATTTTATCTGTTTATGGCATCCGAAATTTTTACTATTTCTCAAGCAACCGACGTTGAGTTTGAGATAAAAAAATCACGTTTTATTGGCGCTATTTTTCCTTGTGATAATGAACAGGAAGCATTGCAGCATCTTCGTAGTTTGGCTTCTCAACATCCTCATGCAAACCATTTGGCCTTCGCCTGGCGTATTCGCCAACCTGATGGGTTTATCAATGAACGTTGTCATGATGCGGGTGAACCTTCAGGTACTGCTGGCCGCCCTATTCTTGCCCCCTTAGAAGGGGAAGCATTGATCAATACGGTAGTTGGGGTGATACGCTATTTTGGTGGAATTAAGTTAGGAACAGGTGGGTTAACCCGGGCGTATGGCACGGCTGCAAAGCAGGCCATTGCGCAGGCTAAACACATTCCATGGGTTGAAATGACCACATTCAAACTTGAGATCGATTACTCACAGTTGCAGAGCTTGGAATATCAGTTAAACAAATGTCACGGTCAGATCATTGATCAACAGTTTAGTGAACGGGTGATAGTTACTCTCACGTTACCGGTAACGGAAAAAGAACACATCCGCCAACAATTTTCAGGCTATTAACCACGACGTTATTTATCTGTATTAGCTTTATTCATATATGCACTAACTGCATGCAAAATAACGCCAACTGCAAGCCCGACAATACCTATAAAAGTAAAGCCACTGACCTCAACCTCTAACTTAGGTTCGACAAAAAAAGCATAGGTTAATAATAGTGGCGCGACTATGAGTAATAATGAGCCCAAACATTGCAAAACGTGTGATTGTTTGCTGCTATGAGCTAATAAGTTTGTACTGACCGCAATATTAATTAATGCAGCCATCAAAATATATACATGGCTCGTTCTATACGCCACTCTGACTAGGTCATCATCAGCCATAGTATCCCAGACAACAAACTTTAAATAAGCACCTGAAAACCAAAATACGACAACAAAAATAACACCAGTAATTAAATGTAATCGTTTTAAATGTCTCAAATAGAAATTAAATACGTTCATAGGGTTTTAGTAAGCATAGATTGATAAAATCCCACTAATAAATCACCGCCGGCAGAAGCGATACTAACGTTATCTTTAAATAATTCAGTTATTTTTTTTATTTCTTCTGGAACGAGGGGTTCATCATCCGACAAGTTAAATGAGGCCATATGCCAGTCACTAAAACTTCTGGCGGGGATGGTTTCATCTACGATACGTTCTATATTTTTGTGGCGAGGGTCTTTTGCCAATACGTCCATCAGGTTTGCCAAAGTCACTTGTTCAGCTTCTATTACTTGTAAGAAATGGCGATCATGATAAAACAGTAAGCCGGTAATTTGAGCTTCAACATTATTGATTTGTGCCAACTGGGTAATATCAGCCAAATCAGCTTCAATATCCTCATCACGCCCCGTATATTCACTGATATAAACAATGATATGCATGAATAATCCTTTTACTGAATGCTATCTCCATTGGCAGGAAGACTTATCCAGAATGTAGTGCCTTGGCCATCTATCGAATCAAAACCTATTTCTCCTCCCATCAGCTCTATGTACTCTTTAGCAAGATATAACCCCATCCCCAGTCCTTCGACATTTTCAACATTACGGTCATGAAATAAAGTAAATACTTCAGGATATAGCTGCTCCGGAATACCCAGACCTTCATCATGAATTGACAGCTTGAAACTGTCTGTCTGTTTGGTAATGTCGAGATTAACTGTGCCAGCCTGATTGGTATAATGCACTGCATTGAGTATCAAATTACTTAATACCTGCTCAAAATAATGTCCATCTACTTTTATCGACATCGAATTGATATCTTCACTCAGCACAACATTGATCTCTTTATGAGCAATTACATCAGCAAAGCGTAATAAGCTATCGTCAATAACATGTTTGACCACCACTTTTTCCATTTTTAATGCCGAGTTTTTAGCGATAGCGAGCTTAAACAGATGTTGATTTTGCTCATTTAAATAATTCGCCGCATCAATGATTTCTTTAAGGTTATCACTCTGATCATCAGTCAAATCGCTAATCTCAAGTAATTGAGAATAGCCAAGAATGATGCCTAAAGGAGAATTCAATTCGTGAGACATGCGCGTCAGAAATTCCGTTTGTGACTTTTGCGTTTGCTTAAGTTCTTTATCAACAGCATCAAGTTTAGTTGCCAACTGTTTGACTTGCTTTTGAACCTCGTGAAGTTCTTGTTCTGAATTCATAGATAACCTGCCTTGGTTAATACGATTAAATAACGTCACCTAATTTGTGTCAGTAGTTTGTCTTTGATGATAAACCAATAGTTTGTGATTGCCAAAGTGAATTTTTAGCTAAAAATATTTTAATTATTACCATTAGATTTAGACATAAAAAAGCCGTTTCAACAAAAGTGAAACGGCCCGTAGTTACTTGTCGCTAGTTAGCTTTTAAATTGCTACAGATAGTGCTTGCACTATGGCCTCATTTTTTGTTTCTAAAGCAAGATCATAAGCTGATTTTCCTTCAGCATCTTTTAAACCCAGATCTGCCCCACTATTTAATAATTGGGCTACTACCTCAATATGGCCAGCACGTGCGGCCATCATTAATGCTGTTCGACCACGATCGTCTTGCAGATTTACATCGGCACCGGCATTTAACAGCAACGTCGTCGCGTCAGATTTGCCGTAACCTGCAGCCCACATTAAAGCCGTGAGGTCATGGCCATATTTAGCGTTTACATCTGCTGTTTTTGTTAATAATAATTTTATTACTTCCAAACTACCATTTGCTGATGCGTAAATCAGAGCTGTCTTGCCTGTATTATCAACTACGTCAACTCTGGCATCGTGTGCCAACAAAAGTGTAACCACATCCTTACGTTCGGCATAAACGGCTTCGGCTAATGCAGTGATCCTTTTCAAACTAAAGTGATTAACTTCAACATCATGATCGAGTAGGTATTGCACCATTTCAATAGAGCCTTCTTTCGAGGCTTCCATCAACGCATTACGTCCTCGCGTATTAACCATATTGATCGCAGAATGTTGTTGAATAAGGTAATCAACAAGCTCAATATCACCTGACTTTACCGCATAAATAAAGGCTGAATTGCCAAATCGGTTACGTGATTTAACCGAGGCACCTTTTTCAATCAATTGCTGAACCTGCTTAAGATCACCTTCTTTTGCTGCATCAAACAAAGCAAAATTCAGTTGGCGAAACTCATCTGCGTGCACGGGTGAAAATGGCACAAATAAAAGGATTAATAAATACCCTGAGATTTTAACTATATTTTTCATCATGATCGGCTGCCTATAGATTAATGGTAATAAGGTTTATTCTGAATAGCTGCTTAAATAGTCCGATACATCCTTAAGTTCTTGTTCGCTAAAGGTCTTAAGCAATGTTGCGACTGCAGGAGAATTTTTACGCACGCCATTTTTAAAATCGAGCATGGTCGCTAATAAGTAGTCAGGATGTTGATTGGCTAATCTTGGTACCCGACTATTACCGCGTAAATCGCCAAGGTGGCAAGCAACGCATTGGCCTGCACCGACGACACGTTTACCGGCAGTAGCTTGTTCAGCTTCGACCGTATAATTGGTTTCTGGCCATGCTTGTTTGGAAAAAAATTCGGCCATTAATTTCATTTCTGACTTTTCAAGGCTGGCTGCAATCGGGCCCATGACCGCACTTTCGCGTAAGCCTTTTTTCATGTCTTTAAGTTGCACATACATATAATAAAATTCTTGCCCTGCAAGAATCGGGAATGCTCCCATGCTTGAAGCACCGTTTTGACCATGACAGGCAAAACAAGTTTCTAATTTCTCCCTTACTGGGGAATATTTATCTTCTTCAGCGACTGCGTAGCCAGTAAATAAAAGAGTTGTTATTAATATTAGGTGTTTAAAGTTTGAATAACGCATATTTAAATCCATCGTTGGTCATAATCAATTATCAGACTGAGTAATTATATTTTAGTTCAAAAAAAATGGCCGCCCCACGAGGAGCGGGGACGGCCAAACATCTATCTACTCATGGGTATAAATGAGTAAATCTATGAGAGTGCTTATTTAGCTAATTTATAGGCAATGATTTCATTACCACGTTTATAATCAAGCTGCGCGTTACCACCTGAACCTACAACGATAAACTGATCACCAGCTACGTTGTATGAAGAAGGAGGAGCGTTAACACCCGCGTTGGTTTGGTCTTGCCACATCAATTCGCCAGTAGATGAATTGTAAGCTTTGAACAAACCGTTGCCCTCACCAGTGAACACAAGTCCACCGCCTGTTGCCAAAATACCGCCGATCATTGGATGTTGAGTTTTAACTTTCCATTTGATCTTACCGGTGTTGTAGTCAACAGCTGTTACGTTACCCCACTGTTCTTCAGTAGGAATTACTTTAAATGCACCACCTAACCACAATTTACCATCTGGATATGGAGTTTCTTCCACGTGGTAAGTCATTGGTTGATGCAAGTTAATTGCAAATGCTAAGCCTTGACCTGGATCTGTTGCCATCGGTGACCATTCAACACCACCGTTAGCACCAGGTAACATGCTTGCACCTTCTTTAGTTGGTAATACCCAACGATCACGTTGCATAACCATAGGTTCTGAATGTCGAATCAAGCTACAGTCACCTGCATCATGTACGTAAACATAACCAGTTTTACCACCGTGAAGTACACCTTTAACTGTTTGGCCATCATCGTTTGTTACTGGAACAAGGATAGGTGGACTTACAGCATCAAGATCCCATACATCATGAGCAATGTATTGGAAGTGACAAATCTTCTCACCCGTTTCTAAATCTACTGAAACTAATGAGTTTGTATAAAGATTATCACCTGGACGAATTGCACCATATAAATCAGGAGATGGGTTACCTACTACGAAGTAAGCACGGTTACTATCACGGTCTATCGCCATGTTTTGCCATACGCCACCACCCAAAGTTTTGTACGGGTCGCCTAATTTTTTCAGTGCTGCTTTTTCTGCTTTAATATCACGATGCATGTATAGGCCAGTTGCATCATTTTCTGCCCAAACACCAACAGAATTTTCAGGGATACTATTGAATGTCCATAGTAATTTACCTGTTTTTGCATCAAAGGCTTTAACAAAACCACGGATACCATACTCACCACCGTTCGTACCGATTAATACTTTACCGTTAACGATAGTAGGTGCCATTGTTTCACTGTAACCAAGTTCTGGATCTGCAATTTCAGTTTCCCAAACTTTTTTACCAGTTTTAGCATCTAATGCAACTAATTTAGCATCCAATGTACCCATGAAAAGCATGTCTTCATAAGCTGCAACACCACGGTTATTAGGACCACAACAATAAGTAGTTATCGGACCCATTTCATGTTGATAGTGCCACTTTGCTTTACCTGTTTTTGCATCTAACGCATAAACATGATTAAAAGAAGAGGTCACATACATCGTGCCGTTCACAACAATAGGTGATGTTTCTAATGAATCAACAACATCCATTTTAAATGTCCACGCTTTTTCTAAATTGTGGACGTTATCTGTATTAATCTGTTCTGCTGGATAAAAACGTGTTTGCTCGTAGTTACCATTAGTGTGTAAAAAGTTATTAGAATCGCCTGCTGATTTATCAAGCATATCCTGAGTGACAGTCTGCATATCACCAAACAGCGTGCCTCTCTCAATTTCTTCATCAGCAAAGGCACTTGATCCTATCGCCATCATTAGTGAGGCTAGCCCTACTTTGACAAAAGTAGCTCTTCCCCCTTCTTTTTGTTTCAACATTCTCTCTCTTCTCCTATTAGAAGTTTTTAAATGCAGCTTTATTTCACACAACCTCTTGTAGCTGCTTACAAGAAGAACTTTATAATTAGCTAGCTATTTTCCAGCGCTAGTTCTGGATGAGAATTGTGTACATGATGTTTGCTTTCGACTTTACGAATTGTCAGGTTAGCAAGGAAGGCGATAAATAATAGTCCCGCCATTGCATACATAGTGGTGTTATACAAGGTTGGTGTCGGGTCAATGGTGCCAGCCGGAACGATCTCCATGAGTTGCGAGATAGAAACTGTTTTGGCTGCAATCAATTCTTGTAACTGACTTATTCCAGCACCAAATTTGGCTTGGAAGGCGGCAGGGTCGACTTTTTGCGCTAAGGAATTAATCGCACTATCAAGCGAACTTTGACGTAAATGGGTAATAACAAACGGTCCTAAAATACCTGCGGTACTCCAAGCAGTAAGTAAGCGACCATGAATACCACCGACATGCATGGTGCCAAAAATATCCGCCAAATAAGCAGGAATCGTGGCAAAACCACCGCCATACATAGTGAAAATCAACATAGTTACACCATAGAACATCACCAACCACGTTACGCCTGGATTAATGCTTGCTTGGGTTGCTATGAAAGGAATAGAGACATACAACATCATGCCAATGACAAAAAACACATGATAAGTATTCTTACGACCTAAGTAGTCAGATAAAGACGACCACATAAAACGTCCGCACATATTAAATACACTGATCATTAATACGTAGGTCGCTGCAAAACTAGCATCCACCACATTAGGTAAGGCTGGGCCAAAAATGTCAGTGATCATGGTTTTAGCCACACCGATAACGGCAATACCGGCTGTGACGTTAAAACATAATACAATCCATAAACGGTAAAACTGTGGTGTTTTTAATGCCTGATCAATATGCACGTGGTCATCGGTGATCAGACTATTTTTACTCTCATCAGCTGTTGGTGCTTCCCAACCATCGGGCTTCCAATCTTTCGCCGGCACTCGAAATGCAAAAGCTGCAATAGTCATTACAATGAAATACACAATACCCAAGGTTATAAACACACTTGCTACACCGGTATCACCCGTGCCGACTACATACACACCTTCGGGTCCAGGTACAGATGCTTGTGCCATATCTGATACCGATGCAATAACCACTTCGGTTTTATTTCCTGCTATCTCGGCAAAACGACGACCACCTTCAGTGATCAAGTTAATGTCTGCCACCTTACCTAGATACTCAGGTGCTTTATAAAATAGGCTTAACAAATAGGTAATCAACGGTGCACCGATCATTGCACCACCACCAAAGCCCATGATGGCAATACCTGTTGCCATGCCACGTCTATCTGGGAACCAGCGGATCAATGTGCTTACTGGTGTCACATAAGCTAAACCTAGACCACAGCCACCGATAGCGCCGTAACCTAAATAGACTAACCATAGTTCGTGGTTGTTAATGCCTATGCTACCGACAAGAAAACCGCCACCCCATAAGCAGGCAGCTAAAAATCCTGTGGCCCTTGGGCCTACTTTTTCCAGCCATTTACCACCTAGAGCTGCAGCCAGTCCCAGAAATACAATGGCGGTAGAGAAAATCCATACCACAGATGCAAATGTCCAATCATCAGCAGCACTCGCCACTACACCAAACTGTTTCATCAAAGGTGGGTTAAATATACTCCACGCATACACTGAGCCAATGCAAAGGTGGATGGCAACCGATGCAGGTGCAATCAACCAGCGATTAAACCCTGGCTTAGCAACAATTTGATCTTTAGTGAGCTTGGCCATTAGACCTGAAAATAGCGACATTAAACTTTTATCCTCAAAATTCTTTACTAAAATTCACGTTCCTTCACTTGAATAACAACAAGTGCCCTGGAATTCGTGTTTGAGTCTGTGGTTCAAATCTTCACAGACTGCCCTCTGTTATAGCAATGGCCGTACCAAGTTTAAAAATCATTATTTATCAATAGGTTTGGTATTTACTTGAAATATGGAAACCGTTCGATCGGGAAAAATGTCCCGAAAATAAACGTCATAAGGACAATTTGTCTTACGGTTAAATGTAGAGAAAAAAATTAGGCCTAACAGTAGGACGTTTTGCTTATTTAGAACGTTGACCATAAAAAAAGCCGTACTTGTTGGAGTCCAAAAGTACGGCTTTTATGTTTATACCTCTAACACAGGGAGGCTAGAGCGAAGGTGAGTCTATGATGCTTGTAATTCTTTCAACACTGACTGCAAGCTGTCATTAGCATCGCCGAATAACATGCGCGTATTCTCATGTACAAACAGCGGATTGCCTATGCCTGCATAACCTGTGGCCATACTTCTCTTAAGTACAATTGTATTATGCCCCTTCCAACACTGCAGGACAGGCATACCGGCGATAGGACTATTTGGGTCATCTAAGGCTGACGGATTCACAATATCATTCGCACCGATCACAATAGTGACATCAACATTTGGGAAATCCTCATTGACCTCATCCATTTCATACACAATGTCATAGGCTACTTTTGCTTCAGCTAATAATACATTCATGTGACCAGGCATCCGTCCTGCTACTGGGTGAATAGCAAAACGAATCGTCTTATTCTGTTTGAGCAATTGTTTCGCTAATTCATAAACCGCATGTTGAGCCTGAGCAACAGCCATACCATAGCCCGGAATAATCATAATGTTCTGAGCATCGCGTAACATTGGCACAACTTCATTCACTTGAATGGAGACAATATCACCTTTAATTTCAGCGGCACCTCCACCACCACTACTGCCAAAACCACCGGAAATAACACTAAGGAAATTACGATTCATCGCTCGGCACATGATGTAACTGAGAATGGCACCACTACTGCCAACTAAGGCACCGGTGACAATCAATAAATCATTGCTCAACATAAAGCCTGTCGCAGCTGCAGCCCAACCAGAATAGCTGTTTAACATAGACACCACGATAGGCATATCGGCACCGCCAATTGCCATCACCATATGTATGCCAAAAATCAGAGCAATCAACGTCATAAGGGCCAATGGCCATTCGCCTGCACCTGCTTGACTAGCAAGAACAAATTCATAACCCAAGAATATAACCGCCACTAACAAAGCTAAATTAATCCCATGACGTCCGGGTAATAAAACAGGTCTGCCACTTATTCGTCCGCGTAATTTCCCAAAGGCAATAACAGAACCTGAAAATGTAATCGCACCAATTAAAATGCCAATATAGATCTCAACTTCATGTATGGTTTTTTCTATGCCGACTAAACTTGAACTGTGATCAAAGAAATTGGCATAGCCGACTAAAACAGCGGCCATGCCCACTAAACTGTGCATGATTGCCACTAATTCAGGCATTTGTGTCATTTCAACTTTTAATGCGGCACGCGTACCAATTAATCCACCGCTCAATAAAGCGACAATCAAAATTGAATAAGATGTGACTGCATCACTGACAATGGTTGCAAAAATGGCTAAGGCCATGCCGGCCATACCATAGTAATTTCCTCTACGCGCTGTTTCCTGATGGCTAAGACCACTTAAACTTAAAATAAACAGACTTGAAGCTGCAATGTACGACATGGTGACTAAACTTGGTGACATCTTCTAATTCTCTTCTGTTATTTTCTGAACATTTCAAGCATGCGTCGGGTCACTAAGAAGCCACCTGCAATATTGATCGCTGCAATTAAAATTGCTAACGCCGATAACACGGTAAGCAAGATGTTAGATGTAGAAATTTGCACCAAAGCACCAATCACAATAATGCCACTAATTGCATTGGTCACACTCATCAACGGTGTATGCAAGGAAGCCGATACATTCCAAATTACTTGATAGCCGACAAAACAAGCTAATACAAATACCGTGAAGTGAGACATAAAGGATGCCGGCGCGACTGAACCAAAACCATATAAAACCAGCGCAACAATAATCATCGGTAAAAATTGTTTAAACCTAGTCATCGGTGTTGAAGGTCGATCTTCCGCCTCGACATTAACCGCAGGTGCTTCAGTCTGTGGAGGTGGTTTATTTACCGTCAGAGTAAGCGGTGGTGGTGGCCAAGTAATCGTTCCGTCCTGAATAACGGTTGCCCCACGAATGACTTCGTCTTCCATATTCACAAAGAGTTTACCGTCCTTTTCTGGACATAACTCGGTCAGTAAATGACGTAAATTTGTTGCATAAAGTTGACTCGCTTGATTGGCTAACCGGCTAGGTAAGTTGGTGTAACCGATGATGGTCACGCCGCCAGAGGTAGTGACAACGGTGTCTTTTTCTGACAAAGCACAATTCCCACCACGCTCTGCCGCCAAATCGACAATGACGCTCCCTGGCTTCATAGATTCAACCATACCTGCTGTTATTAATTCAGGTGCTGGCTTGCCGGGAATTAAAGCAGTGGTAATAATAATATCAACGTCCATTGCTTGTCGGGCAAACAAGGCCATTTCGGCTTCAATGAACTCTTTTGACATGGTTTTAGCATAGCCGCCGGTTCCACTGCCCTCTTCATCAAAGTCCAACATCAAAAATTCCGCATCCATGCTTTCGATTTGTTCTTTCACTTCAGGACGTGTATCAAAAGCACGAACAATAGCCCCCATGCTTTTGGCCGTACCGATAGCTGCTAAACCGGCCACACCCGCACCGATCACCAGTACTTTTGCCGGAGGTACTCTACCCGCAGCAGTAATTTGTCCCGTAAAAAAACGGCCAAAATATTGAGCAGCTTCAATCACAGCGCGATAACCAGAAATATTTGCCATCGAACTTAAGGCATCCATTTTTTGAGCACGAGATAAGCGGGGAATACTGTCTATTGCCAATACGGTGGCTTGTTTGGCAGCCAAACTTTGTATTAAATCTTCATTCTGAGCCGGCCAGATATAACTAATCAGACATTGATGCTGTTGTATCAACTCTAGTTCATTGATGGCCAGTTCTGGATAAGCTGCCGGAGCTCTGACTTTCATCACAATGTCTGCTTCAAGCCATAACGATTTCACGTTATCAACTATCGAGACACCGACCGCCTCATAGGCATCATCTGAAATATCAGCGTTTTGGCCAGCGCCTGTTTCGATGCAAACATCAAAGCCTAACTTGATGAGTTTTTCAGCTTCATCAGGTGTTGTGGCGACACGTTTTTCGCCAGCGAATACTTCTTTGGGTATTCCGATCTTCATGCGTTCTCCTCACTGTTCTACGACTTGCGTGAACAAACACTTTTATTATTATTTTTATTAACAAAACCATGTTTCAAACATAGTTTTGTTTGTGTTGGGGAACAAATTAATATGACGTCAATAAAGTCGAAAATAGAATTTCATTCCCCCTCTTAAGAGAGAAATATCTATATCGAGCATAGATTATTAACGTGTATTTTTCAATGTTTTTAACTCAACAACCAGCTTGAAACTCAATCAAACTATCAATAACCGGAGTAATCTACTCAAAGACGACACCAGGTTAAGCTGTTGTATTTTATGTGGTATTACAGTTAACCATGCTTTTTTGCATCAAAATAAAACCAAATATAAAAACAGGTGCCCACACCCAGACGTGAGCGCACCCGAATTTCTGCACCAAAGCGGTTAAGAATGCCACTACTGACATATAAACCTAAGCCGGTACCGCCTGATGTTTGGGTAAAGAAAGGATCAAATATCCGCGGCAAAGTATCTTCTTTTATGCCGCGGCCATTGTCCTTGACCACCATTAACACACCTTGGTTCTGCCAATTTCGCGTACGCACAGTAATTTTGCCTTCTTTTAGCTGGGCATTCATCGCATTAACAAGCAGGTTAATTAAAACCTGCTGAAACTGTTGGTGATTGCCTTTCACCTTAAAGCTAGATCGCAAATCCAAATTTAGATCTATATTCCGACGAGTGAGATCATGCTGGACTAAGGCCAAGGTGTCATTAACTACCTTGTTGATGTCAACATCCGTCCAGGCTTCCTTAAAATTATCTGGCCGTGAATATTGTAATAAATTATTAATAATTGATCGGATACGAAACACTTGTTGAATAATCAGCTCGGTTTCACGTACTACTGGTTTTGCATTGTCACCTAGTTCATCAACCAATAAATCCATATTGCCCAAAATCACCGCCGCCGGATTATTAATTTCATGGGCTATGCCTGCTGTCAGCTCACCAATGGCAGCCAGTTTTTCGTTGGCCACCATTTTCTCTCTCGTTTGTTTTAACAAACGAATACTTTGCTGCAAATCAATTTTTTGCTTTTTCAGTTGCTTGGTGCGATCTTCAACTTTGAGTTCCAATTCATCAGCGGCACTTTGTATCTGCGTTCGTTGTGTCTGTAGGGTATCCAACATGCCATTAAATTGTTGAGCAAATACAGCTAGTTCATCGTTTGAGTCAAGGTGACCTATGCGATCTTCACCACCATGTTCAATCGTTTTAATAACTTTAGCCATCGCTTCGATGGGTTTATAGATAGACTTCGCACCGAAAACAGCCAATAACACCGCAATAATAGTCACAATAGTGAAAATTAATAATAACAAGGTTAAACCGGTAAAATAGGTCGCTCTAAATGGCGCCTCTAGGAAACCGGTATACAACATGCCAACTCGGTTACCATATACATCCGTGATCGGTTCATAAGCAGAGATATACCAGTCACTCACAACAAATGCACGATCCACCCATTTTTTGCCAAAGGTCAATACTTGCTCACGCACTTCTTCTGACACTCGTGTACCGATGGCGCGTTGTTCTGGTGCGTTTAGTTGTTCAGGTACATTGGTACTGATACGTACATCATCTAAAAATATGGTCACCGTACCCAAACCATTCTCTGCTACGCTGCCTTTGCTATAAACTAAATCTCGCAAGGTATCGACAAATTGAAAATTCCGATTCAGCAAAACACCACCGATCAATACCGCTTTAACATTTTGTTCAGCGTCAATAACCGGATAATAACTGTGTAATACCATGCCTCTATTTTCAGCAATATTGTTCACTGGCCTTGTTCGTGGTGTTTCAATCAGCGGTTGGTAGACCATCTCGGCCAATTGCGGATCTATTTCTTGTAATTCTCGGGAAGAGAACAAGTCAATACCAGAGGCAGGACTTCCCGATAATGCTGTGGATAGCAAAGGACTATTTTTCACATTACAACGAGAAGTGTCCCAGTAATCACAGCCGTTGGTATCAATCAATTGAATAAAATCAAAACCATGCTCTTGTTTAAGCTCGCTGAGTAGAGGTTTTATTTGTTGTGCTTCCTTATCCTTGGTCAAATTTCGTTCCAATGGCGAACGAAATGAATAAGACTCTGCCAGTAAGGCAAGATCGGCGAGCAGATTAGCTTGTGTATTATCAAACGCTTCATGAGCGACATTTAAATCAGCGTTGACCTTCATCAACAATTGCTGATAGCTAACTTCGTTCAACCAAAGGTAAGACAAGGCAATGACCGCAGACATGACCAGCAATACGGGTAGCAAAACCAAAAGCAATAATCTATAACGTAAACAACTCGATATTAGCGCCTGAATTCGTTTAATCATCTCTCACTTCTTGATCACTTCGAAGTTTTCTATAAAGCGTTTTGCTTGATACCCCTAGTAGTTTTGCTGCTTGGTTTTTATTCCCCCCCATGCTCTCAACCACTTTCACGATGTGTTCATACTCTACTTGTTCGAGTGACCAAGTATCAGGGTAGCCTGTTTGTTCGGTATCGTTCTCTCGCTCCGAAGTCATCATTTCATCGGGCAATTGACCCAGTAAAAGACACCTTTCGACAAAGTTCTTTAATTCACGAATATTGCCTGGCCAATCATAGGTTTCTAGTTGCTGAATATCTTGATGATTAAATGGCAAGGTGGGTAACGCCAGTTGAACCGCTAACACTCTGGCGTAATATTCAACCAATGGTGCAATGTCTTGCTTGCGTTCTCTTAGTGGCGCGACACGAATGCTTAATACATTTAATCGATAAAACAGATCTTCACGAAAATTACCCTGTTGAACTTCTTCTTTCAAATTCCGATTTGTGGCAGCAACAACACGTACATTGACGGGGATCTCACGTTCACTACCAACAGGTCTGATACAACCCTCTTCAAGTACGCGTAAAAATTTTGCTTGCATAGGTAAGGGCATTTCAGCTACTTCATCAAGAAATAAGGTGCCACCATCTGCATAGGAAAACAAACCATCGTGTGCATGATCGGCACCAGTGAACGCGCCTTTTTTATGACCAAAAAACTCAGATTCCAGCAACTCTGGCGAAATAGCACCACAGTTTACCGGCACAAAAGGTCCTGTACGCTTACTTTCTTTATGAATCGCATTAGCGACCAGTTCTTTACCCGTGCCAGACTCACCTTCTATCAAAATGACAGATGGTGTTGGTGCCACTCGATTAATCAACTGACACATTTCCTGAACTTGAGGGCTGTTACCTATCATGCCTTCAAACGAATACAAGCGATCAACCTGACGACGTAGAACAAAGTTCTCCCGTTCCAAACGACGGCGTTTTATGCATCGAGCCACCGACAAAGTCATTTCTTCTAAACGAAATGGCTTTTGAATGAAATCGAATGCACCGATACGTAACGCCTCAATTGCGTTATCAATATCTGTGAAGGCAGTCATAAATATCACATCTGATTGACCGTTTTGATCGGCAAGTGATTTTAACCATTCAAGCCCTGATATTCCAGGCATACAGATATCGATAATCAATAGATCAAAATAATGCTCAGTACGTAATGCTTCAGCTTCTTCTACCGAACCCGCTACTTCGACTAAGTCGTACACCTTACTTAAGGCTCGCTGAAGAAAGTCTTGAATACCTGTTTCATCATCTACAATTAGAATAGAACATGCTTCTTTATCTTTTCTTTTGCTTGTTTCGGTCATAATTTGCGCTCTTGACTGCGTGGCTTTTCATTTTCATGATGGCAGCACAGTCATTGTATATCTATCTCTAAGACTCGCTATAAAAAAACCATGTAAACAGTGTTATTCACATGGTTTCATTTTGCGTCTCTTCGTAGTTGTGAATAGTTTATCGGCATTCACATAATATTCATGCATCAACAATATCTTTAAGTTTTCCTATTTACACAAGTATCGCACTTTGATGATTTTTTCAAGGTAACGGCAAGAATTCAGGCCATTAATTTCTGATAAGTCAGTGATTTAACAACGGCCATAATTAGGCTAAAAACGTTGCTTGTCATAATCAATATCGACTAAAAAACAATAGGTAACAATTCACATTAAAAATAATTATTAATTAATTGTTCTAATTGATAATATCCATTAAAAATAAATCCCTTTAGGCATCATCGATGCAGCAAAGTGCCCTATAATTTCTAAATTTAAAATCCACGCTATCAGCTTATATTCTTGCTCAGATATTTCCGGTTCTTTATTCAAGTCAGTTTTTGTTCACCATTTCAAAAAAGGGATGGTTGGATATACAGATAGCAAGCCGACAAACAAAAAGAGAAACAATTTTAGGGTGAAAAATGAGCTGGTAAAATAATATTCACTACCCTTTTCAAAATAAAATACTCTTCATAAACCAAATACAATGACAAGGCCGGCTGTGATGCCATAAATCATATCGGCACGCTGCACTCGTCTTGCTTCAGAAACCGTTAACTGTTGATTAAAACGTTAACCATTGTAAAAACAAGGTGGATACCACGCCAAATGCGGCCACAAAGTGTAAAAATGGCATTAATGATCATCAGCTTTCACAGAAAATACATTATTAACGATCAGACCAAACAGCATACTCATTACCATTGGGATCTGAAAAATGAAACCGACGGCCACCGGGAAAAGAAAAAATGGCTTGTATGATTTTCCCACCCGCTTTTTCTATCTTTGCTTGCGTTTGTTCTAAGGACTGACTATAAAAAACAATCAACGCACTCCCTACTAAGGTGGAAACCACAAGATCCGATTTAAAAAAACCGCCATCGATGCCAGCATCTGAAAATGCAGTGTAATCAGGTCCGTAGTCAATAAAATGCCAACAAAATACCTCAGAAAAAAACGTTTTAGTAATATCTAAATCTTTTGAAGGAAATTCAACATAATTGATTTTTTCATGCTCACTCATCAAACCACCTCAAATTCATTCCACATTAATAACTAGCAAATCTTATGATTTACTAAATCGTAATATCGTTCCAACCACATTTCATCTATATCGCTTCAACCATTTATATTATAAGCATGGCATGTTTACGTGTTAATCCCCACCGGTAGCTGCCTAGCTCACCATTTTGTGGTGACAAGGAATAAGTAATACCACTGGGTATGCGCCAATCGCAGAACTCACCGCCCTCAGTCTGGGCAATAACACTATATGACACTCGCGTACCAGCAGGGATAATTAAGCTTTCATCTGTTCCTATGAATATATGGTTGTTTCTAAAAACAGAAAAAGTTGTTGTCAATCAAATTTGTAGGTAATACTTTCTACAAATTTAGATCACAAAATTCTGCTAGACTTAATTTTGAATATCTCGCAATAGTGAGATATCAGTGATTTCTTTTCACTAGGGGTTCTTAAATATTGGCTTAAATATTATGGAAAGATCACCGATAACATCACCTAATCCTGCCATCCCTCCCGATCCGGAGGAAAGTTCTGCAACTGAACTTTTTAATAAAACTGCAGCTTCGCTTGCCAATAAAAATCGTGCCTTAAAGGTTTTACGTCACTGCAATCAAGTGATGTTCCAAGCCGAAACTGAGCAAGAATTGCTCAATGAAATATGTCGAATTGTCGTTGAAGACATCGGTTATCTCCTTACCTGGATTGGCTATCCCAAGCTCGATAAACAGAAAACGATAAGGCCTGTGGCATATAGCGGTTATGAAGATGGTTATTTAGAATCACTCGTTGTGTCATGGGATGATTCTGACCGTGGTCATGGCCCGGCAGGATCGGTAATTCGAACCAGAAAACCTTATGTGGTACGTAATGTACACACCGATCCTAATTTCCTACCATGGCGTGAGGCCGCGATTGAACGTGGTTATGCTGCTGTTGCAGCCTTTCCTTTGTTTATAAACGAACAACTGCCAGCCGTCATATTAATGTATGCCGCAGAGGTAGAAGCCTTTGATTCAGAGGAAGTGGAATTACTGGTACATTTTGCCGAAACGCTAAGCTATGGCATAACAAGCATGCGACTTAAGGAGAAAAATAGACGTATCGAAAGCTCGTTACGCGACAGTGAACAGCGTTTCCGCTTTATGTTAGATACTAGCCCAATAGCGGTCAGAATTGCCGTAGATAACGACACTTCGATTGTCTATGCCAATCCAAGTTATAACCAGTTAATGAATACCAATGCGGAACAAGTACTCGGTTCGAACCCGGGTAATTTCTATGCCGACAAGGATGAATATGTTGCTATCGTAAACGAGCTAGAACAAGGATTGACGGTTAAAAACCGCTTAGTAAACTTTTCCACTTCTAAGCAAGGGAATAAATGGACATTATCAACTTATTTACCAATTCAATTTGAAGGTAAAGACGCAGTGTTAGCTTGGTTTTACGATATTACTGATCACAAACAAAAAGAAGATGAACTGCTACTTTCTCAAGAAGAATATGTAAAAGCATTTACTGCTGTACCGGAATCATTATCGATAACCACACTCTATGATGGCGTATTTATCGAAGTCAATGACGCTTGTACTAAATTATTCGGTTACGACCGTGATGAACTGATAGGTCATTCTACGATGGAGCTTGGTGTGTGGATGGATCACAAACATCGACAAGCATTGATCACAGAAATAGAAAACAATGGAAGTGTGCATAATTTTGAGGTTAAACTCAAAATGAAAAATGGTGATATTCGGGACATCATGTTCTCTGGTGAGCCTCTCGAGATCGATAATAAGGCCTGCATACTGTTAGCTGCGCGAGATTATACGGAGAAAAAACAAGCTGAAAAAGAACTGAAACAGCTGCGTAATTATCTTGCCAATATTATTAATTCCATGCCTTCTATCGTTATTGGTGTGGATACTGAGGGTAATGTAACGCAGTGGAATCATGAAGCAGCTAGCGTAACGGGGATTGCTACCGAAGAAGCGCTAGGCAGAGAGCTAGTTGATGTCTTTCCCCGTTTATCATCTGAACTGGATCGGATATCCGACGCCATAAAAACACGGTGTGAACTTACCGATACGCATAAAGCCTATCTTCAAGATGGTAAAATACAATACGAAGACCTTACTATTTATCCTCTAGTTGCTGATGGAATTGAAGGTGCAGTATTACGTATTGATAATGTTACTGAACGTGTTCGTCTTGAAGAAATGATGATTCAATCAGAGAAAATGCTGTCGGTTGGTGGGCTTGCAGCTGGGATGGCCCATGAAATTAACAATCCTTTAGCCGGCATGATGCAAACAGCAACCGTGATGACTGCTCGTCTCACTAATAACTCACTCCCTGCCAATATCGCAGCTGCGAAAACAGCAGCCATAGATTTAAATTCCTTATATGACTATATGAACGATCGAGGAATTTTTAGAATGTTATCTGCTATTAATGAATCTAGCCTGCGTATTGCAGACATTGTCGACAATATGTTGACCTTTGCTCGAAAAAGCGATGTTATTTCGTTACCGTGGAATATGGCAACATTATTAGATAAGTCACTTGCTTTAGCCGAAATCGACTATGATTTAAAAAAACAGTATGATTTTAAATCTATCAATGTCATCAAAGACTATCAAGATGACTTACCTGATATACCCTGTGAAGCAAGCAAAATCCAGCAAGTCTTGTTAAACCTGTTCAGAAATGGCGCACAAGCCATGCAAGCAGCAAATATAAAAAATCCAACGTTTATTATACGTACCCGTTATCAAAACGACGACGAAATGGTTACTATAGAAATTGAAGATAATGGTCCAGGTATGGATGAGGATGTATCTAAACGGATCTTTGAACCCTTTTTCACGACCAAACCAGTCGATATTGGGACAGGTTTAGGTTTAAGCGTGTCCTACTTTATCATCACTGAAAACCATGGAGGCGAAATGACGGTGACGTCTGCGCCAGAGAAAGGCAGCCGTTTTATTATTCGGCTACCCTTGCACCAACCTGAACATTTAAATGAATAATTGGCTAGTAATTAAACCAATCAAGCCGCCAAATACCCCCCCCCAAACAACAAGCCAGCCTAAATGCTCACGTATCATCACTTGGATGATCTCTTTCACCATGATGGGTGTAAGCTCATCAAGACGCGCGTTCACTACATGTTCAATTTGCTGATGAATATCTTCACTCACCGGATTACTGGTTAGTTTTTCACGCACACTGGCCTGAAATGAATCACTATGAGCCATTTCGTTAAGTGATGCTTTCATTCTGATAATGAAAGGCTCTTTAAGCGGAATTAATGCTTCTTGGCCACCAAACATAGATAACATGCTGCCAAATGACGATTCCATAATGGTCGACACCAAACCATCATACGTTGGGCTAAGGTCTGTTTCCTCAATGACCTCATGAAAATCCAGTTGATGATTGGCATCTTCTGTCACCATTTCAGTAAAAAAACGGTCTAAATTTTCCTTACTAAAAAATTGCTCCATCACCAAGTTATGGATGCCCAATTTAAAGTCTTTGAATCGTGCAGTTATTACCCCTGAACCATATAAGCCAGGCACTTTTTCAAACAACATGTGAATGGCCAACCAATTGGTCACTCCACCTGCCAAGGCGAATAAGCCCGTGGCTAATACAGCGTCGCGTAATGGGCCATCCATGGCCAAACCAGCCGCAATGAGGCTGGCCGCGATGAGGTTAGTAAGAAGGCTTTTATTCATCCGTCCACTTTTTTAATGCAGCAATAATTTGTTGTGCTTGATCTTTGCTCGAAATATTAAATTTAGACCGTTGGCTATATTCACCATTACGTTTTTGAAAACGACGAATAGTATATTTCTCCTGCCCAAAGTCACCAGTTTTTCGATCTAAGTCTTGATAGCGAAACATCACGGTTGCCCACGCGCCTTTGGTCAGTACCGCTTTATCTAATTCCTTGACGGTCATCTCATCACCTTCGTGATATTCAACGGTTAATTCATCTACTGTTTCAGCCATGATTGTTCCTTATTTCTATGAGTTTTTAAAAAATTGAGTGATTACTTGGTTAAGCATATACGCATCTTTACTTCCTGCTAGTTCTCTAATGGAGTGCATCGCATAGGTTGGCACACCAATATCTAAGGTTTTTATACCTAATTGGCTTGATGTGATTGGACCAATAGTACTGCCACAGCCCATATCTGTGCGAACCACAAAGTCTTGAACGGACACGTCGTGTCGTTCACATAGATGGCGAAAATAAGCGCTGGTTTCACTGTTCGTTGCATAACGCTGATTTGCATTCGTCTTGATAACTGGACCATGATTTAGTTTTGGGCCATGCTCAGCATCATGTTTGTCGGAATAATTAGGATGAATAGCATGTGCGTTATCTGCTGAGATCATCATCGAACGTTGTAACATTCGGTGCTGTTGTTCAATATCAGGGCATAATCTTAATAAAACCGACTCTAAAAACGAACCTGAAGCACCCGAACTCGACACACTGCCGACTTCTTCGTGATCACTGCACACCAACAAACCTGCTTGCGTCAAATCATCACTATTAGTTAAAGCTTGCAAACCGATATAACAACTCAGTAAATTATCTAAGCGGGCGCTGCTAATAAAATCATCATTTAAGCCTATAACCGCAGCCTTTTGAGTGTCATATAAGCTGATCTCATAATCTAGCACTTTATCGATATCTAGCTTCGGCTGTTGCTTAATGACGTGGTCCAATAATAGCCTACGAAAATCGACTTGTTCCTCATCCGTCACTTGCATAACAATGGGCGGGAGATGTTGCTGTGGGTTTACTGTACGGTTTTTATTGGCATCTCGATCAAGGTGGATAGCCAAACTCGGAATGCTTGCTACTGCCTTATTAAAATCAATTAAGGTATGTTTGATTTTCTTATTTGAATCTAAATAACTCACCCGCCCGGCCATTGATAAATCACGGTCAAACCATGGATTCAATAAGGCGCCACCATACACTTCAACTCCCAACTGCCATAAGCTGTTATTTGTCTTTTCTGGTTGAGGTTTCACTTTTAGACAAGGACTATCTGTATGTGCCCCCATCATATGAAAGCCTGTTTCTGCTAATTCAGATGCCGGTAAGTTAAAAGCGATGATAGATGAATCATTACGGGTTACAAAATATCGCCCTATAGACAGCTCGCCCCAACTATCAACTTCATGTAATTGGATAAAACCATGTTGAACTAAATGCTCAGCCATCGCTGAAACAGCATGAAAAGGCGTCGGTGAAACGTTTAGAAATTCGCATAGGCCAGAATTGAAGTTTGTTAATGCTGTTTGATCAGTCATGGATGTTAGTTAATCGGTGATAAAAGTTAATAATAGCGAATATTGTTACTGAACTAGTCCTCAGCAGCTACTTTTTTCTTCCTGATCCGTCGCGCTAAACCGCCATGCATACGACAGCGATCCGCTAACGCACCGCGATCCCAGCCTTCTGGAGGTCGGATGGCAACAGAGCGTTTGCAACGTTTACCATTCGTTAAATTAGCACCACATTCAGGGCGATAACGTTTCGCTTTTTCCCAACCTTCCAGTGTTTGCGAGGCTTTGCGTATCGTTTTTACTTCGCGTGGCGACAGCGTGCTCTGATTCACTTCTTTAGTTTTTTGATCGGTATTTCGCCACCAATAACGAACTACCGGAATCGGCAGACCAAAACGTCGTGCTAAATCATCCGGTTTGCGAAAGATCACACTTTTTAATAAGGTCAGCGCCGCATTTTCCAATCGTGCGGTAAATTCACGACTTTCTTCAGGTGTCATTCTGTTCTGCTTTCTTTGGATCAGGTAAAGCAATAACCTCTTCCGTTAAATCAGTAACGTCTTTATCCGGCTTAGCGAAATCACGCACAGAAATACCGGCTTTAACAACACTGTCGGGATCGCCAGAAATCAAAGGATGCCAATCTGGCAAAGGTTCGCCTTCGGCCAATAAGCGATAAGCGCAGGTTGATGGCAACCAATTAAAATATTCAGCTTGTTCTATACTCAACTGTATGCAATCTGGCATCAATTGTTCACGGTTTTGATAATCATTGCACCGACATGTTTTTATGTCTAATAAAGCGCAAGCGGCACGGGTGTAGTACATACGACCATCATCTTCGTCTTCAAGCTTGTGCAGACAGCAGCGACCACAGCCATCGCAGAGGCTTTCCCACTCTTGATGCGTCATTTGGCTTAAACGCTTTTGTTCCCAGAATGGAGCAGATGTTTTATCCTGCTTAGTCATGACCGTTTCATCAGATATATCAAAAATTATTTTACCTTTCATTGACCAGTTTCAGGCCAAAAATTTATTAGTTGGCGGCGAAACTGCAATTACCTTGTGTAATGATCTGCACGATACCAGATCCACCGTTTTGACGACACCGTTTAATCTTGAACAATTAGAAGGTTTAACCTCCATAGACTTAGCTATGATCAGTGATATCACTGAAACTCTCAGCAAAGAATCTGCTACTGAATGGTTGGCTATGCTACGAAATCGTCACACTCAACATATCATTGTTATCGCCGACAATGAGATAGCGGCGCAACAAGGTTGGCAATTAGCTGATTATCTAGCACTTGGACTTAAACACCTCGGTCACCACCACAATCAATATGTTTATGCTTATGCGATAGAAAATTATCAGCCCAAGCGGGATTGGCTAACTAGCCGTTTTTGGGCGAATCCCGAGAACTATAATAAATACCGTTGGTGATACAAATAACACGCAGTACGAATTTTCTTGTCATATTGCTACTATAAATATTACCAATAACTTAGCGCTTAGTATTACCAATATGCTACTCTCAAGCTTGTCATCAACTTGTCATATGGGCCTTCTATACTTACGGATATGAATACGATTTCACCCGAAAACATCACACTTGATAATCCCGATCTATATCTCAATCGCGAACTAAGCCTGTTAGAATTTAATTGGCGTGTATTGCAACAAGCGTTAGATACGTCTGTACCCTTACTCGAACGACTTAATTTCCTGTGTATTTCATCAACCAATCTGGATGAGTTTTTTGAAGTACGTGTCGCAGGTCTCGTCCAACAAATCGAAATTGGCGATCCGTATTTAGAAGCGGATAAAATCACTGCTCAAGAAGCACTTAAACTGGTTAATGTTCGTGCTCATGAGCTAGTTGAAGAGCAATATCGAGTATTAAATGAAGTCTTATTACCTGAGCTGGAACAAGAATCAATTCAAATACTGCCTCGTGCTAGTTGGACTGAAGAGCAAACAACTTGGTTACGTGATTATTTCATCGAACAAGTCGCCCCTATTTTAAGTCCCATCGGATTGGACTCAGCTCACCCCTTCCCTCGCTTGTTGAATAAGAGTTTAAACTTTATTGTTTCTCTCGTAGGTAAAGATGCCTTTGGCAGAAATCGTAGCCTAGCAATTTTACAAGCTCCGCGAGCCTTACCACGAGTGGTCGAGCTGCCCGCTCACCTTAAGCAACCCGGTGAGTACAAATTTGTATTTTTATCTTCCATCATTCATGCCTACGCTGAAGATCTGTTTTATGGCATGAAAATCAAAGGATGTTATCAATTCCGCGTCACTAGAAACAGTGATCTTGCGATTGATACTGAAGAGACTAGTGACTTACTCGTTGCAATTTCAGATGAGCTTACTCAGCGTAATTTTGGTGATGAAGTTCGCCTTGAAATCGCTCATAACTGTCCCGAAGAGATGGTCGACTTTTTACGTCAAGAATGTGGCATGGGCCATGACAAGGTTTACCTTGTCAACGGGCCGGTCAACCTTAGTCGAATTCAACAAGTTTGTGCGCTCGTTGAACGCCCAGAATTGAAATTTAAACCTTTTACTCAAGGTAGACCTTCTGGTTTATCAGCCAATAAAGATATTTTTTCTTATATTCGTAAGCAAGACATTTTATTGCATCATCCGTATCAATCCTTTACGCCAGTTGTTGATTTCCTTAAGTCAGCAGCCAGTGACCCATCGGTGTTATTGATCAAACAAACCTTATATCGCACCGGTGCCAAATCTCCGGTTGTGGATGCCTTGGTGGTAGCAGCTCATGCTGGTAAAGAGGTGACTGTTGTAATTGAGCTACGAGCCCGCTTTGATGAAGCAGCTAATGTTGCCCTGGCATCTCGTTTACAACAGGCTGGTGTACATGTAGTTTATGGCATCGTTGGTTATAAAACCCATGCCAAGATGTTATTAGTCCTGCGCCGGGAATCGAATCACAAACTACGTCATTATGTGCATTTAGGCACAGGTAACTACCACCGTAGCACCTCACGAATCTACACAGATTATGGTTTATTGACAGCCAACAAAGAAATTGGTGAAGACGTAAGTAACTTATTTATTCAATTAACCAGTTTGGGTAAGGTCGCTAAGATGCATCGCATGTTATATGCCCCCTTCACCTTACATAAAGCAATATTAGCTAAAATTGAGCATGAAACCACGAACGCCCATGCAGGAAAACCGGCTCGCATCATCGCTAAGGTTAACTCCTTAGTTGAACCCGAAATAATTCAAGCGTTTTACCGTGCTTCTGAGGCCGGTGTAAAGGTTGATTTAATTATTCGTGGGATCTGCTGCTTAAAACCAGGTGTTAAAGGTCTTTCCGAAAATATTACAGTGCGCAGTATCATAGGCCGATTCCTTGAACATACCCGTGTCTTTTACTTTGAAAATAGTGGCACTCCAGAGGTATGGGCTGGCAGTGCCGACCTAATGAAACGTAACCTCTTACGTCGTGTTGAAACCTGTTTCCCAATAGACTCTAAACGCTTACGTCAACGTGTCATTGATGATTTAGAAATATATCTATCAGACAATACCCAAGCATGGTTATTATCAGAAGATGGACGTTATCATCGTGTTGAGCGCCCTGTCGATGCCGAAGCTATTTCTGCACAGGCCAGCTTACTCGCTGCAATGGAGAAAACATTTTAATCAATAACGTAACCCTGCGGATTTTCTAACAACCATTCTTTATATGTTTGCGTCAAGATAAGAGGAACTGGAGCTTCTAGCTCTAAGTCCTCATAAACCTGCCGCCAATGTTGCAGGGATGTTATTTCTAATTGCATTGTAGTATCCATCCTAGATATTGTTCTACGCATTATAATAAAAAATATTTATTGCAAATATATGACAAGTTCCTGAATTTTCTACTCAGCGAAAGTAATGCATGATTGGGCTAGTTACCAACATAAAGCCGCCTCCTAATAACCATAGGTATACGCTAAACATCATGTTGAAATAACTAGGTTTATTACTAAAGTTTGGGGATGAACCTAAACCCTTACTCTATAGAAAAAATATAACCTTCCGGGTTCTCTCGTAACCATTCTTCATATGTTGGACTTAAAACAACCGCATGGGCAGGTCCGTCATCAACATGTTGAAAATCAAATTGTTGCCAGTACTGATAAGACTCAATTTCTTGCTGCATTGTATCCTTCTCCTTTTAAACTAGAGTTTGATTCTTACAATGGAACATCAAATGGTTCTAAGCTTATTTTTCAGTTTCTTTTGTTATCTTCCAGCAGTAGTGAATTTTGGTATTACGTTCAAAATCTTTCGGTAAGGTTTGACCACTAATATTATTAACGGTCAATTCAGTTGCAAGATTAGTATCTAATTTAAAATCTCGACAATTGGTCGAAAAGAATAACACGCCATTTTTAGTCAGTAAAGATGATGCCATGTTGATTAAGGTGACATGATCGCGTTGAATATCAAACACACCCTCCATCCGACTCGAGTTTGAAAATGTGGGTGGATCAAGAAAAATCAGGCCATAACGTTGTTGTTCTTGTTTAGCACTTTGCAACCATTCTAAACAATTTGCTCTAATGAAATGATGGTCTTCTCCTGTAAATTTATTGAGTGCCATATTATCGCGAGCCCAATCCAGATAGGTATTCGACATATCTACTGTTGTTGTCGTTTTGGCATTGCCTGCTGCGGCGTAAACCGACGCCGAACCTGTATAAGCAAATAGATTTAAGAAATCACTACCTGCAGCACTTTCAGCCAAAAGTGAGCGGGTAATGCGGTGATCTAAAAATAAGCCCGTATCCAAATAGTCCGTCAGGTTAATCCAAAAACTTAATTCATTTTCTGACACTTTAAAGCGTTGCTTTTGTGACCCATGCGCTTCATATTGTTGGTTGCCACGTTGTTTTTGTCTAAGTTTTAACGCGACTTGGGCGGCCGGTATTTGCAACACTTGAGGAATCACCTGCATAACGTCACTTATCCGTTGTACGGCTTTTTCAGGATCTATCGATTTAGGTGGTGCATATTCTTGTACATGCACATAATCGCCATAAAGATCGATGGCTACCGCATAATCCGGTAAATCCGCATCATAGACACGGTAACATTCAATTTTATTTTTCCGTGCCCATTTACCCATGTGTTTCAGGTTCTTTTTAAGGCGATTAGCAAACATTTCAGCATGTTCAGATAACTCAACATTCTCGATCACCGCGGTATCTTCAATATCAGCTTCTTTAGCTTCTATTGCTACTTGCCTATTTACTTTAATCGGTCGTGGTGCCCGATAACACAATACTTGACAAGAAATTGGACCATTATCAAAGGGAATACTGTCGAATAGTGTTAAGCCCGTAAATTTACCTAACTCTGCGTTATCGGTAATCATTGTCGTGCGCCATGCAGGCAAGCATTCATTAATTATATTGCCGACACTTTCATATATATAGTGAAGCTCATCGGTATTGCCCATACGTTCACCATAAGGTGGATTACATACCAACATGCCACTTTCAGGTAAAGCATTCTTTAGTGCCGGCCAATCTAATAGTTCTCGTTGCTCAACACTGATTCGACCCGCCAAGCCCGCTTCTTCAATATTCGCTATTGCAGCTTTGACGGCTCGTTCATCTGCATCACCACCTTTAATGACTGGTAAGCGTGATAGGCCACTGTGACGACGTCGTTCCGCTTCAGCTTTTAAGCGTTGCCAAGCTTCTTTATCGTGCTGCTTCCAATAGGTAAAACCGAAATAATCACGCAAGATCCCCGGTGCAATGTCTGCCGCTATCATGGCCGCTTCAATTAAAAAGGTACCGGAACCACACATAGGATCGATCAATCCCCAGCCTTGTTTGGTTAACCTAGGCCACTCTGCCGACATCAAGATAGCGGCTGCTAAATGTTCTTTTAAAGGTGCAGGTGTACTCTCTACACGATAACCACGTTTATGTAAGCTTTCACCTGACAAGTCGATACTGACTATCGCTTGGTTGTGTTTAAGGTAAACGTTAATACGTAAATCAGGCTGAAATAAATCTACCGATGGTCGCTCACCCGTTTGCTCTCTAAAACGATCAACAATGCCATCTTTAACCCGTTGAGCACCATATTGTGTATGGCTTATTTTCGAGCGGAAACTATTAAATTCGACTGCAAGCGTGCTGCCTTCTGCCTCAATATGATCTTCCCATGGCATGGCCTTTATGCCTTCATATAATTCATCGGTGGTGGGTGCTGAGAAATGAGCGATGGGCATCAATACTCGAATGCCGACTCGTGACCACAAACACACACGATAGGCGTCTTCCAAACTACCGGTAAATTTAATATTACCCTGCTCTTGCCGTGTATCTTTAATACCCATTTCAGACAGTTCTTTTGCCAATAAAGGCAACATGCCTCGGGCGGCTGTCACAGTAAACTTGTGTTTTGTCATGTTCGCATCCTGATATAATCGAGACATTTTAATACAGGTTACGATACTCATGGCAGTTAATGATAAGCAAAAACGTTATTTACGTGGTTTAGCCCACACGTTAAAACCCGTCGTTATGATTGGTAATAAGGGATTAACCGACACCGTGATAGCGGAAATTGATAATGCGCTCGGCCATCATGAACTCATAAAAGTCCGTGTCAGCGGCCTAGAAAAAGCCGATCGCATCCAAATGCTAAATGACATCACTGAAAAAACCAATGCGGATCTTGTTCACGTTATTGGCCATATTGGCGCCTTATATCGTCCAGCTAAAGAACCAACTATTCAACTTCCTAAATAAAGCTATCAGTCCTATGATTCAAAAACCCGCGGAAACATCTCAGCCGATAGAAAAAGTAATTGCCGAACGTTGGAGTGGTCGAGCTTTTGATCCAGTAATGCCTGTCACCGATGAGCAAATCATCTCATTGTGTGAAGCAGCGCGTTGGGCACCGTCTTGTTATGGCGATCAACCATGGCGTTATATCATCTGGAATCGTTTTGAAGATGAAGTCAGTTGGCAACAAGTACTCGATTGTCTGTCTCCCGGAAACCAAGGTTGGGCCGAAAATTCACCACTACTCATTCTCGCAGCCTCGGTAGAAACATTTAGTCATAATGGCAGTGATAATCGCTGGGTTGGATATGATACCGGCGCAGCGACGATTAACTTATGTACACAAGCAACAGCGATGGGATTAATGACCCATCAAATGGGCGGTTTCGACGGCGACAAGCTTCGCCAACAGTTTGACTTGCCTGAAAATATTAACCTTTGGGCGATGATTGCTGTGGGTCATCCGGCTCCATTGGATAACTTAAATGAAGAACAGATGGAACGGGAACTAAAAGCACGCGAGCGTCGTCCATTATCTGAACAGTTTTTTAGTCAAGCTTGGAATAACCCGATTAATACAGGAGAATAAAATGAAATCTGCCCTACTTTTTATCAGTTTGTTAATGGCAACATCAGTATCTGCGTTTGATCAAGTGTATTTAGACCGTTTACTGGAAACACGCCAATGCAACTTTTGTAATTTAAGTGAGGCTGATTTAAGTGGTCAAGATTTTAGTGGCATTGATATCAGTGAAGCTAATTTAAAAGGTACTAACTTCACTAATGCTAAATTAGTTGGTGTGTGGTTTACCCACTCAAGACTTCATGGCGCCAATCTTGAAGGTGCAGACATATCTACCTCATTACTTGATTACGCAGTATTTAACGGTGCTAATTTAAAAGGCGCAAATTTAAGCGGTACTCAGCTTATTTTCACCGATTTCACTGATGCTGATTTGACTAACGCAAATATGGATGGCGCAAAAATACGTGGTGTTACTTACTGTAATACCACTATGCCAGACGGCACAATCAACAACAGTGGTTGTTAAACCTTAATATCGCTACACCTCTCACTAGTTTTAGCTAGTGAAGCTCTATATTTATAGCCGGTTACGTTACAATAACCGGCTATTCTTTTATTAGCTTTAAATACCGCCTTGAAACACAGCATGCCCCAACTTGAAAAGCTCATCGCCAGTGCCATGCTCGCGGATCAATTTTCTTTGCGCCGCCGGTTAAAAACTTTGGCTAAAAAGGACGGTGACACGAATGCTCAGTTTGCTGCGTTAGAAGGCCAGATTAAATCGTCTGTTTCACGACGTGAATTACGTCAACAGCACCTGCCCAAACCGGAATTTGATGGTGACCTACCGGTTATCGAACGACGAGAAGAAATAGCAAAGGCCATTCAAGATAATCAAGTCATTATTTTATGTGGTGAAACAGGTTCAGGTAAAACCACCCAACTACCCAAAATCTGCCTAGAATTAGGTCGTGGTGTTGCAGGATTAATTGGTCATACCCAGCCTCGTCGAATCGCTGCTCGCACAGTGGCTAACCGTATCGCTGAAGAACTCAAAAGTGAACTCGGTGATATTGTCGGTTATAAAGTACGCTTTCACGATCAAGTTAAAGCCGATCGCAGTTATGTAAAACTAATGACTGACGGTATTTTATTGGCTGAAACTCAAAATGATAAATTCCTTAATCAATATGACACCATCATCATTGATGAAGCCCACGAACGTAGCCTTAACATTGATTTCCTTTTAGGTTATCTCAAGCAATTATTACCTAAACGTCCTGACTTAAAATTGATTATCACTTCGGCGACGATTGATACTAAGCGTTTTTCAGAACATTTTGATAATGCGCCCGTCATTGAAGTAACTGGCCGTACCTATCCCGTTGAACTTCGCTATCGCCCTCCCGCTGGTGACGATGATGAACAACGTGATTATGACTTTGTTGGCAGTATCGTCGAAGCGACTGATGAGCTGTGCCGCGAAGGCCAAGGCGATGTATTAATCTTTTTATCGGGTGAACGTGATATTCGAGATGTATCCGAAGCACTACGTAAGCACCATCCGCCCCAAACAGAGGTCCTCCCTTTATTTGCTCGACAATCAGCAGCTGAACAAAACCGTGTATTTAAAACCGGTGGCCATCGACGTATTATCTTAGCAACCAATGTGGCCGAAACATCATTAACCGTACCGGGAATACGCTATGTAATTGATCCCGGTTATGCTCGCATTAGCCGTTATAGCGTTCGCAACAAAGTTCAGCGCCTACCCATAGAGAAGATATCGCAATCCAGTGCAAACCAACGCTCAGGTCGTTGTGGTCGTGTTGCCGCCGGTATCTGTATTCGCCTATACGATGAAGATGATTTTATAAACCGTCAGGACTTCACTGATCCGGAAGTGTTAAGAACCAACCTCGCTTCGGTCATCTTGCAAATGTCGTCGCTAAAATTAGGTGAGCCAGCCAAATTCCCGTTCATTAATCCCCCACCGGAAAAAATGATCAATGATGGTTTTCGCTTATTAGAAGAGTTAGGTGCGGTTAACCGACAACGTCAGCTCACTGAATCAGGTAGGCAAATTGCCAAACTGCCGATCGATCCTCGTATCGCTCGAATGGTGCTGGCGGGTCAAAAACTTAATTGCTTAACCGAAGTCCTGATTATTGCTAGTGCTTTGAGCATTCAAGATCCCCGTGAACGTCCGATGGATAAACAACAGGCTGCCGATGAAGCACATAGCAAATACAAAGATGAACGGTCAGACTTTTTAGCTTTCATCAAGCTCTGGGATTTGTATCACGATAAGAAAAAACACCTGACACAAAACAAATTACGTAAATACTGTCGCGAGCATTTTTTATCTTTTATGCGGCTCAGAGAATGGCATGAGATTCATCAGCAATTACATGTACAAGTGACTCAAATGGGCTTAAAGCCCAATCAGATCCCAGCTGATTATCAGGAAATCCATCAAGCCTTATTGTCAGGGCTATTAAGTAATATCGCTGTTAAAACGGATAAAAAGGAATACACCGGTACCCGTAATTTAAAGCTACATATTTTCCCGGGATCAGCGCTACACAAAAAAGGGCCTAAATGGATCATGGCTGCTGAGCTGGTTGAAACAGGGCGTTTGTATGCGCGAATTGCGGCCAAGATTGAACCTGAATGGATAGAGCCCATTGCTGGCGATTTAGTGAAGAAGCAATATTCCGATCCACATTGGGAAAAGAAACCCGCGCAAGTAGTCGCTTATGAAAGTGTATCCTTATATGGCTTACCAATAGTCAACCGCCGTCGAGTTCATTTTGGCCCGATTGACCCAGCGATGTCACATGAAATATTCATCCGAGATGCACTGGTGCAAGGAGACTGGTATTGCAAAGCACCGTTTTTCAAGCACAATCTAGACTTAATTCAGACCATCGAATTGCTTGAACAAAAATCACGCCGCCGAGATGTATTGGTTGATGATGAAGTCTTGTTTGAGTTTTATAAGCAGCGTATTCCTGCAGATATCATTAATGGTGCTGGCTTTGAAAAATGGCGTAAAAAAGCAGAGAAACAGCAAGAGAAACTTTTATTCCTGACCCGTGAAGACTTGATGCAGCATCAAGCCGATCATGTCACTGCAGACAGCTTTCCAGATCAAATTCTAGTGAATCGCGTACCGCTCACACTGGAATACCATTTTGAACCCGGCAAGAGCCATGATGGTATTACCCAAACCATTCCGCTGTCGCTTCTAAATCAAACTAATCCCGAGCGTTATGACTGGTTAGTACCTGGCTTGTTGCGCGATAAAGTTATCTTCCTAATTAAAAGTTTGCCTAAATCTCAGCGTCGCCAGTTCATTCCAGTGCCTAAATTTGCCGATGACTGCTTACGGAATATGTCGCCCGATGATGGCGCCTTACTTTCTACACTGAGTATGCAGTTACGTAAATTAACAACTGTTGATATTGCCTTATCCGATTGGAACCTGACTGAATTACCTAACTATCTTCAAATGAACTTTCGCTTGGTAGATGAACAAGGTCAGCTGTTGGAAGAGAGTCGTGACTTAACTGTATTAAAACAAAACTGGGCAAAACAAGCCGCTGCTAGCTTCAGAAGCATTCCTGATAGTGACTATGAAAAACAAGGGCTAACTACGTGGTCTTTTGGTCACTTCCCAGCCCAGATCACCTTAGAGCAGAATGGTCTAGATATGACGGCCTACCCAGCGTTAGTTGATAAGAACGATCATGTTGACTTAACCCTGATGGATACTCGTAAGCAGGCACAAACTCAAACGGCCAAAGGATTGCGACGTTTATTTATGTTGGCGCAAGCCGATTCAGTTAAGTATTTGAATAAGCACCTGCCGAATATTCAAAAGATGTGTCTGCATTACACCAGTGTGCCACCGGCACCTTTTGGCGATGATGAACAAGCGAATATAAAGCCTAGTGAGCAACTCAAGACCGATTTAATCCATCTTGCTTTTGATCGCTGTTTCTTATTTGGTCAAGATGAAATCCACAGCCAACAAGAATTTGAACAGCGACTGCAGGATAAGCGTGGAGACTTGATTAATACCGCTAGTGAACTGGCCAAACAATTTGCCAAACCATTAGCTGAATATCATGCGATCGCTAAACGTTTGTCAGATAAAATGCCTTTGACGGCATTGAATGCAATAAAAGACATTAAACAACAAATGGCTCATTTGCTATATCAAGGCTGTATCCATCACATGCCTGATGAAGCTATTAGGCGCCTGCCTGCTTACTTCCAAGCCATAGGTCAACGTTTAGACAAATTAGTCAGCGATCCAAGTCGTGATCGACAATGGATGACTGAAGTAGCGCCGCATTGGCAGCGCTATCTTAATAATGCTCAAAAACGAGCTCCCGCTGAATTAGAAGTTTATCGTTGGATGGTGGAAGAATTTAGAATTTCACTATTTGCTCAAGGTTTAAAAACGGCCTACCCGATCTCTGCCAAACGGCTTGATAAGCAATGGGCTTCATCCCCGTAATTCGACGGCAAACAACTTTTTGCATTAATAAAAAAGTTTTCATTAATTTCACTCTTATTCAGTTTTGATTCAGCTTGACCTTGTTAGTCTGACCCTAACAGCTAACAAAACAGGAGGGCTGTCATGAAGCATTTATTTTCTACAATTAGTTTGGCAACTGTATTAGCGATCGCATCTTCGGCATCAATAGCAAAAGATGACTACTACGATAATGATCCAACCTTTCAAGATACGGCTCGTGTTACTCATGTTGAACCCCTTTATAAAACAGTTAGAGTTTCTACACCACAGCGTGAGTGCTGGACTGAATCGAATAACTACAATCGTCGCCCACAAGCAAAATCGTATACCAGCACTATAGCCGGTGGCATACTCGGCGGTGTTTTAGGTAATCAATTTGGTGGAGGTAGTGGCAAAACAGTGATGACTGTTGCTGGTACTCTTTTAGGTGGTTCCCTTGGTAATGACTACAACAATCGCTCACGCCAAAGAGACAATTACGGTACTCAGGAAAACTGCCGAGTCACCGAACGTTACCGTGAGGAGCAAAGAAATGATGGTTATCAAGTAAGCTATCGTTATCAAGGAAAAACCTACTCCACCCATATGGACCAACGCCCAGGTAATAGTATTCCAGTTGAAGTTTCAGTCCGTCCTACTCACCAGTATTACTAAGACTATTTCCTAGCTAGGAGGAACCATGAATCTTTCTAAATTTATCACTTTAGCCGCTGCGACAACCCTTTATTTTGCGGCCGTATCATTACCAAGCTATGCACAAGATAGCAACTACACCGTCACCGATGGCAATAAATTAGATGCTGTCAGCTACGGCGGTTTTAAACTTTACCGAAACTGGTGTGCTCGTTGTCACGGTACTTATGGTCAGGGCATGGTTGGTCCTAACTTAGCAAATAGTTTGAAAAATATTTCCAAAAATCAATTCTTTAAAACAGTTGCCAATGGCAAGTCAGGTAACATCGGCAGCATGCCCCCGTGGAAAGCAAACGTTAAAGTCATGGAAGGCCGAGACAGTATTTATGCTTACCTAAAAGCACGCGCAGACGGTGCTATCGGTGCAGTAAAACCCAAAAAAGCTAAATAAGTGATGATTGCACCCCGCTATATAAAACTTCTATATAGCGGGTCTTGCACTCTTCGCCATTAGCATGAACAATACAGCTTGGAATTTTAAAGGCGCTACTATGCTAACTCAACGCTACCTCATCCCATTATCATTATTAGTGCTGTCTTTGGCGGTCAATTCAGCACAATTACCTGATGATATTGAGCCTGGTGATAGCGTAAATGAAATCCAGTTGCCTCTGACCAAACAATCCGCCGCAGAGCTCATCCGTGTCGAATATCAAGGAAAGGTATTATCGGTCGACAAAAATAAGTTCAAAGGGAAAACTATATTTCGAGTCAAAGTGTTACATGACAATGGTAAAATCAGGTTCTACCGACTAGATCCTCTAACAGGTTACGCGCCACACTAATTCACATGCGAATATTACTTATTGAAGACGAGAGCCATTTACGCGAGCAAGTGACTCAACAACTGCAAAAACAAAACTTAACCGTTGATGCAGCTGCCGATGGCGAGGAAGGTTTGTACCTTGGTTTAGAATATCCCTACGATGTTGCGATTATTGATCTAGGTTTACCAAAACTGTCTGGCATTGAAGTAATTCAACAATTACGCTCTGCAAGCAAAGAGTTTCCCATCTTGATTTTAACGGCACGAGGTCGCTGGCAAGATAAAGTCGAAGGTTTGGAATCAGGTGCTGATGATTATCTGGTTAAACCCTTTCACTTTGAAGAGCTATCCGCCAGGCTCAATGCTTTAGCTAGACGTGCTTCAGGCTGGGCATCTTCTATTTTGCAATGTGGCAATCTCACCCTCAACCCAACTAGCCAAGAAGTATTAAACAACAGTGTGAAAATCGACTTAACCGCTTATGAATATCGCCTATTACATTATTTAATGTTACATGCCGGTAAAGTATTATCAAAAACGGAGTTAACCGATCATATCTACGAACAAGATCACGATCGTGATAGCAATGTGATTGAAGTATTTATCAAACGCCTACGGAATAAACTCGATCCAGATAAAATAGTAAACCCAATAGAAACCTTACGTGGTCGTGGTTATCGGTTAACATTACCACGTGATCATTAATAAACTCTCACTCAGCAAACGACTCTTATTTGCAGTTAGTTTTGTTTTAACTGCATTTTTAGGTTTATCTGCTTTTAGTTTAAATAATGCCTATCTAGCTAGCGCTGATTCAGCACAACAAAAACGGCTTAAAAACTACATTTACACCTTGTTAACTGCCGCAGATTTTGATGAGTCCGGCAACTTATTAATGCCTGATGATCTCGCCGAGCCCTTATTTTCAACCCCGAATTCTGGACTTTATGCTCAAATAGTCAGTGGCCGCCAAATTGTGTGGCAGTCGCCTTCTTTACTTGGTCGATTTATTGCCTTGCCTGAACACCCAGGTGCATCAAAAGAACTGCTATCCACACTAGAATTAGAATCTGGCGTTAAATTGCTAAACTTAGCCTTCGGTATTGTCTGGGAGAATGAACAAGGTCAAGAGTTCGCTTACACCATCAATGTGTCGGAAGATTTGAATACCATCAATCAACAAAAAGCCGAATTCCAGCGTAGTCTTTGGTATTGGCTAGGCGGCACCGGTATCATGCTATTGATTGTTCAAATGATGATATTACGTTGGGGATTACGACCGCTACATACGGTAGCTATTGAGTTGAATGCCATTGAAAGTGGCGATCAATCACGTCTATCCAGTGATTACCCAAAAGAACTAAACCAACTGACCCAGAACATTAACGCCCTACTCGACCACGAACAATCTCGACGTGAACGTTATAAAAACTCCCTAGCTGATTTAGCGCATAGCCTCAAAACACCCTTAGCTGTTTTTCGTGGTGAGCTTGAAAGTAGCTCAGATATTGTTCATGTAAAAGAAACTGGTCACGAACAACTGGATCGCATTGCCTCATTAGTAGACTACCAATTACAACGTGCTGCTACTGAAGGCCAAAGCAGCCTCTTAGCACCGGTGTCTTTGGGTGAGATTATTCACAAAATTTTGGATTCTTTAGACAAAGTGTACCAAGCTAAAAACATCCGCTGTCAGTACGATATTCAACGAGATGCCTTTATCCATGCCGATACCGGCGACATGTATGAATTGCTCGGTAACTTGCTAGAGAACGCTTATAAATATTGTAACGACCAAGTAGATGTCACAGTCATTACGCATATCGATATCATTGAAATTCGCATCGAAGATAACGGCAATGGCATTCCAGAACATGCCCAAAAAGATATTATTAAACGTGGCAAACGTATCGACACGCAAGTTGAAGGTCAAGGTTTAGGTCTAGCCATCGTCAGTGACATTATTGAAGCTTATCAAGGTGAAATATTATTAAAAACAGGACGCCTTGGTGGTGCATATTTTATCGTTCAACTACCCAATCAATAACACTATTTCTAACTCAAAATAAACTAAACTCTTATTTAGTACACTATTTTACTTTCAATTACTAATGAGAATGGTTATCATTACCGCATCTTTAATTCTCTAAAAACAGTAGACATAATTATGATAAAAAAATCACTACAATTCACCATGTTGGGCTTAATGTTCATGGCTCCAAACATACACGCTAGCGGCGTTATGTCAGAAGAAGAGCTTAAGAACGTTGAACGTGCTGATATTACAGATACATTAGCCAAGCAACAAATTTCAAAAGTAGCCGGTTTATTAGCTGAATATGAAATTGAAGCGGGCAAACTGATTACCAATTTAAAAGTAGATGGCGTCACCGATACACAACTTAACGAACAAGCAAATAAATTGCTTGCTATATCAGAAGACGTGATTGAAACAGCGCGCCTTCGTCTCCCCCAGTGTGATGCTTATTTAAAACAAACATTACCTTTAAAAGGCATGTTAGATACGATTTCTAATGAAGAGCTAGAAAAAGACTATCACCACGATGGTGCTTTACCAGCAGCGCCGGCTGAGTGTTATCACACAAAAGATATGTTTGTTCATCCAGCCACTGTGTTGGTATTAACACGTGATGATCCTGCTTTAAGTGCAGAAACAAAAGAATCTATTAACTTAGAAATAACTGAAGTATTAGCCCATACCGAGATTGTTAGACAATTAGTGGTGTATTAATCGCCATAATTATGTGGGGCGCTTATCTTTAAAGGGAAGCGTCCCCTTAATTTGTTAATAACCAGATATGTTCAGTTGCCGCACACACACCTTTCAACCCACCTTCAACAGATTTACTCTCAATCAGTAACAAGTTATAAGCAGCGTTGTAGTGTTGATTTACTTCTTCACTATTAATCGAAAACGGTGGTCCATTTATTAAGCTTTGGTCATATTCAAAGGTAATCAATAATTGCTCTGCAGAGTCTGTAATCTCTAATAAATGCTTTGCATATCGCTTACGCATGTCTTCTGGCAAGGCAACCAAAGCCGCTCGGTCATAAATGGCATCGACCGCACCAATAAGCTCACTAGATAAATCGAAGATATCACCGACAAAGATGTCTACTTTGTCTGCACGATAAAGTATCAACTCACCACATTCTGTTATGTCAGGGACTAAGCCAAGTTCATCAAACAATTGTTCGATAGCGAGACCACTCAATTCCGCACCAACAACGTGATAGCCATTCGAAAGTAGCCAGCCTATATCTAGCGTCTTACCACACAAGGGTAAAAATACACGGCTGCCTTCAGCGAGCTTAAGTTTATTGAAGTTCGCTACCAATAAAAGGTTAGGTTTACTTTGATGAAAACCTATTTCTATTTTTTCCCATTTTTGATGCCAAAAGTCTACGTTCATACCTTTCCCAGTCATATTGCATAACACCAACGTATTTTATTACTTTTTGTAACGTTAACCCTGTTTTTTTGCAATGATAAAACTGGTTCTTTTACTTTCGTCAGGAATCCAGTGCTCTTCAATAACAAAACCCGCCTCTTTCATATATGCAGCAATATTATCGTGAGAAAAAAACTGTATTTTCGGAATATAGCCTAACCAAACGCCGATCGGCCATATAGGCTGTAAGATCCTCATCCAGCCAGCTAGACTAGGACTGCTAGTGACAAAGATGCCGCCCGGTTTCAATACCTCAAAAGCGTGCTTAATACTTGCCTGAGGATCATCTAATAAATGCAAAATATTTAACCCCAACACAGCATCAAAACTAGCGTGGGAGGGTTTGAAATCCTCAATGGCTGACACCTTAAATTCAAGATTGTTGATATCTGTATCGGCTAACTTCGCTTCGGCAATATCAATCATCTTGTCAGACACATCAACCGCTAGATAGTTTTTAACATAAGGCGCATGAACTAATGCCGTTGAGCCTGTACCACAGCCAAACTCCATCACCGCCATCTCATCATTAAAATACCGTTGCGTCATCGCTAACTTTTCTTGATAGATCGTCTCATTCGGCACGGCTCTTTTTGCGTAGCCTTCAGCATGTTTATTCCAAAATTTATTCGGTGAGATCATCTTTTCTCCTTACTTAAGTGAAGCTGTATGGTACCAATACAAATATTTATATAGAATAGCTAAAAAACTATAATGGTTATGCATATTTGTATGGACTGGCGAAGTATTCAATTTGATTGGAATCAAGCGCGCGCATTTTTGGTCACCGCTGAAGAAGGTACCTTATCAGCAGCTGCTCGCGCTTTAGGCATGACCCAACCTACATTAGGCCGACAAGTCTCTGCATTAGAGCACACATTAGGCGTACAACTATTCGATCGTGTTGGCACCGGATTAACCCTCACGCCAACAGGCTTATAATTACTGGCTCACGTTAAAAACATGGGTAAAGCAGCGAATTCATTATCTTTGAGTGCTGCTGGGCTGTCTATGACCTTAGAAGGCAATGTTTGCATCAGTGCCACCGAAAGCATGGCCTATTACACTCTCCCGCCATTAATCGCAGAACTTCGAGCTTTATATCCCGGCATTCAAATTGAAATTGAAGTATCCAATGAAACGCGCGACTTAAACCGCAGAGAAGCCGACATTGCATTAAGAGCCTATCGTCCAACTCAACCCGATCTTATTGCGAAACGACTAAAAGATTACCAAGCTCGTTTATATGCAACACCCGAGTATTTAAACAATATTGAAAAGAAACACGGCAAGGAAGCGATCAAATATGCCGACTTTATTGGATTTTCATCAACATCCGACTACCCAAGTTCACTCAAAGAAAAACTGGGCATAGAAGTGTCAAATGAACAATTTCCTATATTAACCATGAATCACCTCGTCCATTGGCAATTGGTCAAACAAGGTTTAGGAATTGGTGTGATGACCATAGAAATTGGAGATATCGAGACTCAAGTCGTTGCTGTTCAGCCAAATGAACCAACGATCCAAGGTGAACTTTGGTTAGTTACCCATTGCGAGTTACGAACAAACTTAAGAATTAGAAAAGTTTTCGACTTTTTGTCTGAGCGGTTAAGCGTCTAAATAGTCGAGCACTGAACTGACTTATAGTTAAGATCATGCTTCTATGAGGCGATGATGTTAGCCAGTTATTTTCAATATAACGCCCAAAGGCAGTCGGGCGGCGATGCCGTCCGACTGTCTTTGCTTGTTATCTGTTACTGCCTAGACTAGATAGGTGTAACTTTATTTGCGCAAGGGCCTTTTTGACCTTCACCAATTTCGAATTCGACAGCTTGGCCATCGTTCAATGTTGCGTAACCGCCACCTGCTTGAATTTCTGAATGATGAACGAACAAATCTTTGCTGCCATCTTCAGGTGAAATAAAACCGAAACCTTTATCGGCGTTGAACCATTTAACTGTACCTTTACTCATGTTATTTACTCATTTTGTTGGTGAATTGTAAAAATTATACCCGAATTCACCGGTTCAGGTATAAAACGATATATGTCTAAAAGACACATAATAGCCTGTTAATGAGGATTATGACCTCATTATAATTATAAATCAGCTAAATTTGCTTGCTGATCTTGTAAATATTTAAACAATAATCGTGCCGATTTTGGCGTTTTTTCTTGTTTATCTTCTTTTTGTGCATTGCGAATAAGTTGGCGTACATACTGAATATCTAAGTCTTCAAAGGTGCTGACCAATACATTCATGACTTCTTTGTCACCTGCTAATAACTCATCTCGCCATTGTTCTAGTTGATGAAACTGTTTAACTTCACCATTATGCGCTTGTTTTATTTTCTTTAGGTTTTGTTGGATTTGTTCATAGTCCTCATCAACCATGAGCTTGCCGACACGACCAATTTCACGTTTTTGAGCACCATGAGTCATCGGTTGGGCTTTGAGCACCGCATCCATTAACCGCTCTGTCAGATTCAGTTTGTTCAAATCTTTGACTGGCAAACTAATCAGCTCTCGGCCTAGTTCTTTTAACTCTAGCAGTTCGCGCTTAATTTCGCTTTTGCTTTTGAACTCGTCGTCATTCCACTCTTCGTTATTTTCATCACTGTAATATTTGTTGTTCATGTTACTCACCTTGCACCGTGACTATCACGCGACGTTGCTGTCGGTGAGTTCGGTGTTCCCATAAATATAATCCTTGCCAGATACCTAAGTCACATTGGCCTTGAGTCACCGGCATGGTGACGTCTGGATTGGTTAAAACTGTACGAATATGCGCACTCATATCATCGGGGCCTTCATCCTGATGTAAAAACATCGGGTCGCCATCCGGCACGATATGTTGCATAAACGTTTCTAAATCTCGACGTACATCAGGATCGGCATTTTCACATAACATCAATGATGCACTGGTATGTTGGACAAATACATGACAGGTACCGATGCTAATGCCTGATTGCATCACCAGCTGTTGAACCTGTTGGGTAATATTAGTCGTTCCACGGCCTGAATTAGAGAACTGTAATGTTTGTTGAAAAACCATTTAGCCGACGCCTTGTTCAAAGTGGGCTTTGGCTTTACCAGAATTAATGACGTCTCTGACATGATCGGCTGCTTGTTGCTTTGTTGCTTGCAGACCCGTATGCCATAGGGCTGAAGCGGCACCATAAACTAAACTGTCATAGGTGGTACCCGTTTGGCCATTAAATGCTTTTAACGCTAACTCAACCGTTTCTGCTGCTGTAACCGTTTCTTGATTTGGTAATACACCGCGGGTGTCTTGTTCTATGCCAAAATCTGCTGGGTTTAATTCACATGCTTCAACTTTGTCAGGAAAAGCACGATGGTTATTTGAATGTTCGCGTAACGTCGGTAATACGCCGCCTTCAATGCCTCGAATGATTAATGCCGAGGATAAACCTATTTGTTGTGACAACCACGCTAATACGGGTGGATAGGCCTTATGCACAAAACCAATTTGAAGGTGGTTCTGTTTTGCCTTAATTGGTATGACCATTTTTTCTAATGTGGCTAAACTCGGGCGTTTAATTATACGTGTTCGCAGCTCTTGCTGCGCAAATACTGCTGGACTGGCATGTTCTTGATCTAGGTATGACCATGCAAGATCTGATTGATTTATGCGTTGTGTAGCTTCTTTAACGGTTAAATCAACATTCACCCCTGCTGCCGACAACACTTGCGAATGTGTCACCCCAAACTTAGGGCCCATCTCTTTCACACCCTGAGAAACCGTCGGTAATCCAGATGCAGTTAAGACAGGCGGTAAAAACGCCATCACAGGACAATGGCGATTAAAGCCATTAAACGGGTCAGCAATGGTCATCAACTGTTCTACATCTGCGCTTTCTTGCAAGGTATACGCTTGTAAGGCCTGTAAAATCCCCAAATTTTCTTCGTTTGTTTCTGTTTTCATCCGCATGGCGATGAAAAAAATTGCCGCTTGTACTTCATCGGCTTCACCCGACAAGATCTCAGTCGTTGCCAAACGCGCTTCTTCTACAGATAAGTCTTTGCTTAAATGTGGGCCGGTTGCGACCTTTTTAATTGCTTCTGCAAGTGCAGTCATTGTAGTACCCAAATTTCTTGAATATACCCATTTTCAGCAAGACTAGAAACGTGCAGATTCAAGACATAAAGGCTGAGGATTAGTTATTCTAATTAAAGGCTTTATAACGAAGAAGATGTGCGTTTATCGTCTTGCCCTACGGGCGCTTTGCTAATTACGTCAATACGGCGTTACAACGCTTGAAAAGGACGTGTCATTTCCTGCACATTGTGCCTTGTCTTGACGTATTAGCCAAGCGCTGAAAGCGGGTATATTCAAGGAACTTGGGTATTCTCTAACTTATCCAAGTGATTAAGGTGGCTTCATCCACCACGGTGATGCCTAAAGATTCGGCTTTCGTTAACTTTGAACCCGCATCACGCCCAGCGACCACATAGTCTGTCTTTTTAGACACACTGCCTGCGACTTTAGCGCCTAAGGCTAATAGTTTTTCTTTCGCTTCACTACGCGATAATTGTTCTAAAGTCCCGGTTAATACCACCGTTTTATTATTTAGCTCGGAATCCGATTCAATTTTTTCTTCGATCGGCCACGTTACACCCGCGTCTAATAATTTAGTTAGGACTTCACGATTATGATCTTGTTGGAAGAATGTCACAATATGTTGTGCCACGATCGGGCCGACATCTTCAATTTCAATCAGCGTCTGCGCTTCAGCAACTTCAAGTGCCTCTAAATTCAAGAAATGCTTGGCTAATGATCGTGCCGTTGCTTCACCTACTTCACGGATACCTAAGGCATATAAAAAACGGTTAAAACGTGTTTCTTTAGCGATTTGTAATGCAGTAACTAGGTTTTCAGCTGATTTTTCACCCATACGCTCTAATGAAGCGATTTGATCTACAGTTAAAGTAAACAAATCTGCCGTATCGTTAATCAAAGCTTCATCGACTAATAACTCAACTAATTTATCGCCTAAACCATCTACATCTAAAGCTTTTCGTGATGCAAAATGTTTAATCGCTTCTTTTTGTTGAGCTGCACAATATAAACCGCCACTGCAACGTAACACGACTTCGCCCTCTTCCTTTTCTGCTACAGAGCCACAGACTGGACAATGTGTGGGCATGACAAATTCTTGGGTGTTTTCTGGGCGTTTAGACAACACCACTTGCACCACTTCAGGAATAACATCACCCGCGCGGCGAATGATGACACTATCACCCGCCCGTACATCTTTACGGCGGATTTCGTCTTCATTATGCAAGGTTGCATTACTGACGGTAACACCACCCACAAAGACTGGTTTCAACCTAGCAACAGGTGTAATGGCACCGGTGCGACCGACTTGTACTTCGATATCTTCTACTACGGTTATTTCTTCTTGTGCGGGGAATTTATGAGCAATCGCCCAGCGAGGTGCTCTTGAGACAAAGCCTAAACGTTCTTGTAGCACTGTATCATCCACTTTCATCACTACGCCATCAATTTCATAGGGCAGTGACTCACGACGTTCGCCTAGTTGTTTAATGTACTCCAAACAACCTGCTACACCTTTCACTTGTTTTAATTCAGGTGAGATACGACAGCCCCAACTCGCAATTAAATGCATTGCATCACTATGACTAGCAGGCTTGTCCATGCCTTGGATTTCACCAATGCCATAACAATAAATCTCTAGCGGTCGTGTGGCAGTGATTTTTGAATCTAACTGCCTTAAGGCGCCAGCTGCAGCATTACGTGGATTCACAAATGGCTTTTTATCCGCAGCGGTTTGAGCTTGGTTCAATGCATCAAAGCCGGCTTTCGGCATAAAGATCTCACCCCGAACTTCAACCACCTCAGGAATGTTATCGCCTGTTAAGGTAAGCGGTATCGTTTGAATCGTACGCACATTAACGGTGACATCTTCACCGACTGTGCCATCACCACGAGTAGCCGCTTGTACCAATATGCCGTTTTCATACCGAATACTGATAGCCAAACCATCGAGTTTAGGTTCGGCGGCGAAGGTTTGTGTATCGGTAGTATTTAGACGATCACAAACACGTTGTTCGAATGCTTGTAATTCTTCAGTATCAAAGACATTATCCAAGGACAACATTGGCAAGGCATGAGTGATCTGGCTGAACTTATCTAAGGCTGCACCACCCACTCGTTGTGTCGGCGATGATGATGTTTGTAACTCCGGATGTTCAGCTTCCAATTGTTGTAACTCACGAAACAACCGGTCATATTCGACATCTGGAACTTCAGGCGTATCAACAACATAATACTGATAGTTATATTTATTTATTAAGTGGTGCAGCTTATCTGCACGCTGCTTTATCTCGGTGTTCATGATCATTTTTTACTGATGACTTTCTGTCTGTAGTGATAGGTTTAAGGAAAAGATCCGACTACGCATTTCTTCTAAGGTAGATTCGCTGATTGGTTCACGTTTCTCATCACTTAATACGCCGCCTAAGGTCGCCGCTAATTTCTGCGCTGTATCAAGCAGGTCATCAAATAAGGTCAGACCATTAGTTGGTCCCGGCAATCTGGCAAATATCAATAAACCCGGCGTTGTCATGGTTGCCATATCATCTGGCAATAAGGTGCCTGGGTCTAGAATGTTCGCCACACTGAATAAGGTTAGTTTTTGTGAGCCCGCTGTATAGCGGTGATAAATCTGCATATCACCAAAATGTAAGTCTAAATTGTCTAAGGTCGTTTTCACCGCTTTTCCAGCGAACTGTTCACCGTCCATCGCCATAATAGTAAATGAGATGACCATATCCCAATCATGTTCTTGCGCCATTTCCATCTTCATTTCATCTTCTGGAGATGATTCTGACTGAAGCTCACTGCTATCTTGGTTTGGAGTAAGAGCTGGCGGTTCTTGTCTTACTGGAGCGGCTTGCCTTGCTGAAGCCGATAAATGCACGGTATCGTCATTGGTTTGAACACTGTCCTGTTGTTGCTTGAGCTCTTGTTCATATAAAGCATCAAAACTATCGCCATCATAAGCGTCTTCATCAAAATCAGAATCTTCAGCATCTAAATCTAATAATTTAGCCATTTTCTGACTGCGTGAGTGTGCATACCACGCGACTGCGGCAAACACTGCAAATAATACAATTGTGATTACGATAATTTCTAACACTTAATTTAATCTGCCAAGTAAGGGATAATGTGCGTTTTTATTATTAAGTTAGAGTAGCTTCATGTCCACAAATCCAAGTAAAGAACTGGAAACTTTCGACAATGCCATTCCGGAGCGTGATTATACCATTCACATCGAGACTCCTGAATTTACTTGTTTATGTCCAAAAACAGGTCAACCTGATTTTGCCACAATAAAAATCGACTATGTGCCCGATTTAAAGTGTGTGGAGCTGAAATCTTACAAGCTTTATATCTGGTCTTTCCGTGATGAAGGCGCATTCCACGAAAAAGTGACTAACCAAATCCTTGATGATTTAGTGGCTGCGTGTGATCCGCATTTTATGCGTGTGACTGGTATTTTTAATGTTCGTGGCGGTGTTTATACCAACGTTGTTGCTGAACATACCCAAGCAGGTTGGGTTGCACCAACACCTGTTCAGCTTCCGTAAGTTAATGATTAAGCGTTATGTCTAATAACGCTTATATCGGTATTGATCTCGGCACCTCTGGGTGTCGAGCCATTGCCATTAGCCAGTCTGGCGATGTAATTGCACAACGCCAACAGCCCATTGCCACACCACTTTCACCCCTTCCAAAATCCGAACAAGATCCACATCAACAATGGCTTGTTGTTAAATCGGTATTAACAACTCTATTTGCTCAACTTAACGACTACCAAGTTAAAAATATTGCGGTTGATGCGACTTCTGGTTCAGTCATGGTGGTTAATAATAGTGGCAAGGCTTTAACGCCACTTTTGATGTACAACGATGCGAGAGCAGTTACTGAAAGTGAATGGATCAAACAATCTGCGCCATCCGAATCAGCTGCTCATGGCGCGAGTAGCGGCCTCGCAAAATTATTACACCTGCAAAAGCAATATGACTTGAAGTCAGATTTCCAATTATTGCACCAAACTGATTGGATTAACGTTAACTTAGGTGCAGATTTAGGCATTAGCGACTATAACAACGCGCTAAAAACAGGTTATGACCCTATTCAGTTATCTTGGCCTGATTGGCTACTCGCTTTAGTACCTGAACACGTTTTACCCAAAGTGGTTAAACCCGGCACAACGATTGGCCAATTACCTGATGAACTGTGCAAACAATTTAATATAGATTATGTTCCTACAATTGTCGCTGGCACTACTGATAGTATCGCCGCCTTACTCGCTACTGGTGTAAATAATATCGGCGATGGCGTCACATCATTAGGGTCTACTTTGGTATTAAAGTTCATCACCGACAAGGCTGTTTTCAAACCTGAACAAGGTATTTACAGCCATCGTCTTGGCAAACGTTGGTTAGTGGGTGGCGCATCAAACTCTGGCGGTTCTGTATTACGAAATTTCTTTACTGACCAAGAGCTTGAAAATCTAAGCGAACAAATAGATTTAACTATAAAACCTGTGAGTTATTACCCGCTACTAACACCCGGAGAACGTTTTCCGGAGTTAAATCCAGACTTGCAACCACGACTTACACCTCGACCAAATAGTGATGCCGACTTTTTACAGGGAATACTTTCTGGCATTGCAGATATTGAAACCAAAGGCTATCAGCTTTTACAAGAATACAGCCAAAATAAACTCACTTCGATTTGCACAGTAGGTGGTGGCGCTAGTAACCAAATATGGCAAACTATTCGCCAACAACAACTTGTCGTTCCTTTTATTAAGCCTCGATATACTGAAGCAGCGTATGGCGCGGCATTATTGGCAAAAGACCAACTACAACATTATTAAGGATTTTTATGGGAAGTTTATTTAAAGGTGCTGGCTACCTATTTCGAGGTTTTGGTTTAATTCATCGCAAAGGTGTACGTAAGTTTGCCTACTTGCCCGTGGCCATCAATACCATCCTATTCAGTTTTGCCATTTGGTATGGTTTAAACGAGTTTGATAAATGGATGGCGGCATTAATGCCAACATGGCTACCTGACTGGTTAATTAATGCGGTGATGTGGTTCTTGTGGCCCTTGTTTGTCGCCTTGCTAAGCATGTTGGTATTTTTTACTTTCTCAATCCTCGCCAATATTCTCGCGGCTCCATTTAATGGTGCCTTAGCAGAAGCCGTTGAAATTAAATTATCAGGTGATAACCCTCCAAGCATGAGTTTCACTGAGATCTTAAAAGACGCGCCTAAGATGATTTTTAACGAAATCAGAAAGCTGGTTTATCTCGTTATATGGATCATTCCATTGCTGATTTTATCTTTTATCCCGGTGCTGAACTTCTTCTCACCTTTAGTGTGGTTGCTATTTTCCAGTTGGGTGCTGGCTTTGGATTATCACGACTATCCGATGGGAAATCATCAGTTACGCTTTAAAGAACAGCGTACGGTATTAAAACAAAAACGTAGTTTGGCCCTTGGCTTTGGTATGGCGACGATGTTTGCCACCATGATTCCAATTGTTAACTTCTTTGTTATCCCAGCAGCAGTTGCCGGAGCAACGGCGTTATTTGTTGAGAACTTGAAGAAGAGGTAATGCTAAATAAGGCAGTAGCTAAGGTCGCTGCCTTATTTTTGTTTGACGTGTTCGGCTAAAAAGTCTTCAAGATCCCACTCGCAGGAACCACATCCAGACACCGCGCCAGTTTTTCTTGATATACCGTCAATATCATCAATCCCTTGTTCAATTAAGCTTTCAATCTTTTTTCGTGTGGTGCCACTGCACTCACATAAAATTTCATTTTCTGGATCTAAAGTTTCACTCATATTACTGTTTTATTTTATTAGGCTTTCAAGATTGATATTTTACAGCAATGTCATAAAATCTTTTAATACAACTTTTTCAACTGTAAGGTTAACTATGAATAGTTTCATTATCGCGCTGGTCGTCAGCCTTCTATCTATATCAGCCTTTGCCACTACCACCGGACAAGAAAAAAGAGAAATAAAATCCTTATCTCAACACGAAATCACCGGCTATTTAAACGGTAAAGGATTGGGGTATGCCAAAGCGGCTGAATTGAATCAATTTCCTGGACCACGTCATGTGCTTGACCTAGCTAAAGAGCTCGGCCTTTCTGAAAATCAAGTACAGCAATCACAAGCGATCTTCGATGCGATGAAGTTACATGCAATAGCCTATGGTGAACAGTTCGTCGAAAAAGAACATAAGCTCAACGAGCTTTTTGCCAATAGCTCAATTGATTCAGTCAAACTTGATGTTTTATTGGGCGATCTAGGTATTTTAGAAGCCAAGATTAGGTTTGTGCATTTAAATGCTCACCTAGAACAAAAGGCATGGTTAAGCTCAGAGCAGATTCAGCTTTACGACCAACTTCGTGGTTATAACTCAACTGCCACACATAACCATATGCATAAACATTAACTAGCTCAGCGTTTTGCTGGCTGCTGCTATCCTTTCTACTGCTTCTAAGAGCCTAGTTTCATCGGTTGTATAAGCAAAACGACAATGTTGATCGGCATGATAACTACCAAAATCCAACCCCGGTGTCATTGCTACACCGGCTTCTTTTAATAAAAACCTCGATAAGGCCATGCTGTCTGGGATCTGTTCATTTAATAAGCGTGAACAATTGGCATACAAATAAAATGCCCCTTGTGGCGTAACTGGAATTTCAAAACCTACGTCCCGTAATGCAGGCAATAAGACATTACGTCGCTGTTCAAATGTTTGTCTACGTTGCTCTAATATGTCTAAGGTATTTTGTTGAAACGCAGCCAAAGCAGCATATTGCGACATGGTAGGTGCCGCTAAAAATAAGTTTTGAGCCAGCCTATCCATCACCTCGGTATAACCTTCTGGTACCACTAACCAACCCAGACGCCAACCAGTCATGCCAAAATATTTCGAGAAACTATTAACCACAAAAGCGTGCTCATCAATCGCTAAGGCGGTTGGCGTTTCAAAGCCATCATAAGTCAGGCCATGATAGATTTCATCAACCACTAAATGACCCTTTTTGGCTTTTATCGCTTGTGATAAATCACCTAATTGTGATTCCGTAATCACCGTACCTGTTGGATTCGATGGTGATGCAACTAAGGCCATTGCCGAGTTTTCATCCCAGTATTGATGAATATGCTCGGCGGTAAGTTGGTACAAGCTATCTGCAGTTACAGGAATAGACTTAACATCACCTTCAACAAATCGAGCAAAGTGGCGATTGCAGGGATAGCCGGGATCTGCCAGCAATACATTCTTACCTTGCTCTAATAATGCCCCCATCACTAATAACAAAGCACCTGAAGCGCCCGGCGTTACTACAATACGTTCTGCAGAAACATCAACTTGATACCGAGTTTGATACCAAGCTGATATCGCCTCCCGCAGTTCAGGTAATCCCAATGCCGGCGTGTAATGGGTTTTGCCCTCTATTAAAGCTTGTATTCCGGCCTCTATGATTGGCTGTGGCGTTTCAAAGTCAGGCTCCCCTACTTCCATGTGAATAATATCTTGGCCCTGCGCTTCAAGCTGTCGAGCTTGCGCTAATATATCCATAACATGAAAAGGTGAAATATCTTGTGCCCGTTGAGCAATGTTCTTATTAGTCTTGTGCATGTAATTGTTTTAACACATCTACCGTAATGAATGAGTTGTTGATGGCTTTACCTGCAATATGTTCACAGGCCAAATCCACTTCACCTAAGTGGTTAAAGACACTAAGCGCACCAGTAAAGTCATCCTCTTCTGTATACGCATTAAAAGTCACTATGGTTGGGATACCCGCCGCACATGATGAACGTACACCATTTGCTGAATCTTCAAAGGCCAAACATTCATCAGCAGAAAAACCAATTTGCTCTAAGCAATAATCAAAAATATCAGAAGCGGGTTTTTTGGCTGGAACTATATCGCCAGCGGCGATGCAATCAAACCATTCCATCGCATGTTCACCTAAGGTGTTTTTGATTAATGCGGTGACATTTTCAGGTGTGGTTGTAGTCGCAATTGCCATGCGCAAATTACTATTTCGCAGCTCATTTATCAGTCGCACAACACCGGGACGTAAAGTAATCGCTTTATTTTCTAGTAACGCTACGAAATGTTTTGTTTTTGAGGCATGTAACGCTTTAATAAGTTCGGTCAGATCACCGGCAAACTCAAAACCGGTATTAAAGTCAGACAAGTAATATCCAATACGCTCCTTACCGCCTGTTACTGCTAGCAATTCACCATATAAGTCTTCATCCCAATTCCAATCTAACTGGTGTTCTTCGAATGCTTTATTGAATGCAATTCGGTGTCCATCACGCTCCGTTTCAGCTAACGTGCCATCAACATCAAAAATTACTGCTTTTAATTGCTTCATTACTCGTTTTTTACTCCAAAAATAAGATAAAATAGAAGTTAATTTTTTGCACATCAAGGTTACGTCTGGTATAGATGCGGCCTTAAATTTTCATTTGTTAAGAGGTTTTGCCACATGGATTCAACGCAACGTGATGCTAAATTCGTCCCATATGTTGAGAAAGACGGGGAAGAATACATGGATACAGATCAAAGTCTACACTTCCGTGGCATCCTAGAAGGCTGGAAAGCAAACTTAATGGAAGAAGTAGATCGTACAGTACATCACATGCAAGATGATGCCGCTAACTTTCCCGATCCTAATGACCGCGCAACTCAAGAAGAAGAGTTTACGCTTGAACTTCGTACGCGTGATCGTGAACGCAAATTAATCAAGAAAATTGAAGAGTCATTAGTTGATCTAGAAAAAGGTGATTACGGCTTCTGTGAGGCATGTGGCGTCAACATCGGCATCCGCCGTCTTGAAGCGCGTCCTACTGCTACATTATGTATCGACTGTAAAACATTGGCCGAAATCAGAGAAAAGAATCGCGTTTAACGAGCGCTGACTTATCCTCTGCCTAGTTTGTTATAGGAAAAAAAATGCCCCGAATTCCGGGGCATTTTTGTATCTAAGTATTGCTAAAACTAATTATAGTTTATCTGCATTCTTAGCTAAGTAATCTGCAACACCGGCAGCATCAGGCTTCATACCTTCATCACCTTTTTGCCAACCAGCTGGACAGACTTCGCCATGCTCTTCAGTGAATTGCAAAGCATCAACCAAACGTAACATTTCATCTACTTCACGGCCTAATGGCAGATCATTAACAACTTGGTGGCGAACGATACCTTCTTTGTCGATTAAGAACGAACCACGTAATGCAACACCTGCAGGGTGCTTAACACCATATGCTTCAACGATTTCATGTTGGATATCAGCAACCAATGGGAAGTCGATTTGACCAAGACCACCATTTTCTGGTGCAGTATTACGCCAAGCTAGATGAGTGAATTGTGAATCGATAGAAACACCGACTACTTCAACACCACGTTTTTTAAATTCAGCTACACGGTGATGGTGTGCGATGATTTCTGATGGACAAACAAATGTGAAATCTAAAGGGTAAAAGAATAAAACAATGTACTTACCTTTATAATCAGATAATGAAAACTCTTCGTTAATACTGTTATCAGGCATCACTGCTGGTGCAGTAAAATCTGGTGCTGGGCTTGTGACTAAAACGCTCATTATTAGCTCCTTAATTATAGTTATCTAAAACAATAAAAGGCCGTAGAAAAACGGCCTCATGAATTACCGAGTAAAACACTCGACTATGCTAACAATTAGCCCTGTCCTTGTCTAAGCTAATTTATCGATATTTTCTTTATTGTGCTCTTCACGAAACTGTCTGGGTGACAAACCAAAAAACAAAGTAAAACGACGACTGAAATGACTCAAGTCATTAAAGCCAACATCGTAACAAGCCTCTGTAACGGTTTTGCCGTTCTTCAGATAGTCAGCAGCCCTTTTTAATCGTTGCTGCTGTTGATATTCACCTGGAGAACAACCAAGCTGTTTTTTAAACTCTATATATAGACGGCTTCTGCTCATACAGGCCTCTCGGCACAGCTGTTCTATATCTAATGGTATGGCTAGGTTTTGTTCAAGATAATGTAATACAGCTGTGATGCCTGACGAATCAGGAGATTCCTGACTGTAACTTAATAAAATATCCCTTCCTTGTTGCCGTAATAACTTAATGATCAGTTCTTGCACACCAAGATCAACCATCATTTCTTTATCCTGATGGTTATGAGTAAACAATGAAACCAAACGTTCTAATAATTGCTGTGTATCAGCAGTATGGTGATTATGTATCACCTGAGGTTGATACTGCCAATCATGTTCTGGATCATCTAAAACGGCTACATCACGCATACGTTCAGAAATAAGCTCTATACGCTCTTTGGGGATTTCAATAGTAAGACAAGTGGTTGGTTTAGCTTCGTTAGCATCTGGGAAGTCAATTTCAACATATTTCCCGGGAGGCATCACGTACGATTCATGGGGTAAAAATATCTTGCCCTGTTGCTCATCAGACTCATGCATGACTTTTTTGCCGGTCACCATGCCTAAGTACATCAACTGATCTGCATCAAACCCAACGCCAGCAGACGCGCGATAAGTATCATAAATGCTTAATTCTGTATCTGGCCCAGCAAAAGACAGTTTATTTTCGATCAATAACTGCCTTTTCTCTCGCCGTTTTGTAAGTGGTGTTTTTTTCATCTGCATTGTATAGTTTCATTGCATGGCTTATTGCAACTTTTAGACTGTTCTGGACTCTAAGTCAAGTAATAGAGATTATCGTCATAGCACTATCCATGTCACTCGCATTATCCTCGTCATTTTTCTATGTTCAACTGAAAAGAGAGAAAGATTATGATCTATGCACAACCAGGTACAGAAGGCGCGTTGGTTTCAGTTAAATCTCGCTATGGTAACTATATTAATGGTGGCTGGGTTGAACCTGTCAAAGGTGAATATTTTGCCAATGTTACTCCGGTAACAGGTGAAAGCTTTTGTGAAATACCTCGATCGACAGAAGCAGACATCAATCTTGCACTTGATGCGGCTCATGCGGCCAAAGACGCTTGGGGCAAGACCTCCGTCACTGAACGTTCCAATATTCTGCTAAAAATTGCCGACCGCATTGAAGAAAACCTTGAAATGTTATCTGTTGCGGAAACATGGGATAACGGTAAAGCCATACGTGAAACCTTAAATGCTGATGTACCATTAGCCGTTGATCACTTCCGTTACTATGCCGGTTGTATTCGAGCCCAAGAAGGCACCATGGGTGAGCTAGATGAAATGACTGTTTCTTACCAATTTCATGAACCTCTTGGTGTCGTTGGTCAAATCATTCCCTGGAACTTCCCATTACTAATGGCAGTATGGAAAATCGCGCCAGCCTTAGTGACCGGCAATTGCATTGTGATGAAACCTGCTGAGCAAACTCCGTTCTCTATTCTAAAACTAATGGAAGTGATTGGTGATTTATTACCGCCAGGTGTACTTAATATTGTTAACGGCTTCGGTGGCGAAGCAGGTCAAGCTCTCGCAACTAGCAAACGTATTGCCAAGATTGCGTTTACTGGCTCGACCCCCGTTGGTGCACATATCCTGAAATGTGCCGCTGAAAATATCATTCCATCAACAGTTGAGTTGGGTGGCAAGTCACCTAACATCTTCTTTGAAGACATCATGCAACAAGAAGATAATTACATCAGTAAATGTGCTGAGGGTGCTGTCTTAGCATTCTTTAACCAAGGTGAAGTCTGTACTTGCCCATCACGCGCGCTGATTCAAGAAAGTATTTACGATGACTTTATGTCTATCATTCTTGAACGGACTAAACAAATTAAACGCGGTAACCCTTTAGACACTGAAGTTCAAGTGGGCGCACAAGCGTCACAACAACAATTCGAAAAAATTCTTGAATATGTTGAAATTGGCAAAAACGAAGGTGCTGAATTATTGCTCGGCGGCAATATTGCACAAGTCGGTGCAGAGTTTGATAGCGGTTATTACATCGAACCAACATTGATGAAAGGGTCGAATGATATGCGGATCTTCCAAGAAGAAATTTTTGGTCCCGTTGTCTCAGTCACTACCTTTAAAGATGAAGCTGAAGCTTTAGCGATTGCAAATGATACTGAATTTGGTCTGGGCGCCGGTTTATGGACGCGTGATATGAATCGCGCATACCGTATGGGACGCGGCATTCAAGCAGGTCGTGTTTGGACAAACTGTTACCACCTCTATCCTGCTCATGCAGCGTTTGGTGGATATAAAAAATCGGGTGTAGGGCGAGAAACGCATAAGATGATGTTAGATCATTATCAACAAACTAAAAACCTATTAGTCAGCTATAGCACCAGCCCACTCGGCTTTTTCTAAACTGACCACCTACTTTTGCTCCTCCTTAAGGAAACTTTTGGAGGAGTTTTTTTTTATTTTTTTGCCCCTCTATTCCCCTCAAGCAAGCTATACTTTAGTTTGCTGAAAATACTTAAAGGTGATGTTTAATGGCTCAAGACAATATTCAGTCAACTTTGCATGAAGAGCGACAATTTCCACCCTCTGCTGATTTTGTCCGTTCTGCTAACTTAGCGGCTACAACGTTAGAACATTTATATACTGATGCTGCACAAGATAATCAGGAATTTTGGGCTAAGCAAGCACGTAATGAAATTGATTGGCAAACAGACTTTACCACCACCTTAGACTCTTCTAATGCGCCCTTTTATAGTTGGTTTGTCGGTGGCAAGTTAAATGTGTCCTATAACTGTATTGATCGTCAATTAGCTGAAAATGCTGACAAAACAGCCATTATTTTTGAAGGCGAACCCGGTGATGTTGAACATATTAGTTACCGAGAACTGCATCGCCGCGTCTGTGTATTTGCCAATGCATTAAAAGCACAAGGCATAACAAAAGGCGATCGGGTCATTATTTATATGCCGATGATTGCTGAAGCGGTTATTGCTATGCAAGCTTGTGCTCGAATTGGTGCCATTCATTCTGTCGTATTTGGTGGGTTTTCTGCTTCATCGCTTAAAGATCGCATCGAAGATACCCAAGCTAAACTCGTCATTACTGCCGATGGTGGTAATCGTGGTGGTAAGATTATTGAACTTAAAAAAACAACAGACAATGCCTTAGAAAAAGGCTGCGACAGCGTTGATACCGTTATTGTATTCGAACGCACCGGCCATGCTATTTCAATGCAAGCCGACCGTGATATCTGGTGGTCGGATGCTGAACAAGATCAATCTACAGAATGCGAACCGGAATGGGTTGAAGCATCTCATCCTCTATTTTTACTGTACACCTCAGGTTCAACCGGAAAACCTAAAGGCATTCAACACTCGACAGGTGGCTATTTACTTAATGCGATTACAACTATGCGCTGGGTATTTGATATTCAAGCAACAGATACTTTTTGGTGTACTGCCGATGTAGGTTGGATCACTGGTCATACTTATGTCGCATATGGACCCTTAGCCACTGGTTCAACTATCGTTATTTATGAGGGCGTGCCTACCGTACCTGATGCGGGACGTTTCTGGGACATTTGTCAGCGCCTAGGTGTGACTATTTTCTATACTGCACCAACAGCTATTCGCGCCTTGATGAAAATTGGCGATGAACTGCCTAATCAATATGATTTATCCAAATTACGGTTATTAGGTACTGTGGGTGAACCGATTAATCCTGAAGCCTGGATGTGGTATCACAACGTGATTGGCAAACAAAAATGTCCGATCGTTGATACGTGGTGGCAAACTGAAACTGGTGCACATATGATTGCGCCTATCCCTGGCGCCATGGCCACCAAACCAGGATCATGTACACGCGCTCTTCCCGGCATTGATGCCGCGATAGTCAACCAAGAAGGCGAAGAAATTACCCAAGCGAATGAAGGTGGTTATTTGGTTATTCGTCAACCTTGGCCATCAATGATTCAAACCGTCTGGGGTGATGACCAACGTTATAAAGATACCTACTGGCCATATTTTGATGGAAAATATTATCTGGCTGGCGATAGTGCTCGTCGTGATGAAGATGGCTATTTCTGGATCATGGGTCGCATTGATGATGTATTAAATGTATCTGGTCATCGTTTAGGCACGATGGAAATCGAATCAGCCCTTGTTGCACACCCAAGTGTGGCTGAAGCTGCTGTTGTGGGAAAACCACATGATATCAAAGGCGAATCCATCTTTAGCTATGTGGTATTAAAAGGCGACCGTCCCGAAGGTGGTATCGATGATGAACTCACACAAGAATTACGTGCATGGGTTGGAGAGCAAATCGGTGCAATCGCAAAACCAGATGAAATTCGTTATGCCGATAATCTACCTAAAACACGTTCTGGTAAGATCATGCGTCGCTTATTGCGTACCATTGCTAAGGGGGATGAGATCACACAAGATACCTCTACGTTAGAAAATGAATCGATCATCCCGCAGTTACAAGGCAAGGCTTAGTGGCAAAACAAGAAACACCGTTAGATGATAGTCAGCGTTTAGATAAATGGTTATGGGCTGCGCGCTTTTACAAAACGCGTGGCCTAGCAGTTGAAGCCATCAACGGAGGTAAAGTTCATCTTAATAACCATCGCGTTAAACCTAGCCGTAACATCAAAGCTGACGATATTTTAACTATCTCTAAGCCACCATATGAACATGTCATCACTATATTAGGCGTATCTAAACAACGCAGACCGGCACCAGAAGCACAGCTGCTCTATCAAGAAAGTGAAGCAAGCAAACTTAAACGTGAGCAGTTACACGAAGAAATAAAAAATCAGCCTCTGGGCTTTAGACATGAAAAAGGTCGGCCGAGCAAACGTGACCGTCGTCATATCATCAAGTTCACACGCGCATGAGCAAACCACGTTCTTTATTGGACAAAGCAGGCGAAACAACACCGACACTTAACTATGCGGTCGAATTAACTCGACTGGCCTCCACTGTTGGATTTGACTGGCCTGATGTTGAGGGCGTTATTAGCAAAATTCATGAAGAATTAAATGAAGTGCAGCATGAAATCCAGCACGGCTTAATACCCGAACGCCTTCATGATGAAATAGGCGACTTACTCTTCGCTTGTACCAATCTAGCTCGCCATTTACATGTCGATCCTGACACAGCACTTATCAGCACCAATGATAAATTCAAACGCCGCTTTGAATTTATCGAACAACACGTATCAGCTCAAAATAAAACATTAGCTGAGTGTGACTTAGCTGAGCTAGATGCTTTGTGGGACCAAGCTAAAACCCTCGAAAAAAAATAAGTCTATTTTCCTGTCAACCAATTTGTATCTCATGCGTTGTATGTACTGAGGACACGATATTAACTGACCAACAGGAGAACACATGATGACCTCTACTACTTTTATTGCTGTTTCACTTTCTACCTTGATGTTATTAACTTCTAGCTTTGCACATGCAGAAGACAGGGGCGACAGAATTGAACACCGCCTCGACAATAAAGGCGATCGCATAGAGCAACGCCTGGATGACAAAGGTGATCGCATTGAAGACCGTTATGATGCCCGTGCTGATAAAGCACGTGAGAATGGTAAAGAACATTTAGCTGATAAATTAGAGGCAAAAGGTGATCGCATCGATCAACGCCTGGACAACAAAGGTGAACGGATTAATAACAAATTGGATCACAAGGGTGACCGTATAGATCGTCGTCATGACAACCATGCAAACAACCGCCACTAGGGACTATTTGCAGTACAATGCCTACACGTTATTTGTTGTAGGCATTGATGCAATCTCATCAGGGAAAAGTAATGTAATGAATGAGGCTTTAAATAGCTTTCTTGCAGAACATGAAAGAAAAGCCTTTCGCATGGCTCAACTTGCAGTCGGCAATGCTGATGATGCACACGATATAGTCCAAGACGCGATGATTAAGCTCGTCAATAAATATGGGACACGAACCCCACAAGAATGGGCGCCTTTATTTCACCGCATCATGCAGCATCAAATTACAAGTTGGTATCGACGACAACAACTACAACATCGTTGGTTTCCATGGTTTAACCACAATGCTGAAGATGTCGAAGACAACGCCACACTTCAGCATGTTCAGGATCCTGCCGGTCGTAGCCCAGATGAATTATTGGGTAATCAACAGGCGATGAATAAACTAGAACAAGCAATGACGCTATTACCATTAAGGCAAAAACAAGCTTTTTTATGTCGTTGTTTACAAGGTTTATCTACGGATGAAACTGCCAGCGCAATGGCCTGCTCAACCGGCAGTGTCAAAACCCATTACCATCGAGCATTAAAAGCATTACGTGAACACTTAGGTGAGGTATGGCCGTGACTAATAAACAAACTGAGTTTGAATCACAGCTAAAGTACCACCTGAATGAAAGTGTCGAACATATTGATGCCGCTAATTTGTCTCGCTTAAATCAAGCAAGACATGCCGCCTTGTCAAAAAACAGTAAACAACGTTTTGCATTTCCGATCTGGAGTACCGGTGTTGCAGCATCTGTGGCTGGGATCTTTATGATCTACCTGTCATTACCTATTGGAATTGGTATTCAACATGAAATGACAGACCCTTTAGCAAGCATTGCCTTATATGAACATGATGAAATCGACTTGTATGAAGACTTAGATTTCTATGAATGGCTAGAACTGGAACAGCAACATGGCTAAGCATTATTACTTAATCATTTTGGGCTTGTTCATTACAGCTAATCTATATGGTGAAGACGACACGCCTAGCGTTGAGTTAATTGAATTTTTAGCAGACTGGACACAAGAAGATGATATATGGTTTGAGACCGAAACATCTGTGCCAACTGTCACAACAGAGCAAGAGGCTGATGATGAACCAGAAAAATAAATTTCTCGCAGGTTTGTTGCTATTAACTATAGTAGGGATTCAACCTAGCTATGCCGAAGATGGCATTACATGGCAATCACTCACTGAAGCGCAGCAAAATGCACTCACCCCCATGCAAGAACAATGGGATAGCTTAACGCCGAAACAACAGCAGCGGCTACAACGTGGTTCCGATCGTTGGCAGTCAATGTCACCTGAACAACGTGAAAAAGCGAAAAGCCGCTTAGAACGTTTTAAAAACATGTCACCAGAAGAAAAACAAAAGCTCCGTGAACGACATGAACGCTTTAAAAATATGGATCCAGAACAAAAAGAACGATTACGTCAACGTAAAGAATGGTTCAAAAGTTTACCTGAAGACCAACGTAAAGCGATGCGTGAAAAATGGCAGAATATGAGTCCAGAAGAACGTAAAGCACAGCGTGGAAAACTCAAGAACAAAAGTCCTGAGCAACGCGAAAAACGCCAAGAAAGAATGCAAAACATGAGCCCTGAAGAGCGCGAGCAACATCGTGAAAAAATGAAAAATATGAGCCCAGAAGAGCGTAAAGAGTTACGGAAACAAAGGAAGATGGAAAATAGAGCGCAATCAGATATTGATAACTAAGCGGCCTTTAACTTGGCCTTGTAGAATCTTTTCTGCATAATCGGGAACTTGATCAAGGGTGATCTGCTCACAGGCTTGTTCAAAAAATGACTCTGGCAATAGTTTAGCGAGACGCTGCCATGCTTGTATGCGACGAGCATAAGGACAATATACGGAGTCTATGCCGACTAGCGTCACCCCACGTAAAATAAAAGGCATCACCGTTGTTGGTAGGTCAATACCAGCCGCCATGCCACAGGCTGCAATAGCACCACCATATTGTGTTTGACTTAAAGCCTTAGCCAGAATGTGACTGCCTACGGTATCGATCACCCCTGCCCATAACTGTTTATCTAAGGGTTTGTTGTCTAACAACATCTCATCACGTGAGATCACTCTACTTGCACCTAAAGTTTCCAATGATCGACTGTTTTCTATTCGTCCTGTCAGCGCAACAACGTCATAACCCAATGCATGTAATAAAGTAATGGCAACACTACCGACCCCGCCACTAGCACCAGTGACTAATACTTCACCTTGCTCCGGCTTTAACCCCGCCTCTTCTAGAGCCATTATCGATAACATCGAAGTTAAACCTGCCGTGCCTATTTTCATCGCCTGTTTAGTATCTAAACCGTCAACAAGCGGAACTAACCAATCAGCACTCACTTTGGCTTTTTCAGCCATGCCGCCCCAGTGTTTTTCCCCCACACCATGGCCAGTTAATACGACCTTATCACCTGTTTTAAATCGCTTGTCGCTAGAGACAGTAACGGTGCCAGAGAAATCAATACCAGGCACCATTGGAAAAGATCGTACAACTCTTCCCTTGCCAGTAATCGCCAGACCATCTTTGTAATTCAACGATGAATATTCAACAGCAACTTCAATATTTTCATTTGGCAGGCTCGCCTCATCTATTTGTTGTAGTTGAGCTACGGTTTGATGATCGTCTTGTTGTAGAACTAATGCCTTAAACATATAAACCCTAGCTAAGAGATGATGTTATGCAGTGAACTCTTGCTGACCACTGTATACCAAAAAGTGGCGGCCTTTAGCTCGAGCCACCATGCCTATGCCAACCTGTCGGGCTAATCGCAGGCCCATTTCTGTTACTCCTGAACGTGATAATAATAAGGGCACTTGCATCTGCGCCACTTTAATTACCATTTCAGATGTTAGTCTGCCAGTTGTATAAAAGACTTTGTTGTCACCAGTCACCCCGTTCAACCACATCCAACCCGAGATGGCATCCACAGCATTATGCCGCCCCACATCCTCGACAAATATATCAATGTCTTCACCAGTACATAAGGCACAACCATGTACGGCGCCAGCCTTTTTATACATTTCATTGTATTCAGATAGGGCATTTAACACTTGATAGATAGAGTCAGCAGAAAATGATGGACACTGCAGCGACAGTTCACTTAATGAATCCATCACATGACCAAACATCGTGCCTTGCCCGCAACCGCTGGTGACGATCTTTTTGCTTAATAATTGGTCCAGATTTTCTTTAGCCCGTCGCGTAGTGACCACAACGGATTCAACATCCCAATCCACTTGAATTGATACCACATCTTCTATGTGATCAACTAAGTTCTGGTTGCGTAAATAGCCTAAGGTTAATAGCTCAGGATACGAACCTAAGGTCATCAAGGTCACGATTTCACGTTTATCGAGATAAATAGTAAGCGGTCTTTCGCCCGTTAAAGAGATCTCTCGAACTTCGCCGTGTTCATCTAAAACCGTTGTTTCATGTAAGCTGTGAATACCAGCATCGGTCATCTCCGGGCGATAATTAGCCACCGGTTACACTCATATGCCTAAACAAGACGGGTTGAACATTCAGATCAAAATCATGACCTTTAGGTTTAATTACCATTGAGTCAATAATCGCCTGTTTAAGGCGGTCAATATCACCAGGATGACTACGTATTACAGCACGTAAATCAACCGAGTGCTCTTGGCCTAGGCACAATAACAACCGCCCTTCCGTGGTAACGCGAACACGATTACAAGTATCACAAAAATTATGGCTATGTGGTGAGATAAAACCAATTTTATTTTTACTGTTTGCTACTTGATAATAACGAGACGGGCCACCTGTTTTACTAATACTCGGCTGTAAATCAAAGACCTTATTCAACTCCGCTAACACGTCATCGCTGGAATAAAAACTTTCCTTACGTTCGTGGCTCACATGACCTAATGGCATTTCTTCTATATATGAAATATCCATTTCATTATCGAGAGCAAACTGAGCTAAATCGATAATCTCATCGTCATTGCGTCCCTTCATAATGACCGCGTTTAATTTTAAACGTTTAAAACCTGCTTTTTTAGCCGCCTCAATACCCGCAAGTACAGTCGCTAAATCACCCGTACGTGTTAAATCACGAAATCGATCAGCCTTTAAAGAATCGAGACTAATATTTACCCGATCGACACCAGCAGCAACCATAGCATCGGAATACTTAGTCAATTGCGAGCCATTGGTAGTGACATTTAACTCTTTCAATGCTGTCGTCTGTTTTAAGTCACCTATATGCTGAAATAACCAATCAACATTGCGTCGAACTAATGGCTCACCACCTGTAATCCGAACCTTCTCAACACCTAACTCACAAAATGCACGTAATAAATAAGCTATTTCTTCTAAGGTTAATAGCTGTTCGCGCGGCATGAAGGTCATCTCTTCATCCATGCAATAAACGCAACGGAAATCACAACGATCGGTAATAGACATGCGTACATACGTCACTTGTCGGCCGAAACGATCTATCAATTGTGGTTGAGTAGTAGGTGTCATAACTTGTTTATTATAGCCCAAAAACAAACAAACCCCGAACTAACGAGGCTTGTAAGTAGACTAGTAGTAAGCGATTTATTACTTAATCATCGCCAGAAAAGGCGCCAATCAAGTGTAACAAGCTAAGGAACAAGTTATAAATGCTGATATATAAGGTCACTGTCGCCATGATGTAGTTTGTTTCACCACCATGGATGATTTGGCTTGTTTGATACAAAATCAAACCCGACATTAACAATACAAACATTGCTGATACCGCTAATGACAAACCTGGCATTGAAAAGAAGAAAGCGCCTAGACCAGCAAGGAATGCAACCAAAATGCCGACAAACAGGAAGCCGCCCATAAAGCTAAAGTCTTTTTCACTCTTAATCGCATATGCAGACAAAGCAAAAAAGATAATGCCAGTGCCGCCTAAGGCCTGCATCACCATCTCACTGCCGTTAGGCATGCTGAGGTAAGCATTAAGAATCGGACCCAGTGTCAGCCCCATGAACCCGGTTAAAGCAAAGACAGATACCAAGCCCCAAACACTGTTACGTAGTTTAGATGTTAAAAATAACAAACCAAAGTAGCCTACTAATGTAAATAGACCTAAGTGCGGGAAGTTCATCGCCATTGATAAACCGGCAGTTAAGGCACTAAACAATAAAGTCATACCTAATAAGCTATAGGTATTACGCAATAATTTATTAGAGGTCAGTACAGACTCTTGCGAACGAACAACAGTCGATTGTGCATCATAATTCATCAGAAAATCTCCAGTATTAGATTGATGAGTTGTTATCATAATTAACAGACACGATCCTACCTAATAAGTTCAGAAGTGCAAGCCCTGATTCACGCAACGAATAAATTTCAAATTTTTGTTGTTTTGTAGAGGCGATCCGAGTATTATTTCGCGTCTTGGAGAGTTGACAGAGCGGCCGAATGTACTGGTCTTGAAAACCAGCGTAGGTTTATCCCTACCCAGGGTTCGAATCCCTGACTCTCCGCCATATATATGCGTTTCAGCCAGATGCACAAGTGGGGACGAATTGTACTTAGCGTACTTTTCATCCCCTTTTTTGTACCGCGATTCCATATGTGCAACTTTCCTGATAAACCACCCATCAATTGGATAAATTGAAAATGAAATACACCTTCAAAATCGCATCTTTAATCTTGGTCGCTTTATTGCTTACAGCCTGCGGTGATCCAAAAATTGATGCATCTTCAGATGAAGCCATGAAGAAGTCAATACAAGCGATCAAGGAAAAATTGACCGAGGAAAAGAAAGAAGAGTTTAAGGAAGCACTATTTGGGATTTATATGTCGGGTGCATTAGCAAGTATGGGTGGTGATAAGTCAGAAGAGGAAGTTCAAGCTGCAATACTTGCTAACTTAGATGGCAAAACGGCTGATGATTTATTTGCTATGGTAAAAGAACTCAAAGACAACAGGAATAGATAATTTAAGATGAATAAACCTATAATAGTGGTACTCATTGCTTTATTAACGTTAGTGGGTTGCAGGCAAGAAATAACATCCACATTATATGTTACAGATATTGTTGATACCGTATCAAGTAAAAAATCAATGACCGCCGCCGCAATAAAACTAGGAATGCCATCCAGTAAATCTTGTGGCGAAAAAAAGGAAAAGCTTACACGCGTAATTTCGCCATTCTTTATCAATCTTGAAAAGATACAGTGTCTTAAAGAAGGTTCAAATTCATTTTATTACGGTATATTTGAACTACCGTTATTGAACGTTGCCGATGATGGTAATTTAAATCAAGATTATAAAGGTGGCATATCTGCTCAGCTAAGTAAGAACAAAGAAAATATAGATATATATTTAGCAATGAAACTTGAGTTGGTATCAGCACTTGATAAAGATTTACGCAGTGAATTTATGGCTGGCGGTGGTATTAACCCAGAAGATATGACAGTGAAGATAGCTATTAATAACGATGATAGAGAACCATACAACTTGTTCGTAGAAGGTGCATTTTTGGATGGACAGCCAATTATTCCAAGATTCGGGCAAACTGTTAAGTTAAAAAGACGTTCGGAATCTGTAATTAGTCTTGCAAATGTTTCGTTGTTCGCACTAACTGGTAGAGGAAAAACATCTTTTGCATATGTTGGCAGTATAAGCCCCTACTAACCAATGTGAAACTAACTTGATATGTGCATATATGTAGGCACTCCATGAGCGCATAGATGTAGATTTTGGAGATTAACAGAGCAACAATTGTAAGTGTTTCGTACTGTTAACTATTTGTATGGCTTGAAAACCAGCGTAGGTTTATCCCTACCCAGGGTTCGAATCCCTGACTCTCCGCCATATACATCAAAAAAGCCTCTGTTTACAGAGGCTTTTTTGTTTATACTTTCGCCTATATCTAAATAGCTCTATGCACTCTTTTCTAACAGCTCTTGTAGGCCATTCAAGGTTTTACGCAAATCTCTCAGCTCCCCTTTAGCCGCTTCAAGGTTGTTTTCTCGATATTCATTCATGACATTATCACCTAGAGAAAACAGCACATCGTGCATTTGTTCTATCTGAGACATATTACGTTTGTTAAATACTTGATCGTTTCTCAAGCGGTTAAGCCAAGCCCCCAAATGGCAACGTGTTATCTCATGATCTTTATTATTATTTAGCATTGCTTGTTCGATGGTATTTATCCACTGCTCAGTAGTCAGCGTGATGATTTTAATTTTTTGATCTTTGACCGTAACCACATTTTTACCACATTTTATCCATTCTTCATTTGGTGTATAAGCATCAAACCAGTCATAAACATCCAAGGCAGGCATAGGTCGTGCTATTCCATAACCTTGTGCTTCGATGCAGCCCATGACCATGAGCATCAAACCATGTTCAGTAGTTTCAACGCCTTCAGCAATTATTTCTCGGTCAAACGCCTCTGATAATCGTATAACGCTATCGATAATCGCGTAGTCGTTTGGATCATGAAGTAAATTTCTAACAAAGGATTGATCTATTTTGACCGTATCTGCAGCTAGGTGTCTCAGATGAGTTAAAGAAGAATAACCCGTACCAAAATCATCAAGGGCAACATGAATACTCAACTTTTCTTTACAGGCCTGAATCACCTCACCAATGGCGGTGAGATCACTTAACACACTACTTTCTAATATCTCTAGCTGTATATATCGAGGATCAATATTAGAATGCTGTTTTAGTGCTTGGCCCAGATACAATACAAAGTCCGGTGCTAATAAATGTCGGCAAGAGATGTTAATGCTTATTTCTATTTCTAACCCTTGCCTCTTCCAGATTTCAGCTTGATTAAGTGCTTCATTTATGACCCAGTCACCTACATCAAGTTCCACTGGTGTGTCATTGATAACAGGTAAAAAATCAAGTGGAGGAATAAGCCCTCTTTTAGGATGTATCCACCGTATCAGTGCTTCTACACCAAAGGCCTTACCTGTCTTCATATTCACCTTTGGTTGATAGTAAAGTGCTAGCTCGTTACTTTTTAACGCCTGTTTAACTTCTTGCAAACGTATATGTTTATCAACATTTTTCTTAGCATCCTCGGCATTAAACATGTGATAGCGATTTCGTCCTGCAAGTTTAGCCTGATACATCGCTTGGTCAGTGTGCCTCAATACTGTATCAATCTCGCCATCATCGATAGGATAAATGCTAATACCGCCTGAGGCACTAATTTGAATAGTATGGTCATGAATCAAATAAGGTTGAGCAATAGCGTGCAACACTCTCTCTAACAAATGTTTACATTCATGTACCGTATCCATGCCACCTAAAATCAGAGCAAATTCATCCCCCCCCTGTCGTGATAAGGTATCTTCGACCCTAATGCAGGATTTAACTCGTTTTGCGACTTGAACTAACAGCTTGTCACCGACATCATGACCATAGGTATCATTAACAGGTTTAAAGTGGTCTAAATCAATAAAGCAAATTGCCAACACGGTGTCGGTATGTTTCATATACTCAATAGCTTGCTGGTAACGCTTAGAGAATAATGTTCGGTTAGGCAGTTTTGTTAATGGGTCATAATGGGCTAATTCTTGTAACTCATATTCATTCTGTTTACTCTGAGTAATATCTTCGACCATGCATAAATGTTTAGGCGGCTCGTTTTCACCAACCATTACGGGAGCGACTGTCATATTCAGCCACACCTCATCATCATTAGGTTTACGTAGATGCTTTTGCATTCTTCGATAAGCAACCACATCCTCACCTATAACATTTTCATTTACCTGTTTATCATCACTACTATAAGAAAGAGGTAAATTCATCCAGTCAAGGTTGATGATTTCATCGATGTTTCGACCTGAAATTTCGGCAAACTGCTGGTTTACATCCTCAACCTCACCTGTCAGCGAATCAACTAAAGCAATGCCTAAGGGTGACTGTTCAAACATTGTTTTTAATGCTTGCTCTGATTCTTTTTGTTCTGACAGGTCAAAGCGTATCGCTAAAAATTTAGTGGGCGTTTTAGTTTTGCTATCGAAAAAAGGGACGATGGTCGTTCTTACCCAAAACAACATTCCCTCTTTAGATTTGTTACAAATGTCACCCTGCCAAATTTTGCCATTGGAGATACACGTCCAAAGTTGTTTAAATTCATCTCGTGAGTGAGTTTTAGAATGCAAAATTTGATGGTTCTTTCCTAACAACTCTTGCTCACTGTAGCCAGAAAGCTGACAGAACTTATCGTTAACGTGAGTAATATCCCCCCGAACATCCATCTCAACAACGATAGCTGATTCGTTTATAGCCGTTTTTAATTGACGATATCTATCATTCTCAATCATTACTCTATTTAAATAGGCATCTCTATCTTGTGTGAGCTCTAGATTATCATCTGAAAGCTGTTTAATCCGAGTCATCGCCCTGATTTTGGCTTGCACAATTTCACTCACTATCGGAATAGTCAGATAATCATCGGCGCCGGCTTCTATGCCTTTAACAACATCAGCGGACTTGTTTGCCGAACTAACCACGATGATCGGGATCCAATGTTCTTTATCCAGCTTTCGGATTTTTTTTATTGCCTGTAAACCATCCATAACGGGCATGATGATATCCATTAGAATGAGGTGAGGTTGATGTTGTTCAACAGCTTCAACTGCTTGTTGGCCATTATTCGCAATAATAACTTTATGGCCCATCTCTTTTACAAGTTCAGCTAATAAAGCTTGGTTTGATTTCAAATCATCAGCAATTAAAACTAACATAGACACTCCCTTCTATTTAGCAATACTCAACGAACAGCACATCTTTACCAAATTCTTAAGGTTAAACTATATGTAAATTATCCCTATATATCAAGGTGATATAATACATATAATGACTTCCCCGCTTGTTTTGCCTGATACATTGCTCTATCAGCATGCTGAATCAAGTCATCAACCAAACTCTTATCTTGTGGATATATCGTCACACCAATACTGGCAGTTACCGTCACAGCGTTGTTATTCAGCTGCATCGGCTTCGCGACTTCAATCAAGACTCTATCAAGTAGCTCTTGATAATCATCCATTTTTTTCAAGTCGCCCAACAGTAGAACAAATTCATCACCACCAACCCGGGCTACAGTATCGTTGCTTCGTAAAACTTTTAATAAGCGTTGGGCGATAGTTTTTAATACCTCATCACCGGCCTCATGACCAAGCTGGTCATTGACCGGTTTAAAGCCATCAAGATCAACATAACAAACTGCGAGAAATTCCTTTTTCCGATCTGCATTGGCAATTGCTATCTCTATACGATCTGCAAGTAAGATCCGATTTGGCAGTCCAGTTAACGCATCGTGATAGGCTAAATGCTCCATATCAGACAGTCTATCGGCTAAATGTGTTATTTCAGAAAACACGGCTACGTAGTGATGATGATTATCATCATCATTTTTAACAGCAGAAAGGCTTAACCACTCCACCATCACTTCGCCATCTTTCTTTCGACTGGAAACAATACCGCTCCAGTGCTCATCGGTTAATAACGATTTTTCTATTTGAGAAGTTAAAGGCTCTTCATAGAGCCCGTGTTTAAGCTCACCAATGTTTCGTCCTATAACCTCTTCCGGTTCAAATTGTGTTGTTTGGTAAAAAGCAGGGTTTGCCTCGATTATTTTTTTATCACTATTTGTTATGCAAATAGCGTCTAACGTATTCTCGACCACATTTGATGCCAACCGTAATTTTATCTCTGCTTTTTTGCGACTATCAATTTCACGAGTCAAATGTAATGTCATTGTTGTGAGTTTTTCGTACATACTCAAAATGGTTTCAACCAAAACACTGGTATGTTGTCGCATTTCCCTATTGGCTTTTTCTTTTGCATTTCGTGGGTTAATACCAGACTGGACGGCTTCAACCACTTTGGCCATATACATATCACCTTCCAGAATGTGAAAGACTAAATATTTTATTAAAAACCTTAAAACGTGTTCGACGGCTTCGAATGACTTTTCATCTTGGGCTTGCTGCTTCAAGTTTTCTATATCATCGGCAAAACTTTCATGGGTATGCTTATGTTCTTCTTCTAAGGGATCTTCAGGTAAAAACTTGTGCCATACGGCTTCCTCAGTTTCGAAATGATAGGCAGCATACTCTGCGAGTTCATCAAAAACTTCGTTTATAGCAGTTTGTTCCGATGGATTAGATAAATGAACCGCGAGAACATTAATGATCTGCACTAATTTTTTATGCTGTTCATCGATGACGGACAATCCCGTTTCAAAGTTTTTATTCCATGGAAAAATTTCAATTGAATGCATTTAGTTATACCCACAAAAACTGTATGTACATTTCAATAGTGTCATACCCATTTCATGAAGTCTATTTGGAATATCCTTCTTAAGGATGGGGATTATTAATCAGAATAATCATTGCAAAAGAAACAATTCACTCTCTGAAATCGAGGAATAACCTCCCGAATTTTCAGGATATTTTACTCATTCAACTTGACTTAATCCCTTGTATTCTTATTATTCGTATTCATTAGTCATAAGGATTATTAGTTAATGAAAGGCATAATAATAATGATAGCAACAGGGCTATCACTCACTATTAATGTCTTTGCTGAAACATCAAATTTAGAATTTTTAGCCGGTGTAGAAGCAGGGATTGATACAGCAACAGCAATGAGCGATACAGACTTAGAACACACTCAACACGTCCTCTCAGCACAACCTATTGGCGTTGCTAAATCGTGGTATAACGAAGGTACATCAACGCTTTACAACATTAAGATAGTGAAGTATTTCCAACAAGACAAGCTTGCCTGTGTGAATTATGACTTAATGGTTCAGCATAATGAATCCTTGGACATCAAGCCACTGACTGCCTGTTTAAATCATCAAGGAAACTGGATCGCTTCTCTTAGTTGAATCAACCTCCATGTAAATCAGCTTTCGGCTGATTACCTCCCTCTAAACCAGCTCTAATCATCCGTTAAAAATTGCGCTTTCTTGCAAAAAAAAGCGTTTAACTCCCGTTAATTGCAACAAATCACGTTTCCACCTGTCTAGTTAATACACACATAACACGCTACTGACTATTACCGTTTATCGGAGGTGTTTGTTATGAAAGCATTCTGCAAAATATGCCTGCTTGCGATAGGTTTACTCCTCCTTAGCACATCTGCTGTTGCAACAGATTATCGTCAGCATGGCGGTTTATCGTTTAGTTTTGGTTCTCATGGCAATCATATTCGTTTTGGTTACGCTGATAAACACTATGATCACTCCTCTCACCACATCTATCGGTATCGCCATCATTACTCACATAAACCCTATCATTCTTATAAGTACCGTTACTCACCTTTTTGGGGTTACAGAAGCTTTGGTTATAAACAACCACGTTATAACCATAATCGCTACAACAGAGATATCGTCAAAAAACCATGTCACCCAGTCACCAAGGTTATTGTAGATAGACATGGCCAATATCGTGGCATAGCTGGCACGATGTGTTATGACCGGTATGGCAATGGCTACGTTGTTAAAGGTAGTCGCTATTCAAGGCACTAATTATTTAGGTACCGTCGCTGTATAAATCGCTCGTTTTGGAGCTGGATAACCTTCAATAGTTTTAGTGACATCGTCTGGATCGAGAAAATCAACTAAAGACTCAAACGTCATCCAATCGGTCGAGCGTTGTTCAGCTAGGCTGGTATCGGTGATATCAACACATTGAACATTCTTAAAACCACAGCGCTGCAACCAATGTTGCATGGTTTCGTCGGAAGGCAAAAACCAAACATTACGCATTTTTGCATAACGATCTGACGGAATTAAACTCATGCCAAGTTCACCATCGATAATTAAGGTTTCTAATACCAACTCTCCCCCTGGCCTCAAACACGCTTTAAGTTCATATAAATGATCTAAGGGAGAACGGCGGTGATATAACACGCCCATTGAAAATACCGTATCAAAACAGCCTAAATTTGAGGGTAAGTGTTCGATGCCTATCGGTAAAACATAATGATTATTAGCTTGAATGTATTTCTGCATGATCTGGTATTGCATGACAAAAACTAATGTTGGGTCGATACCAACAACAAGCTCGGCATCTTCTCCTGCCATACGCCAACCGTGATAGCCATTGCCACCACCCACATCTAACACTTTTCGCCCTTTTAAAGGTTGAATATGGGGTATTAAACGATCCCACTTCCAATCACTACGCCATTCGGTATCGATTTCGATATCAAAGATCGAATACGGGCCTTTTCGCCAAGGGTGAAAAGTTTGTAACAATTCAATGAAACGAGTTAAGTCAAAGCCATTAAGATTAGTTTTATTGCCAATTTTAACGGCATTTTTCAAGTCAGTTTCAACGTCAGTAATATCAGGAAATTGAGCTAATACTGCTTGCCAGCCGGCCATTTTGCCATGACCATCAGACGCTAGTTTTTGTTCAACTTGCAGTTCTACTAATTGACGCCAGTCTTGTTGACCGATTTCATCTAAATGCTCATATAGAGCTTGGTACACACTCACTTAATCGCCACCATTGAAACAAAGTTAAAACATTGAAACCACTTTTCAATAAACTCAAAACCAGCTTGTTGCAGGCGTTGTTGATGTTCGGCAAGTGTTTCAGGAATAAGCACATTTTCAAGTGCTGAGCGCTTTTGGCTGATCTCTAAATCACTATAGCCATTGCTACGTTTAAAGTCATGATGTGAGTCGACATGAAAATTATCTTGAGTTTCATCTTCAAAAGCTAGTTTCTCAGACAAAATCAGTACCCCACCAGGTTTTAAACCTTGATAGATACGCTGTAGCAATTCCAAACGTTCTTCTACAGGAATAAACTGTAAAGTGAAGTTCAATACCACCACGGATGCTTTTTTTATCTCTACATCATGAATATCAGCACAGACCAATTCAACAGGCACCTCAGAGCTTTTATCATCAGCGAGTAATCGTTGGCCTTTTTCAATCATTGCCGCAGAATTATCGACAGCAATAATGTCACAGTTCTCTTGAGTTATGCGTTGACGCATCGACAAGGTAACTGCACCCAACGAACAACCTAAGTCATAACAATGGCTATCAGCTTGCGCGTAACGTGCCGCCATAATGCCGATGGTGGAGATTAAGGTGCCGTAACCAGGAACCGAGCGTTGAATCATATCGGGGAAGACATTGACCACCTTTTCATCAAAGCTAAAATCAATGATTTCATCTAATGGTGAGGCATAAATAGCATCTTCTTTATTTGCCACGTTGCTCACCTTTTTTCTTAGCTACATTATTTCGTAAATAGACCGGTAAAGCTTGGTCAGCGGGCAATAAACGTCCAGCTTCAACTTCTACCTGTGCTAATTTGATAATGTTGCCAGCTTGTGGAAAACGGTTGGCTTCAAGCTGAGATAATTGTCCTGAATAATTTTCACTCAGAATGGCTTCATATTCAGCCCAGCCAGTACCTATTCCCAGCCATGATTGTTCGCTGATAGGTTTAAATGTTTCTGGAGGGCAAACTTGCTCCTCATCTAGCAAAGTAACTAAACCATCAACTACTTGGTAATTAGCACCATAGATTTCGCCCATGCGGGCATCCATAGCGACTGCAATATGTTCGTTATCGAATTCATCAACCACGCCTTGTGCCACAGCGGCTAATGTTGAAACAGGAATCACAGGAATGTCACGAGCAAAGGCAATGCCTTGCGCAACGCCAACACCGACGCGCACACCGGTAAAAGAGCCAGGACCGCGACCAAATGCGACTGCATCAACATCAGCAATAGTAGATTCAGCTTGCTTAAACAGCTCATCCATCATGGCTAAAATCAAGTCAGAATGACCACGTTGCGTCATTTCAATGCGTTCGAAAATCTGACCCTGATATAACAAGGCAGCCGAACACGATTCAGTACAGGTATCTAAAGCAAGAATATTCATTAGGTAACAATAAGGTCATATAGCGGTAACAAGCGCTAATTATAATGCAAACCAACTTGATTAAAGGAGAAAATCAATGTCCTACCTTATCGACGCAGTTTATGTCGCACGTGAAGTATCACTTATCGTATTTGCTGTTGTGACTTCACCCCTTGGTATCGTGGCTGGTTTATTAATGCTTTAAAGCTTAAAACGGCTTTTCACCTTCAGGGCTATCGGTAGCAGAGCGGCGAATACCTTCTATTGATAAAGTGAGAAATATCACCTGAGATGATGGCCCTAATTTGGCGACATTAATACCATAATCAGCAATGGTAAATTGGGTGGTACCGACAAAGCCTCGACGATAACCGCCCCATGGGTCTAGACCTTGGCCAACAGGGTTTACAGCAATCTCTATTTGCTTAGTTACACCATGCAAGGTGAAATCACCGGTTAATACTGCTGTACCATCCTCCGCCTGCTCAAATGCAGTAGATTTAAAAGACGCTTTGGGGAACGCATCAGCATCTAAAAACTTATCCCCTCTAAGATGTTTATCTCGTTCAGCATGATTGCTATCAATGCTCGCCACATCGATCTCGACTTCAACTTGAGCGGTTGAAGGATTGTTTTCATCATAACTATAGTTACCTTTAAAGGTATTAAAACGACCACTCATCCAGCTAAAACCTAAGTGTTGAATGCGAAACTCAATGAACGCATGTGAACCTTCGGTATCAATTTGATAGTACTCAGCTTGGGCGGGAAAGCCTATTACTGATAATAAGAAAAAACATATAGAACCATACTTTTTCATAACCGACTCCTTTGTCTTCTTTCCTTATTAAAACCCAACATTCTGGTTAATGTTTTATCACGATAGAAAAAATGATGACTTAATGCTGCAAACATATGCAGACCAACTAATGCTATTAATAGATAGGCGGACCCAACATGGACCTCACCAGCCATGTCTTCCAAGTTATCAACGCCAGTCACCATCGCCGGTATGGCAAACCAATCAAAGACCAATAATGCTTTTCCTTTGGCGGTGACAATCAAATAGCCCGTCACGCTAATGATGATAATCGACGCATTCATCAACACATGGACTATCTTGGCCGATTTTAGTTGCCAAGTAGATATTGATCTTAACTCATCGGGAGCCGCATCAAAGCACTGCCAAAACCAACGAAACACCAGCAAACAGATAACAACAATACCTAACCCTTTATGCCACCATGGTGCTTGTTGATACCAACTATCGTAATAATCAAGTTCTACCATCCACACACCAAGTACAAACAAGGCGATGGTCAACACAGCAATTAACCAATGCAACGTGATCGATACCAGACCATAACGCGTTTGTTCATTATTGAGTCGCATTCACATCTCCTGAAAAGTCAGGTAAAAGCACAGTCTAAAGACAAAATGTAATAACATTAGCTGCGTTATTACAATATTAGAAGGACTTTCTCATGGCATCGGAACATATTCAAGCTTTAGAGTTGGTGTCCCAAGGCGACTGGGATGGCGCCCATCAAGTTATTCAAGATGTGAATGATGAATTGGCTTGCCTGATTCATGGCTATCTACATCGTGAAGAAGGTGACCTAAACAATGCCAACTATTGGTATAATCGAGTCGGTCAGGCTAAGCCTGATAATACTATGGAAGAAGAGTTTGAGAGGTTGTATAACTTGGCCTCTGATATTATTGAATAATCTAGCTATACTCTTCAGGGATGAAATTGATGTTAAGAATTTTCTGTTTAACTTTGACAGTTTTAGGTCTATTCGGCTGTGGCACTTCATATAGAGTGGTTGATAGCAATACTGTTATCAAGGATGAGGAATCTATCTTTGTCATCGGTGTGTCTCCTGGAAATTATAGAATTGCTGTCTATCCAGGATCTATTGAGGGTGATGCTTTTATACAAAGCACTTGGCGATCAGCTGCTGTGTTTGGCGCAGCAAAAAATGGATATGTCGTAGGTAGGGGGAAAGAAGGTGACGTTTTAGCTGTAACCAATTTCGCAATCGTTGATAGTAGTGATGCTATCAGAGGTCAAAGCTTCGGAGCTTGCGAAGGACTTAAAACAATGGTGTTTAAAATGCCAGCAGGTAAAGTTCTATACCTTGGAGACATTAAATACAATCGTCTAGGAGATCGTATTCATGGAAAGTTCAGTAATAGCTTCGATACAGCTAATAAATATATAAATGATCTCTTCCCATTATTAGAAGGACAGTTAGAACAATGGGAGTATCAAGTTCTGCCTATACATACGTCTTGTACAACAACCATAACGGTATCCTATTAAGTTAAAAGCAACTACAATCTGATCTCTACCTTCTCTTTCTACCAGCAGCTTTAGGTTTACCAGAGCTTCTAACATGCTGAGTACGGAAAGATTTGCCTTTCTGTTGCTGCCCATTTGACGTTGGGCGATTAGCTTTTTGCCCCATACGCTTACCTTCACCACGATCACCCGTGCCTGCCGGCTGCCACGATGGAATAAGGTGTTTTTTACCATTACCAATTAAATCAGCTCGGCCCATTTTTTGTAGCGCTTCTCGTAATAACGGCCAATTTTCAGCATCGTGATAACGCAAAAAAGCTTTATGCAAACGGCGAATTTTAATGCCCTTTGGTACGGTAATATCACCACCTTGGCGACGTACTTTACGCAAGGTATCTTTACCCGAATGATACATCGCCGTAGCCGCTGCCATCGGTGAGGGTAAATAAGCTTGTACTTGATCCGCTTTGAAACCATTATTTTTCAGCCATAAGGCCAAATTTAGCATATCTTCATTAGTGGTGCCGGGATGAGCAGCAATAAAGTAGGGAATGAGGTACTGTTCTTTGCCTGCTTCCTTGGAATATTTTTCAAACATTTGTTTGAATTTATCGTAAGTACCAATGCCCGGTTTCATCATTCTATCGAGCGGCCCTTCTTCGGTATGTTCAGGTGCAATCTTTAAATAACCACCGACATGATGGGTAACCAGTTCTTTTACATATTCAGGTGATAATACTGCAAGGTCATAACGTAGGCCCGAGGCAATTAGAATCTTTTTGATACCTGGTAACTGACGTGCACGACGATAGAGTTTGATCAGTGGTGTGTGATCGGTATTGAGGTTTTTACACACACCAGGGAAGACACAAGATAATCGACGACAACTTGATTCGATTTCTTTGGTTTTGCAGGCAAGACGATACATATTGGCCGTTGGGCCACCTAGATCTGAAATTACGCCGGTAAAACCCGGAGTGGTATCACGAATGGCTTCAACTTCTTTGATGATCGAGTCTTCTGAGCGACTTTGAATAATGCGACCTTCATGTTCAGTGATCGAACAAAAGGTACAACCACCAAAACAGCCACGCATGATATTGACTGAAAATCGGATCATTTCATACGCCGGTATGTTCTTATCACCATATTGCGTGTGTGCTACACGACTGTAGGGCAAATCAAATACCGCATCCATTTCCGGTGTGGTTAACGGAATAGGTGGCGGGTTTAACCACACATCTCGCTCGCCATGTTGTTGAACCAAGGCTAATGCATTACCCGGATTAGTCTCTAAATGCAAAATACGTGAGGTATGGGCATAGAGGACGGAGTCGGTCTTCACCTCACCATAGGCCGGTAACCTAATCACACTTTTTGATGAATCTTTTGGCATGATCTTATGGAAACGGATCACATTAGTTGTTTCTTTTTGAGCTGTTTCTTTTTTATCCGCTTCCGTTTTGGCTTTTTCTGTTTCACAAGATGCTTCGGTCTGCATTAGATACGGATCTATCGGTGGATTAACTTTGCCCGGTGTATCTACACTGGTGGAGTCTTTTTCCCACCAACCTTCACGTTGACCATGTTTGGTCAGAAAGGCGGTGCCACGAATATCGGTTAATTCATTAACAGGTTCATTAGCTGCCAAACGATGAGCGATTTCGACCACTTGACGTTCGCCATTGCCATAGACCAACAAATCCGCTTTGGCATCCATGATGACCGAGCGGCGGACTTTTTCTGACCAATAATCAAAATGGGCAATGCGACGTAAACTGGCTTCGATACCACCAATAATGATCGGCACACCTTTGAATGCTTCACGACAACGTTGGCTGTACACCACCACACAACGGTCGGGACGTTTACCACCTTCTCCATCGGCGGTATAAGCATCATTTCTGCGGATACGGCGATCAGAGGTGTAACGGTTAACCATGGAATCCATATTGCCGCCGGTCACGCCAAAAAACAGATTAGGTTGACCTAATTGTTTAAAGTCCTCAGCACTGTTCCAGTCTGGCTGAGAAATAATGCCGACACGAAAACCTTGCGACTCTAGTAGTCGACCAATTAAGGCCATACCAAAACTTGGGTGATCAATATAAGCATCACCAGTAACGAGAATAATGTCACAGGAATCCCAACCGAGATTGTCCATTTCTTCGCGAGACATAGGTAATTCAGGCGCCGCACCAAAGCGGTGTGCCCAAAATTTGCGGTAGGAAAATAGATCTGGAGCGGCTTGCATGGAACCTCTATGCGGCTAGCTGAATTAACTTAAGCCCGATATTCTAGCAAATCAGCGAATATCCGACAAAAACAATCGGGAATTAATCAATAATGCTGACTGTTGTACCTACATGGATGAAACGGCTTAACTCTTCGACTTCGTCATTGCGTAAGGCGATGCAGCCCTGCGTCCAGTCCGCTATTTGATGAATTTCTATTTTGTCTTTAGTTTCATGGCCTATACCATGAATGCCTATCGAACCACCTAATGCGGTATTTTGCGGAGGTAATCGACCATAACTATGCGCATCGAGAATATCTTGGTACTGCTTGCGTGTAATCACATGATTTTTTAAAGCGCGACCGGCATCTTTCATATTAGGATAGTTAATCTGCAAGAACATATGAAAACGACTGCTGTCACGTATTTTGCTGATCTGATAACTGCCTTTGGGCGTTTTATGATCGCCTTGCTGTAGCTTGGCTTTTCTACCGCCACTACCTAATGCAACTTTAAAGGTACGTAGCGTTGAGCCATCTTTTTTAACAATCAATTTATGCTCTGAGCGATCAATAATCAATTCAATATTCTCACTTGCTAGCACAGGTGAGAGACCTATCATGGCATTAAGAATTAATAGCGTTGTTAAAATAACTTTAATCATAAATCGTTGTGCAAATAAAATGGTTAGTGGCTTCTTACAAAATGAATCAAGCTACATAGTAGTCGTTATAGAACTAAAAGCCTATTAACTGAACAATCGACTAATTAAAGAACGATTCTGACGAATCAGATCGTGTAAGGCTCTAGGCAGATTAATATTAAATTTTAGCTCTTGTAATTCAACTTGCGGTTTAAGCTTTTTCAAGGCGGCATTGGTCACCAATTTATTCATGGCTAAACCAATGACATTGCCTTTGTTTTCTACCGGCAAGATCATAGTACGTCCATCAAAACTCTGATTGATTCTCGACATGGTTTGACCAAACAAAGCATTGTCACTGCCCCACAAATTGACACTCATCACACCATCTGGCGAGAGGATACCGGCGCAGGCATCAAAGAACGCTTGTACCCCAACACTGGCAGCCATACCCGTGTGGTCATAAGCATCGACCAGTATTAAGTCATAATTAGTATCGGACTGGAAAAAACGATCTTGGGTAAATAAATAACCATCGCCAAGATGAATAGTTAAACGCGGCTCATCACTTGGCACCTTAAAATAGCCGTGGGCTACTTTAACCACATCTTCGCGATATTCGATCACATCAATATGACAATGAGGAAAGTGATGCAAGATAAATTTAACCAAGGAGCCACCGCCCAGTCCGACCACCAAAACCCGTTCTGGTTCAGGGTTTAATAACAAACACGCCATCATCGATTGTGTGTAAGTAAGTTCTAAGGTGTGAGGTGTGGCGAGCGACATGCTGCTCTGCCGCGGGTGCGAACCAAAGTGCATGGAACGCATATCATCTAAATCCACCACTTCAATTACACCATCGTCTGATTGAGACTGATGTATCACTAAACCACCATAATATAAACGCATATGTTATCTAGCCACTGGTACTAAAGGCCTTTGGCCATCTAATGCAGATACTTCCTCTATAGGTGCGAGAAATATCCGGTGTAACCAACGACGAATCATCGAAACTAATTGTGGCTGGAGACCATAAAACACGTGATCAGCACCAATGACTTTTCTGCTTTCATAATTTTTACTCCCAATTCGTCTCATTATCGTTTTTCTATGTTCTACGGCTGAAGCGACATGAGAAAAATCATTCGTGCCGTAGATATCTAACACTGGGAATTCAAAGGTTTTCCATACCTCATCGCTAGCAAATTTTGATGTCCCTATTAAGACTAAGGCAGAGATGGGTGTTGTTATCTGGCCTAGTAACTCAACAGCTTTTTCGCCGCCTTTGCCATGACCAACAAAAACAATTCTCTCCACATTTTTAGCTTGTATAAAAGAAAGCACAGCTTCTAACCTTTCTATATTAGAAACGGGAGGCAATTTCTCAACGTTGGCTTCTTCTGTTTTTCCCTCTTCAGGTATCTCTACTTCTGGAACCTCTTCAGGTTCTTCATCGTCCCATGCTGGCTCTTTATCTTTAGCTGCATCTTTTGCAACTTCAGCATCTTCTTTTGCTTTATTTTCACTACCAATCGCTTGTTCTCTGGCAACCGCATTCGGATCATGAAGATACAGCTCTGCTTCATAGGGATAATCAAGTGCTACCGTTAACGTTGACCAACCATATTCCGGTAAAGAATGTCGCAGAGGTGTAATACCTTTATTTTCAAAAGCATCACCTTGATCATGAAAAAACACAATAATTCCATGTTCTTCTCCGGAGGTTTCTTCTAAAAATGTTGCTTCAACCTCTTGGCCTGCGACAGTCAAAGGTTGGTAGCCGTCAAGCTCACCTTGCGTACGTATCATATTGTGATTCGTGATTTGTACGCCAGCATTTAGCGTTTCACTTGCTGCATCGTCAACAACCACACCCTCTTCACCAGCGGCAAAAACAATAAGTGGGAAAATCAAAATAAATTTAAACCAGGCTATTTTCATCTATGTTTCCAAATTTATATTAATGATGCTTTTTAATACATCAAGCTCCAGTATAATCAGCCTTGATAAATAGCAAAAGCTGAAAAAAGCTATCACATACGGTAAAGTATGCCGCTTTGACCAAATATTAACTAAATTTAACTTACAGAGTAACCATTATGGCTGAATTCAAAATTGCCCCATCCATCCTTTCTGCTGATTTTGCTCGTTTAGGTGAAGAAGTTGATAACGTATTAGCATCAGGTGCTGATATTGTTCACTTTGACGTAATGGATAACCACTACGTGCCTAACCTCACTATCGGCCCTCTAGTTTGTGATGCATTACGTAAACACGGTGTGACGCATGAAATCGATGTTCATCTAATGGTTAAACCTGTTGATCGCATCATTCCTGATTTCGCTAAAGCCGGTGCAAGTTTCATTACTTTTCACCCTGAAGCATCGGAACATATTGACCGTAGCCTACAGTTAATTAAAAACGAAGGCTGTAAAACAGGTTTAGTATTTAACCCTGCCACACCACTGTCTTTGGCTGATCATGTATTAGATAAAGTTGACCGCATTTTGTTAATGTCAGTAAACCCTGGTTTTGGTGGTCAGTCATTTATCCCTCATACCTTAGATAAATTACAAGAAGCTCGCAAAATGATTGATGCTAGCGGCTATGACATCGATCTTGAAGTCGATGGTGGCGTAAACATTAAAAACATTCGTGAAGTTGCTGAAGCGGGTGCACGCACATTTGTCGCCGGTTCTGCTGTTTTTGGTGCAGCTAATACCAGTGACCCACACCATTACGAAACAGTTATCGCAGCACTTCGTGCTGAATTAGCAAAAGCAAACGTTTAAAACAAAAATGGCTTTGAAAAAACCAGAAATGGTCTTAATAGATCTTGATGGCACGCTAGTCGATAGCGTGCCTGATCTAGCGTGGTGTATTGATGAAACCATGAAAGCACTAGATATGCCCATTCGTGGTGAAGCAAAAGTCAGGAACTGGGTCGGTAATGGTGTTCCTAGACTTATTGAGCGGGCTTTAATCGACCAGCTTGATGGTCATCCCAGCGATGTCTTATTTGCTAAGGCTTCACCCATCTTTATGGATCTTTATGCCGATAATGCAAGTAAGCGTAGTCAACTCTATCCATGCGTGAAAGAAGGCTTGCAATGGTTAAAAGACCAGGGCATTCGCATAGGTTGTGTAACCAATAAAGATGAACAATTCACCTTACCTATTTTAAAAGATTTAGGTATTTTTGATTTTTTTGAAATTGTTATCAGTGGCGATACTCTGCCGTTAAAAAAACCCGATCCAGCGCCGCTGCTGCATGGTGCTAATTTCTTTGGCATATCACCAGAAAATGCAATGATGATCGGTGACTCGATTAGCGATGTGAAGGCCTCTCGTGCCGCAGGCTTTGACATTGTATGCATGAGTTATGGTTATAATCATGGCGTTGATATTCGTACTGCAAACCCTGATATCGTTATTGATACGTTTGCAGAACTAAAAGGCATATTCTAGAAACCAAGTAATGAAACAGGCAGAATTCGAACAATTAGCCAGTGAAGGCTATAACCGCATCCCATTCGCACGTGAAGTTTTAGCCGACTTAGATACACCACTAAGCACCTACCTAAAACTTGCCGACGCACCCTACTCTTATCTTTTTGAGTCGGTACACGGAGGGGAAAAATGGGGACGTTATTCTATTATCGGCCTGCCTTGTGAAACGATAGTTCGCATCACTGGCCATGATGTTGAAGTTCGTCATCAAGGCGAATTAATCGAGTCTGATAGCAGTGAAGATCCTCTTGCATGGGTTGAAGCATTTAAACAACGCTATCGCGTACCAGACCTCGAAGGTCTGCCAAAATTTAATGGTGGTTTAGTCGGTTATTTTGGTTATGACACCGTACGTTATGTCGAACCTCGCTTAGGTGATAGTCCCAACCCCGATCCATTGGCTTGCCCAGACATTTTATTAATGGTCTCTGACGAATTAGTGGTCTTTGATAACTTAAGTGGTCGCTTATTCCTAATTGTTCATGTTGATCCACAAATAGAAGATGCTTATCAAACAGCTCAGAATCGACTTGACCAACTCACCCAACAATTACGTGAAGGCACACCTAAATATAATTACTCACCGGCTTCAGGTAAAAAGATCGATGAGTCTGACTTTATCTCTGGTTTTACTCACGATGGTTATATCGCTGCCGTAGAAAAAGCGAAGCAATACATTACTGATGGCGACATCATGCAGGTCGTATTGTCACAGCGCTTGTCCATACCATTCACTGCTCAGCCTATGGATTTATATCGTTCCTTGCGAACATTAAACCCTTCACCGTATATGTATTACCTTAATCTTGAAGACTTCCATATTGTTGGTTCCTCTCCCGAAATCCTTGTTCGCATGGAGGATGAAGAAGTTACCGTTCGACCAATAGCTGGAACACGGCCACGAGGCAAAACGGAAGAGGAAGATAAGGCATTAGAACAAGATTTATTATCTGATCCTAAAGAATTAGCGGAACATCTTATGCTGATCGATTTAGGCCGCAATGATGCTGGCCGTGTCAGCCAAATTGGTACTGTTAACCTAACTGATAAAATGGTAATCGAACGATATTCACATGTCATGCATATCGTTTCAAATGTGACCGGCCAAGTAGTGCCGAACATGACTGCCATTGACGCCTTACGTGCCACCTTTCCTGCCGGTACTGTTAGTGGTGCGGCTAAGGTTCGTGCGATGGAAATTATTGACGAATTAGAACCCGTTAAACGAGGTGTTTATGCTGGGGCTGTCGGTTATTTATCATGGTCTGGTAATATGGATACCGCCATTGCTATCCGCACAGCTGTCATCAAAGACAATACCTTACACATTCAAGCTGGCGCTGGCATCGTCTATGATTCTGTACCTGAAATGGAATGGAAAGAAACAATGAATAAAGCGCGCGCCATATTTCGCGCCGTCGCAATGGCTGAAGCTGGCTTAAATACTACACTGCTCCAATAATCTCGTTCCGCTCTAACTAGAATAGATCCGTCTTTTTTCTAAGCTTCTTATTATAAAGACACCACTATTCCCTCTTATTAATCGCTAATATATAGCAAGGCATTGTATTTTCTATAGATTCAATGCGAAACTGTAGCTGTTAGTTCAAGATTCACTATGATTGTTGCTAAACCTTACTTAATTTGTAGGATACAAAATGAAAGTACGCGTTTTAGGCTGTAGTGGTGGGATAGCTAAAGATTTAAGAACCACGACATTTCTGGTTAACGATGAAATTCTGTTTGATGCCGGAACAGGTGTGGGTGAGTTATCTCTTGATGAAATGTTAGCCATTAAACATGTGGTGATTACTCATGCTCATCTTGATCATGTTTCTGGATTAGCATTAATGCTCGCCAGTATCTATGATGACATGCCTCCTCCAGTCACCATATATGCCCCACCACCCGTGCTGATGGTGCTCAAAATCAGCTTATTTAACTGGCAGCTATGGCCAGATTTTTCAGAACTTCCCTATGACGGTACCCCCATACTTCAGTTTCGCGCACTTGATACTGAGATATCCACCACCATTGCTTCTAACATCAGCGTACAACCAGTTATTCTAAGCCACACTGTTGAAAGCTTTGCTTACATCATCAAAGATGGTCAAACAACACTCTGCTTTTGTGGCGATACCGGACCCACAGACAAACTTTGGCAAACATTGAATGATATCGGCGGTGCTGATCATCTATTCATTGAAGCATCCTATCCCAATGAAAATCAAGTTCTGGCTATGCAATCGGGCCACTATACCCCTGCCCTATTAGCTACGGATTTAGAGAAATTACAATACAAACCTAAGGTTCATATTCATCATATTAAACCCGGTTGTGAGGACATTGTTATCAAGCAATGCACCGATGCTCTAAAAAACTTTGACCTAAATATTCTTACCAGAGAACAAATTTTAGCGTTTAATTCGGGTTAAAACATCCGAAAGGAAAGAGAATTATGCCCTATCAAAACATCGAGCAACATTTAGCAAAACTCATCGAAGTTGGTATATCACTTTCTGCTGAAAAAGATACTTCTTTGTTATTAGAAAAGATATTAATGAGCGCCAAAGCAATTGCCAATGCCGATGGTGGCACTATCTATACGCTTCAGAGTGATGAGTTTCTACAAATGGAAATTGTTTGTAATAACTCGCTAAATATTGCAATGGGAGGGAGTCACGAAGAAGCATCACGCTTCGCCCCTCTCCCAATGTATTTGGATGATGGTGAACCAAACTACAGCAACGTAGTGACATCAGCGATTCATGACGACCGTATTGTCAATATTAAGGATCGTCACCAAGACATGCATTACGATTTTAGTGGTGCTCAACGATTTGATGATGCTAATAACTATAACTCGGTTTCTTTTTTAACTATCCCGATGAAAGACCATCATGGTCAAATGATTGGGGCCTTACAACTGATTAATGCACTTGATGAGCACGATGAAATTATTTCTTTCAGCTACCGTAATGCTTTGTTAATAAATGCGCTGGCCTCACAAGCTGCAGTGGCTTTAACAAATAAACATTTGATTGACGAACTCGAACAGTTGTTCGAATCGTTTATTGAACTTATTGCCGATGCTATCGATGAAAAGTCACCTTATACCGGTGGTCACTGTCGTCGTGTACCCGAACTGGCCATCATGCTGACTGATGCAGTTCACAATACACAGCAGGGTCCACTAAAAGACTTCGTCATGTCAGATGACGAACGTTATGAACTGAAAATAGCTGCTTGGTTACATGACTGCGGCAAAATTACTACACCGGAGTACGTCGTCGACAAGGCTACTAAGCTAGAAACAATTCACGATCGTATTCATGAAGTTGATATGCGGTTTGAGGTAGTAAGACGTGACTTAAAAATTAAGCAACTTGAACAACAGTTATCAGATGAAGAGTATCAATCTGCAACAACTCAGGCAGATAGTGATCAAGCGTTCATCCACCAGCACAATACGGGGGGGGAATTCATGGCTGAGGAAGATCAACAACGCATAGTAGACATCGCTCAACGCTATCAAATCACTGACTACCAAGGCTCACAATCAAATATCCTATTTGATGATGAAGTCGCTAACCTACAAATATCCCGTGGCACACTCAACGATGACGAGCGCAAAATTATCAATCGACACATTACTGTCACGATAGACATGTTGAACAGTCTAGATTTACCTGCACATCTAGCAAATATTGCAGAAATTGCCGGTGGTCACCACGAGCGAATGGATGGTAAAGGTTACCCCAATGGCCTCAAGCACGATCAAATGTCAGTGCAAGCACGCGTATTAGGCATCTCAGACATTTTTGAAGCGCTTACCGCAGCTGATCGCCCCTACAAAGAGGCGAAAACACTCACTGAATCCCTCAAGATCATGAAATATATGAAAGATGACGGCCACATTGATCCTGACATTTTTGATATTTTCCTCCGTGATGGTGTCTATTTGAATTATGCCAATATGTTCTTAAAAGAGTCTCAAATAGATGATGTCGATATTGAGCAGTTTCTTAGCTAATTTACACTCTAAATGTTTATGTCTACCTATTTCAGCCGCAGCTTAATTTGCCTAATCGTAACGATCTTTTTCCTTTTACATACGATAGGACAAATTGAAATCCCGCTACTGAATAAAGTTGAGAACCTTGTCTATGACTTAAGGTTGTCAGCAACAACACCTGCAACGGTTGATCCCCGCATTGTGATTATCGATATTGATGAGAAAAGTTTAGCCCAAGAAGGCCGTTGGCCTTGGTCACGAGATAAACTTAGTTTCTTAGTCGATATTTTATTTGATTATTATCAAATAGACGTTTTGGGCTTTGACATTGTTTTCGCTGAACCTGATACCAGTTCAGGCTTGCAACTGTTAGAAAGCTTACAACAACGATTGTTAAGTGAAAATTCTCAATTTAATACCGTGGTCGACCAGCTTAGACCGCAGTTAGCGTTTGATGAATTATTTGCCCATAGTCTGAAAAATCGGGATGTGGTGCTGGGTTACTATTTTAATTCAGCTATCAGTAATATTAATCCAAGTAGCAGCTTACCAAAACCAGTAAAATCACTTTCAACACCTAATTACGATGATCTTATTGCAGCCAAAGGTTTTGGTGCCAATCTAAAAGTCCTACAACAAGCTACTGATTTCGGCGGTTATTTTAACAACGAAACCGTTGATGCTGATGGCAGCTACCGTCGCCTACCCATGCTGATGAATTATGAAAATCAACTATATGAAACCCTAGCATTAGCCATGTATCGCAAAGTTATGAATGCGCCTTATATCCAATTCAACTATGGCGAAGGTTATGCTGGCCAATCACACCTTGAAACGATTGATGTCGGCTCCCTATCTATTCCCGTCGATAAACGTGCCGTTGCTTTAGTGCCCTATCGAGGCCAACAAGGGAGCTTCACCTATATTTCAGCTACAGATGTACTTAATGGAGCCATTGCTGTTGATGATCTAAACGGAAAAATTGTCTTAGTTGGCACTACGGCTGCCGGATTACTCGATCTCCGTACCACGCCGGTTCAAAATATATTCCCTGGCGTTGAGGTACATGCCAATATTTTAAGTGGCATGTTGGATAACAGATTCAAATCAAAACCCAGTTATATGCTGGGTGCTGAATTTCTTGAATTGTTTGTCTTAGCAGCGCTGGTTATGTTCTTGTACCCCAAGTTATCATCAGTTCAGTCTGCAGTAATTTTCACTTTTCTTATCGTCGTAATGATCTATATCAATCTCTATTTTTGGCAAACGCTAAACATCGATACCATATTAGCCACACCGCTTTTTTTATTATTCCTTTTATTTTCTATTCAAATTTATTTTGGGTACTTTCTAGAGACTAAAAAGAAAAATAAACTCAGCAAAATATTTGGTCAATATATTCCAAGCGAACTGGTTGATGAAATGAGTCAATCAGAACATGAATATAACTTGAAAGGCGAAAGTAAGGAAATGACCGTTCTGTTCTCAGATATACGTGGTTTCACCAGTATTTCTGAAAACATGTCACCCGAATCCTTATGCGAGCTGATTAACGAAATCCTCACGCCCGTTACTCATACCATTCATGATCATAAAGGCACTATTGATAAATATATCGGTGATGCGGTGATGGCTTTTTGGGGAGCGCCAGTCAACGATAAACGCCATGCCAATAATGCTATTCATGCTGCTTTGTCTTTCACTCCCGTAATTAAACAGATCAATGAAAAATTTAAAGCAAAAAACTGGCCCGAAATTACTATGGGCATAGGTCTTAATACGGGCACAATGAATGTAGGTAATATGGGATCAGAGTTTCGTATGGCCTATACCGTTATGGGAGATGCCGTAAATCTTGCATCAAGATTAGAAGGCTTAACCAAACAATATAATGTGCAGATTATTGCCAGTGAATACACTAAAACATCAACACCTGATATTGCCTATTTAGAGCTCGACCGCGTTCGAGTAAAAGGCAAACATGAACCCGTTTCTATCTATGAACCTCTTGGCCTTATTAGCTCCCTAACAAATTATGATCTGGACTTAATTGCACAGTTAGAAAAAGCATTAGCAGACTATCACCAACAAAATTGGCATCAAGCAAAAACCGCGTTTATTGCATTGTCTGATTTAGACCCAGATAAACAACTCTTTAAACTCTATATCGCACGCATTGATCAGTACCTTATCGCTCCTCCGGCATCTGACTGGGATGGTGTCTTTACTCATCAGATGAAATGAGTGTTAAGTACAGATCTGAACTTGATCGTCATACTCTTCTTCCGACTCATCAGGTGGAAATATAATGTCATCGATATTTAGATTATCGTAATTTTCTTCTAAAACTAACACCTCATCAACCGAGGCACTAGGAACCGTCCCTGATGACGTTCCAGAGGGTGTAATGCCTAATATTTCTAAGCGGTAATCAAGTACAGAACCCGGGCTGAATATGCTTGAACCAAAGCTGTATCCTGTCGGAAAATTACTTGTTGCAAAACTACCTGTCATGGAACTTGTTCCACTTCGAATTATGTCGAACTGATTTCCCGTAGTGCCTGTGAATCCACCAAACAATGAAACATTTAACGTGCCATCCAACACCACATTACCTGTTACATTGATAAAGTCATAATCAACGCCTTGGTTCGTGCCACCTAACTCGATTAGTGTTGTCGATGTAGAGCCTAGGTTCAGGTTACCTGTAATATTCAAGGTACCCGGTGAGCCACCAGGCGCTAAGGTAGCACCATTATTAATGTTAAGGTCGGTCGCTGCATATGTACCAACGCCTGCCAGTGTGCCGCCATTAAAGTTTGTAGTACCACCCGTACCATCAATATTACCTCCAGCAAGTTTCGTTAAGCCAGCTGTTTGGCTATAACCATTAAACACAAGCAAACCATTGTTGGCATTGACCGTGCCGGAATTTGCGAAGCTACCCGTAAAAGATGTTGTACCGGCTCCTGCAGTTTTGCTGAGCGTTCCAGTATTAGTAAAATTGATTCCATTTGCATTGTTGCCGCTAATATTGAACGTGCCATTATTAGTGATTGATGCTGCACTACCTAACTCGATGATATCCCCCGCAGTCCAATTCACCGTAGAGTTATTAATCAAACTACCATCGTCTGATGAATAATCAGCACCAATATTCATCGTGCCCGAATTGGTCAATATCGTATCAATACGTACATTACCGGTAATATTAGTTGTGCCATTGAGGTTAATGTCAGTATCAACCGTCCCGCCAGACCAGCTAAAGAGGTTACTTACGGTTAGATCATCCGTACCCTGCAATGATGAGCCCGTCATGGTGAGATTTGATACGGTTGGAGTGGTTACTCCTGAATTTAAAACCACACTACCTGTGCCAATAGTGATAGAGGTAGGCAAGGTAAAATTCGACGTATTTTATGGTAATGTTGCCACCATTGGTGGTTAGCGAGTTTGAGAGGCTTAATGTAGAGCCTGCATCAAAAATCACATTACCCGCTCCGATAGTTAAATCAGGTGTCGACAAACTAGATCCACTTAGGAATTGATAAGTCGCTGCTCCAGGAACAAAACTTACCGAAGTCGCAGAGGAAATGCTTGTAGTTGCTGTAAAAGTTCTAGGCCCTCTAAAATCTAATGTAGCTGTACCTGTAGCTATATAGGCACCCGTATCCGATGCCGGAGGCGTACCTGAAGGGTATATTTCAAAATCACCCGCACTTACATTAACTACTCCCGTATTAACAAATGTTGGTCCTTGAATAATATTTCGAGAGGTTCCTGTTTTATTGTATGTACCAATATTATTAAATTGTGCCGTATTGTGACCCGAAATTGCAGCAAGCGCGGCAGAACTAGTGCTATCGTTAAAAACACCATTAGCTAAGTTATTAAAGACTGCCGTTTGATAAATATAAATCCTTGGATTACCGGTACTTTTAGTCCAATTAATAGTTCCAGAATTATTCCAAACACTGGTGTCATACATTGAGAAGTCCGTTGCTATATTAGTTGTTGCACCCACTGGCGTTTCAAGTGTGATGCTATCAAGCAAGTAGGGAAATCCACTGGCTCCGCTGCTAGTATTCATTAGTGTAGAAACTGTGAGCTTGCCTGTACCACCCAACCGTCCAGAAGCGGTCAAGTTATTAGTCGTACTCGCCACGCCATTAAGGTCTAAAGTACTAACACCATTTATGAAGATATCCGTTGCTGCTAAATTATCATTAAAAGTAACAACATGTGTTCCATCAGCTGAGGTTGTCGTTAAAGTACCCGTTGTTGTTGCCCCTGAAATAGTTGCATTTACATTATTTGTAGTCAAAGTAGGAAATGTAATTACACCACCATTGGCATCTAGGTTAAGCGTTAACGTACCCGTTCCACTGCCTGTGAAAACCGTCGCGGCATTAAATGCTAAGTTGAGCTGACCAACCGTTGAGGTGATATTAAGTGTTTCATCCGTATTCGTTGCCGTAGTTCTAATTATTTGCGAATCGGCATTAAAACTGAGTGTTGCATTACCCCCACCCGTTTTTGCAATATCATCATTGATAGTAATAGTGCCCGGTTCTGCCCCTCCACCATTGGTTGCAATCGTCACACTTGTGCCAACATTAAGTGCATTTTGTATTGAACCTGTTGTTACTATTGCACCAGTAGCATTCGCTGTGAAATTAGGACTCGGATCAACATTGGTATCGGGTCCTGCTGCTTGTATGGTTAAGTTAAATGGATCAATGAGCCACTCACCTCCCAAGCCCAATGGTGAAGTAGCATCAGGTACGTATTCACCTAAGTCTAAATAACCTCCTGATGTTTCAATAAAGCCACCATCGCCACCTTCTGCTCCACCTCGGGCAAAGATTTGACCATACATACGTGTTGCTTCATCTGACCAAACAATCACTTTGCCGCCATCACCGTTAGTAATTGCATCAGCCTTAATTTCTACTGACTCTGCTACATACGTTCCTTTAGCATTCTTAACGTCATCATTGCCACCAAGATAGTCACCGCCAATCAGCACTTCACCACCTCCCGTTTCGCCTGAGGCATCAATTGAAGCGTTATTAATTATCCCTACGTATTCCCCTAATATTTCAACCTTTCCACCTGCATCACTGCTTCCAGTCGCTTGAACCGTGCCTGAAACCCAGGTTGTACCTATCTCACTTTCAATTTGGATATTGCCACCATTACTACCACTTGCAGTAATAGTGGCCCCAACCTCAACCGTAATATCATGTGTAGCTGCTAAAACAATCTGTCCTTGGCTATCAACAGACACACTATCGGCATTAATAGAGCCCGAGTGAGTAATGGTTCCTGCAAAAATACTTGCAGCACCGCCATAGGTAATCATGTTGCCCAGGTTAGTGACTTCATTTGTTGATGCTTGAACTTCAAAGACAATATTTTCAGTATCAAAACTGGCTAAGGTTAACTTTTCACCTGCAGCTAAAATAATCTGCCCGCCTTGAGTTTCAATAATCCCGCTGTTTTCTATATTGGGTGCTATGAGGTAAACATCCCCATTTAATCCCGCTTTAATATAGCCCTGACTTTGAATCGCGCCATTTTGTGCACTACCATCGAACTGCATATTGCCGTTCAAAAAATCTTGATCGGTAAGGTTTAAACTAGATGCAATTAATCCAGCTGTATCAACCACCGAGTTCGGGCCAAACACAATGCCATTAGGATTAATGAGGAAGACTTTGCCATTAGAAAGTAGTTGGCCCATTATCTGAGAAGGGTCTTGGCCGATTACTCTATTTAATATGGCACTGTGGCTGCCTTGCTGAATAAATTGAGTGATTTCGTTAGGCGAGATACCAAAGGATTGCCAGTTTATGACCGCACCTGGCGAATTGGTAATACTCAGTACATTTGCTGATGGGGATGAAATTTCGACTTGACCATGAACGACTTCAGCGCCCTGTGGATTGGCGTGAGATCGTTGTACAACAACGCTAATTGTCGAAAGTAATATCCAGCTTATTAAGATGATTGTCTTACTCATACACTCACCTATCTCAAGAACTAAATATTCTGTTCTGTTTTACTTACTATACGCCTTGATCTTATAGAATGGTACACTCGAAATAGTCATCAAAATTTTCGTCAAGAAAATCGTAGTTCTCCCAAAATGACTCATCTATAGATTTAAAATATGGGTCATTTCTTAATAAAGGCGGTATGCGATCTAATCTAAGCAAATTTCCATCTTTATCTACATCATAACGAGAAGCTTCTTCTATCCCTAGGTCTAGATATTTCTTGTCTGTTTCTGTGGTCGTCAAATGACCTTTATAAACGGCAAAGAATAATCCAAAACGATATGTCTTAATTGGATAGCTGGAAAACAGGTTTTCGTGATTAATCAACACTTTGTCAGGCCGTGGCGCAGGGTTATCATCGATAAATGGGGGCGTCTCAGGTAAGGCTTTAGGTTTACTACCTTTATCTGGCACGATCACCACACTTCCTTTAGTTAATACTACCTCACCAACATCGGTTTTAATAGAAATTGCACCTTCCCATACACTGGCAAACAAACCATCACCCATGGCCAGTATTGCTGTATCACTGATTTCTTTACTTCCTGGCGCCACACAATTACCAACACAAACCAGATCAAAGCCTGTGCCTCTAATCCCAATAGTCGCTACTGGTGTATTCACTTGGTAGGCTTCTTTGTTCTCTTCGCCTATTAGGCCTGTTAAGGCGCGTAAGCCACCCTGAATCAAATCAAACAGAGCTTTATCTTGCCCACCAGAAGTTTGCTCAAACTGCAAAGTATCAATTTTAAACGTAGTTTCAGCCTGAATAGTGATCCGACCTTTATCTCGAAAAGCTAAGACGGCATAAGCATCTTTTCCTGATAAAAGCGTATCTCCTTGGTATAGAGGTGCCCCCTTAACCGCCAACCTTGAATACTGTGTGTTGCTGGTGATTGTCAGCGTGCCTTTTATTTCGGCCACACGTCCAACGACAAAAGCTGAAGGTTTTTGCTGAACTTGATAGTTTTCGGCTTCTTGTTCACATTCTTCTTGGCATAGACGTACGTCGAAATCAGCGTCGCGTACTATTGTCGTCGTATTGCGTGCATGTAGTTTAAAACCTTCCGGATTGAGTTTGCTTATACTGCCTGTACTTGCACGAAGACCACCCGAATGAAGTCTGACCTCTGCTTGATTTTCTGCTTGTTTAAATTTTTCTAAATGAAAAATGGTGTTAGGCCGTAAACTCATTCGAGTGCCATCGTCGAATTCAATAACCACAAAACTTTTCTCACCGGTGGTCAACATATCGCCTTCAAAAATAGCTGCCTCGGCACCTAAAACCCGTACATCACCACCACCTGTTTCGGCAGTTGTTATTCCGCGTGCAAATACTGCTTTACCAATTTGAGTTTGAGCAAAAAGTTGGGGCGTTATCACTAAACTCAATATTAAAACCAGTAATAACCGTTTCATAATTTAAAACCTTAATAAAAGATTTATATGAACTTTGGCATTGCCATAATCAGCCGTCGTATCTCGAAGATGTTCAGCTTCATTAATAACATAACCATAATCAAGCGCTAGGTTAATGTGTTTCTCCCAATTCCAGCGAGCACCTACACCTACGCTCATTATACTATCGCTATTTTCTTCTCCAGGCTGCACCGCTTCTCTATCCATATAGCCATAATCAATAAAGCCAAGAAGACGCAGGTCTTTCAATGATTTTATTGGTGGCGTCCATAGCTCAGCACTCAGTCGGGCACCACTATCACTGGCTACTGATCGCTCTTCAAAGCCTCGAACAGAGTTCATGCCACCAAGACCGAATTGCTCACCAGGAATAAGTGCATCATTAGTCAGTTGCGCATCAACAAGGCCTCTAAGCAACCAATCATTGGATAAGAAATAATTAACATAAGCACTAACATTCCAGCGCTGCCAGTTTGTGTCTGCCTCTATACGGTTTGCGGCATATTCATCATCACTGTTTTTACCACCCGCACCGGTATTAATGTTGAATGACGCTGACATGCCCGTTTGTATGACATCTGTTTTGTAATGCCCCACATAAGATAGAAACAGAGGCCGACTTCTTACATCCGAGGATAAATTGATGCCTGAAAACAAGGCATCATTGGTAAATAATTTATCCATCAATCCTACGTTTACTTCATGCGAGTAATTACCGCGACTTAACAAGATATGATTAACATTAAAACCGAGGAACTGACCTGCACCGCTAATATCTAGTGAGTTTATTGTGCCGCTGTCCACATCCGAAGATGAATAAAACATGCTGACTTGGCTTGCCAGTTTATAAATAGGTATTGAATAACTTAGCCCGTATTGTTTAACGTCTTCTGGGTATTTCTGTGACGTCGTATAGCTAGCAGTAAAAACGTCATCCTTACCAAATAAGTTGGTATGTTGACCACCGCCAGTAAGCCTAACTCTGCCTGTTTGTTCTGTACCAATATTATTAATGCCAACAAAGCCAAAGTAAGGTCGGCTATCTTTAATTTTCACCTCGGCATCGACCGTATCTTCTGCCTGTCCCTTTTTGATATTTATAATATGTTCACGTGAAGGATGACGGTTAGCCAATAACAACTCACGTGCAATTTCATGAGTATTCAATCTAGCTTGAGGTTTCAGGGATGGCAGGCTTTGTAAGATGTGCTCATCAGAGAAGTATTCACTGCCTGTGATTCTGGCTTCACCCAACTTAAATGCGATGACATTTAACCGAATAACACCTTTATTCATCGTCTGAGGGGGTAATTGAACTCTGTGAAAAGCATAGCCTTGTTTAGCATGAGCCTCTTCTAACGCTTTTGCAGCAGCTAAAAGTTTTTCCAAACCTTGATGGTGACCTAAAAAATCAGCCAGGACAGTATCTGTAGTTTTAGCATCTAATCGATTGTCACCTTCAATAGCAAAGGTGGAAACATCAAACTCAACTTGAGGAGTAGCGGCGTCAGCAAGGCTTAGGGAAAAAAAGAATATCCCAATTAATGTTAGGCAAGAGCCACATATTTTTCCTAATTTAGATAAAGCCATAGGTATAAATAAATCTTATCTCATATGAACATTTACACACTGTCGAAATCATTTTAAGCACTATACTAATACCACTAATGTACCCGACGTTCCTTGTATATCGTACGCTACGACCACAATAGTTATGTTTTTTAGAGTAGCTGTCAAATTTCATTCTTATAATTAAATATCTTTAGACTGATATTCTTTGGTAGAATCCCATGCGCATAAATAAACTGCTATATATTTAGTGTTTTAATGGCATCACAATAACGAATGTTATGCTCTCTACAACGATATAAAATATAAGAAGACCGGATTAATTCAATGCTGTTGATGCTCGACAATTACGATTCATTTACCTATAACCTAGTGCAATACTTCGGTGAACTAGGTGCCGATGTACATGTGCATCGTAATGACAAAATAACACTCGAAGAAATTGAAGCATTAAACCCAGATAAAATTGTTATTTCTCCGGGTCCATGCACACCGAATGAGGCAGGAATATCACTAGAGGTTATCAAACACTTCTCTGGTAAGAAACCCATCCTTGGTGTCTGTTTAGGGCATCAATCTATCGGCCAAGCATTTGGTGGTAACATCGTCCATGCTGGCGAAATAATGCACGGAAAGACCTCTTTTGTTTACCACAATAACTCTAGTGTATTTAAAGGCTTAGACAATCCTTTTAAAGCTACACGTTATCATTCTTTAGTGATAGAGCAAAAGTCAATTCCCGATTGTTTTGAGATCACGGCATGGACTCAAACAGCTAATGGTGAATTAGATGAAATCATGGGGATTCAACATAAAACATTACCTATTGAAGGTGTGCAATTTCATCCCGAATCTATTCTGACTGAACAAGGTCATGAATTACTCAAAAACTTTCTTGAGCGATAACACGGCAGCGAGATTAACTATGGATTTGCAAACAGCGATTAAGACCGTTATTCAAAAAAAGGATCTGACAAGTCACGATATGCAGACTGTGATGAAAACCATCATGACAGGCAATGCAACATCTGCCCAAATCGGTGGTTTTTTGGTGGGCCTGCAAATGAAAGGTGAAACCGTAACTGAAATTGCTGCCGCCGCAAAAGTAATGCGTGATCTTGCTACACCTGTCGACATTATCGGCGACCATATCGTTGATACTTGCGGCACCGGTGGTGATGGCGCCAGTACATTTAATATATCAACGGCCAGTGCCTTCGTAGTCTCGGCCGCAGGTGCAACCGTGGCCAAACATGGTAACCGTTCTATTAGCAGTAGTTCAGGTAGTGCTGATGTCTTAGAAGCCGCCGGCGTTAATTTAGACATCACACCAGAGCAAGTGAAACACTGCATTGAAACAGTAGGTGTTGGCTTCATGTTTGCTCAAAAACATCATGGTGCCATGAAACATGCTATCGGTCCTCGTCGTGAAATGGCCGTCAGAACGATTTTTAACCTACTTGGCCCATTGACTAATCCTGCCAGAGCTAAGAACCAAGTATTAGGTGTGTTCGACAGAAAGTGGGTTGAACCGATGGCGCAAGTGCTCAAGGAACTGGGCAGCCAACATGTCTTGGTAGTACATGCTGAGGATGGACTAGATGAAATCAGTATTGGCTCTGATAGTTATGTTGCCGAACTTAATAACGGTGAAATCAACACCTATACAATAAAACCCGAAGACTTCGGTTTACAACGTAAGGATATTGGCCAACTGGCAGTGAGTGATGCCAAACAAAGTTTGGCCATCATTCAAGCTATTTTTGCTGGCGAACTAGGCCCTGCACGAGATATTGTCAGTTTAAATGCTGGCGCCGCCATCTACGCTGCTGATTTAACAGCCTCACTTGCCGAAGGCATCACTCTGGCACAACAACATATTGATAATGGCACAGCACAACAAAAACTCGATGAGTTTGTTGCCTGTACTAATGCCTAAATAAATTTAAGAGCACACCATGACCGACACACCTGATATCTTAAAAAAAATCCTACAGCGTAAAACTGAAGAGATTGCCGAGCGTAGCAAAGCCGTTAGTTTGCAACAGATGAATGAACTCGCTGAGATTGCAGATCCGGTGCGTGGTTTTGTTGAGGCTATCGAAGCGAAGATTAATGCAGGTAAATCTGCAGTCATCGCCGAAATAAAAAAAGCATCGCCAAGCAAAGGTCTGTTACGCGAGAATTTCATTCCTGCCGACATTGCGAAAAGCTATGAACAACATGGTGCTGCGTGTTTATCGGTTTTAACCGATAAAGACTTTTTCCAAGGTAATGAGCTTTATTTAAAACAAGCACGTGAAGCGTGTTCTTTACCCGTTATTCGGAAGGATTTTATTATTGATCCTTATCAGGTCTATGAAGCTAGAGCTATTGCTGCTGACTGTATCTTATTAATCGTTTCAGCCCTGAATGATGAACAACTGATTGAGTTATCTGATCTTGCCATGCAGCTTGAAATGGATGTGTTAGTTGAAGTTCACAATTTAGAAGAGCTTGAACGTGCCTTATTATTAAATTTACCTTTAATCGGCATCAATAATCGTAACTTAAGTACGTTTGAAACTAGTTTAGACACCACATTAGATTTATTAGCACGTATTCCCGATAGCCATACTGTAATCACAGAGAGTGGTATTCATGCTCCTACCGATGTGGCATTAATGCGTGAACATAAAGTGAATGGGTTTCTCGTTGGTGAAGCCTTTATGCGCGCTGACGATCCGGGTGCACAGTTGAGTAAATTATTCAGTTAAATTAATTGCCGTCACGATGCTCATCATCATAGACAATCATGGTTTTGCCATGCGCCCATAAAATACCCGCATCTTGTAGTGATTTTAATACCCGACCAGCCATTTCACGCGAACAACCAACCATTCGACTAATTTCTTGTCGAGTCACTTTAATTTGCTTGCCTTCAGGATGTTTCATCGCATCAGGCTGACTGGCTAATTCTTGTAATGCTGATTCTACTCGCCCTGCTACATCTAAAAAGGCCAGATCGCTTGCTTTACGGTTAGACGCTAATAAACGCTTAGCCATTTGTTCCGCTAAGATTTGCAATAACGCAGGGTAGCAAGCTTTCAATTTATTATTAGCCTGTGATTTAATTTGCGCATAGGTGATTTCTTCAGTTCGGCACTCACTGCGCGTACGCACCGTTACAGTACGATCACCAACATTAGAAAAGAGTCCTATCTCACCTAAAAAGTCACCTTGACTTAAATAGGCAATGATCAATTCTTCACCCTTTTCATTTTCCATGCTGATGGTGACTGAGCCTTCACGAATGTAATAAAGCGTATCAGCAGCGGAACCAGGACGAATGATGGTGGTTTTTGCTGGATACAGCTTGCTATGACAACAATGAAAAAAGTCTCCCAAGCCCTGCTCTATTTCTTTAAATCGTAAATAATCCATCACATTCCCTGAAAACTGTGCATTTGCGTACTGAATTATGCACTAAAAAACTGTCGACTAGTGCTGAATATGGCAAAATTAGCGTTATTTTTCAATATGTAGGTTAAATTTTAATGAAAGCACGAGTGAAATGGGTCGAAGATGTGATGTTTTTAGGCGAATCAGGAACTGGCCATACCGTTGTTATGGATGGTCCTGAAGAAATGGGTGGCCATGGTACAGGCATGCGTCCTATGGAGCTGTTACTCCTTGGTTTAGGTGGCTGCACCGCATTTGATGTCGTCACTATGCTTAAAAAATCACGACAGGACATCCATGACTGTGTCGTTGAAATTGATAGCGAACGCAGTGAAGAAGTACCAAAGGTATTCACTAAAATTAATGTTCACTACAAAGTCATCGGCAAAGGTTTAAAAGAAGCTCATGTTAAACGTGCGGTGGAACTATCAACTGAAAAATACTGTTCTGCCTCTTTAATGCTAGGTAAAACAGCCGAGATCACACACGATTACGAAATCATTGATAGTGAGCAATAGGTGCTAGAGCCCATCTTAAAAACAACTTGCCAACCTCGATTTGGAGAATAAAAAATGAAGCGTCCAGCTGCAACCGGTGGCATGCGACATATCGCACTCTTTGTGACTGATCTAGCGGCATGTGAACATTATTATGTTGATTTATTAGGCATGTCAGTAGAATGGCGCCCAGATAATGACAATGTGTACCTAACATCGGGTAATGATAATTTGGCTCTTCACCGTGCCAGTGAAGACTTTGATACTAGTGGTCCACAAAAACTCGATCATATTGGTTTTATTATCAATACCCTAGATCAAGTCGATGAATGGTTTGAATTTTTACAACACCACAATGTTAAAATAAGACAGGCACCTCGAACCCACCGTGATGGAGCTCGAAGTTTTTATTGTTATGACCCTGCAGGAACTGTTGTGCAGATCATATTTCACCCACCTATTTCTTAACGTATAAATGAAAACATATATCTATAAAAGTAGTCGAAAAGACGAACTCTACCTCTATCTCACTAAAAAAGATGATTTTTCAGCCGTACCTCAAGCACTCTATGACTCTATGGGTAAAGAACCAATATTTGTCATGGAAGTTGAGTTATCCGCTAAAAGAAAATTAGCCAGAGAAGATCTCGACAAAGTGAAAAAAAACTTAGAAACACATGGTTATCACGTGCAAATGCCAATGCCTGTACAGAATTTAACTAACTTTAAAGAGCCGCCAAAATACGTTAATTAGTAATCGCTAATGAATGGATTTTTTCTCAGCTTAATAGATAGCGCTATCTATTTTAGAAGAATACACAGTATTATTCGGTCTATGCTTTTCCACTCATATCTGCAAACGTTTTCCGGTCGAGAACCATGAAGACCTTTTTATTAAATCGACCATTCGGATTTCGATCGTTCATTGTCGCCATAATACTGGCTTTAACGTTTGAATTATCGTGGGCTGAAGATCACAGTCAGTCACCGTCAAGTCAATTTCCAAGCCCACAAATAATTGAACTACAAACCTTAATACAGCTTGCTGATGATAATATTCGGCAGTCTCAGTATGAACAAGCATTAACCTCGTTAACGCGCGCTTATGAGCTTAGTGAAACACTTGAGGACGATGAACTAAGCAACAATGTGCTCAATTCCATAGCAAAGGTATATTTCAACACCGGGCAGTATGAGCAAGCACATCGCTATTACAGTGAGTTAGTCACCGTTGATAAGGCCAATGGTGACCAAGAAGCGCTTGCCGTGTCCTTGTTCAATCTCGGTCACGTGAATGCCAGCTTAAAAAATCACCTTGTGGCTGAAACTAATTTTGAACAGTCACTAGCCATAAGTCGTGATTTAGAAGATCAATCAGGCATGGCTTACACACTAAAAGCAATGGGGGTCAACGCCCAAGCTCAATTAAATTTCGACTCCGCACGTACATATTTAACAGAAGCACTGCAAGACTTTGCAGTTGTAAATGATGCCGTTCAAATTGCTGCCGTACATCGTCACTTAGGTGATATTGCTCAAACCAAAAACCAGTTTGAAATAGCTTTGACTCATTATGAAGCGGCTTTGCCAACACTCGCTGAAAGCGCATCAAATATGGTCTTATTAAGGACCTACCGCGGATTAAGCACCGCGTATGAACAATTACAGCAATATGAACAGGCCTTTATCAGTCAGCGCGCCTACACTCAACTATTACAGCTACAACTGGAACAACAAACCAGAGAAACAACACAACGCTTGCAAGTACAGTTTGAAACCCAACAATTTGCTGATTCCAACAAACGCCTAGCACTACTTAATCAAAGCCAACAACAAGAACTACAACATCGGCAACAACTCTTACAGATGCAGTATCTTGTCATTGGCCTCGCTATTGGCGTTCTCATTTTAGTGGCCATTCTATGGTGGCGAAGCCGGTTATATGCTCGTCACATGGAACGACTTGCTACCACCGATGAACTCACGAGCTTACTCAACCGGCGTGCTATTGTGGAATATGGCATGCATGAATGGCAGCGTGCCAAACGATTTAATCGCCCTCTTTGTTGTCTACTTTTTGATATTGATCACTTTAAAAATATTAACGATACATTAGGTCATGCTGCTGGAGACAAAGTGCTTATAACCTTAGCTGCCACGGTGCAATCTTCGCTAAGAAAAACTGATGCCTTTGGTCGCTTTGGTGGCGAAGAATTTTTACTTATTGCCACAGAGACCGATACTCAACAAGCCAAAATTCTAGCTGAGCGGATCCGTCACGAAATTGAAACAACCATTTATGAAGGAGTCACTGACCGTACTATCACCGTCAGCATTGGTATTGCGACAATGCAAGATGAAGTATCACTTGATGAATTAATTGCTCATGCGGATAAAGCCTTATATCAAGCTAAAGACCGAGGCCGTAATCAAGTCGTTATTTATCAAACAGATACCACTTAATAAACCATTCTAACCTTTCTGTTCTGTCCGTATAACTTTGCTAGAAATCTATTTAAAATTACTCTGTTAGCTTTCTGAACTTAATAAGTCCGTAAGGTGGTATAACTGTGCCAGTGCTTGTTTAGGGCTGAGTTCATTGGGATCTAATTTGCTTAAGTATTGCTCGACTTTAGACGGCCCAACGGGCTGATTAAACAAATCAGTTTGTTGCGTCTCCCGATTATCAGAAGACTGATGGCTATTCTGCTCGAGCTGCAGCAGTTTCTTCTTGGCTGCACGGATCACATCCTCAGGGACACCGGCCAACTGTGCAACTTGTATTCCATAACTTTGATTGGCAGCCCCTTGTTTAACCTGATGTAAAAAGACAAGCTTGTCACCATGTTCAACAGCATCTAAATGCACATTCTTTGCTTTGTCATACTGCTCAGGCAATTGTGTTAATTCAAAATAATGGGTTGCAAACAAGGTGTAAGCACCAATATCACGGATCAGTTTTTCTGCACATGACCATGCGAGAGCTAAACCATCAAAGGTACTGGTACCTCGGCCAATTTCATCCATTAATATCAGACTCCGATGAGTCGCATTATTAAGTATATTAGCCGCCTCATTCATTTCAACCATGAATGTTGAACGGCCTGAGGCCAAATCATCTGATGCACCAATACGGGTAAAGATCTGATCTACTGGGCCAATGATAGCTTTACTTGCTGGAACAAAACTGCCTATATGCGCCATTAATACAATTAAGGCTACTTGGCGCATATACGTCGATTTACCACCCATATTCGGGCCCGTTACCACTAACATTCGTTGTTGCTCGGTCATCAATAAATCATTGGGATAAAATTTATTGTCTACAAACGCTTCGACAACCGGATGACGTCCGCCCTCAATGACAATACCATCCCTATCTGACAGTTCAGGAGCAACATAATCTAATGCTTCTGCACGTTCTGCCAAATTAGTTAATACATCCAATTCTGCTAAGGCACTTGCCGATACTTCAAGTGCCGGTAAATCAGGCGCCACCTTATCAAACAACTCATCATATAACCGTTTTTCTAGCGCTAATGCATGTTCATTTGCACTTAATACTTGCTCTTCAAATTTTTTCAATTCTGGTGTGATGAATCGCTCGGCATTTTTTAGTGTTTGCCTACGGACATATTCCGTAGGCAACTCAATATTATGAGATCGACTAAATTCTATGTAATAACCATGCACACGGTTATAGCCAACCTTTAACGTGGAAATTCCGGTTCGCTCTCGTTCTCGTTGCTCTAAGTCGACCAGAAATTGGTTAGCATTGTCATGAATATTTCGCAGCTCATCCAGCTCTTGATCATAACCAGCAGCAATCACCCCACCATCACGAATTAACACCGGTGGGTGCTCAACCAGTGCTTTTTGCAATAACTCAAATAATTCGGGGAAATGGCCTAGTTCACGATCGAGTTGTGGTAGGCGACCGCCTTCGAAGGCACTCAGAAACTGATGCAAATTTGGTAAGGAAGCAAGTGTATTTCGTAACTGCATAAAATCACGAGGTCGTGCGGACCTAAGTGCAATTCTCGTCAGTGTTCGTTCAATATCACCCAAGCTTTGTAACTGTTGCCGCCCCTCTTCAATCTGTTGTTGGACGATAAACTGCTGAATCGCTGATTGACGTTGTTGCAAGACATAACGGTCACGTATAGGCCGTAATAACCAACGTCGTAATAGACGTGCACCCATTGGCGTTGCCGTTTTATCAAGCACTGATAAAACCGTATGTTCACGCCCTCCGGATAAATTTTGTTCTAGCTCCAAGTTTCGTCGAGACTGAGGATCCAGCCGAATACTGTCATCAGCATGTTCCACTGTGAGTTTACGTAAGTGAGGTAAAGCCGTACGGTGCGTTTCTTTAGCATAATTAAGCAAACAGCCCGCAGCTGTAATCGCTAAATCTAAATTCTCACAACCAAAACCATTTAAATCAGAGGTTTTGAAATGTTCACAGAGCCGTCGTCTAGCTAAATCCAAATCAAAATGCCATTGCGGCAGAGTTCGGATTTGTTTTTTAAATTCAGGGAAATTATCTAACTCAGCTTCATCCAGTAAAATCTCGGCCGCTTGCAGCCGGGCCAGCTCAGACAACAGCTCCGATATGGAATTAAACTCACTAACCGTAAATCGACCACTACTTAACTCTACTGTGGCTACGCCATAACGCCCTTTCGACTGATATACGCTAGTTAATAAGTTCTCAGCTCTACTTTCTAACAGTGACTCTTCAGTTAAGGTTCCCGGTGTCAATACGCGTACCACTTGCCGTTCAACGGGACCTTTACTAGTCGCTGGATCACCTATTTGTTCACAAATCGCCACCGATTCGCCAATTTTGATCAACCGTGACAAATAAGAATCTGCCGCATGATAGGGCACACCAGCCATCGGTATCGGTGAACCGGCACTGCTTCCTCTTGCCGTTAAGGTAATATCTAACAGTTCCGCAGCTTTATGAGCATCATCAAAAAATAGCTCATAAAAATCGCCCATGCGATAAAACAATAAATAATCGGGATGTTCGGCTTTGATACGCATATATTGCTGCATCATCGGCGTATGAGTTGAAGTTGTGTTTTTTGCCATCGGCATAGTTTAACGTATAGCGTTATATTTAGGTTTACACGATAGGGGAATTATTATTTCTAATAACGATCTTCAAATTCTTATTCAAAATGTCGCAGACATATTGAATAAGCAGCAATGGCATCTGGCGACATCTGAATCCTGTACCGGTGGTTGGCTATCAAAGTGCTGCACTGATCTTTCAGGCAGCTCTACGTGGTTTGATCGTGGTTTTGTTACTTACAGCAATAAATCAAAACAAGATTTATTGAATGTATCTTTAGCGACACTCGAGCAACATGGTGCCGTCAGTGAGCAAACAGCCATCGAAATGGCACAAGGCGCCCTAGATAATTCGGATGCAAATATCAGTGTGGCCATCACCGGCATTGCAGGTCCGGATGGAGGCACAGTAGAAAAACCTGTTGGTACTGTTTGGTTAGCTTGGTCCATCAAAAATGGGGCTACCAAATCAGAACATATTCACTTGAGTGGTGATAGAGAACAAATCAGATATCAAGCTGTTATCGCCGCACTACAAGGAATCGTTAAAAACGCTAGAGACTGATACTTATCTATGGGATAATCACTTCTTTTTATAATCATGTTCAAGGGTTATCGCATATGAACGACAATAAAAAGCAAGCACTAGGCGCAGCACTCGGTCAAATTGAAAAGCAATTTGGTAAAGGTGCTGTGATGCGTTTAGGTGATGCTGCTGCTTCACGTGACATCGAAGCTGTCTCAACCGGCTCTATTGGACTTGATGTGGCCTTGGGCATAGGCGGATTGCCGCGCGGTCGAGTTGTCGAAATCTACGGACCTGAATCTTCAGGTAAAACAACTTTAACTTTACATGCCATTGCCGAAATGCAAAAAACGGGCGGCACGGCAGCCTTTGTTGATGCTGAACATGCATTGGATCCACTTTACGCAGAAAAATTAGGTGTCAACATTGATGACTTATTAGTCTCTCAACCAGATACCGGCGAACAAGCGTTAGAAATTACCGACATGTTAGTTCGCTCAGGTGCTGTTGACGTTATCGTCATTGACTCCGTTGCTGCACTCACACCTAAAGCCGAAATTGAAGGTGATATGGGTGATAGTCATATGGGCTTGCAAGCTCGATTGATGTCACAAGCTTTACGTAAACTGACTGCAAATATTAAGCGTTCAAATACCTTGGTTATTTTCATTAACCAAATTCGTATGAAAATCGGTGTTATGTTTGGTAGCCCTGAAACAACAACCGGTGGTAACGCCCTTAAATTCTACGCTTCTGTGCGTTTAGACATTCGCCGTATTGGTGCCATCAAAAAAGGCGATGAAATCAAAGGGAATGAAACTCGCGTCAAAGTGGTTAAAAATAAAGTCGCTCCGCCCTTCAAGCAGGTCGAATTTGACATTCTTTATGGCGAAGGAATTTCACTGGAAGGTGAACTCATCGATCTCGGCGTAAAAGAAAACATCGTCGAGAAATCTGGTGCTTGGTATAGCTACAATGGCACGAGAATTGGACAAGGCAAAGATAATGTTCGTGCATACTTGAAAGAAAACAAGGCCACCGCTGATGAAATCGAAGCCCAAATCCGCGCTGTAATGCTACCTAAAAAACCATCTACTAAAGCAGACAGTGCTAAAAAAGAAGATGTTAAGGCTTGAGAAAGCAGTCTCTCAACGAACGAGCAATGAACTTGCTTGCTCGACGAGAACATAGTGTTACCGAGTTAAAAAATAAATTATTAAAAGCTGACTTTGATATTGACGATATTTATAACGTCATTGCAAAGTTAACTGAAGCTGGGTTGCAAAGTGATGATCGTTTTGCTGAAAACTACCTACGTTACCGATCACAACGTGGGTTTGGCTACCAAAGGATTACATTAGAGTTAAGGGAGCGTGGTGTTGCCGCTGATATAATCAACGACACACTCGATAAATCTGACATTGATTGGTTTACGCTTGCCGCCGCCGCGCGATGCAAACGTTTTGGAGAGCATTATCCAGATACACATCAAGACCGGGCTAAGCAACAACGGTTTTTACAGTATCGCGGTTTTACTCATGAACAAATAACTGAAAGTTTTAATTTTAAATAAAATGAAAAGTAGCTCAGATATCCGACAATTGTTCCTCGACTTCTTTGCAAGTAAGGGCCATGAAATTGTATCCAGCAGTCCACTTGTGCCTGCCAACGATCCAACGTTGTTATTTACCAATGCGGGCATGGTCCAATTCAAGGAGCTATTTCTCGGACAAGAAGTCCGAAAATATAGCCGAGCGGTGACCAGTCAGCGTTGCGTTCGGGCCGGTGGTAAACATAACGATCTAGAAAATGTAGGTTATACCGCACGTCATCATACGTTTTTTGAAATGTTAGGTAACTTCAGCTTTGGCGACTACTTTAAACGCGAAGCGATTCAATATGCTTGGGAGTTTTTAACCGTTACGTTAGGACTACCTGAAGAAAAACTTTGGATTACTGTTTTTGATGAAGATGATGAAGCAGCTGAGATCTGGTTAAAAGAAATGGGAGTTGATCCTAGTCGTTTATCCCGCATTGGTGCTAAGGATAACTTTTGGTCTATGGGTGATACCGGTCCTTGCGGTCCTTGTTCCGAGATCTTTTATGACCATGGCACCGATGTGGCAGGTGGTCCTCCAGGCACACCTGAAGAAGACGGTGATCGTTATATTGAAATCTGGAACCTCGTGTTCATGCAATATAACCGTGATGCTGAAGGTACATTAACACCGTTACCAAAACCATCTGTCGATACGGGAATGGGCTTGGAGCGTTTAGCTGCTGTATTGCAAGACGTACATAATAACTATGATATTGATCTATTCCAACGTCTGATTAAATCAATTCAAGCATTGTCAGGTACTAAAGATTCATCAAATACGTCATTACGTGTCATTGCAGATCATATACGCTCATGTGCCTTTATGATCACGGATGGTGTACAACCTTCCAATGAAGGTCGAGGTTATGTATTACGTCGTATCATCAGAAGAGCCATTCGACACGGTCATAAACTCGGTTTAAAAGACGAATTTTTTCACAAGCTAGTTGCTCCTCTTGTTTCTGAAATGGGTGAAGCTTTTCCAGAATTACCTAAGGCACAAGCGATCGTCGAACGTTCTTTAAAACAAGAAGAAGTACGTTTTGCAGATACCTTAGACAATGGTCTAAAAATCCTTGAGTTAGCTATTGAAGAAATGGCTGATAAAGAAATCCCCGGTGAAACAGTGTTCCTGTTGTACGACACCTATGGTTTTCCTATTGATCTGACTGCTGATATTGCTCGTGAACGAAATTTAACTATCGACATTGCAGGCTTCGAACGGGCGATGGAAGCACAACGCACTCGTGCTCGATCAGCGAGTCAATTTTCCGGTGGCTTATCTGAAGAGATAACCATCGATAACGAAACAACGTTCTGCGGTTATGAGCAAAGTCAAAACCAAGCAACTATCAGTAATATTTTAGTTGATGGAGAGATTGTTGAACAATTGGTCGCAGGACAACAAGGCATTATCGTATTAGACAACTCGGCTTTTTATGCTGAGTCTGGTGGTCAAGCAGGTGATATTGGTCAGATATCCACCGGCACATCAAATTTTGATGTCAGTGATACACGAAAACAGGGTAAAGCCTTTGCTCATATAGGCACATGCCAAAATGGATCGTTCAAAGTAGGCGAAACAGTCACAGCTCATATTGATGAGTTTAACCGTGATGCGACAGCGCTCAATCACTCTGCTACTCACTTACTACATGCAGCTTTGCAACAGATTTTAGGTGATCATGTCGGCCAAAAAGGTTCATTAGTAAACGCGCAACGTCTACGTTTTGACTTCTCCCATTTTGAACCTGTCAATGCACAGCAACTTAAAGAAATCGAACGTTTGGTGAACCAAGAAATTAGATTCAATCATGAAATCGAAACTAATTTAATGGCCTTAGATGACGCGCGAGAAAGTGGTGCTATGGCATTATTTGGTGAAAAATATGATGAAGAAGTACGGGTATTACGCATGGGTGAATTTTCTACCGAACTCTGTGGTGGTACCCATGCTAGTCGTACCGGTGACATCGGCTTAATAAAGATCATCTCCGAAGTCGGTATTGCATCTGGAGTAAGACGGATCGAAGCCGTCACTGGTGCAACTGCATTAGAAGTCATTGAAACCAATGAAACACGTTTAAATGATGTCTCAGCCCTGATCAAAGCAAAACCAGAAAATGTTGAAGAAAAAACAGCCCAGTTAGTCCAGCGTTCACGCCAATTAGAAAAAGAACTAGAAGCACTCAAGAGTAAATTGGCCAGTAGTGCTGGCAGTGATTTAGCAAGTTCTGCACAAGAAATTAATGGCATTAAAGTATTGGCATCTCAACTTGAAGGTGCTGATGGAAAAAGCCTGCGCGATACCGTTGATCAGTTAAAAAATAAATTAGGTAGTGCAGCCATACTATTATCTGCAGTTGACGGTGAAAAAATCACGCTCATCGCTGGCGTGACTAAAGATATTACCGACAAAGTACGCGCCGGCGATTTGGTTGCTCACGTGGCAAGTCAAGTTGGCGGAAAAGGCGGCGGTCGACCAGATATGGCACAAGGTGGTGGTAATCAACCTGAAAACCTATCAGCAGCATTAAATTCAGTCACAGACTGGGTAAGTTCACAGTTGGAAAAATAAAGTATGGCTTTAATCGTACAAAAATATGGTGGTACTTCCGTTGGTACCGTAGAACGTATTCAAGAAGTAGCAAAGCAATTAGTCGCGCATCAAAAACAGGGGCATGACTTAGTGGTGGTTGTTTCTGCCATGAGTGGTGAAACCAATCGTCTTGTTGGTCTTGCTAATGAAATCAATGATCATCCCCGCGGCCGAGAACTTGATGTTTTACTATCGACCGGTGAGCAAGTCACTATCGCCCTGCTTTCACTTGCTTTGGAACAACTTGGTGTTCATGCAACATCATATACCGGCAGCCAAGTTAGAATCTTAACCGATAATACGCATAACAAAGCACGCATCATGGAAATTGATGACGCTAAAATTCATGCCGATCTTGCCAAAGGAAAAATTGTTGTCGTCGCTGGCTTCCAAGGTTGTGACGACAATGGCAATATCACCACCCTCGGTCGAGGTGGGTCAGACACAACAGCCGTCGCACTTGCAGCAGCATTGAAAGCAAAAGAATGTCAGATTTATACGGATGTTGATGGTGTTTATACCACCGACCCTCGCGTAGTTCCAGAAGCACGAAGACTCGATCAAATCACCTTTGAAGAAATGCTAGAAATGGCCAGCCTAGGTGCAAAAATTTTACAAATTCGGTCGGTCGAATTTGCCAGTAAATATAATGTCCCGTTACGTGTATTGTCTTCATTCACAGAAGGTGGTGGCACATTAATTACGGCAGAGGAATCTAAAATGGAACAAGCTCTTATTTCAGGTATCGCTTTTAACCGTGATGAAGCCAAATTAACCATCTTGGGTGTGCCCGATCATCCAGGTATCGCTTCGCAAATTCTCGGTCCAGTAGCCGCTGAAAATATTGAAGTGGATATGATCATTCAAAATACCGGCCACGATTCAACAACGGATTTCACCTTCACCGTTCATCGAAACGATTACACCAATGCGCTTAACGTTTTACAAAAAACAGCCACTGAATTAGGCGCAAGAGAAGTAACTGGCGATGACAAAATTGCAAAAATATCCCTCGTAGGTGTTGGCATGCGTTCACACGCAGGTATCGCAAGTACGATGTTTGAAACGCTTGCACAAGAAAGTATCAACATCAGCATGATTTCAACATCAGAAATAAAGATATCCGTTGTTATTGATGAGAAGTATTTAGAACTGGGGGTTCGCTCACTTCACAAAGCATTTGAGCTTGACCAACTTGACCCAAAATAGTGCGCGAATTTAATTTCTAATTCGAAAGCAGGAAAATTTCCTGCTAGAATATGTAACAAAGTGTGTTATTAAGCTTAAATTGTAGTAAAGAACTATGTAAGTTGACACAACGAGAGGGAGTTCAAATTCTAACAGGAAGTGTTTTAGGCACGAGGTCACTCTTAACGAATGAAGGGAGTCGAAAGTTCTCTTTTCTCCTCGAGCCATATAAGAGCAATATAGAGTAAGGAGAAAATCATGTTAATACTTACACGTCGCGTAGGTGAATCACTAATCATTGGTGATGATGTTGTCGTAAATGTTCTCGGTGTTAAAGGGAACCAGGTCAGAATTGGTGTTGATGCACCGAAAGAAATCTCAGTTCATCGTGAAGAAATCTACGATCGTATCCAGGCTGAAAAAGATCAGTCAAACGCGGGATAATTTTTTAGATTTTTACTAGATAATTAATTCAACCCTGATATAATGGTCGGCTTGAAACGGAGAGCTGGCCGAGTGGCTGAAGGCGCGCCCCTGCTAAGGGCGTATAGGTTAATCCCTATCGAGGGTTCGAATCCCTCGCTCTCCGCCATTGATTAAAATGACTGACTCCCACAAAGAGTAAAAGTTGATTGATTAAAGCGCCCGTAGCTCAGCTGGATAGAGTACCTGGCTACGAACCAGGCGGTCGCACGTTCGAATCGTGCCGGGCGCACCATTGATTTGGTATAAAAACAAACAGTTATCATTAATTTGATAGCTGTTTTTTTTTGTCTTTTCCCCATAGCGATCAACTTATCCCATAGATTATTCATTTTTATCTGCAAACAATCTGAAAGCTCTTTATATCAAGGCCGAGCAGCTCATCACTCATCGGTGACTATTCGCTCTTCACTCCCCCCACTCATACAGAGGGTGTATCAATTATGGTTTGCGTCGATAGACCGGTCAGTCATTTCAGTTGATTAATCTCAGCTTCGGCAAAATATTGCTCAACAACGCAGTAGTATCACAACAAAAGCACCACTATTAATACTCATATAATTTTAGTTTAATAAAAGCTTGATGCTACATAGCTTTGACCGTATAATTTGTCGCCTTGAAGCGCCCGTAGCTCAGCTGGATAGAGTACCTGGCTACGAACCAGGCGGTCGCACGTTCGAATCGTGCCGGGCGCACCATTAATTTGGTATAAAACAAACAGTTATCATTAATTTGATAGCTGTTTTTTTTTGACTGAAATTTATGGTCAATAATTGTTATCGGGCTACTCCTAGCCGTATCGGTTATCTCCGTCATTCATGACGCCATAAATTTTACTGGCAATACAACTCAATTGTTGTATATTTAATTTTAAGTCTGGTTTTGATGACCACTTAACTTAAGCCAAGTTTGTACATAGATTCTCTAATTCATTTTCTCAAAGGAGTTCAAAATGTCAGATTCTATTTATAGCCAAATTGGTGGTGCCGCTGCTGTTGATGCTGCTGTCGACATCTTTTATCGGAAAGTATTAACGGATGATTCCATTTCCTCCTTTTTCGATAGTACCGATATGGACGCCCAACGCGACAAACAAAAAGCCTTCTTAACTATGGTAATGGGCGGCCCTAATGACTACACCGGCAGAGATCTAAGAACCGCTCATGCTCCTCTAGTCGAACAAGGTCTAAACGAAGATCACTTTATGAGCGTTGCAGGTCATTTACAGGCGACCCTTGAAGAGCTTAATGTTCCTAGCAATCTAACATTGGCAATCATGAATGTTGCGGTTGGCACTATTGATGATGTATTAAACCGCTAAATTGACGTTTTGATTTGCCTGTAATCACTTATCAAGGCGAGCAGTATGTATCTAAGGCGGATGAATCCGTCTTAGATACTCTGCTTCGTCATCAAATTAATATTCCCTATTCATGTAATGCTGGCGTATGTCACTGTTGTATCATGGTCAGTGATTCAATAAAGCAGCCCTGTCCGGCTAACCTTGGTCTAAGAGATACATTGATCGCACAAGGATATATTCTTGCCTGTCAGTGCAAGCCAACGGACGCCATCACTGTCAAACATGCTGACGAATATGACATTTTTGCTGATGCCATTGTTATCGAGAAAAATATGCTTTCCGATACTGTATGTCAGTTAAAGTTACATTCAGCCATTGATCTCTATTATCGTGCTGGTCAATACATCAATATACGCATGCCAAATGGTCAGATCCGCAGTTATTCACTAGCCAGCCTGCCAAGCTATGATGATTATATTGAATTACACATCAAACGAATGTCCAATGGTGAGGTTAGTCATTGGCTTTGTGACGATATTAAACAGGGAGATACTGTCGAGATTCAGGGTGCATATGGTGACTGCTTTTATCTAACTCACCATGTCGAGCGAGATATCGTTATGATTGCAACAGGAACCGGCCTAGCCCCGCTGATAGGTATAATACGCGATGCGCTGGCTCATGGTCATCAAGGTACTATCCAACTCTATCACGGAGACCGAGACCACCAAGACCTGTATCTTGATAATGAATTACAAGCTATGGCTGAGCAATATGAAAACTTGGCATATTTTCCATGTGTATCAGCTATTGAACCTGCAACCGATAATCGTTTTTTTCATGGTCGTGCATCTGACTTAGCCTTTAGTCAAAACAAGGATTTGAAAAACTATTGTGTCTACCTATGTGGTTCACCGGCAATGGTTAAATCAGCAAAAAAACAAGCCTACTTAAATGGAGCAGACATGAAAAATATTTATGCCGATCCATTTATCACTAAGGAACTTCGCCAATCGGATTCAACTACCGATATGAGACGGCGAAGTTCAGATTAAACTTTGCTCATTAACTAGTCATTTCTATTGCTTGTAATACATCTTGTTCGAGTGCGTCAAAATTCGCTACAGGCTTCCTAAAAAAGGTATCCGATACATTCTTATGTTGTTGCAAATCATCTGGCACACGATACGATGGCGAACCCGAACAAATAATAAAGGCCATGTTCACTTTCTGACCTATCATTTTACGAATAAACGTATTGCCATCTATTCCTGGTAGCCGGATATCAACTAATGCCGCCGCGGGTTGCACTGTCTCCAACATGGTCAACGCTTGTTCAGCTGTTTCGGCCTGTACAACATGCCACAACTGATCCTCAAAGTAATCAACAAAACTCTGTCTTACAGCATACTCATCATCTAGTACTAATAAGGTTTTCACAAAGGACTCCTACATTCAGTAAAAAAGTAAGCAGCTCATTAATCCCTTATTCTCGGCCACAAAAAGCATAACGATATCGCTTTGTTAGCCCGCTTACTGTGATACAACACTCATCGGTAGAGAAATCATAAATGTGGTGCCCACACCCAGCTCAGACTCCACCGTCATTTCGCCACCATGATTTTCAGTGATAATAAAATATGAAACACTGAGTCCCAGCCCTGTGCCCACGCCTACCGGCTTAGTGGTGAAAAACGGTTCAAATATTCGCTTACAAGTCTCTTCATTCATGCCGGGTCCATTATCTTTAATTTTAATGCAAACTTTATCCTGTTCGGCATCATAATAAGTGTGTAAACCAAACTCTGGCTGTTCCACCCCAGCTTCTTGCATCGCTTGAGCACCATTTCGCAATAGGTTTAATAAAACTTGCTGTATCTTGCCGCCATCACAAGCAATTAATGGCACATCGTCTTCATAATATTTTGAAATAACAATAGATTTAAAGTCATACTGTTTTTTTAAATCATAGTCAGTCGAAGAAAGTTCTATCGATTTATCGATCAGATCATGAATATCATGTGTGGAAAAAGTATCGTCACTTTTGCGTGAAAAACTGAGCATATTATCCACAATGCCAGCAACGCGTTCACCCGAGTCATTAAGCGCATTCAGCATGCGAATAATGCCGCGCTGTTCCATAAAGTCATAAATTGCCTCCATAGAGATACCCGCTGACTCCGCAGCTGTATTGTTGGCCTCAACTTTTTTATTGGTGAGTCGATTAATCATGACATGGGTGGTTTGCATCATACCGGCAAGTGGATTATTAATTTCATGCGCCATGCCTGCTGCAAGCCCACCAACAGAAAGCATTTTCTCTGATTGAATCATCATCTCTTCTAGCCGAACTTGCTCTGTCACATCATCCACACGAAGCACTGCACCTTCGACTCCATTAGTAATCAGAGGATAGATAACGACATCTTCGTAAATCTGTACGCCATTATTAAAATAGCTGCGTTTTTTATCGCTTTGTTGCTGACGAGAGTTGATCGCCTCTTTCACTTTTGGCATTTCTGCCGCTAAACGGGGAAACACTTCCTTCAATGGGTGTCCTACTGCCTCGGGAGTGGTTAACCCCATCGCCTGCTCAGCACCATTGTTCCATTGGGTGACCGTACCCTCAATATTAACGCCGATAATAATTGACGGCATTGAATCAATGATATTCGACAGGTAACTTCTGAGTTTCCCAAC
>MAAJ01000014.1 GCA_002163085.1 Methylophaga sp. 42_25_T18 | reverse complement strand
TCAGCACCCACCAAGAGAATTAGGAGCGGTAGTTCAGCTGGTTAGAATGCTGGCCTGTCACGCCGGAGGTCGCGGGTTCGAGTCCCGTCCGCTCCGCCAAAAACACTAAGAAGGCGCATTAAATGCGCCTTTTTTTTTGCACAATTTTTATGTGTTAAATTTAACAACATTTTTCTTGAAGGTTCTCTTCTATGTTGCATTTCATTCGTGAACGAGCTCAAGGTTGGTTAGCTTGGTTTATTGTTGGATTAATCAGTATTCCCTTTGCGTTATGGGGGATTAATTCCTATTTAGGTGGCCCACCAGAGGTTGCCGTTGCTTCTATCAATGATGAATCAATCTCACAAGCTGAATTTCAACAAGCAATGCAGCAATATCGTGAACAAATGCGATCTAGGATGGGTGAAGATTTTGATCCTGATCTCTTTGACGGCATAGAGATTAAGCGCAGTGTTTTAAACGGTTTGATAGAACAAAAATTATTGTTATCTTCAAGTTTTTCACTTGGGCAAACGATAAGTGATGCAGCCTTGTCCAATGTCATTCAATCAACACCGGCATTTCAGAAAGATGGTCGCTTTGATAGCGAATATTATGGTTTGGTTCTAGCGCGTGTCGGTTTAAGCCCAGCACGTTATGAGGCTGATTTGCGTAGTGATTTATTGACTCAGGAGTTGATCAGTAATATTCGACAAACATCAGCGTTAACAACATCAAATTTAGATAATGTTCTTCAGTTGGAGAAACAATCTCGTGATATTGCTTATGGTGTTATTTTCGCTCTGGAACAACTTGGAACTGTTGACGTTGCTGATGAAAATGTAAAAGAATATTTTGAAAAGCATCAAGATAGTTATCTAGCACCTGAACGTGTCGTAGTGGATTACATTGAGCTGTCCATCGATCAGCTTAAAAGTAGTGTTGACATTGATGAAGATGCGTTAAAGCAGTTTTATGCTGACAATGAAGATCGATTAGTCGGGCCTAAGCAGCGCCGTGTAAGTCACATATTGATAGAAGGTGAAGACCAGGCTGCGCTTACGACAATCACTGCTGCTAAACAACGTTTAGATGCGGGTGAAGACTTTGCAGGTGTAGCTGAAGAGCTGTCACAAGATAGTGGTTCTGCTCAGCAAGGTGGTGACTTGGAATTCATTCAACGTGGGCAGATGGACAGTGTATTTGAAGATGCTGCATTTGCATTGCAAAATGTAGGCGATGTCACAGATCCTGTTAAAACAGAGTTTGGTTACCACTTAATCAAATTAACTGACATCCAAATAGAAGAGCAAACATTTGCTGATGTGCGCGAAGAAGTAGAGTCATTGTATCGTTATCAGCAAGCTGAAGATTTATTTTATGACAAAGCCGAGCAGTTGGCTGATCTTAGTTATGAGAATCCTGAAAACTTAGATGTGTCTGCAGAAGAGCTAGATCTAGAAATTAAAACAACGGTTGAGTTTACTCGTGATGGAGGAGCTGACATTCTAAGTAATAAGAAAGTTGTCAATGTTGCTTTTAGTGAAGATGTATTAGTCAATGATTTAAATAGTGCTGTTATTGAACTATCTAAATCACACTTAGTTGTCATCCATAAAAATAAGCACATTGCAGCGACTCATTTACCCTATGAATCAGTGGCACCTGCAATTAAAGAATCACTGCGGTTTGAACAAGCCAGTGTTAAAGCGCGTGAACAAGGTGAAGCTATCATGGCTCAGTTAAAATCTGGAGCCACGGCCGAATCGGTATTTTCTGAAAGTAATTGGCATACAAGCCAAACTTATAGACGAACGGAGGAAGAAGTAAGTGCTCAAGTATTGGAACGTGCTTTTTCCATGGCAAAACCGACAAGTGAATCCCAATATTCCGGTTTTACAGCTACTAACGGTAATTACATTGTTATCAAGCTTGAGGGCGTACATGCTGGTAACCCTTCTGCTGTATCAGTAGAAGAACGAGATGGATTAAAAACTCAGCTAGCTAGGATCACTGGAGAAAGTGAATTACAAGCCTTTATAGACAGTCTTAGAGCTGAGGCTAGTATTGAAGTTTTTATTCAGAACCTCAATTAGTCTCTGAATAAAGAACAATAAAAAAGGCGCTTATAGCGCCTTTTTTTTGAAATAAATTAATAACAATTACTGCCTAAAAGTCTCTATATCTCTCACTAAATGTTTCAGCGGGTGAAATAAATAAGCAGAAATAAACAGGCCATAATATGGCCTGTGAATGCTGTAAGCTTTATTTATCGCCGATACCAACGATGTTGTAACCGGCATCAACATAAGTAATCTCGCCGGTTATACCAGAAGCAAGATCTGAACACATAAAGGCTGCTACATTACCGACCTCTTCAGTGGTGACATTGCGACGTAATGGTGAATTACGTTCGCCGTAAGCCAACATTTTACCGAAATTGCCAATGCCGGCAGAAGCTAAGGTTTTGATCGCACCCGCTGAAATAGCATTAACACGAGTGCCTTCTTCACCTAGAGAATAAGCCATATAACGCACATTGGCTTCTAAGCTAGCTTTAGCCACCCCCATCACATTATAGTTCTCAATTGCACGTTCTGCGCCTAAATAACTCAACGTTAATAATGAGCCATTACGTCCTGCCATCATTTCTTTTCCGGCTTTTGCTAAGGCGGCAAAACTATAAGCACTGATATCATGTGCAATGGCAAAACCTTCTCGCGTTACACTATCAACATAGCTACCTTGTAATTGTTCACGTGGAGCAAAACCGACGGAATGCACAATGGTATCTAAACCATCCCAATGTTTAGCTAATTCATCAAATACCGCAGTGATTTGCTCATCACTGGCGACATCACAAGGGAATAATAAGGCTGGATTAGAACCACATTCATTAGCAATTTTTTCTACGCGCGATTTTAATTTATCGGTTTGGTAAGTGAATGCAATTTCAGCTCCTTCACGAGCCATAGCCAATGCAATGCCTGAAGCGATTGAACGTGGGCTGGCAACACCAACGATTAAAACGCGTTTACCTTGTAAAAACCCCATGAATGTCTCCTAAAATAACAAAATAAGCTGAGTAAAGTACCTGATTTGACAAAATACTGGAAGAGGAAAGTCATGACAATAGTGGTTATAATCTCTTGCAACTATAAATTGTTTTGGAAACGTATGAAGCATCTAATAGGATTTTGTTTGTTACTTGTCGGCCTAACGGGTTGCGATACGAGTGCAATCAACTCTCCGTACTTTGATCTGCTTGAAGATGAATCGGTTTTATATTCGTCATTTTCTTTAAGACCTAAACACTTGGATCCTGCCCGGTCATACAGCTCTAATGAAGTGCAGTTTACCGGGCAAATTTATGAGCCACCGTTGCAATATCATTACTTAAAACGGCCTTATACCCTTATTCCGTTGACGGCAAGTCAATTACCTACCGTTAATTATTTCGATGATCAAGGTCAACGAATAGATGACGAGCGAGCAGGTGATAATGTTGCCTATAGTGTTTATGAAATTTCTATTCAACCAGACATTAGCTTTCAACCACACCCTGCTTTTTCACGTAAAAACAATGGTGAATTCATTTATCATAAAATGAATGCAGAGCAGTTAGCGGACATAGAGACACTGTCAGATTTTAACCAACAAGGTAGTAGAGAGTTAATAGCAGCGGATTATGTCTACCAGATAAAACGCCTGGCGCATCCTGAGATCCATTCTCCGATTTTGAGTTTAATGGGGGAGTACATAGTGGGTTTGACTGATTTTGCTCACGAGTTACAACAGATAAAGCAGACCGGCGGCGACATTGATTTAACTACAGTTGAAATAGCGGGTGTTAAGGTTATTGATAAATATCGCTATCAGATTAAAGTACAGGGTAAATATCCACAGTTACTTTACTGGTTAGCGATGCCCTTTTTTGCGCCTATGCCATGGGAGGCAGATAGTTTTTATCAACAAACTGGCCTGAAAAAAAAGAACATTTCTTTGGACTGGTATCCGGTAGGTACTGGGCCATACCATTTGATAGAAAACGATCCCAATAGTCGTATGGTATTGGCAAGAAATCCTAATTTTCATGGTGAGCAGTATCCTGAACTGGGTGAAAAATCTGATCTAACTTCCGGCTTACTTAATGATGCAGGCAAGGAAATTCCATTTATAGATAAGATTGTATTTTCTTTAGAAAAAGAGAATACATCCTATTGGAATAAATTCTTGCAAGGCTACTATGATGTCAGTGGTATTAATTCCGACAGCTTTGATCAAGCGATACAAGTAGGTGCTAGTGGAGATTTTGGTTTAAGTGATGGCATGATGGAAAAGAATATTGATTTGAAAACGGCCATTGCCACATCGACTTCATACATCGGTTTTAACATGCTGGATTCGGTGGTTGGCGGTTACACGGAACAAGCACAAAAACTTCGCCAAGCTATTTCGATAGCAATTGATTATGAAGAATATATATCTATCTTTGCCAATGGCCGTGGCATTGCAGCGCAAGGCCCCATTCCTCCAAGTATATTTGGTTATAGAGAAGGCCAACAAGGAATAAATCCTTATGTATATGAATGGAAAAATAATACGGCAGGGCGAAAGTCACTTAAAAAAGCCAAGCAATTATTGGCTGAAGCAGGCTATCCCCGCGGCCGTGATGAAAATACTGGTAAACCATTAATTTTGTATTTTGATGTGCCAGCAAGTGGCCCTGATGCTAAGGCCAATTTCGACTGGTTACGTAAGCAGTTTCAGAAATTAGATCTTCAGTTGGTTGTTCGCAATACGGACTATAATCGTTTTCAGGAGAAGATGCGGCAAGGTCAGGCCCAGATTTTTCAATGGGGCTGGAATGCCGATTACCCCGATCCAGAAAACTTCCTATTTTTGTTATACGGACCTAACGGTAAAGTGAAGGCCAGTGGCGAAAATGCCGCAAACTACCAAAATCAAAAATTTGATGCATTATTTGAAAAAATGCGAGTGATGGATAATGGCGAAGAACGTCAAATGATAATCAAAGAAATGATTGCTGTTTTGCATAAGGATGCACCATGGGTTTGGGGGTATCATCCAAAGCAATTTTCGCTTTATCATGCTTGGAACAAAAACGTAAAACCAAACTTAATGGCCAACAATACCCTTAAATATCGACGTGTTGATGTTGATGCTCGTCAACAGATACAACAGCAGTGGAACAAGCCCATATTATGGCCATTATTAACCGTTTTCTTGATGGTTCTAGTTTTGTTATTGCCTGCAGTGATAATGTATCGCAATAAAAACCATGCAAAAATTCATGTTAAAAAATAGAATTACAGATTTTTTAGTCAGCATTGGGTAGAATTAGTCACGTTTGGTTAAGAAATATGCCGATAATTCTAATAATAAGTATTTCAGCTAGGGAGTCAGTTTAGTGGATTTAGCTACATTAATCGGGGTGTTAGCCGCTTGGGCGCTAATTATCGCAACGATTGCAATGGGTTCGGGAGCATTGGTCTTCATCAATGTTCCTTCACTTATTATTGTACTGGGTGGCACCATTGCGGTGGTGATGATGCGCTTTACGTTGGGGCAATTTATTGGTTCTTTTAAAATTGCTATGAAAGCGTTTCTGCATAAGGCCGAAGCACCAGAAGATCTAATTACTGTTGTGGTCGATTTAGCAGGTATAGCCCGTAAAGAAGGTCTGTTAGCATTGGAAGGGCAAGAGATTAATAATCCAGTATTAGCTAAGGGCATTAGCATGCTGGTTGATGGTCATGAACCTGCCATAGTGAGAAAGGCATTAACGACTGAAATGAGTGAGACCGTCAGTCGTCATCGTATTGGGGTGTTTCTTTTTAAAGCAATGGGTGATGCTGGCCCAGCGATGGGTATGATTGGGACCTTGGTGGGCTTGGTACAAATGTTATCCAATATGTCGGATCCTAAATCAATTGGTCCAGCTATGGCCGTTGCGTTGTTAACGACACTATACGGTGCGATGTTAGCGAATATGTTTGCCTTGCCGGTGAGTGATAAACTGGCACTGAGAAGTGCTGAAGAACAAATGAATAAAGTTATTATTATCGAAAGTGTTTTAGGCATACAAGATGGCCAAAATCCTAAAGTTTTAGAAGAGTTATTGAGAAACTTCTTGCCAAAATCCAAACGTGAAAGCGGAGAGGCGGCCGAGGTGGCGGAAGCATAATCTGCTTTGCTATACACGGAGCGATAGAAGTTAAATGAGCGAAGAAGCTGAAGAACACGATTGTAATTGCCCCCCTGAGGGACTGCCAGCCTATATGGGTACATTTGCAGACTTAATGTCTCTGTTAATGTGCTTTTTTGTATTATTGTTGTCTTTTGCCGAAATGGATGCACTAAAATACAAGATGGTGGTTAAGTCTTTAGAGGATGCATTTGGTGTGCAGCGTGAAGTAGCAGCGAATGAGATTCCTAAAGGTACAAGCATTATTGCCCAAGAATTTAGCCCGGGTGATCCTAGGCCGACCCCATTAAAAGAAGTCCGACAGGATACGATTGATGAAACACGTGATGCATTAGAAGTTAAAATGGATGCAGAGGATGTAGCCAAACAACAAGCAAAAGAAATTGCTGAAGATTTAGAGAAGTTTAAAGAAGCATTGGATGGTGAAATTGAAGCTGGTTTGATTGATGTGGAAAGTCAGTTAAATCGTATCGTGATTCGAATTCGTGAAAAAGGTTCATTTCCATCAGGCGATGCCAAACTTAACGTTCAATTTGTACCTATCCTAAGGAAAATTCATGATGTATTGGCAAAAACGAATGGTCAGGTCGCAGTAGCTGGGCATACGGATGATATCCCGATTAATACACCGCGATATCGCTCCAATTGGGAACTATCAACATCAAGAGCGACCTCAGTAATACATGAGTTGCTTAAATATGACGAAATGCCACCGGAGCGTTTTGTGTTAGAAGGTTATGCTGATACCCAGACTTTAGTGCCAAATGATACTGCTGAGAATCGCGCACGTAATCGTCGTGTTGAGATCATTGTATTAAAATCATCGATCTTGGAAGATGTGACGAAGTCAGTAGATGAGCTTACTAAAGAATATGATGCGATAGAGGGTGAAATTACCATTATCGAATAATGGAGAGTGATATGAAATATTATAAATTTGTACAACTAAGTGTATTACTTATTAGTGGCTTGCTGCTTTCAAATGCGGTAACGGCCAATGAATGGCAACTAAATACGGATGCGTCGCAATTAAGTTTTATTTCAACCAAAAAAATACATATTGCTGAAACGCATCAGTTTAATCAACTTAATGGATTTCTTGATGCTCAGGGACAATTTTCTTTGGATATAGATCTAGCTAGTGTTGATACCCAGATTGCTGTTCGTGATGAGCGGATGAAAACATATTTGTTTGATATCAAACAATTTTCGACAGCTAAAGTGAGCGCGAAAGTTGATTTGGCGGTTCTTGAGTCGATTGCTGAAGGCGGAAGTAAACAAATGATAATTGATGCAATGTTAGCATTGCATGGCGAAACTCAGCCACTTACACTCAAGGTGGTCGTTACCCGATTGGTAGGTGCCAAATTATCGGTGGCAAGTGTGCAACCGGTTATACTAAATGTCGGTGATTTTGCCTTAGTTGCAGGCATTGAAAAGTTGAGAGAGTTAGCTAAGCTACCGAGTATTAGCCATGCGGTACCGGTCAGTTTCTATTTAATATTCAACCATATATAAATAAAATTTCGTAAAAGTGAAGACGTCGTAATGCAAGCATTTACTGTAGAAAAAGGTGTGGTTATCCCATTAGATAGACCTAATGTGGACACTGATGCCATTATTCCAAAACAATTTCTTAAGTCGATCCAACGGAGTGGATTCGGTCCGAATTTATTTGATGAGTGGCGTTACCTAGATCAAGGTGAACCAGGCCAAGATTGCTCAAATAGACCTTTAAATCCAGACTTTGAATTAAATCAAGCACGTTATCAAGGCGGTACCATCTTATTAGCGAGAGAGAACTTTGGCTGTGGTTCAAGCCGCGAACATGCCGTTTGGGCCTTGGATGATTTTGGTATTAGAGTCGTTATTGCTCCCAGCTTTGCCGATATTTTCTTCAATAACACCAGTAAAAATGGTATTTTAGCGATCACCTTAGCTGAGAATGTCGTGGATAGACTATTCAGTGATGTTCACTCTATGCCCGGTTATCAATTGACTGTTGATTTAGCCGAGCAAACGATTACTTTTGCGAATGGTGATACTGCTTCATTTGATATCGATGAGTTTAAAAAACATAGTTTATTGAATGGGCTTGATGATATTGGTCTGACCTTACAGCACACAGATGATATTGAAGCGTATGAGCAAAAGCGTAAACAACAAGCACCGTGGTTATTTTCATAAATAACCGCTGTGATGTTCCAACATAGACAAAGAATTAAATAAATAATGACAAAAAAAATTGCAGTATTAGCAGGCGATGGCATCGGTCCAGAAATCGTTGTGGAAGCGGTCAAAGTACTTGATAGGTTAAAACAAGATGGGCTAGATATTGAGTTAGAGCATGGATTGATTGGTGGTGCGGCTTATGATGAAAGCGGCACGCCATTACCAGACGAAACTATAGCAATATCTCAAGCGGCAGATGGCATCCTATTAGGTGCTGTCGGCGGTTATAAATGGGAGAGTTTAGATATTAGTGTGCGCCCTGAGAAAGGCTTGTTGGGCATACGTTCTGCATTGAACTTATTTGCAAATTTGCGCCCTGCTATTTTATATCCACAGTTAGCCGATGCCTCGACCTTAAAAGCTGAAGTGGTTGCTGGCCTAGATTTGATGATCGTCCGAGAATTAACCGGTGGCATTTATTTTGGTCAACCGCGCGGTGTACGCACCTTAGAAAATGGTGAGAAAGAAGGTTTTAATACACTGGTTTATAAGGAAAGTGAAATCAACCGTATTGGTAAAGTTGCTTTTGATATCGCCCAAAAACGTCAAAGTCGTGTGTGTTCTGTAGATAAAGCCAATGTATTGGAATCTACGGAGTTGTGGCGCGAAACCATGACGAGCTTAGCCGAAGGTTACCCGAGCGTAGAGCTAAGTCATATGTATGTCGATAATGCGGCTATGCAACTTGTCCGTGCACCAAAACAATTTGATGTGATGGTTACCACTAATATGTTTGGTGATATTTTGTCGGATTGTGCTTCAATGTTAACGGGCTCAATCGGCATGCTGCCATCAGCATCGTTAGATGAAAACGGTAAGGGTATGTACGAACCGATTCATGGTTCGGCACCAGATATCGCGGGGCAGAATATTGCTAATCCGCTGGCAACGATCTTATCTGTAGCCATGATGTTACGCTATACCTTGGAACAGCCAGAAATGGCGGATCGCATTGAAAAGGCAGTTAGCACGGTATTAGATAAGGGACTCCGTACTGCTGATATTTTTTCAGAAGGCATGACCAAAGTGGGTACTTCCGAAATGGGCGATGCCGTTGTTGCAGCGCTATAATTTAATAATACATATATAGATTAGGTGAATTGTGAGTAAAAAAATTGATATTGCCGTAGTGGGTGCAACTGGAGCAGTCGGTGAAGCAATGCTGGATATTTTGCATGAACGCAAGTTTCCAGTTGGCAAGGTATATGCGCTAGCAAGTGCGCGTTCAGTGGGTAATATGGTTAGTTTTGGTAACAAATCTCTCATTGTTGAAGATTTGGCAACGTTTGATTTCTCTCAGGTGCAAGTGGGCTTATTTTCACCTGGCGCAAGTGTATCAAAAGAATATGCGCCCAAAGCAGCAGAAGCAGGCTGTGTCGTGATCGATAATACCTCGCAATTTCGTTACGATGATGATATTCCGTTAGTCGTGCCTGAAGTAAATCCTGAAGCAATTGCTGACTATAAAAATCGTGGCATCATAGCCAATCCAAATTGTTCGACTATTCAAATGATGGTGGCATTGAAACCAATCTATGATGCGGTCGGCATTACCCGTGTTAATGTTTGCACCTATCAAGCTGTATCAGGTACGGGTAAACCTGCAATGGATGAGCTAGCAAAACAAACCGCAGCACTATTAAATGGCCGACCAGTAGAAAGCGCTGTTTATCCCAAGCAAATAGCATTTAATGTTTTGCCTCATATTGACGTGTTTGAAGAGAATGGTTATACCAAAGAAGAAATGAAAATGGTCTGGGAAACTAAAAAGATCATGGGGGACGATGCTATATTGGTTAATCCAACAGCGGTACGAGTTCCAGTATTTTATGGGCACTCCGAAGCGCTTCATATCGAAACCAAGTCCAAATTGACCGCCAGTGCTGCTCGGAAATTATTATCGGAATCAGAAGGTATAGTGGTGGTAGATGAGCATGCAGATGGTGGCTATCCAACTGCTGTATCTGATGCATCGGGGAGTGATCCAGTCTATATTGGTCGTATTAGAGAAGATATTTCTCATCCAAATGGTTTGAATTTATGGGTGGTAGCAGATAATGTACGTAAAGGGGCTGCATTAAATAGCGTCCAAATTGCAGAAGTTTTGGTTGAAAAGTACCTGTAATACTTGAAGCTGTTAAATAAAGGGAGGGGCGAGTCATGAGGAACAAAACATTTGCGAGTCTAGCTGTAGCAAGTGCGTTAGGATTGTTAACCCCAGCTGCTCAGGCCTTTGGCTTAGGCAAACTTGAGCTCTATTCGGCACTGAATGAACCTTTTAAAGCTGAAATAGCCGTCACCACATTGCGAGGTGAGGAGGCTGAGAATTTACAGGTGAAATTGGCATCAAATCAAGAGTTTGATAAAGCCGGTTTAGAGCGAAACTTTGTATTAGCACAGTTTGAATTTAAAGTGATACAGAAGGATGGGGTCACTTACGTATCTGTCAGCTCTGACACGCCGGTAAAAGAGCCGTTACTAGACTTTTTAGTTATTGCTACCACTGGTGAAGGTCGACTCATTCGAGAATATACCGTGTTATTGGACCCACCCAAAAATATTCTAGCTAAACCTAAACCTGTTAAAAAATCAGCGGAACTGAAAAAAGGCAAAGCAGAAACAGAAGTAAAAATAACCTCATATCAGTATCCTCAATCTGACCAAACAACATATAACTCAGATGTGTATGGTCCTATTAATAAAACCGAAACCCTTTGGAAGATCGCGTTAAATACACGGCCGGAAACGTCATTATCTGTTAATCAAATGATGATGGCCTTATTAGAAGCTAATCCCAACGCATTTAATCGGAATAATATAAATGGCCTGAAAGCAGGTTATACGCTGGATATTCCATCGATTGATGCCATCCGGAAGCTGGATAAAACCGCTGCAATTAGTGCTGTCACAGAGCAAAATGAGCAATGGAAAAACAGAGGGAAAACGAAGGTCGAAGCTGAAATGGTTGCCGATGTAGAAGGTGCGCCAGCTTCAGAAATGCCTATGCGCTCATCTGATGTTGTAACAGCAGATGACATGACCTCTGATAGCGAAATTGATTTGACTATGTCAGAAGGTTCAAGTGATGAGACGATGTCACGCTTGAAACTGGTTGTGCCTACTGATGAAGCATCACTAAATGATGATAGCTTAGCTCCGCAAGGGGATGACCAAATAACTCTACTCAGTGAACAGTTAACGTTTGCACAAGAAACCATAGAAGCCCAAGCGCAGGAAAATATCGATTTTAAATCTCGTATGGATGCCATGGATGAGCAATTACAGACCATGCGTCGATTGATTTCTTTGAAAGATGCAGATCTTGCTCGTCTACAAAGTCTGTTAGAGGAAGAGCAAGAAGTTGAAGCTGTAGGAGGTGATGCTGAAGCTATCGTAGAGGAAGCATTAGCCATACTTAATCAAAGTGACACTGGAATCGAATTGTCGGCTGAAAATGGGCTGGAAGTCGAAGTCATGGAAGATTTAGATAATAGTGATGCTGATACAGCTTTTGATACCATGCCGTCGACGGTTGAAGATGAAAACTTGATGTTTGATGAGACAGAAAGTGAAGAAGTGGCAACCACAGAAATAGAGGATACCGTTGATGTTGATACGGTAGAAGAAAGCTTGGATCTATCTCCGCTACCATCTGTGGATGATATGGTGGCAACAACATCAAAATTGATTAATGTTGATGAGCAAGAAATCCAAGATGTCATCACTCAAGTTAAAACGTATGTAGCCGAAAATAAAATGACCACCATGTTGGGCAGTTTATTAATATTGTTGGCACTTTGGTTGATTATTAGGCGTCTTAATAGACCGGATGTCACCTGGGATGAAGCAGTAGAAAAATACGATATTGATGATGGAGCATCTTCAGCCAGCATAGCGACTACGGATACTCAGCTCGATGAACAGTTAGAACAAGATGACACCGGGCATGGCAGCCAAGTTGAAACGGATAATGTTAAAACTGTTGATGAGCTTATAAAACAAGCAGATATGTTTGTCGGTTATGCCGACTATACGCAAGCGAAGAGTTCGTTGGAGCAGGCAGGTTTACTCGTACCTGATAATCGAGAAGTCTTAGCAAAAATGCTCTTTGTTCTCTATAAACAACATAATGTGGATGAGTTCATTAGCGTAGTCGGCCAAAATGATTTTGATTCAGCATCTCCTGAATGGGACGATATCGCTGGGTGGGGCAGGGAGCTAGCGCCAGAAAATACATTATTTGCAGTAGCGGAAGTATCAGAGCCAGAAGCTGTGGCACCTATTGCTCAGCCAGAAGAAGAGTCACCGGTTAATGACATTGTTGCGGACAATGACGTTAGTCAAGAGCCAGAACACCTTGAATTTAATATTGATGATTTTAAAGTCGACGACGCAGAAGAAAAAGAAGATGAACACGTCGAGACAGCTAATGACGATGAGTTAATGTCTTTTGACACCACGTTTGATTTGGACGATGACAGGGAGCAAGATTCTACCGAAGATGAGAGTGCGACAACTGCATTTGATGCACCGCTTATTTTAGATATTGATAGTGCATCGAGTAGCGAGGAAGACAGTCTAGATGAGCCTGCCTTGTCATTGGATATTGATGTATCTGCAAGTGATGATATCGAAGACCAAGATGAGTTAGCCGCTATATCAGAAGATGAGTTAGACGCAGCTAGTAAAGAATTGTCTGGGCAACTAGATAGCACTAGTGATGTGGAGTTTGACCTTGGTGATTTTGATGAAATTGATGAAGCTGAAACTAAACTAGACCTTGCTGCTGCTTATATAGATATGGGCGATCCAGAGGGCGCGAAGAGCATTCTTGAGGAAGTCCAGAGTGAAGGAAATGACGAACAAAAATCACGTGCTCAAAAATTATTAAATGAATTATCTAAATAAGGACAGTGGGTGCGCGTAGCTTTAGGTATTGAGTACGATGGTACTGAGTTTTCAGGTTGGCAGGTTCAACCCAAACAGAGAACGGTTCAAGGTTGTTTACAACAAGCATTAAGCAAAGTGGCGAATCATTCGATTAAAGTCGTTGCCGCGGGTCGAACTGACAGTGGCGTGCACGCACTCAGTCAAGTTGTTCATTTTGATACTTCCTCAGAGCGCCCAGAGCGAAATTGGATATTAGGGCTTAATACCAATCTACCTAGCGATATCAATGTCGTGTGGGCTAGAGAAGTCGATGATGACTTTAGTGCGCGCTTTTCAGCGGTCAGGCGTAGTTATCGATACATACTTATCAACCGTGTAGGTCGTTCGTCGGTACACGCTGATCGAATGTGGTGGTTTTTTAAGCCTTTAGATGAACAGCGCATGCAAGATGCGGCCAATTTATTGGTGGGTCATCACGATTTTTCGGCATTTAGAGCGAAAGATTGTCAGGCAAAAAACACCATGAAAACCATGGAGAAAATCAAGGTCACGCGAAAAGGAGATTGCATCGCCATTGATGTTGTCGCTCAATCTTTTTTACATCATATGGTACGAAACATTGTAGGTGTATTGGTATTGATAGGTGAAGGCAAAATGCCGGTTGAATGGGCTAAGCAGGTGTTAGACAGTAAAGACCGAGGACAAGGAGGCATAACGTCTCCGCCACAAGGATTGTACTTTATGAATGTAGAGTATCCTGCACAATATTCTTTACCAACAGTGTCAGCTTTTCCCGTGCTCTGGTAAAGTATCAGCTTGAATTTAACTCTCTTATCAGACTGAATGAAAACTTGTGTAAAAATTTGTGGTATCACGCGCCGCCAAGATGCTGAATTTGCAGTTGAAAATGGTGCTGATGCATTGGGTTTAGTGTTTTATCCTGCTAGCCCAAGAGCAGTGACGATCGCGCAGGCGAAAGAAATTGTCGCTAAATTACCGCCCTTTATCAATATAGTGGCTTTATTTGTCGATGCTGATGTTGAGCAAGTACAAGCATGTTTGAATGAGTTGCCCATTGATATTTTACAATTTCATGGCGATGAATCTGCTGCATATTGTGAACAGTTTGGTAAGACATACTTAAAAGCGATCAGAATGCGTGACAAGGTTGACTTGGTTTCGTTGGCAGAAGAGTACTCATCTGCATCGGCTATTTTATTGGATAGTTACCAAGCTGGTGTGCCTGGCGGTACAGGGCAAGTATTTGATTGGTCATTGATTAAAAAAATTGATAAACCGATTATTCTCGCTGGAGGTTTGAACATTGATAATGTGGCGATGGCAATAAAACAAGTGCAACCCTATGCGGTAGACGTGAGTGGTGGCGTCGAGCAGTCGAAGGGAATAAAAGATCATCAAAAAATAAGCGCTTTTATGCAAGAGGTAGCTAATGGCTAAGCAAGTCGGTAACGAATATTACGAATCATATCCCAATGAGGAGGGTCACTTTGGCCCCTATGGTGGACGCTTCGTAGGCGAAACATTGATGGAGGCGATATACGCGTTAGAGACAGCGTACAATCGTTATAAAAATGATGCTGATTTCCAAGCAGAAATGGATAAGGACTTAGCCGATTTTGTTGGGCGTCCATCGCCGTTGTATTTGGCTGAAAATTGGACCCAGAAAATGGGTGGTGCTCAAATCTATCTTAAACGAGAGGATTTAAACCACACTGGTGCGCATAAAGTAAATAATACGATTGGCCAGGCTTTATTAGCTAAACGCATGGGTAAAACACGCATCATCGCTGAAACCGGTGCTGGCCAGCATGGTGTTGCAACTGCAACAGTAGCCGCTCGCCTGGGTATGGAATGTGTCGTTTATATGGGCGCGGCAGATGTGAAACGCCAGGCACAGAATGTATATCGCATGAAGCTTTTAGGTGCAGAAGTAATTCCGGTTGAGTCGGGCTCACGCACTTTAAAAGATGCCCTAAACGAAGCCCTACGTGACTGGGTAACCAATGTCGATGATACGTTTTACATTATCGGTACAGTAGCAGGACCTCATCCTTATCCGGCTATGGTACGTGACTTTCAAACGATTATCGGTCGTGAAGCACGAAGTCAAATCTTACAAGCCACAGGCAAGTTACCTGACGCACTAGTAGCATGCATCGGTGGTGGTTCCAATGCGATTGGTCTATTTCACCCGTTTATTGCCGACGAATCTGTCGATATGTATGGTGTCGAAGGTGCCGGTCATGGTATTGAAACAGGACAGCACTCTGCGCCATTATGTGCTGGAGCACCTGGTGTTTTACATGGGAATCGCACCTATTTAATGCAAGATGAAAATGGCCAGATCATCGAAACACACTCAATTTCGGCGGGCCTAGATTATCCTGGTGTCGGGCCTGAGCATGCATGGTTGAAAGATATTGGTCGCGCAAAGTATGTTGCTGTTACAGATGATGAAGCGCTGCAAGCCTTTCATGACTTAACACGTATGGAAGGCATTATTCCAGCATTGGAATCAAGTCATGCCCTTGCTTATGCAAGTAAATTGGCACCAACGATGTCATCAGATCAAATCTTGTTAGTGAATCTATCAGGACGTGGTGATAAAGATATGCATACGGTTGCCGCATTGGCTGGTTTGAATTTCGAGGAATAAACGATGAGTCGCATTAGTCAATGTTTTGAAAATTTAAAGGCAGATGGTCAAACAGCCTTAATTCCTTATGTGACCGCAGGAGATCCGGAGCCATGGGTGACCGTTCCGGTGATGCATGCCTTAGTCGAAGCGGGTGCAGATATACTCGAATTAGGCATTCCTTTTTCTGATCCGATGTCAGATGGCCCTGTGATCCAAAAGGCGTGTGAACGTGCGTTGAAATACGAAGTAAGCCTTATTCACGTATTCGACATGGTTAAGAAATTCAGAGAAAAAGATACAGATACACCCGTCGTCTTAATGGGATACGCTAATCCAATTGAAGCGATGGGTTATAAAATGTTTGCTCAATTAGCACAACAAGCGGGTGTAGATGGTGTATTAACTGTTGATTTGCCACCGGAAGAATCCGATGAGTTTTTATCTCTGATGGATGAACATGGCATTGATACCATCTTCTTAGTAGCACCAACAACATCAAAAGAACGGATGGCAAAAATTGCTCAATATGCCAAAGGGTTTATTTATTATATTTCAATCAAAGGTGTAACAGGTTCTGCTGCCTTAGATGTGAGCAGTGTTGAAGCTAAACTGGCTGATTTACGTAGCTGCACTGATTTACCCGTAGGCGTTGGTTTTGGTATTCGTGACGGTCAATCAGCAGCAGCGGTAGCGAATGTGGCTGATGCGGTTGTCGTTGGCAGCACATTAGTGCGTTGTATCGAAGAACATGCAGATAGACCTGAAGAGTTACCTGCAGCAGTAGCAGGCTTGTTGGCTGAAATGCGCCATGCGATTAATGCACGAGATATGGCTAAGTAAATCGCCATCAAAAGACTATAGGTGACAAAATGAGTTGGTTTGAAAAATTAATTCCTTCAAAAATTCGTACTACTGTCCGTAGTCGATCTGTTCCTGAGGGTGTTTGGTGCAAGTGCACCGCATGCGATGCTGTTTTATACCGTGCTGAATTAGAACGTAATTTACATGTGTGTCCAAAATGTGACCACCATCAGCGTATTAATGCGAGAACACGCTTGGAAAGTTTCCTAGACCAAGATGGTCGAATGGAACTTGCCACCAATATTAAACCTGTTGATACCTTAAAGTTCAAAGACAGTAAAAAATATAAAGATCGTATTAGCCAAGCACAGAAAAAAACAGGTGAAGATGATGCGTTGTTGGCGATGGAAGGCACGATTAATGAATTGCCCGTTGTCGTCGTAGCATTTGACTTTAGTTTTATGGGAGGCTCTATGGGTTCGGTGGTCGGAGAGAAGTTTGTCCGTGCTGCACAAGTAGCCTTAGAAAAAAGATTACCATTAATCTGTTTTGCTGCAAGCGGTGGTGCTCGTATGCAAGAAGGCCTATTTTCATTAATGCAAATGGCTAAAACCAGTGCAATATTAGCTCAATTGAGTAAAGCGGGTGTTCCCTTTATTTCAGTGCTGACTGACCCAACGATGGGCGGTGTTTCAGCGAGTCTCGCCATGTTAGGTGATGTGAATGTTGCTGAACCAAAAGCATTAATTGGTTTCGCGGGTCCACGCGTGATAGAACAAACGGTACGTGAAACCTTGCCTGAAGGTTTTCAACGCAGTGAATTCTTAGTTGAACATGGAGCGATAGATATGATTGTTGATCGCCGTGAGATGCGTAATCGCCTTGCCGGCATCCTGTCATTGTTACAAAAGCGTGTAGCAGTATAAAACTCGATAAGACGATGCGATTCGATAACCTGCCTGAATGGTTAAAATGGCAGGAAAACCTCCATTTTACCGAAGTCGACCCTGGACTTGAGCGAATAGGTCAGGTTTGGCATCGCCTAACAGATTCTAACAAGCTTCCCTATACGGTTATTACTGTTGCGGGTACCAATGGCAAGGGTTCGTCGGTGGCCATGCTTGAAGCAATTCTTCGAGCAGCTGGTTATCGAACAGGCACTTATACCTCACCGCACCTATTAAATTATAACGAGCGTATCTGCGTGAATGGAGAGTCATGCAGTGATGAAGAGATCTGTCAGTCATTTGGCCGGATTGATGCGGTCCGTGATGACATTTCACTGACCTATTTCGAATTCGCCACCCTAGCGGCAGTGGATATATTTTGTCAGAAAAAGCTGGATGTCGTTATTTTAGAAGTCGGTATGGGAGGGCGATTGGATGCCGTCAATTTATTTGATGCTGATATCGCCTTAATAACGCCAATTTCTTTAGATCATACGATGTGGTTGGGCAATGATAGAGAAAAGATCGCTGTGGAGAAGGCAGGGGTTTTCAGAGAAAATCAGCCAATAGTATGTTCTGAAGCACTGCCTGCTGAGAGTATGATGAATTATGCTGAATCTCTAGCGGCTACTTGTTATATTGCTGAAAAAGATTTTTTTGTCGAAAAAAGATCTGAGCAATGGAGCTGGAAAAGCGACAAACAGACTTGGCCTGACTTACCCTTGCCAGCTTTAGTGGGAAGTTATCAACTGCAAAATGCCGCCGCTGTTTTACAAGTTATTGCTTTATTAAATCAAGCTGAATTTGATATTGAACTCTCATCAATTAAACAGGGCTTGCAGTACGTTAAACTTGATGGACGTTTTCAAGTGCTTGCCGGTGATATTGAACGTATTTTTGATGTCACCCATAATCATCAAGGAGCTTGTAACTTAGCTGATTTGTTGATTGAACAAACGAATACAGGTCAAACGCATGCCGTACTGGCAATGCTTAAAGATAAAGACGTCAATGCCGTGATTGAGCCGCTAAAATCAGTGATCGATCACTGGTTTGTTGCCGGTCTCGATGGTAGTCGAGGTATGAGTGGTGAGCTGTTAGCAGAAAAAGTCAAAGCTATTGTCGGTGACAATAATACCTCCACGCATCACTCGGTAGAGCAAGCGTACCAACAGGCGATGAGGGGATCGGTGTTAGACGATCGTGTGTTAATATTTGGATCATTCCATACAGTAGAAGCTGTTATGCGATTAATCCCTGAAGTTTTTAATTAAGGAATAATGATGAATCAATCAAGAAATATCGTAGCTATAGTCATTGCCGCGCTACTGTTATTAGTAGCCATGAACTCGTATATCACTGTGAAGGCAGGTCATAATAAAGTGGCGACCTTATTTGGTGACGTTAGAGCACAAGCATATGGAGAAGGTTTTCATATTGTAAATCCATTATTGGATTTCACGGTCTTTGATATACGTCAATTAACGTATACCTGGGATAAGGTTCAGGTTCCTTCACAAGATAAGTTAAAAACATCGATGGATATTTCGGTCACATTCCGTATAGATGGCGTACGAACACCTAGAATCCTGCAGGAAACAGGACGTTTAGAAGATGTAGTATCTAAACATATCACCCCCAAAGTACGTTCATTATTACGCGAAGCAGGTAAAACAGTTGCCCAGTCACAAGACTTTTATCTCGATTTAGTACAGCAAGATCTACAGATCTATATGGAAGAAGGCCTAAAATCGTTTTTAGAACCAAAGGGTGTCATTGTAGAGGCCGTCCTATTTCGTGATATTACCTTGCCGCAAGTGGTGACTAGTGCTGTTATTCAGACGAAGGAACGCCAAGAACAATTAGAGCGAGAAAAAGCACAGTTAAAAATTGTTGAACAACAGGCACAACAACAAGTTAAACAGGCTGAAGCAAGAGAACAAGCTGCGATTGCTGATGCCAATGCCAAACGTACTCATGCGGATGCTGAGGCTTATCGAATTCTAAAAGAAGCAGAAGCTCAGGCGAGCGCAAATAAAGTATTAGCTCGCTCAGTGACCAGAGAGTTGATTGACTACAATAGTGTGGAGCGATGGAATGGTAGTTATCCTCAAACATTACTGTCAGGTGATTCTGGCGGTTTGATTTTATCGCTACCAAATACAGGAAAATAAACATAAATAAACTTGCGAGGCAATCACGATAGTGGTGTTCGCATAAGTAGAAATGAAAAAGCCCCTTTATTGGGGCTTTTTTGTAGCTGAATTATTTGAAGATTTTATTGATACATCTTATCGATATCAGTCTGGTGATGTTCGATAACCTTATTGCGTTTAACTTTCAGGGTTGCAGTCAGTAGATCGTTATCGAGAGTCCAGGGCTCCAGCGTTAACGTAACCCGTCGAATCTTGGCATAAGCAGGGAAGCTATATAACAGCTTTCTTAATCGTTGAATCATCTCACTGTGTAATTTTTTATTAGTTAGGCTATTTGAATCAAACGCATCGAGTTGATGTTGTTTAGCCAATGTGAACCAATGTTCTGAGTTAAGCACCAATAGAGCTGATAGATATGATTCACCTTCACCCACTATCAAAGCTTGCTCAAAAATATCATCCATTAAAATGGCTGCTTCAACATCACTTGGAGGTACTTTTTCGCCATTGCTTAAAACGAGAATATCTTTGAGGCGGCCAGTGATATAGATATGACCACTATCACCTATTTTTGCTTGGTCACCGGTGTGTAACCAACCTTGGGCATCGATGGTTTGTGCAGTGGCTTTATGATTATTCCAATAGCCCAACATATTGCCAGGACCCTGCACGAGTAACTCGTCGTTATCACCAATCTTTACCGTGATACCTGGAAGAGGGCGGCCAACACTGGCGGGGTAGTTATTATCAGGCTCATTAACACTGATCACCGGACTGGTTTCAGTTAAACCGTAACCTTGAATCAAGTTTTGACCTAAACCTAAAAACAATTTGGCAACCTGTTGAGGCAATGCTGCACCACCGGTGACAATTAAACGCATATTGCCACCTAAGCGTTGTTGAACTTTGTCTGCCACCAATTTATTAAACAGAGGCCATAACATGAAACCAGGGTGCCACCAGGCTCGTTTTTGCTGATGTAAGAATCGTGTCCAGCCAATGGTAACAGTGGCTTTAAATAAAAACTTAGCGACAATAGATTTTGAAGCAAGTTGATTCTGCAAACGAGCATATATACGTTCAAAGACACGAGGTACAGCGATGATAACGCTTGGTTTAGTTTGTAACATGTCTTCACCAAGCTGCGGTATGCCACGCGAGTAGGCCACTGTTGCACCAGCCATTATCGGCAAGTAATAACCTGCTGTCCGTTCTAAGGTGTGAGACAAAGGTAAAAATGATAAAAAGACATCATTAGGGAAAATATCAAAATACTGTAAGGCGCCAGATGATACTGACAGCATATTGTGATGGCTTAGCATCACACCTTTAGGGCGACCAGTGGTGCCAGAGGTGTAGATGATGGATGCCAGTTGATCAGCTTGAGCTTTACTATTATGCAAGACACTCGAATTTTGTGGCAGCCATTCATCAGCATAGATTGCAAGTGAATCTAATTGCTCATCGTCTTTATTGTTTATTACGACACGTTTGAGATGATGGTCTTCTGTTATTGACGGTGCTAACCGTTTCCATTGTTTGCTGTTTTGCAATAAGACTAGCTTTACATCAGCATCATGCAGAATATAGGCAACATTGTCAGGTCGATCATCAGGGTATAAAGGCACAACAACTAAACCTAATCCCATTGCGGCTTGGTCGAAAAATACCCACTCTTTACAGTTACGTAAGTTGAGTGCCACACGATCACCTGGCTCAAGACCTTCGGCTAATAATGCCGTTTGCCAATGAGTAATATGCTCAGCAACCTGTTGCCAAGTGGTGTCATACCAAGTTTGGCTATCACTGTCATAACTACGATAAGCAACCTGCTCAGGGCTACGTTTCAAACGTTCCTTAAACAGGCCATATAAGGTCTGAGCTTCATCAGTGCTAATTACATCTAGATTATTTTTGGACATCAGGAATGCTTATTCTTAGAGTAATAACCAACGGACTTGAATACCTAGCAAGTCTACGCTGGCGTCATATTTCCCCGTTAGACTATAGCCGTTGCTATCTGTTTCATCAATTTTTGGATCACTGACGAATAGGTGACTATATCCTGCATCAATAGTGAGATTGTCACGCATTTTATAACTTGCGCCTAGGGAGACCCATTTCCGATCATTATCCGGAATTCGTGCAGTGCGATACTCGCTTGAAACGGGTGTTTCATCGTAGGCAATACCGCCACGGAAGGTCCATTTATCATCGTGTTTATAGTCGGCCCCTATGCCATAACGCATAGTGTTGTCCCATTTTTCTTCTTTGCTGCTATTTAGACGATTACCAGTAGCTGAATTAATAGTGAGATCTTGGAAACGATCCCATCTAGTCCATGTGGCATCAGCCATAATGGTCCATTTGCTATTTACCTGATGATGAATTGCAAAGGAGACTGACTCTGGTAAATCAACATCACCGGAGATACTATTATTTGTAAAACCACCCGCTGCAGCGACACCTTGTACAAATGCATTATCAGGAATTGTAAATTTCCCTTCACCTGTTAAATGGTGAGAAACCTTAGAGCGGTAACTTAAACCAAGGCGGGTAGCTTCTGTTGCTTGAAATATCAAGCCTAGATTATAACCCCAACTCCAGTCATCAGCAGTTAGCTTGGCCTTGCCATCAAAACCTTGAGGAGTCGCACAAGCACCAACTGCTGCTACTGCACATGCTGCACCAAAGTCTACAGCTTGGGTTAGTTTTAAATCGATGTATTGCACACTCACACCAAAACCCAAAGACAATTTTTCAGTAGGTTTAAAAGCAAATGATGGGTTGATGTTAACGGTTTTTAAATCTGACTCGATTGCATGATAACGACCTTTCCAATCATCATCATATTTTGTGACTAAGCCAAAAGGTGCGTTTATGCCAAGACCGGCAACGGCTTTATCGTTAAATTTATATGCAAAATAGAAGTTTGGGACAAGGGCGCTTTTATTTCCGTCTTCACTATCGCTTCCACTAAGTGCACCGCCACCAAGTGCGATTGGTAAGCTAGAACCCTCATCTCTAAACTCAGTTTGTGGGGCAATAAAGTTGAGGCCCACAGCAAGTTCAGAATGACTTAGATAAGTAAGGCCAGCAGGGTTGAAAAAGATGGTACTTGCATCTTCTGCTACTGCGGCACTACCTGCAAAGGCTCGTCCTAAACCTGTAACACTTTGTTCTTGAATGGCAAATCCGGCGCCATAACTGAGTGAACTGAAGCTTGCTGCTGCTACCAATAAACTTAATTTAATTTAATTTGTTTGTATTGCGCCATAACCACTTGTAATCCCGTGAAAAACTTGTAACTTACGGCAAGGTATCATTAAGCAAGGGCGTATTGCAAGTTTTGCTGTGGGTTAACGTCGTTTGAAAAGAAGGTCCCAAACGCCGTGTCCCAAGCGATGTCCACGTTGTTCAAACTTGGTGAGAGGTCGGTAATCTGGTCGAGGAATAAATCCTGATTCATCAGCACAGTTAACAAAGTCTTCACTATTAGATAAGTCATCTAACATATGCTCTGCATAGTGCTCCCAATCTGTTGCCATATGCAAATGACCATCAGATTTAATTTTGTTTGCTAATAACTCTACAAAATCGGCTTGAATGATACGACGTTTATGGTGACGTTTTTTATGCCAAGGGTCAGGGAAATAAAGTTGTACCCGATCAAGGCTATCACCTGCAAGGCGGTGCTTGATTAGTTCAACCGCATCAGTACACGCAACACGTAGGTTTGTCAGTCCCAGTTCCTCGATTAAGTTAAGCAATTGACCGACACCAGGGCGATGAACTTCTACACCAATAAAATCTTGTTCGGGTTGTGCCGCGGCCATTTTTGCCAGAGAACTGCCATTGCCAAAACCAATTTCTAATACTTTAGGTGCATCACGATTAAATAAAGCATTAAGGTCCAGTGGATCACCGCTGTCTTCAATACCAAATTGTGGCCATAACTCATCGAGGGCACGTTGTTGGCCTGGCGTTAATCTGCCTTCACGACGTACAAAGCTGCGTACCGTGCGTAGAGGTTTACCTTCTATCATTGCTTTATTGCCTTTAGAAAATGAATTTTCAATCAAGTGGTGAGGTCGTACAATAGTACGTCCAAGTTATTTAGCCTTAGATCATACCTTAAGATTAAGAGGAGTTTGCATGTCATCGTGTTGTGAAACACCTGAGCCTCCTAAAGAAACGTCTTGCTGCGACAGTGAGCCGGTAAAAAAGTCCAGACCAGATTTATTATTATGGTCGACATTAAGTTTAGTGACTCTCGGTTACGTACTTGATTTGTTGTTGACCGCAGAGCTTGTATCGACACTACCTGCACTAGGTCAAATGTCGGAAGCCATCCGCTTTTTGATGAATAGCATGTGGATAGGCTTAGCATTAGGCATGTTTTTTGTGGGCTTATTGGGGCGAGTGCCGCGTGAGTTTGTCGGTTCATTATTAGGTAAAGGTGATACTTTTATCGGCATATTACGAGCAACCGTTGCTGGTGTGTTTCTTGATTTGTGTAGCCATGGAATATTACTGGTCGCGATGCGTTTATATCAGCGAGGTGCAAGCTTAGGTCAGGTCATGGCTTTTTTGATTGCCAGTCCATGGAACTCTTTATCATTAACCGTCATTCTTATTGCGTTGATAGGCTGGACTTGGACCTTGTTATTTATTTTCCTCTCCATGGTGATCGGCATTATCAGTGGGCTGACATTTGATTGGTTAGTCAGAATAGAGTCTTTGCCCGCTAACCCTAATACAGTCGAATTAAATGGGTTTAAACCGTGGCCAGAAGCAAAAAAACGTTTGCGAACAACTCATTTTGATATGAGATGGTGGACGTCGATGTTATGGGAAGGTTTAAGAGATTCACGCATGTTAGTGCGTTGGTTATTGCTCGGGGTATTGCTGGCAGCGGCGATACGTACTTTTGTACCGATTGACAGTTTTCAGACTTATTTTGGTGCGACCTTGGCCGGTTTAGGTATGACCTTAGTCATCGCCACGATTTTGGAAATTTGTTCTGAAGGCTCGACACCCATTGCCGCTGATTTGGTCACTAGAGCTCAAGCGCCGGGCAATGGTTTTGCATTTTTAATGACAGGTGTATCAACCGACTACACCGAAATCATGTCATTAAGAGAAACCACCAAGTCGTGGAAGATTGCCTTATTTTTACCATTAGTGACCGTGCCTCAAGTGGTTTTGTTGTCATGGTTGATGAACGTTTATGGTGCATAGCTTCACCTTATTGGGGCCGAGGACATAGCGAAAATTGCTCATTCGAGGTATACTACTAGGTCCGCTTGAAGATTTATTAGCGGTCTAATTAACTTAGGCCAGCCACGTTTTGCACTTGCACAAACAATAATAATAAAGCAATTAGAGAGAAGAATTTATGGTTCATCCAGTATTAGAAGCAGTTACCAGTGAAATTATTGAACGAAGTCGTGAAAGCCGAACTAAATATTTGGCGCGAATTGATGCTGCAGTCCAAAAGGGACCTCATCGCGCTCAATTAGCCTGTGGTAATTTGGTTCATGGGTTTGCTGCCTGTTCTTCTGGAGAAAAAGCCGACTTATCGGCAACTGTCAAAGCCAATATCGGTATTATTTCAGCATACAACGATATGTTGTCTGCTCACCAACCTTACAAAGATTATCCTGATCTCATTAAACAAGCCGCTGTTGATGCCGGTGGTGTTGCCCAGTTTGCAGGTGGTGTACCTGCGATGTGTGATGGTGTAACTCAAGGTCAACCGGGCATGGAACTATCCTTGTTCAGCCGTGATGTTATTGCGATGTCAGCTGCGATCGGCTTAAGCCACAACATGTTTGATGGCGCATTATTCCTAGGCATCTGCGATAAAATTGTTCCAGGATTACTAATTTCAGCATTGAGCTTCGGTCATTTGCCAGCGGTATTTGTACCGGGTGGTCCAATGCCAAGTGGTTTACCAAATAAAGAAAAAGTACGTATCCGTCAGCTGTATGCAGAAGGTAAAGTAGGTCGTGATGCATTATTAAAAGCAGAGTCTGCTTCATACCACAGTGCTGGTACCTGTACATTCTACGGTACAGCAAACAGTAATCAGATGATGGTTGAAATGATGGGACTGCATTTACCAGGTAGTTCATTCATTAACCCAAATACACCATTACGTGATGCGTTAACCAAGAGCGCTACTGAACAAGTATTGAAATACACTGCGATGGGTGATGATTTCCGTCCTATCGGTCATATGATTGATGAAAAAGCGATCGTGAATGCGATAGTTGGTTTGATGGCAACGGGTGGTTCAACTAACCATACTATGCACTTAGTAGCGATTGCCAAAGCAGCAGGCATTAATATCAACTGGGATGATTTCGATAAAATCACGAAAATCATTCCTTTACTTACGCGCATTTATCCAAATGGCGATGCAGATATTAATCATTTCCAAGCTGCCGGTGGTATGGGTGTATTGATTGGCGAGTTACTCAAGCATGGATTAATGCATGAAGACATCGTGAGTGTTGCACCAACTCGTGGCATGAACAGCTATACCCAAGAGCCGAAACTGGTTGATGGCAACTTGATTTGGGAAGAAGGTCCCGGAAAATCACTGGATGACAAAGTAATTGGCACAATCAAACAGCCATTTTCTAATACTGGTGGCTTACATTTGATCCACGGTAACTTGGGTCGTGGCATGTCGAAAATTTCGGCAGTCGCAGAAGAGCACCAAATAGTAGAAGCACCAGCAATGGTATTTGATGATCAAGATGATGTGGTCGCAGCCTTTAAACGTGGTGAAATGGAACAAGACGTAATTGTTGTCCTTCGCTTCCAAGGTCCTAAAGCCAACGGTATGCCTGAACTTCATAAATTGACACCACTGTTAGGATCATTACAAGATAAAGGCTTCCATGTTGCTATCGTTACTGATGGCCGTATGTCAGGCGCATCAGGTAAAGTTCCTTCGGCAATTCATATGTGTCCAGAATGTGAAGATGGCGGTCCGTTAACACGTGTTCGCACGGGTGATGTCATTCGTTTGAATACACAAACAGGTTCCCTAAACATTCAGATAGATACAGCTAGCTTTGAGCAACGGACACCATGTATTAAAGGTGATACTGATCATCACTATGGCATGGGTAGAGAGTTGTTTGATAGCTTCCGCAAAGGTGTTTCCTCAGCTGAGACCGGTGCTATCAACATGTTTAACGCAGAATAATCACTGTATTTCATAAATTATATTTATTTGGAAACAACAAAACTAATGAGCAAAACAATAAAAGAAATCATGGATATCTCACCGTTGATGCCAGTAATGGTTATCAATAATGCCGATCATGCAGTGCCATTAGCAAAAGCATTGGTAAAAGGTGGTTTGAAAGTATTAGAAATCACATTACGTACAGATGCTGCGTTGGAATCTATTCGTCGTATTAAAGCTGAAGTGCCAGATGCGATTGTTGGTGCTGGTACCATCATTAATGAAAAAACATTAAACGCTGCAATCGAAGCGGGTGCTGAGTTTATTGTTAGCCCGGGTACAACGTCTGCATTAGCGGATGCAGCTTTGAAAACCGGTGTTCCTTTCCTTCCAGGTGTTTCTACACCAGGTGAAGCATTAGCTTTGTTTGAGAAAGGCATTACCGAAATGAAATTCTTCCCTGCAGAAGCTGCGGGTGGTGTTCCGATGTTGAAATCAATTGGCGCTCCAATTCCACAAATCACATTCTGCCCTACAGGTGGCGTAAACCAAAAGAATGTAAACACATATTACAGCTTGCCTAACGTAGCTGTTGTCGGTGGTTCATGGATGTGTGCAGCCAACTTAGTTGATGCAGAAAACTGGGATGAGATTACTCGTCTATCAGCTGAAGCGATTCAATTAGCAACTGCTTAAATCACATAGAAAAACATTACCCAAAGTATTTGGATTTTCAGCTAAGCTGCCCAAGTGTCGAAGTGAATGAGTGTATAAGTAATACATGATTGCACTGAGAGCGCGCAGGCAATAACGCTGAAAGTCCAAAGACGACGGGTAAATAAGAAGGCCGAGTGTTTACTCGGCCTTTTTTTTATCCTAAAACTAATATTCCACGTTGCAGCCAATCATTGAGCAAAGCATTCGCACCATCAATCACCACTTGAGCATTGGGGTGTTGTAACTCTTGAGCAATAAGCTCGGCAGCGTGTTGGCCTGTCTTGCCTTCATTTAATAAATCAATCAACCGTGCACTAACTGGGTTTAACTCCATAAAGGTCACGCGATCATCACTGCTGCGATAAACCAATAGGAAGACAGGCGTATCACTCGTTTCCTGAGGTTGAAAATCTGGACCAATTTGATGCACAGGGTAGTGATAGACCAAGGGCCATGCGAGCGCTGAGGTATTAAACTTCTCATTAAGCGGGGCTTGAATTTGGTCTGGCTTAAGTTCGTCGTCATCTGCATCCGAGACACTTAAAGCAAGTTCCACCCATTCATAATGAGCCAGCTCTTTGATGAAAACGGGATCATTGCTTAAATCACGTTCATCTTCTAGATAAGCTAAAAACTCACGGGCAATCTCGTGAAATAACGGTGATTTGCAATGATGTTTGATCATAAAGTCTCGGATCATTGCATGCCATGTTTCATCGGCCGTTAGTTTTCTTAATACGGGGAAGGCATTCGAGACAAACCCTTCAATATTGTTATAAAACAATTCACGATAGATATTCATCCGTCGTTGTTCGATATTATCAGGCGCTGGGTTATGTTCCGGATCGCGAATATGGCCGGCAAACTGATACTGCGTTTCGATAAAGCTCTGTGTTTTAGGCTGTGATGACATGAGCTTGTTCCTGCGCGTGTTGATACTGACGAATTTGTTCGACTTCGTTAAATAAGGACTGTAGTGAAGGAATATTAAAGTCACGTTCTAACAGAGTGGGCAAGATACCGTGATGCTCATACGTTGTCTGTAATAACTGCCAAACCGGATCAATAATATCAGCACCGTGGGTATCAACAATTAAGTCTTCGGCTTCATTGTAGTGACCAGCGATATGCAAATAAGCGATGCGTTCTTGAGGTAGAGATTTGATGAACGTTTCTGCATCATAACCATGATTAATGCTGTTGACGTAAATGTTATTCACATCAAGCAATACATCACAGTCTGCTTCTTTAATCACCGCATTGAAAAAATCGATCTCATTCATTTCCTGACCGGGTGCGGCGTAATAAGAAACGTTTTCCATCACGATTTTACGTTCAAGTATCTCTTGCACGCGTTGAATACGTTTAGCAACGTGACTCACGGCTTCTTGAGTAAACGGAATCGGCATCAAATCATATAAGTGGCCATCATCACTGCAATAGCTTAAATGTTCGCTATATGACTGCACATTATGTTTATCGAAAAACTTCTTTAGACGTATTAAAAAATGTTCATCTAACGGAGCAGGGCTGCCAATGGATAAAGATAGGCCGTGACAAATCATGGTGTAGCGATCCGTCATTTTTTTAAATTTACGGCCTAATACGCCACCCATTTCCATCCAGTTTTCTGGGGCTACTTCAAGAAAATCGACAGGTTGATGATCAAGTGCAGCTAAGTCGTCCATAAAACTGCGACGCAAGCCTAAGCCGGCGCCAGTGATAGGACATGATGCAGTGTTCATTGCCTTACTCCTAGGTATATTCAATGCCCTTAAGACGATTACTAAACGAAATTGTTACAAATAGACCGCACTGTTTTTCTTAGTGCGATTATTCTTCACTAATTTCAAACATAGTGCGATCAACACCGACATTGCCGGTCTTTTTATCAAACAGATAAATAATCGCCTTATAGTGACCTTCTTCCTTCACCGTGGTGTTGCCAGAGAACAAACCCACTGGGCCGGTGAAATCTAAGCTAACTTCATCAACTTTGATTTCATCTTTCATAATAATGGCAGTGGCTTCATAGTTTTTAGGGTCCCACAAACCATCAGGAAAGATAGGGCAGCCACATAACATCGAAGCTTTAGTGTAGATATCAACGTTGCCGCCTTCTAATACACGCGTCCATGCATCAACAATAAAGCCCGTCATATTAAGCACGATGCCGTCACCTAAAATATCTTTACCGGGAATCACCCAACTGGTCATGCTGGCTTCTTGCAGAGCTTGGCGATAACCATAAGGACCGATTAATTTAAACCGTAAAAGGCGAGGGCTGGAAATATCTACCGTGGCAACAAAACCAGCCGTTTTATCATCGGTTAACCGTTGGCCGCGTTTTATCGGTTCTTTAATTAATGTTGTGGTACTACCGGTGGCACCATTCAACCAACCTTGATCTAAGATCTCACCGGTTTCTGCATCTTCAATTACCGCTTTAACACCACCTACACTGGTGCCAATAAATTTGGCATCAATCGCTTTGGCTCGCACCATGATCTTTGTTTCGGTAGCAAAGCTGCTTGAGCAAAATGCTAAGCCGAGCGCGGCTACGGTAACAAGTTTAGATATGGACATGGATGGATCTCCTGAATTTTTATTGTTTCTATTTGGGCTTCGTTTAGGTTTCTGACGGTGCATGCGTTTCACACCAGGTATCAAAGCCACCTAACATTGAATTTACATTACTAAAGCCGAGTTTCATTAATGTTTCTGTCGCTAAGGCTGAGCGGCCACCTGTTTTGCAATAGACCACAATAGATTGTGATAAATCATCAAATTCTGGGTAACCGACGATCTTAAATTCCAACATGCCGCGAGAGATATGTTTAGCATGGGGTATGTGACCAGCATCGTATTCAACTAGTTCACGTACATCTAATGCAAGACTTCCGTTTAGAAACATTTCTTCTGCTTGTTCAACGGTGACTTCGCTGATGACGGCTTTTGCGTTTTGGACTAAGTCCATTGCTGTTACTGCCATGATATTCACCTGAGTTAATTGTTGGGGTATATACCTAAAACATAAAACAAAGCGGACATAATTGCTAGCCTTATTGTGTATATACCCAAACCATGATTGCTGTATCATTTCACCCAATATGAAAGTTACTAAAAACGTTTAATTTATGTTTGCCTACATAGTTAGAAGAATTCTCTACGCATTCCCAATTCTGCTTGGCGTTAATGCCTTGACCTTTGCTTTGTTTTTTATGGTGAATACACCCGATGATATGGCCAGAATGCAGCTCGGTGAAAAACACATTACCCAAGCAGCGATCGATAACTGGAAGCAAACAAAAGGCTACGACAAAGCCTTGTTATGGAATGACGAAGCGGAAGGCCTAGCCAAAGTCACTGAGACTATCTTCACCGAAAAATCCTTAAGCTTGTTTGTCTTTAATTTTGGTCAAGCCGATGATGGCCGTGATATTGGCCAAGATATTAAAACCAGAATGTGGCCAAGTTTGGCGATAGCTATACCTATTTTTATCGTGGGCCTATTGGTCAACATCACCTTTGCCTTATTGATGGTGTTTTTCCGTGCGACCTATGTCGATTTGGGCGGCGTGGTGATCTGCGTGGTCATTATGTCGATCTCCAGCTTATTCTATATTATTGGCGGCCAATTTCTCGTCGGCAAGCTAATGCAATTGGTGCCTATATCGGGTTATAGCGAAGGTCTTAATGCCTTTAAGTTTTTAATCTTACCCGTTGCTATCGGCATTGTTTCGGGTATCGGTGCGGGTTCACGTTGGTATCGCACTTTGTTCTTAGAAGAAGTGTCCAAAGATTATGTTCGCACCGCCCGAGCTAAAGGCCTATCGGAAGTGCGTGTCTTGTTTAAACATGTATTAAAAAACGCCATGATCCCGATATTAACCGGTGCCGTGGTAGTGATACCGACCTTATTTATGGGCAGCCTGATCTTAGAATCATTCTTCGGCATTCCAGGGCTGGGCAGTTACACCATTGATGCGATTCAGGCCCAAGATTTTGCCATCGTCAGAGCCATGGTATTTCTCGGCTCAGTGCTTTATATCTTCGGTTTAGTCTTAACCGATATTTCATACACCTTAGTGGATCCTCGTGTGCGCCTTGATGGATAAAACAGAAACTGATTTACGCCAAGCAGCCTTAGCCTGCTTGGTCATTACCGACCCATTAACTAAAGTTGAACATACGCAGCGCTTATATCAACGTTGGTTGGATGGTGAATTAACTATCTCGACGAATATCTTGGATGTGCCGGAAGTGGCAGGTCACCCCGATAAACCTGAGTTAGTGGCGCCCAAAGACTTACCACGCCGTCGTAATAGCAAAGAGAGTGGGGTAGCGAGCTTAATTCACGCCGTCAACCATATCGAATTTAATGCGATTAACTTAGCCTTGGATGCGGTCGCTCGTTTTGCCGATATGCCCGAACAATATTATGCAGATTGGGCCAGAGTGGCATTTGAAGAATCCCAGCATTTTATGTTGCTACGTGAGCATCTATTAACGCTAGGTTATGACTATGGTGATTTTCCCGCACACAGTGGCATGTGGGACATGGCTAAGAAAACGCACGGTGATGTGCTTAAACGCATGGCGCTAGTACCTAGAGTATTAGAAGCTCGCGGTCTGGATGTGACACCCAAAATGATGAATAAACTACGAGGCAGTGGTGATCATCGCGCGGTGGAGATCTTAGAAATCATTTTGCGTGAAGAAATCGGCCATGTTGCCATTGGCACTCACTGGTTTAACTATCTGTGTGACCTTCGCCAACTTGATCCCTTAGCGACTTTTAAAGACTTATTAGATACTTATTTTGATGGTCAACTGCGCGGCCCATTTCATACTGAAGCACGCATGCAAGCTGGTTTTACTGAAGCAGAAATGGCCTTACTCGAAGGCCGTTAGACTTGGGTGATTAGGCTTCTTTAGCTTCAGTTTTCTCAGCGGATTTTTCAGCTTCGGCTTTCTTTTTTTGCATCTCAGCTTGTTGGCGACGTGATTCTTTCGGATCAGCAATCAACTTACGATAGATCTCAATGCGATCTTTATTTCGTAAGACGGCATCAAACTTACAAATCTTGCCAAAGATACCGGCTTTGTCGGTGGTCAGATCAATCTGAGGAAAGCGCTCTAAAATACCAGAACGTTTGATTGCTTCTTCAACAATGCAATCATCGGGCACATCGACCGATAAAATAACTTGCTCATTAGGCATACCATACGAAACTTCTACCGTAATATGATTATTAGTCTCGGCCATAAATATCCTGTGCACGTTTACAAAACGCGTCGACTAAAGAGCCTGAAATCTGGGTGAATACAGGGCCTAAGGCCATGCTGATAATGCGATTGGAAAACTCAAAATCCATATCTAATTGAATCCGGCAACCTTCACCGTCACCAATCGATTTAAACTGCCAATGGCCTTCCAAATGTTGAAATGGCCCATCAATCAGTTCGATATCAATGGATTCGCCTTCGACCAATTTATTACGTGTAGAAAACACGTGGTGGATGCCACCTTTAGCCAAATCTAGCGATGCCGAAATAACATCATCAGACTTGCTGATAATTTCACTGGCTCGGCACCACGGTAAAAATGATGGATAAGCTTCAACATCATTGACCAAATCATACATTTGTTCTGGCGTATACAACACCAGTGAGCTACGTGTAATGGTTGTCATCTAATCTCTTGAATAATACGGCTGCGACAGCCTTATAGGCCAAACGCATCCATGAGTCCTTTCAGGAAAACAATAACGATCGCTGTCGGAGTGATATAGCGGATCAAAATACGCCAGCCATAATAAAAGATTGGCTGCTGAATTGCCAACTCTTCAGTGGTACTGCTTTGTTTCATAAACCAGCCGGCAAAAATGGCGATGAATAGACCACCTAAAGGCAGCATGATATTCGCGGTTAAGAAATCGAATAAATCAAAGGCTGTTTTGCCAAACAAGGTCCACGTTTGGCCGATATTAAAGGAGAAGACCGTCAACAAACCTATGGTCCATACCGTGCCACCAATTAGCACACAGGCCCGCCGACGACTTATATCTTTATTCTCAACTAACCATGCAGCCGCAGGTTCGATTAATGAAATCGCCGAACTCCATGCTGCAAACACCAACAAGACAAAAAACAAACCACCAAAGAACTGGCCGCCGGCAATATGACCAAAGGCAATCGGCATAGTGACGAAGATAAGCCCCGGTCCAGCTCCTGGCTCCATGCCGTTAGCAAATACCAGCGGGAAGATAGCCAAACCGGCAAGCACAGCCACTAAGGTATCCATAATGGAAATAGAAATAGATACCTTAGTAATCGAAGCATCTTGGGACAAATACGAACCATAAACCATGATCGCGCCCATACCTAAGCTTAAGGTAAAGAAGGCATGCCCCATAGCGATTAATACACCTTCACTGGTGAGCTTGGAAAAATCAGGGGTAAATAGAAAACTCACAGCCTGATTAAAATATTCGCCGGTGTTGGCGGCATAACCCACCAACAACAGTAACAAGGCAAACAAGGCTGGCATCAAAAAACGCACTGATTTTTCTAAACCATGCTGCACACCACGTGCCACCACCGTCATGGTAATGATCATAAAGATGGTATGCCAGGCTAATAAGCGTTCAGGGTCGCCAGACAAAGCATCATAAATACTCTGGGCACCATCAGGAGTCACGCCTTCAAACACACCACTAAAGGCGCGAAAGACATACGCCATCGCCTGACCGGCAATAACACTGTAATACGACAGAATAAAGATACCGGCGGCAATACCGCTCCAACCGAGATACTTCCAAGAAGGGTGAGCGAGCTCTTCTTTGGCAAGCGTTGCCAGAGCATTAACCGGGTTTTGACGGCCGCGACGGCCAATCATGACTTCTGCCATCATCACCGGCAGACCAATGCAAGCAATACATAAGAGATAAACTAAAACAAAGGCACCGCCACCATTTTCACCAGCGATATAAGGGAACTTCCAAATATTACCGAGACCAACAGCAGAACCTGTCGCCGCCAGAACAAATGCCCAGCGTGTTGTCCACTGGCCATGAATCGATGTCGCTGGTCTTTCCATAATCTTCCCGACTTACTTAAATGAAATCAGATTCTGTTGCATATTTGGCAATAATTCAAGTTAAACAGTTGATATGACTGAATGTGACAGGGAGAATGGTGGCAAATTGATCTATTAGCTGGCGTGATAGCCGAAAGAAAAAGCCATTATTGTTCAGCCGCCCATTGTAGGGTTAACGCATCAACGAGTTGTAATTGTTCAGCTGTGATGATTTCGTTCAGGGTATTGATATTAAGCTGAGCTAACTCATTGCCTTGGTCGGCTGCTAACTTCCATAAGGTATAGGCCAGTGCATAGTTTTGTTCCACCCCTTGGCCTTGGTCATACATGGTGGCCAAGTTATAGAGCGCATTGCCATGACCTGCTTTGGCGGCTTTGCTATACCAGTTTATCGCCTGCTCATAATCACGCGGAATACCATCGCCTTTGTGATAAAGCAGGGCTAAATTAAATTGAGACTTCACATGGTCTTGTTCGGCCGCAACTAAATACCCTTCAATCGCCTTAGCCGGGTTTCTCTCAGTGCCAGCACCCAGTTGATACATCAACGCAACATTATATTGCGCCTTGACCGTACCGGCATTCGCCGCCTGTTGATACCAATAAAACGCTTGTTGATAGTCCACCTCAGTGCCATTTCCGGTGCGATACATCAGCGCGAGATTGTATTGGGCTTTGCTATCTTGCTCTTGAGCTAACTGAGTGCAAGTATCGAAGTTTTCTTGTGCTGTTTTATCCTCTTTATAACAGGCCAATACCGTCTGGCTAAAAGCGATAAGAAATACAAACAGGCAATATATTATCTTCATCGTAAATCCCATTGTTATCAGTGTTTTAATAGCGACTTTATTAAAACACGATAGTTCATTAACATAGTTTATTTCAAGTGTAAAAAGGCGTGTTAGTATTATTGCGACTTAAGTCATGCCCCGCAAGCAGCTCACCCGTTCACCGTGAGGTTTATCGTTAATTATTTATTCACCAACAAGGACACCCAATGAATTTCCTCGAAGACCTCGATATAAACCAATACCTACCCGCAGCCATCGCGTGGGGAACAAATATCTTGTTAGCCATTTTTATTCTATTAATTGGTTTTTGGATTGCCAGCAAAGCCAATAAAGTCATTATCGGAATAGGGGGCAACAACAAACACCTCGACGATACCTTATTCCGCTTTTTAGGCAGCATGGTGCGCTATGTCATCCTAGCCTTTGTCATCATCGCCGTGTTAAATCGCTTTGGTGTTCAAACTGCTTCCATCGTTGCCTTATTAGGTGCGGCCGGTTTAGCTGTCGGTTTGGCGCTACAAGGCACCTTATCTAACCTTGCAGCAGGCGTAATGTTACTTATCTTCCGCCCTTACAAAGTAGGCGACTTTATAGATGCGGCCGGTTGTTTTGGTAACGTGACAGATATCGATATGTTTACCACTATTTTGCAAACCTTCGATAACCAGCAAATCATCATTCCAAATAGCCAAATCTGGGGCGCTCAAATCGTTAACCACTCACACCATGAAGTTCGTGGTGTCGATATGCACTTTGGCATTGCCTATAATGAAAACATCGATGCCGCGAGAGCCGTGATTGATGGCGTATTAAACGCACATCCAAACATCCTGAAAACACCGGCACCGTTTGTAGAAGTTGAAACCTTAAACGACAGCTCAGTGGATTTCTTAGTGCGACCATTCTGCCAAGGCGAACATTATTTTGATGTGCTTTACAGCATCCCAGAGCAAATCAAAAAAGCCCTAGATGAAAATAATATCGAAATCCCATTTCCACATCGCAAAGTGATCATCGTTAACGAAAACGCCTAAGTCAGTTAATAGATTAAATCGTAGCCAAGGAAGGCTGCATTTGATCAGGCGAGTTTTAGCAATAGTCTTTATAATGCGCGCATGGCAAAGAAAAACAGCAAAAAAACCCCAAGCAATAACATTGCCCAAAACCGCAAAGCAAGACACGACTACTTCCTAGAAGACAAATTCGAAGCAGGTTTAGTGCTTGAAGGGTGGGAAGTCAAAAGCCTGCGTGATGGCCGCCTATCGCTTAATGAAGCCTACATCGTCCTACATCGCGGAGAAGCATGGCTCCATGGCGCCCATATCACACCGCTATTATCAGCCTCAACCCACGTGCATCCAGAAAACGTACGTCGACGTAAGTTACTGTTACATAAACTAGAACTCAATCGACTCGTCGGTGCCGTCGACCGTAAAGGTTATACCATCGTACCGGTGTCGATGTATTGGGTAAAAGGTAGAGCAAAATTACAAATTGCCTTAGCCAAAGGTAAACAACAACACGACAAACGCTCCACCGAAAAAGATCGCGACTGGAAACGTGAAAAAGCCCGAATCTTTAGCAAAGGCACATGAATAAGCAATTTGGGTATTAGTTCTGGCAGAGAAACTGCTGCTGACTTATAATGAACACTTATCGTGAAAGACCTTTGGGGACGACCTGGCTTCGACGTGGGTTACAAAACTTAAGGTGCATGCCGAGTATGTTAGTTCTCTCGTAAAACAGACTGACAAAATTATAGTTGCAAACGATAACAACTACGCACTAGCAGCTTAAACCCCTGTAAATGCCGTCCGACCAATGCCGTGCTTATGCGATTGGTATCGGGCGTCGACTCTCATAAGACAAGCCAAAGGTACGCTTGGTACTGACGGACTGAAATCTTACAAGCTCGCTATTTGTTTTCCCTGTCCATTGGGTAGCCTGTAGTTAAACTAATAGATGGAATAAGCATGTAGAGCTGAAAGCGGAGGATTTGCGGACGCGGGTTCGATTCCCGCCGTCTCCACCATACATACGTCTAACGACGTACCAAGAAGTACTTAAAGACCCGTTTTATAACGGGTTTTTTTGTGCCTGCTGTTTCATGAAGAATCATGGCATATCTTGACATACCCCAATGTCTGGGGGTAACTTGTAGGGTAACAGCCACTTTGAAAAGTGAGTTACCCCCAAATGCCATTGACGGATATAAAAGTTAAGTCATTAAAGGCAGGCATAAAGCCAGATGGCACCGCTACAGATAAGCCTTACAAGATTACGGATGAAAAAGGCTTGTATATTGAAGTTACCCCAAAAGGGGGTAAGCGTTGGCGGTTTAAATATCGGTTTGGGGGTAAGGAGAAATTATTATCTTTAGGTATCTACCCAGAAATAACCCTTAAAGAAGCTAGAAACCGTCGTAATACCCATCGCAGACAAGTTGCTGAAGGTATAGATCCTTCAGATCTAAGGAAGGCTGAAAAGCAATCATTAGGAGCTAAGAATAGCTTTGAAGCCGTAGCTCGTGAATGGCACAACAAATTTAGCGCTAACTGGTCAGAGAGTCACTCAACAAGGACGTTAACTAGACTAGAACAGAATGTTTTTCCATTGCTCGGGACTAAAAATATAAAGGATATTACCGCCCCTGAGTTACTTTCAGTATTGAGAAGAGTTGAAAGTAGAGGGGCCTTAGAAACCGCTCATCGTGTAAATCAGATCTGTGGACAGGTGTTTCGATATGCGATATCAACAGGGCGTGCTGAGCGTGACTCAGCCGCTGACTTGAAAGGTGCATTACCACCAACAAAAGTAAAACATCACCCCTCAATTACCGAACCTGTAAAAATCGGTGCATTGATGCGAGCAATACAAGACTTCACTGGCACTATTATTACTGCTACAGCTTTAAAATTATCACCACTTGTCTTTGTTAGGCCGGGTGAATTAAGGCAGGCGGAATGGTCAGAGATTGATCTTGATAATGCTGAATGGCGTATACCTGCTGAGAAGATGAAAATGCGAGTAGTACATATTGTTCCACTGTCCAAACAAGCGGTATCAATCATTCGTGAGGTTGAGCCGTTTACAGGCCATGGGAAATATATTTTTCCTAGCAACCGCACAATCACAAGACCGATGAGTAATAACACGGTAAATGCAGCATTAAGAAGAATGGGCTACACCAAAGAAGAAATGACGGGTCATGGATTCAGAAGTATGGCTTCTACAATCCTGAATGAACAAGGATGGAACCGAGACGCGATTGAACGTCAATTAGCACATGGTGAGAAAGATGGGGTTAGAGCGGCATATAACTATGCTCAACATTTACCGGAACGTAAAAAAATGATGCAAGCATGGGCTGATTACCTTGATGGATTGGCTACTGGTGCTAATGCGATACCTATTAATCGTTAATTAAGGTTGCTATAAGAATCGGTGGAGTGACTTATAGAGAACTGTTGTATGGGGGGGCATATGAGCAAAGCATATTTAGACGATATAACGGATCTAGAAACCGCAAAAGAAATGATCGATAGTTTGGTGAATGAACAGCAACATCTGATCGAAGAATATGATGTACATAGAAGTGTATCCCGATTCTGGAAGCTTTTTTACTCCGAAACAATCAGATTGTTTGGGGATAAACAATCTGGAACGCTGGAGCATATGCTTAAGAAGGCCATGGTTCACCTTGAATTTGAGTGTCGTATTTTGGCAAGTGCGCCAGAACCAGTAACAGAAAAAGGTGAAAGCTCAAGCAAGAAAAAAAGTACATTTGATCTTGAAGGCTTCAGTAAATATGCAGATAAACAAAGGAGAGAAGAGTTTAGAAAAGCGTATCCAAGTACTGTGGTTCTTGACTATTACACATTGACAAATGATTCTGGTGAAGTTGGTTTGGTTATGGGCTTTGATCCACCTATGGATAGGAATGATGCGATAAAAATGTTAACGAAAAAATATAATTTCCCCTCGTTTGATGCATGTTATCAGCACTTGAAACGGGCAAAAGTAAAAGGGTTGCCTTCTACATGGCCTAAAGCATAAGTACAAGTTCACTATAAATTGTCCTTTAGATATAGATAAAAGTAAAAAGCATGATGAGGTTTCTTTTAACAAGTAAAGAGGCTTCAAGAAATGTCACAACAAATCATAAAATTACCAAGAGTAGTAGTTAGGACAGGTAAAAGCCGTTCGGCAATATACCGTGAGGCAGCCGCAGGCACATTCCCTAAACCAATAAAATTGTCAGAGCGCTCAAGTGGATGGCTTGAATCTGAAATAGAACAGTGGATTGATGAGCGAATAGCAGCTTCTCGTGAAGGGGAGGTGTAATCCATGCCTAATAATAAAAAAAGACCTTCTTTAAGGCAGTGTATTGATGCCAATTGTAAGGATTGTATTTACGATCCTAACGGCGATGGTACTTGGCGAAAACAAGTTGAAAATTGCACCCTTACGGGATGTGCTTTGTATCTCGTTCGACCAAGCACAAAGAAAGCCGGCAATCATGACTAGTATCCACTATCAAAATCATTTAGATCATGGTCAAAATTTAGTCTTTAAGGTGAAAACAGTAGCCGTAACGGTGCCAAAAACAAGATTAAACTATGTTGCTACATATATGCGTCATTTTGATAGTTTGGTGGCAGGAAAGGGGCTTCTTGACGACAAAAAATTGAGTGTAATGTATGAAAAATGCCGCCGTTAAAAATGGGGGCGGTTTTGACATAGCGGTTTTGACACATGAAAGGAAAGGTGAAGCTTTGAAAAATAAAGCTTCACCTTTTTCTGAAATGACAAAAAAGGAGCGGTTATTTCTTTTATCTGATTCTTTAAAACTTAATCCATTACTTAAAGAAGAGGGTAATACTAAAGTTGCTCCGGACAAACCGCAGCGCACAGTGAACAGAAAGAAAATTACTTTTGATGAGAAATTTGTACATAACGGAACCGAGTACCGTGTAAATGCTAAAAAGTCTGGCTTATACGTTCAAATATTGAAACGAATCATTGAGCAATTTGAAATTGCAGTTATCAAATGGAAACGAGTTTTGGTTTTAAGGTTTGACCTACATACGCACTGCATCACCAAAGACAATAAACAAATGACAGCGTTTAGGAAGCGCTTATTTCAAAAGATTAAGCGTGAATATGGTTTTAAGGAAATAGGTTTTTGTTGGGTAAGAGAGCATGAAAAAGGAAAAAAACAACATTATCACTGGGTGTTATTTCTTGATGGGGATGTTATTAGGCATTCAGCACGTATCAACATAATAATTAAGGAGGCATGGGAATCACCTACAGGTAACTACTACATGCCAACCATAAAAAGACCTTTTTACTTTGTGGATAGAGATCAGGTAGCCAAAGATGCTATTTATCGAGTTTCCTATCTAGCCAAAACAAGGGGTAAGGGGTATAGGGATAAGCAAACTAAAGATTATCAATGTTCTAGGATGAAATAGTGTAAACGCAGTAATCAAAGAAGGCGGTAACAAAAATTGTCATTAACTAATAATTGAATGTAGTTAACAGATACAGTTTCTATCATTTGATTTATTGTCTTGTTCCCAAAAGCTCGATGTGGCAATTTCAAAATTAATGGGTATAACATAAAGATAAATAATCGAGCCATTTGAATCTGACACTCGGACTACCATATTTTATGCTTATATTCGTTGACAGTGATGGGTCAAAAATGTGACTATCAATCACTATATATTCCCTTTTTAAAGCAGTGATACCCTTCGATGCAAGAATTATCAGATGTCGCACTACTAAATAAAGTAGCCTCAATTTATTCCCAACAAGCTATTGCAGATGAAATTTCGCATCCTAGAGAAGTTATAAACAGGTGGTTGAAAGAAGGTATAAAACAAGCCGACCAACAGTGGCTTACATACGCTGATCGAATAGCCCTAGAGGCGATGCTTCCTCAACCAGCTAGGAATGAGCATGATTTCACATTCATTGATCTCTTTGCAGGTATTGGTGGAATCAGATATGGGTTTGAGCAAGCAGGAGGAAAGTGTGTTTTCACAAGTGAGTATGATAAATATGCTGTGAAGACTTATCTTGCTAACTACCACTGCGATCATGACATACACGGCGATATTAGAGAAATAACGCAGCCTGAAGGTATGAGCAAAAAACAGGTATCTGATTACATAAAAAAGAGCATCCCTGATCATGATGTTCTTCTAGCAGGATTCCCATGCCAACCTTTTTCTATAGCCGGAGTTTCAAAAAAGAACTCTTTGGGACGCTCACATGGTTTTGAAGATGATACCCAAGGCACTTTATTCTTTGATGTCGCACGGATTATTGAGGCTAAAAGGCCTCTAGCAATCATGCTCGAAAATGTTAAAAACCTAAAAAGTCATGATAAGGGAAAAACTTTTACAATTATCATGAAAACGTTAGATGAATTGGGCTACGATGTTATTGACAAAGCGTATGATAAATTTGAGTCCGACCCTAAGATAATTAATGGTAAGAACTTTGTTCCCCAAAATAGGGAGCGGATTGTAATTGTCGCTTTCAGGCGCGAACTTCAAGTCACTGATGGCCTGAGCCTAACAAATATCAAACAGTACATCCCAAAAACAGCCCCTAAAGTTGGTGATGTTTTAGAATCAGAGACGGATGTTGATGACAAATATATATTAACTCCGAACCTTTGGAAGTATCTGCAAGATTATGCTGCTAAGCATAAAAAAGCCGGGAATGGATTTGGATTTGGCAAGGTTAAAAGAAGTGACCGTTCTACTCGTACATTATCTGCCCGTTACTACAAGGATGGCTCGGAAGTTTTGGTTGATCGTGGCTCCCAAAAGCGTCCGCGTCGTTTAACACCACGTGAGTGCGCACGTCTGATGGGGTTTGATAAAAAAGGAGCAAGTACGTTCGTTATACCTGTTTCTGATACACAGGCATACAAACAGTTTGGAAATAGTGTTGTTGTTCCTGTTTTTTCTTCTGTAGCTAGCCTAATGAAGCCTTATATTCTTAAGGCACAAAAAAAAGCCACTACAGAACGTAGAAAAAAAGCGAATCCCCCAAAAAAAGTTGCCTAATATCCTAGGTAGAAAAATTGATACACTTACCGTTTAGCTAATAACATGGAGCATAGCTTTGCATGAAAAAAAATGAAGGAACATTTGATTCAGCTAGATCTAAAGACGCCACACTTGACCAAATTATTAGTATTTTTCGCTGTCTGGGAGCAACAAACCTCTATGTAAAAAGTCTCGCCCCAAATGATAACAGCAAGAATCAACTTTATTTTGGTTCACACCTGACAGATCTCCCTTTTATTCCAACGAGTGACCTCATTCCCTCAGCTAGTAAATCAAACAAAGGTGTTGATCCCAAACGAAAAATTAAATATCAAACTGCCGTTAATCTGTTTTGGGTAGATGTCAAAGGTGAAACTTATAAAGCACCAAACGCAAAGTTAATTTACTACCCACAGTATCCTGAAGTTCGTTTTTCAGGTTTTTTACAAGGCTCAGAAGTTAATGTAAGCGGGTGGATGGATCGATATAAACAAGGCACAACCATGGGCCGCTGGCTTATTTTGGGAGTGACGCAAAATAAGGAGGTTTATAGCTACTTAGTGACTCCTGAATGTGCTTTATCTAAAGAGTTAGAAGTAACAGACTTGATTGAAATTAGCAGCGTCTTCAGACAGATCGATATAGAGCATACAGGTATAACTGATACGAGGGCGGCTCTTCTTGAAAAGCTTTTGGAGATCCATGAAATGGGGTGGGTCGCTGGTCAAAGATTACAATCTGATAAAACGATCATTCCATATAATGCTCTAAATGGAGGTGGGTATACACTTGAATCCCTCTTAGGTATACCGCCAAATTCTGATGCAGAACCTGACTATTTAGGCTGGGAGGTTAAACAGTTCGGCGTATCGAAGTTTCCTCGAACTAGGGCAAGGCCGACTACGTTGATGACACCCGAGCCAAATGGTGGTTTTTATAAGCTCCATGGAGTTCCTGATTTTGTTCGGAGCTTTGGGTATCCTGACATGAACGGAGTGCCAGATCGTCTGAACTTTGGAGGAGTGCACAGAGCTGGACAGTTGTGCAAAAAAACAAGTCTCACCATGTACATTAATGGTTTCGATGCTGAAGAATCAAAAATAACGGATGCTGAAGGTGTGATTACACTGACTGATAATAAGGGTACGGTAGCTGCAAGCTGGAGCTTTGCAAAAGTAATGGACCACTGGAAACGTAAACACTCCCAGGCTGTTTATGTTCCATGTATTATGCGTCCTATTCCCGGTGGTGGACGAAGTTATCATTATGGAACAAATGTAGAGCTAGGAAAGGGCACCGACTTTGAAATGTTCTTATCGGCAATGTTCAAAGGTATGGTCTATTATGATCCCGGTATCAAGCTAGAGAATGCCTCTTCAGAAAAGGCAAAGTTAAAGACTCGTAATCAATTTAGAGTCAATCATAGAAACATAGGTAGCCTGTATAGAAATCTAGATTTTGTAGACATAGCTTCGACCAAATGATGACATTATAGAGTTTTCGCGATGACGAGGGCTTTCTTTTGCTACATTTCAGGGCACTTTATTGGCAAGCTTTTTATTTCAGAATAAATCGATCAAACCTGAGGTGTTGGATATGTAGGGACCCTGAACTTTTGTTTAAGTACTCGGGTACAGCATGCCGCAATGATTCACTATTTACCAAGTATTAGAATGTCATTTCGTTTCGCTAAAAAGCCGAAAAGTCACATTTTTAGACGTGTACCTAATAATTAAAAGCGAATTGGATAGTAATAACCTATGCGAAGTTAATGGCAGTGGCAAGAGCCGCGCTTAGTATTATTACACCCATTTTTATTCGTTCTACCACTTTGAGATACATCGTTAGAGTTAGGTTTAACCTTATGAGCGTGATCGTAAGCAATGATACTTTCAGCAGTAACAGCGCTAACTAAAATAAAACCTAGATCAAGGAGAATCTGTATGAAGTTTTTCATGGTCATTTCCTTTAAATTATATAGTGTTTGGTTTTATATTTAAGTGGGTAAGGAGTCTTGAATGGGTGTGCTAAAGTCTCATTTAATCTGAGCGGTAAAAGTATAAATGGAATTATTATGGCAAAAAGAAAATTATCTGATGAGCGATTAGGTTTGTTAATCAATCTAACCTCAATGTGGTGGCATTTTGATATCTTCTAAAATACAGGGTTTGTATGAAAAAACAGGATAGTTGTCAGGCTTCAAGGTTCAATGCTATTGCTTTGAAGCGCTTTAAAAGAAGACTGAAAAGTAAGCTAAAAAGCAAACAAAGGCGGCGAGGACAAAGCCGTTCAAACCTTAAAAATAAAACAGATCATGTTAAAGCCAAAATTTTTGGAGGTAAGGGATATGTGATTTCGGCACCTCGGTACATTTCGATTTATGAGGTAAATGATAACGTTAATACGTATGTTGCAACAATGAAGTTCGTAGAGGATATAAGGCAGAATTACGGTAAAAGAAAATGTATTTTTGATTTTTCAGCGACGGAATGTTTTACAGCTGCGAGCCTAGTAGTCATATACGCTACCATTGAGGAAGCATATAACAATGGAGATGAGAGAGGAGTAGTTTTATTACCAAAGTCTGGGCGGATTGTTAAAGACATGATAGCTCTATCTAATCTAAGAATGTTAATCGAAGGAAAAAACATCACCTATACTTTGAGTGGTGATGAGTTTTTGCCCGTTATAACAGGGCATGGGCGAGTTCACTTGGAGGAGATTATGGATCATATACAGAAGAAAATATACGATGATAATCTTACAGATAAAGAAAATGCCGAGCAGGAATATGTGTACTGTGATGCAGTTAGTGAAACGGTGCATAATGTAGGTGCGCACGCTTACCCGAACCGCAGAGATGAAGAGAAAAAATGGTGGGTCCTATGTCACTTTGATGTGAATGAGAGACAGTTATATTTAGCTATTTATGATTCAGGAGTAGGTATTCCTAAAACAGTAGTGAAAAATCCTTGGTTTACTCCTGCATATAAAAAACAATACCCAATAGAATATAAGGAACTGATTAAAAGATCGGGAGGGGAAACTAATTTCTTGTTCGTTAAGTATATTTCTGAAGCTCAGATGGTAGGAATGTCTATGGTCGGTGATGTTACAGGAACGAAGATGAGTAAACACGGGCAGGGCAGTAAGAGTATAATCGCGTTAGTGAAGGAAACATCTGATGGTAAATTGTGGGTCTTTAGTGGACGAGGCATGTATAACGCGGTTAGTAACGAGGCTGCAGTTGTGTGTGAACTTCCAGAGACATTTCAAGGGACCTTAGTTCAATGGAACATAAATTATCATGCATGAAAAAACAATAGTACTAATAAAAGATTTTGATCCGAGGCCTTATGGAAGGGGGCCTGAGGGAGAAGAAAGTAGTGGACAAAAGTTTCGCGATGAAGTGCTTGCGCCAGCCTTAAGGGAGTATGAGCATGTCCATGTGGATTTAAGTGGATATAATCGCTATGGTCGATCATTCTTAGATGAAGCTTTTGGCGGTTTAATTCGTGAATCAGGTTTTTCTGGAGAAGACATACATGAAAAGCTGTCTTATTCGCATGATCTGCTACAGAGCCTTATAGCGGTGATTGATCAGCGTATTGAAGCAGCAATTGAAGATAGTTATGACGCTCCAAAATTTCCAATACCTTAGTATTACACTAGTTCTTTGTGGTTGGTTATTCTTATACTATTTGAATAATAGGGCATTCAAGCGAGGTGAGGTTGCCAGATTTAAAGATAGGTTGGTAGATAGGCTTTCTGCTACAAATGACTGGTTATTAAAAGAATGGTTTTTAAATGAAAAAAACTATTCAGGCTTTATGTTGGAAGAGCTGCTTACATCAAAAATTACACATATAGAGCTCAGAATGGAGCAGTATAATAATTTTATTGGATATAGTTTGATCGACACGAAGTGTTTATCAAATTTGAGAGATTTTGATGTCGGGGCTAAAAGAGATGAAGTTGCCGCGATTATCTTCAGTGAAAGTGTATCGGATATAATTGAACATATTGAGGAAACTTTTTCAATCTATTTGCATAGGAAGTCACCTATAAAAATTTGGAATACGAAGAAGTATGAAATAGTTGGGGCGTTGTGCGGTATGGTTATCGTTTCTACATTTTTCCTAGCGGCATATTGTTCTTCCAAATAACACGTATCGATATAGGCTTGTATATCTGGGGGTACTTTTGGGGGTATATTTAAAAGTGAAACTGAGGAAACGTAGGATATAAGCTACTTTGTAATAGTAATTGGATTGACGCCGTCTCCACCAAACACAAGAGCCACCCACTAGGGTGGCTTTTTTGTTTGTGTCGATTGTGTGGATGAGAACCTGCACCGGGTTCACAAAATTGTCAGGAACAATTTTGAACGCCCATCGGGCGGCCCCGAAGGGGTGAGGCACACGACGTGCCGAATAATTCCCGCCACAGACTTTCAGGCTTACGATACCCTTATCAGAAGAAACGCACCCCCAACATTGATTTTGCATAGGCACAACTCATGAACAGGAACAATTTTGGACATCCGATAGGATGGGCCGAAGGCCGAAGCTCATGGATGAGCTGAGCAATTCCCGCACAGTTTTTCAGTCAAAGACAGAGTTCTGATAGTTAAAGAGGGGTGATGCACACGACGTGCCGAATAATTCCTGACACAGGACTGTCAGGTTTCAACCATGCTAAATCAAGCTGGCTGACCCCTTGATTTCCTGAACTGTCATTAGTTCTGAACCGGCTTATTTTTCCCAGAAGTTTTTCTTAACTGGGGCTCTGCGTGCTTTTTTGTCTTTTGGTTTTGATTTTGTTGATTTGTTTTTAGACTGGGGCGGTTTACTTTTGCGAACATAGTTCAAGATTGAAACCGGCACAACTTTTCTAACCACAAAGCCTTCAATTTCTTTACGCTTAATGATGTGACCTAAGCTGCTTTCAATGGCGCATAAGTTTTTAAAGTCACCCATGGCAACAAAGGATATAGCTTCACCCTTGGATCCTGCACGTCCTGTTCGGCCAATGCGGTGGATGTATTCTTCTGGTTTAAAGGGTAAGTCGTAGTTAACCACTCGACTTAGATCGCCAATATCGAGTCCGCGGGCAGCAATGCCAGTGGCTACCAAATATTTTAGTTCGCCAGATTTGAAATCGGCCAAAATCTTTTCACGCATGGCCTGGCTTCTATCACCATGGATCGAATCGGCTTTAATACCACGTTTTGCAAGCTGGTCGACTAGTTTGGCTGCACCGTGTTTTTTCTCGATAAAAATCAGTGCTTGGTCCCATTTTTCATTGTTAATTAAATGGCTTAACAAAGTAGATTTGGTATCTTTATCAATGGTGATTAACCACTG
>MAAJ01000010.1 GCA_002163085.1 Methylophaga sp. 42_25_T18 | reverse complement strand
TAAACGGTTAACGTTTTATCATTCATCTCAATCACCTCAATACATACAGTAATGGAAAAATAATAATCCAGGCCAGATCAATCATGTGCCAGTAACAAGCGGCACTCTCCAGCCCCTGATACTCGTCTTTGTTGTAGGCATTGTAATGGGCGCGCACCATGACCCAGGCTAACGTGCACATGCCCATCATTACGTGTAACAAATGATTAAAAGTTAGGTAGTAATACAAGGTATAAAAAAGATCGGTGCGGGAATCTAAGCCGGCTTGAGCATTCCAAAAGTATTCCCAGGTTTTAATGCCTAAGTAACTGGCCCCCATTAATAAACTGGCCCCCAACCACTTAACGGTTTGCTTGGGTTTGTTCATCTTAATGGCTGAAATAGCGCGAGCCACAAAATAGCTGCTGGTAATGAGCGCCAATGTATTTAAGGTGCCCGCCAACAAATTTAGCCGCTCGGGTCCTTGTGAAAAAATTTCAGGATTATGAGAGCGCACCACCAAATAAATTACAAAGAATAAGGCAAACTCGGTTAATTCGGCGCCAATTAATATCCATACCGCCATGTTGGCGGGTATGGCTTGATCACTCTTGCGTGGCACCACCGAGTGATGAATTTCATCTTCACCCGCTGAACTAAACTCAGCATTAAGCGGCACATTTAAAGGTGCATGCAATGTAGACATGAGTGTTTTTATTCCTTGCTTTACCTACATAAAGATTTCAAAAATGAGCATTAATCAAACGCTCAATGGCTTTAATAGTGTCACGATCATCACTTAACGGTTGTGCCAATGCCGCCATGCAAGCCTCCGTTGTGCTTAAGCTTGATTGCATTAAATTTGCAGCATAAATTAGCAAGCGGGTAGACGCGCCTTCTTCAAGGTCGTGATCTTTTAGGCGACGTATTTCTTCGCCCAGCAATACCAGTTGCTCTGTGCGCTGGGTATCTAAACCGGTTTCCTGGCAAATAATACTGGCTTCTAATTTTGCCTGAGGGTAATCAAACTCAAGGGCAATGAAACGCTGGCGGGTGCTGGGTTTTAAACCCTTTATTAAATTTTGATACCCTGGGTTATAAGACACCACCAACATAAAGTCTGGGTGGGCCTCTACCAACTCGCCAGTTCGGTCTATGGGTAAAAGGCGTCTGTGGTCGGTTAACGGGTGAATCACTACGGTGGTATCTTTACGTGCTTCTACTACTTCATCTAAATAACAAATGCCTCCCTCTCGCACGGCCCGCGTTAATGGGCCATCTTGCCAATGGGTGCCGTTGGCGCCAATGAGATGCCGCCCCACCAGATCGGTGGCGCTTAAATCGTCGTGACAGGCTACGGTAAATAATGGGCGCTTTAATTGCTGCGCCATGTATTCCACAAAACGGGTTTTGCCACAGCCGGTGGGGCCTTTTAATAACACCGGCAGTTTGTTATTGGCCGCCGCGTTAAATATTTCACATTCCCGATCTTGTGCCTGGTAATGAATGGCCTGACGGTTATTTATTTGGCTCATGGGCATTCCTTATATTTTGTAAACTTTTAAGCTTTCGCTAAATGCTTTTGGTTAAATTGACTGGGTTAAATTCAAATACAGTTTGGGCAATAACTTAGGCAGCTGCTGAATATCTCGCACTAGGGCAAAGCCTTGATCACCAAATAGAAAAGGTAAATAGTCATTGGCCTGTGAATCTATGGTGATGCAAAAAGGTTGAATGCCCTGACGTTTGGCTTCCAGAATGGCTTGGCGGGTATCCTCGATACCATAGCGCCCTTCATAATGATCAATGTCATTGGGCTTGCCATCAGAAATGATGAGCAATAGTTTTTGCCGAGATTTTTGCAGCTTAAGCACACTCACCGATTGGCGAATAGCCGCTCCCATACGCGTATAAAACCCAGGTTCAATGGCCAGTATTCTCCCGCGGGTTGCATCACTGTAAATTTCGGAGAAGTTCTTTAATAACTGGAAACGAATTTGTTTGTTTTTAATGGATGAAAAACCGTAAAGAGCAAAAGGATCATCACACGCCGAAAGCGCTTCGG
>MAAJ01000004.1 GCA_002163085.1 Methylophaga sp. 42_25_T18 | reverse complement strand
TAAGATGGACGTAACCCTAATCGCACCGATTGCGATGGAAGATGGATTGCGTTTTGCTATTCGTGAAGGTGGTCGCACAGTGGGTGCGGGCGTTGTTAGTAAAATCACTGAGTAATAATAATGGCTGCAACTCAAACAATTAGAATTAGGCTGAAATCATTTGATCATCGTTTGATTGATCAATCAGCAAAAGAAATCGTAGAAACTGCAAAACGTACTGGTGCGCGAGTTAATGGTCCTATTCCATTACCTACCAAAAAAGAACGTTTTACTATTCTGATTTCACCACACGTCAATAAAGATGCACGTGATCAGTACGAAATCCGTACGCACAAACGTCTTTTAGATATCGTTGAGCCTACTGATAAAACAGTAGACGCACTAATGAAACTGGATCTTGCCGCTGGCGTAGATGTCCAGATCAAGTTGAATTAAAGGGGCTGACTCAATGACTATCGGACTTGTCGGTCGCAAGAGTGGTATGACACGTATCTTCACTGAAGATGGTGTGTCAACTCCCGTGACTGTAATTGAAGTAGAACCAAATCGAATCAGCCAGCTGAAAACGGTTGAGACGGATGGATATAATGCGATTCAAGTGGCTGTTGGTGAGCGTAAGGCATCTCGTGTGTCTAAGCCGCAAGCGGGCCACTTTGCAAAAGCTGAATCAACAGCTGGTCGCAATGTTTGCGAATTCACAGTTGATTCTGTAAATGAGTATGAATTAGGCGCTGAGCTTAAAGTTGATATTTTTGAAGCTGGTCAAGTGATTGATGTTTCAGGTGTAACTAAAGGTAAAGGCTTTGCGGGTGTTATGAAGCGCTACAATTTCCGTGGTGGTGATGCAACGCACGGTAACTCTATCTCTCATAGAGCACCTGGTTCAATTGGTCAGTGTCAAACACCTGGTCGCGTCTTTAAAAATAAAAAGATGGCTGGTCACATGGGTGATGTTAAACGCACTTTACAGAACTTGTCAGTCGTACGTGTGGATGTAGAACGAAACTTACTACTTGTAAAAGGCTCAGTGCCTGGTGCAAAAGGTAGTAACGTTGTTATCCGTCCGGCTGTTAAAGCTTAGTAAGATTCTTAGGGGAATAGACGTGGATCTTAAGTTAGAATCATTTGACGGCAAAAAAGCTGGAAACATCAGTGTTTCAGATGCTTTGTTTGACCGTGAATATAATGAATCACTAGTACATCAAGTTGTGACAGCATATCTTGCTGGTGCGCGTAGCGGTACGCACGCACAAAAAACACGCTCTGAAGTACGTGGTGGTGGACGTAAACCTTTTGCACAAAAAGGTAGCGGTCGTGCTCGTGCAGGAACAATCAGAAGTCCTTTGTGGCGTTCTGGTGGTCAAACATTTGCTGCAAAAAATAGAGATTACAGCCAGAAAGTTAACCGCAAAATGTATCGTCATGCTGTGTGTTCAATCTTATCTGAACTAAGACGTAATGACGCGCTCATTATTGTCGATAAAGTTGACTTAGACACAGCAAAAACAAAAGACTTGTTAGCGAAAACTAAAGCGTTAGGTGTTACAAATGCACTTATTGTTACTGAAAATGCTGCAGGTAACCTCGATTTGGCATCGCGTAACTTATATGATATCTCTGCAACAGATGCAGCTCATGTCAATCCTGTTGCGTTGATGCGTTTCGAAAAAGTTGTAATGAGCGAAGACTCTATTCGTAAATTAGAGGAGTCATTAGTATGAACTCAGAACGCTTAACCAAAATTATCGTAGGCCCAGTTGTTGCTGAAAAAGCAACTCGTGTGGCTGAAGCTAATAATCAAGTAGTACTTAAAGTATTACCTAGCGCTAACAAGACTGAAATCAAACAAGCAGTTGAAACATTGTTTGATGTGAAAGTTGCAGCAGTAACCACCACAAATGTGAAAGGCAAAGTCAAACGTACGGGTAAGATTCTCGGTAAGCGTAGTGACTGGAAAAAAGCTTATGTCACACTTGCGGAAGGTTCTGATCTCAACTTCCTTGGCGAATAAATAGAATACGGGTGAGGACAGAGGAATGGCATTAAGAAGAGCTAAACCTACATCAGCAGGGCGCAGGTTTGTTGTATCAGTACATACACCAGATCTACATAAAGGTGCGCCTTATGCGCCGTTGGTTGAAAAGAAAACAAAATCAGGTGGTCGTAATAATCACGGTCGCATCACTGTAAGACATCGTGGTGGTGGTCATAAACAACGTTATCGTTTAATTGACTTTAAACGCAACAAAGAGGGTATCCCTGCAGTTGTTGAACGTATTGAATATGATCCAAACCGGACAGCGCATATCGCATTGTTAAGTTATGCCGATGGTGAAAAAACATATATCATCGCACCAAAAGGTGTGAAAGCTGGAGACCGTTTGGAATCTGGTGATGATGCAGAAATTCGTGCAGGAAACTGTTTGAAGTTATCTGCTATCCCGTTGGGTAGTACGATTCATTGCATCGAGATGAAGCCAGGCAAAGGTGCACAAATTGCACGTAGTGCAGGTGGTAGCGCACAGTATGTTGCCCGTGAAGACGGCTATGCAACGTTACGTTTACGTTCAGGTGAAATGCGTAAGATTCCACTAGATTGTAAAGCTACACTTGGTGAAGTAAGTAACGGCGAACATCAACTTCGTTCCCTTGGTAAAGCGGGTGCCACTCGCTGGCGCGGTGTTCGACCTACGGTTCGTGGTGTTGTGATGAACCCAGTTGATCATCCTCATGGTGGTGGTGAAGGCCGTACATCAGGTGGTCGCCATCCAGTGTCACCTTGGGGTATGCCTACTAAAGGGTATAAAACTCGTAAAAACAAACGTACAGATAATATGATTGTACGTCGTCGTAACCGGAAATAAGATTTAGGAATACATATGCCGCGTTCAATTAAAAAAGGTCCGTTTATAGATCAGCACCTTGAAAAGAAGGTCTTGGAAGCGATTGAAACAAATAACAAACGTCCGATCAAAACTTGGTCAAGACGTTCAATGATTTCACCTGACATGATTGGCTTAACAATTGCCATTCATAATGGTAGACAACATATGCCTGTATTTATTACAGAAGATATGGTTGGGCATAAGTTGGGTGAATTTTCACCAACGCGGACCTTTAGAGGTCATGTGGCTGACAAGAAAGCTAAGCGATAAGGTTTAAGATATGGCTACGAAAGCAAAATACAGCTATGCAAAAATTTCTGCACAGAAAGTACGGTTGGTTGCAGATCAAATTAGAGGGTTGCCGGTAGAAAAGGCGATCAATTTACTTGCATACAGTCCAAAGAAAGCAGCTTCACTTATGAAAGAGGTGCTTAACTCTGCTATTGCAAATGCTGAACATAATGATGGCGCAGATATTGATGAGCTATATGTATCAGTAGTAATGGTAGATGAAGGTTCAACTCAGAAACGTATGTCACCGCGCGCTAAAGGCCGTGGTAATCGTATCCTTAAACGCTCAAGCCACATTACTGTGGTTGTTGACGAAAAGTAAGAGAGAATACTTATGGGACAAAAGGTTCACCCAATTGGCTTCAGACTTGGTATAATTAAGGATTGGAATTCGATCTGGTATGCTGATTCTGCAGATTTTTCAAAAATGCTGAATAACGATATAAAAGTGCGGACTTATCTTAAGGATAAACTGTCACATGCATCGGTCAGTAAGATTCAGATTAACAGACCGGCTAAGACTGCCAAGATCACTATCCATACGGCTCGTCCGGGGATTGTAATTGGTAAGAAAGGCGAAGACATTGATAAGCTGAGGAAAGAAGCAGCCGCTATCATGGGTGTTCCTGTTAGTGTAGGCGTTGAAGAGATTCGTAAGCCAGAGCTAGATGCAACATTAGTTGCTGAAAGTGTGGCTTCACAGCTTGAGCGTCGCATTATGTTCCGTAGAGCAATGAAACGTGCGGTTACTAACACTATGCGCTTAGGTGCAGGTGGTATTCGTATCAACGTTGCTGGACGATTGAATGGTGCAGAGATTGCTCGTACTGAGTGGTATCGTGAAGGCCGTGTGCCATTGCATACACTACGTGCGGATATCGATTACGGTGTTGCTGAAGCAAATACAACATACGGAATTATCGGCATCAAAGTTTGGATTTTCAAGGGCGAAGTTTTTGAGAGTAATTCTCAAGCTGCCGCTCCTGCAAAAAAGAAATAAGGTTTTAACCAATGTTACAGCCAAAAAGAACAAAATTTAGAAAGCAGATGAAGCTGCGCAATCGCGGCTTGGCACATCGTGGCTCAAAAGTGAGCTTTGGTGAGTTTGGTCTTAAGTCTTTAGATCGCGGCCGTGTTACTGCTCGTCAAATTGAAGCAGCACGTCGTGCGATGACGCGTTATGTCAAACGTGGTGGTAAAATCTGGATTCGTGTGTTTCCTGATAAGCCAATTACAAGTAAGCCACTTGAAGTGCGTCAAGGTAAAGGTAAGGGTAATGTTGAATACTGGGTGGCAAATGTCCAGCCTGGTCGCATGCTCTATGAAATGGAAGGTGTTAGTGAAGAAGTGGCGCGTGAAGCATTCCGCCTTGCTGCAGCTAAGCTTCCTGTTAAAACAACATTTGTAACGCGAGCAATATTGTAATGAAAGCGACTGAGATTAGACAAAAATCTGTTGAAGAGATGGCTCAAGAGCTAGAGGCTCTTCATAAAGAACAGTTTAATTTGCGCATGCAAAGTGCCACAGGTCAATTAACACGTTCAAGTGAATTGAAACGTGTACGACGTGACATTGCTCGTATTAAAACTGTACTTCACGAAAAGAAATAGGGTGCAAAGATGAGTGAACAAGAAAAAAGTATACGTTTAGTAACAGGCCGTGTCATAAGTGACAAAATGGATAAGTCCATTACGGTGTTGGTTGAACGAAAAGTTGCCCACCCTATTTATAAGAAATATGTAAAGCGCTCTACTAAGTTACATGCTCATGATGAAAAAAATGAGTGCAACATCGGCGATATGGTAAATATTACTTCATGTCGACCTTTGTCTAAGACTAAGAGCTGGAACTTGGTTGACATTGTCAGCCGTGCGAAGTAGTACCACTGGTTATATTGGAGTTTAGACCATGATTCAAATGCAAAGCAGTCTAGATGCCGCGGATAACAGCGGTGCACGACGCGTAGAATGTATCAAAGTATTAGGTGGTTCACACCGTCGTTATGCTGGTATTGGTGATGTTATTAAAGTCACTATTAAAGAAGCAGCGCCACGCGGTAAAGTGAAAAAAGGTGATGTACACAACGCTGTAATCGTACGTACTCGTAAAGGTGTGCGTCGTCCAGATGGATCAGTGATTCGTTTTGACACTAATGCAGCTGTTTTGTTGAATGCAAATCTTCAGCCTATTGGTACACGTATCTTTGGCCCAGTAACACGGGAACTTCGTGGTGAGAAGTTTATGAAGATTATTTCATTAGCACCTGAAGTACTATAAGTAGGAATTCTGTAATGGAAAGATTAGTTAAAGGTGATCAGATTGTCGTAATGACTGGCAAAGATCGCGGAAAACAAGGTGAGGTTATTCACCGTGGACAAGACGGTAAGTACCTTGTTCAGGGAATTAACCTTGTAAAAAAACACACTAAACCGAATCCGGCTTTAGGTAATGCGGGTGGTATCATTGAAAAAGAGATGCCTATTGATGGTTCAAACATTGCGTTATTGAATCCCGCTACTGGAAAAGGCGATAAGGTTGGTTTTAAGATTTTAGATGATGGTCAAAAGGTTCGCGTTTTTAAATCAAACGGCGAAGTTGTTGGCGCTTAGGCTACGATAGGTAAATACAGTGAGCAGATTAAAAGATTTTTATCGTGAAACAGTAGTTAAGCAGTTAACGGAACAGTTTGGCTATAAATCAGTAATGGAAGTGCCGAAAATCACCAAGATCACACTTAATATGGGTGTGGGTGAAGCATTGACTGACAAGAAGGTTTTAGAGAATGCAGTTGCTGACATGGAGAAGATCTGTGGTCAGAAACCAGTAATTACTAAAGCTAAAAAGTCTATCGCTGGCTTCAAATTACGTGAGGGCTGGCCAGTAGGTTGTAAAGTAACACTACGTTCAGAACGTATGTATGACTTCTTAGATCGTTTGGTAACAATTTCTATTCCTCGTATTCGTGACTTCCGTGGCTTAAACCCTAAGTCATTTGATGGTCAAGGAAACTATAGTATGGGAATTAAAGAGCAAATTATCTTCCCGGAAATCGAATACGATAAAATTGATGTTTTACGTGGTATGGATATTACTATCACGACAACTGCAAAAAATGCAGATGAATCCAGAGCATTGTTATCGGCTTTGAAATTTCCTTTTAGAAAATAAATATTGGTTGGATGGAATAAGTTATGGCTAAACGAAGCATGGTTAATCGCGAGATTAAGAGAGCAAAGTTGGTAAGAAAATACGCAGTAAAACGTGCGGAATTGAAAAAGCAAATGATTGATACCTCAATAAGCTTTGAGGAACGTCAAGAAGCAGCTAAGAAATTCCACGCTTTACCACGCAACTCAAGCTCTGTTCGTATGAGAAACCGTTGTGAAATTACCGGGCGTCCTCATGGCTACTACCGTAAATTTGGTTTATCAAGAAACAAATTACGTGAGCATGCAATGAAGGGTGATATCCCTGGTTTAGTTATGGCGAGTTGGTAGACAACCAACCTATATTGGAGCTAATTTAAAATGAGTATGACAGACCCAATCGCAGATATGCTGACTCGCATTCGTAATGCACAGCAAGCGAATAAAAGTGATGTAACTATGCCTTCTTCTAAGGTTAAAGTAAGCATTGCAGATGTCTTAAAAGACGAAGGTTATATTGCAGCTTATAACGTAAGTGATGTGGACGGTAAAGCTTCGCTTTCTGTTTCATTGAAATATTACGAAGGTAAGCCAGTTATTTCACAGATCGACAGAGTAAGTCGTCCAGGTCTGCGTGTTTATAAATCAGCAACTGATATACCAAAAGTAATCGGTGGCTTGGGTGTGGCTATTATATCTACATCGCAAGGCGTAATGGCTGGTCGTAAGGCTGAAGCACTGAAACAGGGTGGCGAAATCCTGTGCGCAGTAAGCTAAGCCTTCATTTGGAGAATATATAATGTCACGTATTGCAAACGCACCAGTAGAAATACCGGCAGGTGTAGAAGTATCATTAAGTGGTGCTGAAATATCTATTAAAGGTGCAAAAGGCTCATTGAGCCGTAGTGTTCACCCAGATGTAGAAGTTTCACAAATAGGTACTACCATAAAAGCAACTGCTCGTTCCAATGGCAAGAAAACAATTGCTCTGGCTGGAACAACGCGTGCTTTAATAAACAACATGGTTACCGGCGTCACTCAAGGTTTCGAAAAGAAATTGAGTTTAGTTGGTGTTGGTTACCGTGCTAAAGCACAAGGTAGTAAATTAGATCTTACTTTAGGCTTCTCGCACCCAGTTCAATATGAAGTGCCAGAAGGTATTAAGATCGAAACGCCAAGTCAGACAGAAATTGTTATTTCTGGCGTTGATAAGCAAATAGTAGGTCAAGTTGCAGCAGATATCCGTGCATATCGTCCACCTGAACCTTATAAAGGTAAAGGCGTTCGTTACACCGATGAACATGTTGCTCGTAAAGAAGCTAAGAAGAAATAATTAGGCTGAACAATGGATAAGAAAAATTCACGTTTACGTAGAGCTGTTAAATCTCGTGCAAAGATGAAAGAACTTCAAGCATATAGATTGACTGTACATAGAACTCCTCGTCATATTTATGCACAAGTCCTTTCTTACGACAGCACTAAAGTTATTGCATCTGCATCAACATTAGATGCAGAAGTTAAAAAAGAACTAACAGCTGCTAGCAACATATCTGCGGCCGAGGTCGTCGGAAAAGCTGTTGCTCAACGCGCCGTTAGCGAAGGTGTTACGAAAGTTTCATTTGATCGCTCTGGCTTTAGTTATCATGGTCGTGTTAAAGCACTGGCTGATGCTGCCCGCGAAAACGGTCTGCAGTTCTAATTTAAAGGTATTATCACATGGCTCAAAATGATCATCGTCAAACACCATCTGATGGTTTGATTGAAAAATTAGTCGGCATCCGCCGTGTAGCAAAAGTTGTTAAGGGTGGTCGCGTATTCGGCTTCTCGGCATTGACTGTTGTTGGTGACGGCAATGGCCGTGTCGGCTTTGGTCAAGGTAAAGCACGTGAAGTGCCTATCGCAATTCAAAAAGCGATGGACGAAGCTAGAAAGAACATGCAAACAGTGACTTTGAACGAGCACACGTTGCAGCACCCGCTTACAGCGACACACGGTGCCGCAAAAGTATACATGCAGCCTGCATCTGAAGGTACGGGTGTTATAGCCGGTGGTGCTATGCGTGCCGTATTTGATGTGGTTGGTGTTCATAATGTCCTTGCTAAAACTATAGGCTCAACTAATCCTTTGAATGTTGTACGTGCAACAATTAAAGGTTTGACTGATATGCATAACCCAGAAGCAATTGCAGCTAAACGCGGCAAGTCAGTTGCTGAGATCATGGAATAAATAAAATGTCATCACAAGCTAAATTAAAAGTTACATTGGTGAAAAGCACTATTGGTCGGTTGGCTAAACATAAAGCATGTGTTGCTGGTTTAGGCTTAAGAAAGACAGGTAGTAGTGCTGTAGTTATTGATACGCCAGAAAATAGAGGCATGATTAACCATGTCTCATATCTGTTAAAGGTTGAGGAAGCATAAAAATGAAGTTGAATACTATTGCTCCAGCACCAGGTGCAACAAAATCTGCAAAACGCGTTGGTCGCGGTATTGGCTCAGGTTTAGGCAAAACAGCTGGTCGAGGCCATAAAGGTCAGAAATCACGTTCAGGTGGTTTTCATAAGCGCGGATTTGAAGGTGGTCAAATGCCTTTACAGCGTCGCTTGCCAAAAGTGGGCTTTAGCTCACGTAAGAGTTCAAGCTCTACTGAAGTACGATTGGATGTATTAGCGTCAATCGATGCGGAAGTAATTGATCTTTTAACGTTGAAAACTGCGGGTGTTGTATCTGACAACATTCTAAAAGTTAAAGTAATTAACTCTGGTGAGTTGACAGCGGCAATTACTATCAAAGGACTATCTGTAACTGGTGGAGCTAAAAGTGTAATTGAAGCTGCCGGTGGTAAGATCGAAGAGTAATCTCTGTGGAAAAAAACAAACAACAAGCAGCGCTTCTAGGTTCAGGTAAGTTTGCTGAGCTAAAAAGTCGGTTACTATTTGTACTTGGTGCATTAATAGTCTATCGGATGGGTACGTTTATACCTGTTCCTGGTATCGATCCTGCAGCGCTGGCTGTTATGTTTGAACAGCAAAAGGGCACTATCTTAGACATGTTTAACATGTTTTCTGGTGGTGCTTTATCACGGTTGTCCGTGTTTGCACTTGGCATTATGCCTTACATCTCAGCATCGATTATTATGCAACTGTTAACCGTTGTTCATCCGAAGCTGGCACAGATGAAAAAAGAAGGTGCGGCGGGTAAGAGAAAAATAACTCAATATACTCGCTACGGCACGTTGCTATTAGCAACATTCCAAGCACTTGGGATTGCTATTGCCTTGGAAAGTCAGAGTGCAGGCGGTTTAAGTGTTGTGGTTGACCCCGGACTTGTATTTAGAGTCACCGCTGTTATTACTTTGGTTACCGGCACCATGTTTCTAATGTGGTTAGGTGAGCAGATTACTGAGCGTGGAATAGGTAATGGTATTTCTTTGATTATCTTCGCAGGTATTGTTGCAGGCTTGCCTTCAGCAATCGGCGGAACGTTAGAGTTGGCCAGAACAGGACAATTACATACTTTCTTGGTTATCACGTTACTGGCGTTAGCATTAGCCGTAACCGCATTTGTCGTCTTTGTTGAAAGAGCGCAGCGTCGTATACCAGTGCACTATGCGAAAAGACAGCAGGGCCGTAAGATGATGGCTGGCCAAGTGACACATTTGCCACTTAAATTAAATATGGCGGGTGTGATTCCACCAATATTTGCTTCAAGTATCATCCTGTTTCCTGCTACAATAGCCGGCTGGTTTGGTGCTTCTGAAGGAATGGGGTGGTTACAGAATATATCTACGTTGATGTCTCCTGGACAGCCGATGTATGTATTAGCTTATGCAGTTGCAATTATATTCTTCTGTTTTTTCTATACGGCGTTAGTGTTTAACCCGAAAGAGACAGCTGAGAATTTGCAAAAATCGGGCGCATTTGTTCCAGGGATTCGTCCTGGTGAACAAACCAGCCGTTATATCGATAGCATAATGGGTCGCTTAACCCTAGCGGGTGCGGTCTACATTACGGCAGTATGTTTATTGCCTGAGTTTTTAATACTCTATTGGAATGTACCATTTTATTTTGGTGGTACATCACTGTTGATTATTGTAGTGGTGGTCATGGACTTTGTTTCACAGGTTCAGTCACACATGATGTCTCAGCAGTACGAAAGTTTGATGCGTAAATCAAACAAAAACAATGATGGGATGTCAGGCTTTTTAAGCTAGATCCATAAGTAAAAAGATATTGGTGGAGAATTTCGATGAAAGTTCAGGCGTCTGTTAAGAAGATTTGTCGCAACTGTAAAGTTATTAAGCGTAACGGTGTTTTACGAGTTATCTGTAAAGAAGCTCGTCATAAGCAACGCCAAGGTTAACTTTGCATACAATTAATTAAGTTGTTGTTGAGCATGTGTATCCTATGATAGAATTCACTGTTCACTCCTGGTATGGTTTAGGATAAATAAATGGCTCGTATTGCTGGAATAAATGTACCGGTGCAAAAGCACACGGTAATCGCATTAACTTCAATCTATGGTGTTGGTAGTACCCGTGCAAAGAAAATTTGTGCTGATGCTAGTGTTGCACCTGATGCAAAAATCAGAGATCTGACAGAGCAAGAAGTTGAAGCGTTACGTACTGAAGTTGCTAAGCTTACCGTGGAAGGTGACTTGCGACGTGAAGTTTCAATGGATATCAAACGTCTAAAAGACCTTGGTTGCTACCGTGGTGTTCGTCACCGCAGAGGGTTGCCACTACGTGGTCAAAGAACAAAAACAAATGCAAGGACTCGTAAGGGTCCTCGCCGTATGGTTAAGTAAAGAGGCTCATAGATGGCTAATTCAACAGCACGACAACGTAAGCGTGTTAAAAAGAATGTAGTTGATGGCGTTGCACACGTGCACGCATCATTCAACAATACAATTATAACAATCACTGATCGCCAGGGTAACGCATTAGCTTGGGCAACATCAGGTGGTTGTGGTTTCCGCGGTTCTCGTAAGAGTACTCCTTTTGCTGCGCAGATAGCTGCTGAAAAAGCAGGTGCGGTAGTAAAAGAATTTGGAATGAAAAATCTTGATGTCGAAATCAAGGGTCCTGGTCCAGGTCGCGAGTCAGCTGTACGTGCTTTGAACAATCTAGGGTTCAAAATAAACAACATTACAGATGTGACACCAATTCCACACAACGGCTGTCGTCCACCAAAACGACGCAGGGTCTAATTTAGGAGATTTCACTATGGCAAAATATCGTGGCCCTAGTTGTAAGTTAAGTCGAAGAGAAGGTACAGATCTTTTCTTGAAAAGTAGAGGTAACCCTCTAGAAAGTAAATGTAAGCTTGATCAGAAGCCTGGCCAACACGGCATGCGTCGCGGTCGTGAGTCTGAATATGCTACACAATTACGTGCAAAGCAAAGAATTCGTCGTATCTATGGCGTTTTAGAAAAGCAGTTTAGGAATTACTACAAACTTGCTGATAAAACACGTGGAGCAACCGGTGTAAACCTATTGTCTTTATTAGAGCAAAGACTCGATAACGTAGTTTATCGCATGGGTTATGCATCTACTCGTGCCGAAGCTAGACAGCTTGTTTCTCATAAAGCTATTTTGGTTAACGGTACCGTTGCTAATGTTGCTTCATTCTTAGTTCAAGCTGGTGACAGTGTTGAAGTACGTGAAAAAGCTAAAAAGCAAGATCGAATCATTAATGCTATGTCAGTTGCTGAGCAACTAGGTTTGCCAGAGTGGCTTGAGGTTAATTCAACTGCCTTGTCTGGAAGCTTTAAACGCATTCCTGAACGTGATGAGTTAGCATCAGATATGGATGAAAACTTAGTTGTTGAGCTTTACTCGAAATAGAATTTTAGAATCCCATAATTAGGATTTACTTAGAGGAATTTGCATGACGACCTATCGGAGTCAATTTCTTAAACCACGGATTGTAGATATCCAGAAGTTTAGTGATACGCGTACACGTCTTGTTCTTGAACCGCTTGAACGTGGTTTTGGACATACATTGGGTAACGCACTTCGTCGCATTCTATTATCATCAATGGAAGGCGCGGCAGTAGTTGAAACACAAATTGATGGTGTAGTACATGAATACTCAGCTATCGACGGTGTTCAAGAGGACGTGCTTGATATCCTTTTGAATATGAAAGGTATCGCAATTAAATTGCATGATATTGATGAAGCTGTTTTGACGATAAATAAAGAAGGCGTTGGTCCTGTAACTGCGGCTGATATTCAACTACCTCATAACGTAGAAGTAGTTAACCCTTCGCATGTGATTGCCAATCTAACTGGTGGTAGTTTAGCAGTAACATTAAAAGTGCTTAAAGGTCGAGGTTATTCTCCTGCCAATACACGTACTCTTAATGAAGATGAAGAGCGCGCAATTGGTCAGCTTGTTATCGATGCTACATTTACACCCGTTAATATGGTGACATACAGTGTTGAAAGTGCACGTGTTGAAAATCGTACTGATCTTGATAAGTTAATTATTGATGTTGATACGAATGGCACTATAGACGCAGAAGATGCAATAAAATTTGCTGCTACGATCTTAAGTGATCAGTTGACATCATTTGTTGACTTCAAAGTGATCGAAGAAGAAGTTGTAGAAGAAAAAGCACCAGCTGTTGATCCTGCATTGTTGCAAGCTATCGATGATTTAGATCTGACAGTTCGCTCTGCAAACTGCCTTAAAGCAGAAAACATCTACTATGTAGGTGACCTGATTCAACGCAGTGAAATGGAATTACTCAAAACACCAAACTTGGGTAAAAAATCATTGACAGAAATTAAAGATGTATTGGCTTCAAAAGGTCTATCACTAGGTATGCACCTTGATAGCTGGCCACCTGCATCACTTGAACAGAAATAATAATACTGAAGTTACTTCAGCATAAAGAAATAGGGTAATCATAATGCGTCATCGTAATTCTGGTCGTAAATTAAACCGTAACAGTAGCCACAGAAAAGCTATGTTTAAGAATATGGCTGTTTCATTGATGGAACACGAAATTATTCGTACTACTTTGCCTAAGGCTAAAGAGTTACGTGGTGTTGTAGAACCGTTAATCACTTTAGGTAAGAAAGATAGTGTTGCTAATCGTAGATTAGCCTACTCTCGCCTTGGTGATAGACAAGCGGTAACGAAATTGTTCACAGATCTTGGTCCACGTTCAGACTCTCGTCCAGGTGGCTACATTCGCATTTTGAAATGTGGCTTGCGTGAAGGTGATAAAGCGCCAATGGCTATTGTTGAATTAGTAGACCGAAAAACAGAAGAAGTTGCAGCTGAATAATTTAGCTAAAACTAAGAAAAAATAGAAAAGCCGGCTTTTATGCCGGCTTTTCTATTTGTATAAGCCTGTGAAAATTTTAGTTAGTCAAAAGCCGTTAAAACTTTTAAAAAGTCATTGACAGATTCTGTACTAGCTGTATAATTCTCGCTTCTTTGTTGGAGTAAATTACTTTGACTAAAGGTTCAGGTTCTAGCTCAGTAATGATGCGGGATTTGAAGGAAAATAAAGTTTGACAGTCTGGCGCTGAGCTGTATAATTCTCGCTTCTTTGTTGCAACGAACACCGGCAACAAACGCTCTTTAAAAATATGGTATCAAGTAATTTG
>MAAJ01000007.1 GCA_002163085.1 Methylophaga sp. 42_25_T18 | reverse complement strand
TCATCGACATTACCGCAGGTTAGAAAACGTAAGATTTCTTTGTTTTCATGTTGCTTTAAGTAGGCATCAATATCGGTAGCGATCAGGCTATCTGTTTGGTAATTACTCTCTGTACTCATTTAGAAGTACCCCTCTTGTTTCTTCTTCTCCATCGAGCCAGATTCGTCGTGATCAATTGCACGTCCTTGTCGTTCTGATGTAGTGGTTAATAACATTTCTTGGATAATTTCTGGCAAGGTCTCAGCATTTGACTCTACCGCACCGGTTAATGGGTAACAGCCTAATGTTCTAAAACGGACTTTTTCCATTTTAGGTTTTTCGCCTTCTTCTAAACGCATGCGATCATCATCAACCATGATCTTCAAACCATTGCGTTCAACAACAGGACGTTCTGCCGCATAATAAAGTGGCACAATTGGAATATCTTCCAAATGGATATATTGCCAGATATCTAATTCCGTCCAATTTGATAATGGGAAAACACGAATGCTTTCACCTGGGTTTACCTTACTGTTGTAGGTATTCCACAATTCAGGACGTTGTTGCTTAGGATCCCAACGATGATTTTTATCACGGAAAGAGTAAACACGTTCTTTCGCACGTGACTTTTCTTCATCACGACGCGCGCCACCAAAGGCAGCATCAAAACCATATTTATCTAACGCTTGTTTCAGACCATCTGTTTTCATGATGTCGGTATAACGAGCATGATCAAAAGGATTAATACCTTGATCAATACCTTCTTGGTTACTATGCACCAATAGCTCTAAACCAAGATCTTTAACACGTTGATCACGGAACTGGATCATTTCCTTAAATTTCCACGTGGTATCCACATGTAATAACGGAAATGGAGGCTTACCCGGAGCAAAGGCTTTCATCGCTAAATGCAACATGACAGCCGAATCTTTACCCACGGAATACAACATTACTGGATTATCAAATTCAGCAGCCACTTCACGCATGATGTGAATGCTTTCAGCTTCCAGCTGTTTTAAATGAGTTAACTTTTTTTGATTCATAATCTTCTCTATTATTTAGCCTTCACATGTAGGCCACATTCTTTACTTTCTGGATTTTCCCACCACCAGCGACCAGCGCGAATATCTTCGCCCGCCGTGATAGCACGCGTACAAGGTGCACAACCAATACTGGCAAAACCTTCATCATGCAATTTGTTATAAGGCACATCAAATGCACGAAGATATGCCCAAACATTGCCATTCGACCAATCAGTTAATGGACTATATTTCTGCAAGCCATGCGCTTCATCCCATTCCGACACGGGTAATTCGCTACGTGTGACGGCTTGTGAACGACGCATACCTGTTAGCCATGCTTTTTTACCTGATAAAGCTCGGCTTAAAGGTTCAACTTTACGAATACCACAGCACTGCTTACGGAAATCTACACTATCGTAAAACGCATTAGGACCATTTTCAGTCACATAATTCGCGATAGCTTCAGCATTTGGGTAATAAACTTTAACGTCACGTTCATAATGCGCTTTTGCCTGCTGCATCACTTCATACGTTTCGGCTGGTAGACGACCGGTATCAAGGCTAAAGATTTCGATTTCTGGTGCAAATTTGCAAATCAAATCCATCAGCACCATATCTTCAGCACCGTAGCTAGATGCAAAGGTTGCAGGACTATTGTCTGCAACGATCTCTGCCAAGACGTGTTTTACTTCGTCTATCTTTTTGGCTAATTTTTCATTTATGTCAGTCATAATTTTTTGGTCACTCTAATCGTTGTGGTCAACGTTTCTTGCTCTTCCACATCACAGCTATGGCCATCTTGACGAAGGCTCGCTAATATTTCTTCAACTGCTTTGCCGTTGTTTACAATAAACAGCAACATTTGTTCTAATTCGATGTTGCCTAAGGCTTCTCTGGCTTTTATATAGTGCAAAGGACAGCCATATAAAGTCAGATCCTTTGTTTCCACTACAGTAGACATTTGATTCCTACTATTAATAACAATACGGCCAAGATCATTCTCATTACTTGATCAGGTATTTTAACGCCGATTCGACTACCAAAGTAGATGCCCGGCAACGATCCTAAGAGCAAATAACCCAGTAAGCCCCAGTCAACAGTACCTACCGTTGCGTGGCCTAAACCGGCAATAGCTGTCAAAGGTACCGCATGTGCGATGTCTGTGGCGACAATTTCCGAACCTTTCATCTTAGGGTATAAAAACAACAAGCTCACCGCGCCTAAGGCGCCGGCGCCCACTGATGACATCGTCACCATCACCCCTAAAAATGCGCCCATAAATATCGTTGCTCTGATTTTATGCTGATTATCTTCACGTAAATAATACAACGCAGTTACAATCGGATGACCTTCTTGCGCACGTAACAAGTTACCAATAAAGCCTTTTAACAATAAGGCACTTGAGGTCAAAATTAATGCGATGCCCAAAGCCACTGTAATAAGCCTGTCGTGGTTGCCTTCACTCACACCCAAATAGTTCAAAGCTATCAACGTTAAAATGGTGGCTGGCACACTGCCATAAGCCATTCGTAACACCACTTGCCAGTTTATGCCGCCATGCTTCATATAAGCCCACACACCACCTGCTTTGGTGATGGCAGCAAATAGTAAATCAGTCCCGACTGCAATCGCAGGTTGAATGGCAAAACCAAAAATGAGTATAGGCGTCATTAAGGAACCACCGCCGACACCTGTCATGCCGATCATGAAACCAACGAATAACCCAGCCGTTAAAAGTCCCCATTCCATCTTGGTTTAATGCCTACCATATATATAAAGGCTGACAAGTTTACCATTCCGTCATATTCTATCAATTAATATTATTTACTATCTTTATAACTAAATCATATATAGCTATGAAATTACAACAACTCAAGTATGTGCGTGAAATTGCTCGGAGAGATTTAAGCGTATCGGCAGCAGCCAATGCATTACATACATCTCAGCCTGGCGTCAGTAATCAAGTGCAATTATTGGAAGCTGAATTGGGCCTACAAATTTTCGAACGTCATGGCAAACGACTTACCAATTTAACCCCAGTCGGTAAGTCAGTGGTCGAAATGGCTGACCGAGTTTTGCTTGACGTTGAAAATATTCATCAACTCGCAGCAGATAATCGAGATGCTCAAACCGGCACCTTATCCATTGGCACCACTCACACTCAAGCACGCTATGCCCTGCCTAATGCCATCAAAGCTTTTTCATTACGCTATCCAAACGTGCATCTTAATATTGTGCAAGGTACCCCAACCGATGTAGCTGAAATGGCGGCAACCGGACGTGTGGATATCGCCATTGCCACCGAAGGTTTATCTAAGTTTGAATCCTTAGCTATTTTGCCTTGTTATGACTGGAACCGTTCTATCGTAGTACCGCCAGCACATCCCTTATTAACAGAATCAAAGCTGACATTAAAAGCCATCGCCGACTACCCAATTTTAACCTACGTCATGGGTTTTACCGGTCGTGCTCAGCAAGACCAGGCCTTTATTGATCAAGATCTGCATCCCAATGTGATCTTTACCGCTACCGACGCTGACGTCATTAAAACCTATGTGGAATTGGAGTTAGGCATCGGCATCATCGCCAGCATGGCCTTTGACCCACAAAAAGATGCGCCATTAAATGCGCTTGATGCCAAACATCTATTTAAACCAAGTACGACCCATATGGGGATCCGTCGAGGCAGTTATTTACGCGGTTTCAGCTATGAATTTATTAAACTATTCGCCCCTCATCTAGATCAGAAAACCGTCGAGCAAGCGATCACTATATGATTTTTTCATATTGTGCAGCCTCGATAAAAATGCTAATTTCCTGCTGCCGATCTCGGTTTATAAAATAAATTATAGTAAGGAAAGTTCATGAGGAATTTGGTTAAATTATTAAGCTTATGTCTAATGCTTGTACCTGCATTAGCATTTTCTCACGGTGCGCCACGCATTCAAGTTGTAGAAGAAATTACGATTAATGCTGAACCTGAAAAAGTATGGGATGCCATCAAAAACTTCGATAGCTTGCACACTTGGCACCCAGCTATTACAGCAACGGCAGCTAAAGGTGGAAACGACAAAGGTGCAACACGTACCTTAACACTAGAAAATGGCGGCACCATCGACGAAGAATTGAAAAAATTCGATGTTGAAAAAATGACGGTTATGTATGCCGTCACGGGCATGAGTGCAGCAGGTGAAGTTGATGACGATGGTCACCCACATGAAGTACCTGTCGTACCAGTTAGCAAATACAAAGCATGGCTAACTGTTGCTGCAACTGACGGTGGTAGTAAAGTCACATGGAAAGGTAAATTTTTCCGTGCTTACCACGGCAAGCATGAGCCTCCAGTTGAGTTGAACGATAAAACTGCAAAATCTGCAATTACAGGCATCTACAAATCAGGTTTAGAAAACTTGAAAACTCAGTTAGAAAAATAATCATTCTGTGATTTCTAAAAAGGCACTTTCGGGTGCCTTTTTTTATTTTCAGCATCAAAAACCATTGCTGAAATATAATACCGTTATTTACTTTATAGCCAACACTAGATGCCATGACTATTTTTGACGCAATCCAACAATCTCAAACTTTACTTGACCAGATTTCATCTCATCAGCAAATAAATAATGATGTCGAACTGACTTCCTTAACCAGTGCACTCAGTTCTGAACTCGACACCATCAACGCATTTGCCAAAGACTTGAACTCGCAGCCTGAACCTGCTCGAACTACAAAAGCAGATTCCCCACATATTGATGAAAAATCAGGTTGTTATAAATTTGATAACGAACAAGGATTTTTCTGCCCCAATTGCTATGACCAATCATCTAGCCGTGTTGCAACTAAACGTCTTAATCGACTATTACGCGTCTGTCCAAATTGTAGAGCCAGTATTAAACCTACAGCTTAAGCGACAAACAATTCAAAAATGAATCGGCCGCTATCCTTAATATTATCTTAAAGCGCTATTCATCCACTAGAACATCACATTTATAAAAAGCCCCGTCATCATCCGCTAAACAAGCCAGCAATTTGGGCAATAAGCTTTGCATCGTCGACATTAATTGCCATGGTGGATTGATCACGATCATGCCTGATGCGGTCATGCCTCGTTCACTGGTATCAGCTGAAATTCCAAGCTCAAACCGTTGGATATTTTTGATACCACTTTTTATAAACCGTTTTTCTAACTGATTAATTCTGTCTCGCTCCACCACTGGATACCAAATTGCATAACTGCCGGTGGCGAATTTTTTATACGCGTTGATAACGGTTTCAACTACCTGTGCATAATCTGATTTAATTTCATAAGGCGGATCAATCAACACTAACCCTCGCCGAGAAACAGGTGGTAATAATGACAGTAATCCTTTAAAACCATCTTCATGCATCACACGTGCACGTTTATCCTTTTGTGTGTTTTGGCTGAGTAAAGCAGCATCTTCTGGATGTAACTCATACAACCATGCTCGATCTTGCGATCGTAAAAAGTGTGTGGCGATCATCGGTGAGCCGGGATAAAAAGCCAATTCCCCTGAACTATTGAACGCATTGATTACATCAAAATAATGACTCAATTCTGGCCAGTCTTGTGGTTTTAATTTAGCTATACCGGTCAAATACTCTTGTAACTTGACGGAATGTGCCGAGGCCAAATTAAATAAGCCGGCACCTGCATGGGTGTCAATATAATCGAATGCTTTATCTTTTTTCCTCAGATGCAGCAGAATTTCGATAACAACAATATGTTTAAGTACATCGGCAAAATTGCCGGTGTGAAAGGAATGTCGATAGCTTAACAATTGAGCTTCCAGATTAGTTTAATAAACGAATTGGCCACTATTCAGCCTTCAAAGTGGTAGTTTACCAAGGTAATACTTCACCATTGGTATGCCAGAAGGTACCTGTATTATCCAAATTCAATTCATCCATTCGGGCCAATAGACCAGATACCGATTCATCGGTATCTAACAAGCCACCATGTCCGGTCATATCGGTACGCACCCAGCCCGGATGCAAAATAGCCACCGCGATGCCTAATGGTTTTAAGTCAATTGATAAAGATTTCCCGGCTGCATTTAATGCGGCTTTGGACATGCGATAGGCATAACTGCCACCAGAATCATTGTCAGCAATAGATCCCATTCGACTGGTCACTAGGCCCACTTTACTGCCTTCACCAAGATTGTTAGACAAGATTTGAGTGGTAAGTAACGGGCCTAAACTATTCACTTCATATTGACGTTTAAAACTTTCAACGGCGGCCACATCGATATCACTTAAACCCAAACCACCGGCGATGCCAGCATTGTTAATTAACCAATCAATCTGCCGACCTGCTAATTTTTCAACCAAAGCGTTTAAGCTATTAACATCGCTAACTTCTACATCTTCAATTATTTCGACATCTAACGCTTTAAGTTCTGCACTTGCTTTACGGCAGGTGGCAATTACATCAAAACCACGTTGTTTTAATTGTGTACAAAATTGCAAACCGATGCCGCGGTTACTACCGGTTACTAAAGCTGTTTGACTCATGATAATTCCTTCCTAATTAACGTAATCTGCAGGTTTAATTTCTATCATTGTTTCTAGCGATGGCGATAGGATAACACCCGCTTCGGTCACGATAGCATCAATCAATTCAGCCGGGGTGACATCAAAAGCGGGGTTCGATGCTGCCACGCCTGCTGGTGCAATTTGCTGACCTTGGATGGTGGTGACTTCGGAGGCACTACGTTGCTCGATGGGAATATCTTTACCCTCTTGCAGTTGCCAATCAATGGTAGTTGTTGGTGCCACCACCATCATTTTCACCCCATGATATTTGGCCAAAATGGCTAACATATAGGTACCGACTTTATTGGCTACATCACCATTAGCACTGATTCGATCGGCACCGACAATGATCCAATCCAACTCACCGGTGGCCATTAATGAGGCCGCCGCGCCTTCGGCCTGCAAGGTCACGGGAATATTATCTTTTTGCAACTCCCAAGCGGTCAGTCGTGAACCTTGTAACCAAGGCCGGGTTTCATCGGCATATACATGGTTAATTTTGCCATCAGTATAACCCTGACGAATCACTCCCAGCGCCGTACCAAAACCACCGGTGGCTAAAGCACCCGCATTACAGTGCGTTAATACCGTACTGTCGGCGTCAATTAAAGCCGAACCCAAATGCCCCATGGCATGATTGGCTTTAATATCTTCAGCATGAATTGCTTTTGCTTCTTCTAATAAAGCAGCTTCAGGAGATTCATTTGCTGGCAACGTTTTATACAAAGCCGTCATGCGATCAATCGCCCAGAATAAATTCACCGCGGTTGGCCGTGACGCAGCCAATTTTTCCAAAGATTCAACCATTGCTTGCGGCCATTGTTCGGCTGCATTGTTCCATGCCGATCTTGCAGCTAATACCACAGCATAAGCAGCCGTTACACCTATTGCAGGTGCTCCGCGCACCACCATCTCGGTAATCGCGGTAGCCACCTCATCAGAATCATCATAGTTCAGCCAAATTTCTTCTTGCGGTAAACGACGTTGATCCAACAATTCAAGTCGATTATCACGCCAAAAAATGGGCTGAATCGTATCTAAATTTTTATCCAATGTGTTCTCCGGTCGATGACGGTATAATCACCGTCATGGAAAATGTCGATCTTATTATTAATGCTCGCTGGATAGTACCCGTCAATCAAGCAAATCAGGTCTTAGAACACCACTGTGTGGTGATCAATGATGGCCGTATTGTAGACCTAATTCCACAACAACAGGCAAGTCAAAATTATCAGGCGGCTACCGTTCACGAATTTGAACACCATTGCCTGATGCCAGGTTTGATTAATAATCACACCCATAGCCCAATGTCACTTTTTCGCGGTTTAGCCGATGACTTACCGTTGATGACTTGGCTTAATGAGCATATATGGCCTGCTGAACAAAAATTTGTCGGTGATGCCTTTGTCGAAGCAGGTTCAGAGTTAGCCATTGCCGAAATGATTCGTGGCGGCACGACTTGTTTCAATGATATGTATTTCTTCCCTGAAGCCACCGCACGGGTTGCCGACCAAAGTGGTATTCGTGCCAGTATTGGCATGATAGTGATAGATTTCCCGACCAACTGGGCAGATTCAGTCGAAGAATATTTGCATAAAGGTCAGCAGTTACATGACCATTATCGCCATCACCCTCGCATTACTACTGCCTATGCACCTCATGCACCTTATACGGTTTCAAATGCACCACTAGAATCGATCATCATGAATGCTGAAGAACTCGATGTGCCAATTCATATGCATATCCATGAAACAGCAAGTGAAACAGCACAAAGTGTCGAACAATTTGGCATGCGACCTTTAGAACGTTTAAAAGATTTAGGTCTGTTATCACCACGTTTAAATGCGGTGCACATGACGCAACTAACCGAGCAAGAAATTGAATGGTGTGCTGATGCAGGTGTCAATATTGTGCATTGCCCTGAATCTAACCTTAAATTAGCCAGTGGTTTTTGCCCGGTCAGTCAATTAATTGAAAAAGGTATCAATGTCAGCATAGGTACTGATGGTGCAGCCTCGAATAACGATTTGGACATGTTTGCCGAGATGAAACAAACGGCCTTACTTGCCAAAGCAGTGGCACAAAATGCCAGTGCCGTGCCCGCACATACTGCATTGGAAATGGCGACCATTAATGCAGCCAAAGCATTAGGCATCGATAACATCACCGGTTCATTAGCAGTAGGCAAAGCGGCTGATATTATTGCTGTTGATTTAAACAGTGTTGAAACACAACCGGTATACGATGTTGTTTCTCAGTTGGTCTATGCTACCAGTAGAGACAAGGTCACCGATGTATGGGTAGAGGGTAAACATCTATTAAATAATCGCCAACTCACCACATTAAATCCAGCGCAGATCATTCATAACAGTCAGCAGTGGGCAGAAAAGATAAGGCAAGCAGATTCATGAGCGCAACACATACTAATGTTGATCCAGCCGAAGTCGCCAAATTTGATGCCTTAGCATCCGGTTGGTGGGATGAAGAAGGTGAGTCAAAACCCTTACATCAACTCAATCCTATACGCCTTTCATATATAGAGAGCCGAAGTCAGCTTGATGGTAAACAAGCCATTGATGTTGGCTGTGGCGGCGGAATATTAACCGAAGCCTTAGTCAAAAGTGGCGCTACCGCTACCGGCATAGATATGGGTGAAATGGCGTTAAAGATTGCTAAGTTGCATGCCCTAGAAGCTGAACTAAAAATCGATTATCAGCACGTCACCGCCGAAGAAAAAGCCGAACAAGCAGCAGGTCAGTTTGATGTCGTTACCTGTATGGAAATGTTAGAACATGTACCCGATCCAGTAGCCATTATTAAAGCCTGTTCCGAGTTAGTCAAACCCGGCGGTGATGTTTTTTTCTCAACCTTAAACCGTCACCCAAAGGCCTATTTAGTTGCGGTCTTAGGCGCTGAATACCTAATGAAAATGTTGCCTAAAGGCACACATGATTATCAGCGTTTTATACGACCATCAGAAATGGCTGCTTGGTGTCGACACGCACGGCTTGAAGTCACCGACATCACTGGGCTGAGTTACAACCCATTAAATAAATCTTTCAAGTTAAGTGATGACGTTAAAGTCAATTACCTAATGCACTGCCGGAGACCACTCGATTAATGTTGTCATTTTCTGCAGTCCTCTTTGACCTTGATGGTACGCTGGCCGATACCGCCCCTGATTTAGCCTTTGCCTTAAATACGCTGTTGCAAGAGCAAGGACATGTCGCCCTGCCCTATGAAGATATTCGACCTGCGGCCAGTCATGGCAGTGTAGCCTTATTGAAATTAGGTTTTGGCATTTCTCCAGAAAACGAAAACTTTAAAACCTTGCAGCAACGCTTTATCGAAATCTATCAACAAAATATCGATCGTGAAACCGCCTTATTTGAAGGTATGGAAGAAGTAATCACTAAACTTGAAGAAAACAAAATCAGCTGGGGAATTATCACCAATAAACCGGCCTTTCTCACTGATCCTTTAGTAGAAAAATTAGGTTTAGCCGATCGTGCTGCCTGTGTAGTTAGTGGTGATACTACCGCCCATAGCAAACCTCATCCAGCACCGATGTTACATGCCTGCTCACTGATAAATCACCTACCTAAAGATTGTCTTTATATCGGTGATGCCAAACGTGATATTGAAGCCGGTAAAAATGCACGGATGAAAACCATCACCGCACGTTGGGGTTATTTAGGTAAGAACGATAAACCTGAAAACTGGCAGGCTGACGCCATCATCGATCATCCCAGTGAGATCTTACAATGGATTTAACCCCCTTCATCATTGTTATTATTTTGATCTGTGGTGCGCTGATCGGTACGATCGCCACCTATTTTCTGCGTGAAAATAAAATGCGAGAGCTGGCCAATCAAAATACAGCGCTGACCTTGAAATTAGAATTAGAACAACAAAGCCGTGGTCAGCTTGATGACATCCTCAAGCAAACACAAGAACAATTGGCCAATACCTTTAATCAGCTATCGAACGAAGCCTTAACCCGCAATAACAGTAGCTTTCTAAAACTCGCTGAAGAAAACCTAAAACGTTTCCAAAGTGAAGCTAAAGCCGAACTGGCGAGTAAAGAAAAATCGATCGAACAATTAGTTAAACCTATCAACGAAGCCTTAAAACAAACCAGCAAACAAATTCATAATATCGAAAAAGATCGTAAGGAAGCGTATGGCAGCTTGCGTAATACCATCGATCAAATGAATTTAAGCCAACAAAATCTACAACAAGAAACACAAAATCTAGTGCAAGCTTTGCGACGGCCAGAAGTGCGCGGTCAATGGGGTGAAATGACCTTACGCCGTCTGGCTGAATTGAGTGGCATGGTAGCTCATTGTGACTTTTTTGAACAAACACATACCAATACTGAAACCGGTGCCATCCGTCCCGATATGATTGTACGTTTACCGGAAAGCCGTGAAATTATTGTCGATGCCAAGACACCGCTTGATGCGTACTTGTCTGCTATGCAGGCCAAAGATGATGCTACCCGTACTTTAGAACTCAAACGTCATGCTCAAATTATCCGTAGTCGTGTCAGAGAATTATCAGCTAAAAACTACTGGGCTGAATATACCCAATCGCCTGAGTTTGTGGTGCTATTTATCCCCGGTGAGCAATTCTTATCAGCTGCCTTAGAAATCGACAGCACTTTACTCGAAGATAGCATGAGCCAAAATATTATCTTGGCCACACCAACCAACTTCATTGCCCTACTTCGAGCCGTTTCCTACGGTTGGAAACAACAAGCTTTAGCTGAGAATGCAATGGAAGTCCGTGAGCTTGGCGAAACTTTATATAAACGGCTTGCCACGTTTAGCAGTCATTTAGAAAAATTGGGTAAAAGCCTTAACAGTAGTGTCGATCACTTTAATAAGTCAGTGGGCTCCTTAGAACGGCAAGTATTACCCAGTGGCCGTAAATTTGTCGAAATGGGCATTCGTGCTAAAAGCGAATTAGCTGAATTACAACCGATAGAAAAACAGGTACGTGAAGTGCAGGACCAACGTGAAGACGGATGATGTTCAACTAAAACAAGCCTATGACTTCTGCCAAAAATTAGCCAAAAGTCATTATGAAAACTTCCCGGTTGCCTCCATCCTGTTACCCAAACGGCTACGACTACCTATCAGTGTCATTTATGCGTTTGCTCGTACTGCTGATGACTTTGCCGATGAAGGTGATGCTTCAGCAGAAACTCGGCTGCACCAATTAGATTATTACAGTGAAGCATTATTAGCGATCAGCGAGCAATGCTATCAAGGTAATGACCCAATTTTTATCGCTTTAGCAGATGTTATCCACTCCCACGATCTGCCTATCCATTTATTTGACGATTTGCTGTCCGCCTTCAAACAAGATGTTGTAAAAAGCCGTTATGCTAATTTTGACGAAGTCTTGGATTACTGTACCCGCTCAGCCAATCCCGTCGGCCGTTTATTATTACATTTGATTTCTAATCCAACACAGCAACAACTAGAACAATCTGATGCTGTCTGTACTGCCCTGCAATTGATTAACTTCTATCAAGACATCGTGCAGGACTATAACGAGCAAGATCGTATTTATATCCCTCAGGATGAATTAACTGATGCTGGAATAGCTGAAAAGGATTTAGTTGCCCCTGATAGCCAGAAAATCGCTCCCTTGATTCGTAGTTTATACCAACGTACCAGCAAAATTATGACAGGTGGCCACTTATTAGGCAGTACATTATCAGGACGTTTAGGATGGGAAATACGAGCAATGACACTCGGTGGTATCACCACGCTTAACTTGCTAATAGCGCAATCCAATCAAGAGCTACTAAATCGGCCAAGATTAACAAAATTGAATAAGCTCAAAATATTATTAGCCAGTGGCTTCAAGCAGTATTATAAAAATACTGCTGAAAGTTTACTTAATTCGAATTAGATTTATCTAGTAAAAAATCTATCAATAACATCTAAAGGTTTCACCATGATTTATGACAGTATTTTAGACACTATAGGCAATACTCCAATAGTAAAACTCAATCATATTGCACCTAAGCATGTAGACATCTACGTCAAAGTCGAGTCATTTAATCCAATGGCATCAGTAAAAGATAGGCTTGCCTTTGCCATCATCACTGATGCTGAAAATAAAGGCCTGCTCAAACCAGGACAAACTGTAGTTGAAGCCACATCTGGCAATACAGGTATTGCATTAGCAATGGTTTGTGCCGCAAAAGGCTACCCATTTGTTGCAACAATGGTTGAAACGTTCTCTATTGAACGCCGTAAGATCATGCGTGCTTTAGGGGCAAAAGTTATTCTCACACCTGCTGCTGAAAAAGGCTCAGGCATGGTTAAAAAGGCTGAACAACTCGCTGAACAACATGGCTGGTTCCTAGCACGTCAATTTGAAAATCCAGCTAATCCAGCTTATCACCGAAATACAACCGGTCCTGAAATACTCAGTGACTTTGCTAGCCGTAGGCTTGATTACTGGGTTTCCGGTTGGGGCACAGGTGGTACTTTAACGGGTGTAGGAGAAATGATTAAACTTGCTCGACCTGAAACAAAAATTGTTGCAACAGAACCTGCAGCTGCCGCAATGTTGAGTGGCGCAGACTGGGCACCTCATAAAATCCAAGGTTGGGTACCTGACTTCATACCTGATGTGCTCAACCAAGAGATATATGATGAGATATACCCTGTGACTGATGACGAAAGCCAAGAAATGGCTTTACGCTTAGCACAGGAAGAAGGCATATTTGTTGGTATTTCATCAGGTGCCACACTCGCAGCAGCCATGAAAATTGCTGACAAAGCAGAACCAGGCTCCGTGATATTAGCCATGCTACCCGATACTGGTGAACGCTATCTCTCCACCTTTCTATTTGAAGGGATGAATGAAGGATCTGATGACGAGTGGTTGTCGAGTCTGACTGAATAAGGCTTTATAGAGACTGTTCCCCTTTAATACCTAGTTCTTTCTGAGTGCTAGGTATTTTTTTGGCTAGTATTTATTCGTCTGCCTGTCGAAAGGTATGTAACTTTCTGTACTATTTACTGACTTTTACCAGTAGAACTGAACATTAAAGACATTTGTAATCATGACTAGATTTATGTGACACAGTTATGTCTGATGTTTTTATCGCTTCTAACACAGTTAAAATTATGACCAGGTCAAATTTAAGGCAATAAAAAAGGCCACCCTCAATGAGGATGACCTTCTTTAAATAAAAGCCTGGCAGTGACCTACTTTCACATGGGAACTCCCACACTATCATCGGCGCTAAGTCGTTTCACTTCTGAGTTCGGGATGGGATCAGGTGGGACCAACTCGCTATGGCCGCCAGGCATATCTGGCTCGTCAGTTTAAATACTGACAAATCTGGGAATCAAACAAGAGAGTGTATGCACACCCCAAGTGACCTTGGGGTTATATGGTCAAGCCTCACGGGCAATTAGTATTGGTTAGCTTCATGTGTTACCACACTTCCACACCCAACCTATCAACGTTGTAGTCTTCAACGG
>MAAJ01000015.1 GCA_002163085.1 Methylophaga sp. 42_25_T18 | reverse complement strand
CTGCAAAAGACTTTACTTCGCCGCCTTGTGCTTCAGCCATTACTTTTGTAATCGCTGCTGTCAACGTCGTCTTACCATGATCAACGTGACCAATCGTACCCACGTTGACGTGGGGTTTCGTTCTTTCAAATTTTTCTTTGGACATCTCGTCTACCTCACTTAACTGTATTTTTACTTAAACTTATTAATAATTGCATTTGCTACATTGTTTGGAGTTTCAGCATATTTTGCGAACTCCATCGAGTAGGTCGCTCGCCCCTGAGTTGCACTGCGCAAATCAGTAGCGTAACCGAACATCTCTGCTAGCGGCACATCGGCTTTAATCACCTTGCCACTTGCTGTATCTTCCATTCCCGCAACCAAACCACGGCGGCGATTTAAATCACCCATCACATCACCCATGTAATCTTCTGGGGTTACCACTTCAATCTTCATCACTGGCTCTAGCAACACAGGGTCTGCGTCTAGCGCGCCATTCCTAAAGCCTAATGAACCAGCAACTTTAAATGCCATTTCATTCGAATCCACATCGTGGTAGGAGCCATCAAACAATGTAACTTTTACATCTTCAACCGGATAGCCGGCTATTACACCATTTTTCATCTGCTCTTGTATACCTTTATCTACAGATGAGATGTATTCTCTTGGTACTGAACCACCAACAATCCCATTTTCAAAGGCATAACCAGCACCTGACTCTTGGGGCTCAATTTTCAACCATACGTGTCCATACTGGCCACGGCCGCCACTTTGGCGAATAAACTTTCCTTCTGCTTCAACTGTTTTGCGAATAGTTTCACGATAGGAAACTTGAGGCGCACCTACATTTGCATCAACGGTAAACTCACGTTTTAAACGATCGACAATGATATCCAAATGTAGCTCACCCATACCAGCAATAATGGTTTGCGCTGACTCTTCATCAGTAGACACCTTGAAAGAAGGATCTTCTTTAGCCAATTTACCAAGAGCAATGCTCATTTTTTCTTGGTCAGCTTGTGTTCTAGGTTCGATAGCAACAGAAATAACCGGTTCAGGAAACTCCATTCGCTCTAAGGTAATTAGATGGTCAGGATCACAAAGGGTATCGCCCGTTGTAGTATCTTTTAAGCCGATAGCAGCAGCAATATCACCCGCTCTAACTTCAGAGATCTCTTCTCGACTGTTGCTGTGCATCTGTACTATGCGACCAATACGTTCCTTTCTCCCCTTGTCGGGATTGTATACGGCATCACCAGATTTTAAGACACCAGAATAAACCCTAAAGAATGTTAATGTACCAACAAAAGGATCAGTTGCAATCTTAAATGCTAACGAAGAAAAGGGTTGCTCATCACTTGCTTCACGTGTTCCTGCTGAATTATCAGCATCATCTAATATACCGGTGATTGCTGGCACATCTTCAGGTGAGGGCATGTACTCTACAACGGCATCAAGTATCGCTTGCACACCTTTGTTTTTGAAGGCTGAACCACAAAACACAGGCACGATTTGATTGGCTAGGGTTCGGATACGAATTCCCTGTTTTACTTCTTCATCCGAAAGCTCTCCGTCTTCCAGATATTTATCCATTAACTCGTCGTTAGCTTCTGCGGCAGCTTCCGTTAATAGTTCTCGAAACTGTTCACATTCTGCCAACATTTCAGCTGAAATCTCTCTTGCTTCGTAAGTCGCGCCTTTATCTTCTTCATTCCAATAAATCGCTTTCATTCTTACAAGATCAATAACACCTTCGAACTCTTCTTCAGCACCAATAGGCAATTGCATCGCGACTGGAGTTGCACCTAATCGCTCTTTTATTTGCTTGATAACGTGGAGAAAATCTGCCCCTGAGCGATCCATCTTATTGATGAATGCCAAGCGGGGCACATGATATTTATTGGCTTGACGCCAGACAGTTTCAGATTGTGGCTCTACACCACCCACAGCGCAAAAGACTGCTACTGCACCATCTAATACTCTTAAAGACCGTTCAACTTCAATTGTAAAATCAACGTGACCAGGGGTATCAATAATATTGATACGATGTTGGTCAAATTGTTTATCCATACCAGACCAGAAACATGTTGTAGCAGCAGAGGTAATGGTTATCCCACGCTCCTGCTCCTGCTCCATCCAGTCCATAGTTGCAGCACCATCGTGAACCTCACCAATTTTGTGAGATATACCAGTATAAAACAGCACTCGCTCAGTTGTCGTGGTTTTACCCGCGTCAATGTGAGCCATAATGCCGATATTACGGTATCGATTTATAGGTGTACTTCGTGCCACTATCGGTACTCTTAAAGTTAAATGATTTTTAAAGAACAGGTATAACTGTGTAACTATTTCTAAGCTAGGGTCGAACTATATTCTAAGCGTAGGGTAAAGCTTAAAAACGGAAGTGAGAAAACGCCTTGTTTGCTTCCGCCATACGGTGTGTATCTTCTTTTTTCTTAACCGCAGAACCTTTACCCTCGAATGCATCAGCGATTTCACCAGCAAGTCGCATACCCATCGATTTTTCACCACGTTTACGTGCAGCTTCAACTAACCAACGCATGCCTAAAGCAACGCGACGTTCTGCGCGAACTTCCACTGGCACTTGGTATGTTGCACCACCCACACGGCGGGACTTAACCTCAACCATCGGGCTAATATTTTCAATTGCTTTTTGGAAGATTTCAAGACCATCAGCGCCTTTCGCCTCAGCAGCAGCAGCTAGTGCGCCGTAAGTAATGCTTTCAGCAACTGATTTCTTGCCATCTTTCATGATGACATTAATAAACTTCGCCAATCCAATATTTGAAAACTTTGGATCTGGTAGAACTTCACGTTTGGCAACAACCCTTCTTCTTGGCATCTGTCTTTCCTAATTCTTAATAACGTTTCAGCTAATCAACTTAGCTCTTTGGACGTTTAGCACCGTATTTAGAACGGCCTTGACGGCGCTCAGAAACACCTGAAGTATCAAGTGCACCACGAATAGTGTGGTAACGAACACCCGGTAAATCTTTAACACGACCACCACGGATAAGTACAACCGAGTGCTCTTGAAGGTTATGACCTTCACCACCGATGTACGATGTAACTTCAAAACCATTTGTCAAACGAACACGAGCAACTTTACGCATTGCTGAGTTTGGTTTTTTAGGCGTTGTTGTGTAAACACGTGTACATACACCACGTCGTTGTGGGCATGCCTGCAATGCAGGTACGTTGTTCTTTTTCTTTTGTTTCAATCTTGGTTTGCGAACCAACTGATTTATTGTTGCCATTAATACAGCCTTAACAAATATTCAACGATGGTAGCCTGCGATACTATTGTTCTCGCATTACCATCAAAAAATGGGGCGCCTAAAATAATGGCGCCCGACAAAGAAGAGGAATTTTACAGCTCAATCAACTATTGAGTCAAGATCTCTTTTAACTTTATGATACCTTTTCCAAATCTTCACTGCTTTTCTCTGCTGTTTTTGGAGCAGCTTTTGGAGCAGCTTTCTTTTTCTCTACCGCAGAATCAACTCCATGACGTTTACGATAACGTTCCTTGTGGTAAGCCAAGCCGGTACCGGCAGGGATAAGACGACCCACGATAACGTTTTCCTTCAAGCCACGTAAGCTATCACGCTTACCCGTCACTGCCGCGTCAGTTAATACACGTGTAGTTTCTTGGAACGATGCGGCAGAAATAAATGACTCTGTCGCTAATGATGCTTTGGTAATACCTAATAACATCGGGGTAAACGTTGCTTCTAGTTTATCCTCGGCACGAACAACATCATTTTTATCTAAGATGCGATCATATTCGACCTGCTCGCCTTTTAAGAAGCCTGAATCACCTGCCGATTGGATCTCTACTTTACGTAACATCTGGCGCACAATAACTTCGATGTGCTTGTCGTTAATTTTTACACCTTGCAAGCGATAAACTTCTTGAACTTCTTTCACCATATAATTCGCTAACGCGACGATGCCTTTCAAACGTAAAATATCATGCGGATCCTCTGGACCATCAACAATCATTTCACCCTTTTCAATATGCTCACCTTCGAATACTGAAACGTGACGCCATTTAGGAATAAGTTCCTCGTGAACCTCACCTTCTTTAGGTGTAATCACCAGACGTTGTTTACCTTTAGTTTCTTTACCAAAGCTAATCGTTCCGCTGATTTCTGCCATCAAGGCAGGATCTTTCGGTTTACGTGCTTCAAATAAATCCGCTACGCGAGGTAGACCACCGGTAATATCACGTGTCTTACTGCTTTCTTGTGGGATGCGTGCTAAAACGTCACCGATACCGACTTCTGAACCATCGGCCACACGAACTATCGCACCACCAGGTAAGAAATACTGTGCCGGAATATCCGTACCAACAATAAACAAGTCATCACCATTGTCATCAACCAATCTAACCATCGGTCGCATATCTTTTGAGGACGTAGTACGTTGTTTAGGATCACGTACGATCATACTTGTTAAACCTGTCACTTCATCGACTTGTTTATCAACCGTGACACCTTCAACTAGATCTTTCAGTTGAACATGGCCTGACACCTCAGTAACAACTGGGTGAGTATGCGGGTCCCAAGTAGCAATCACTTGACCAGCATCAACAGCATCATTATCACCTACACTGATTTCAGAACCATAAGGCACTTTGTAGCGTTCACGTTCACGACCATTGTCATCAATCAGATGTAATTCACCTGAACGAGACACCGCGATAAACTTACCACTGTCATGCTGTACTGACTTCATATTGTGGAAGCGAATCGTACCTTTATACTTCAAACTTACCGCGTTATCTGCAGCTGTACGAGATGCAGCACCACCAATATGGAAGGTACGCATTGTTAACTGAGTACCCGGCTCACCAATTGATTGAGCCGCAATAACACCGACGGCTTCACCTTCATTGATAATATGTCCACGACCTAGATCTCGGCCATAACAGGCTGCACAGACACCGTAGCGAGATTCACAGTGGATAGCTGAACGTACCAATACTTCATCGATACCTTCTTGCTCTAACTTAGTCACCAAGCCTTCATCGACCATTGTGCCCGCTGTAAGAACAACGTCACTGCCATCTACTTTCATCACATCAACAGCAACTACTCGACCTAATACTCGCTCACCTAAGGGTTCAACTACATCTCCACCTTCGATGATCGGTGACATAATCATGCCACGCTCAGTACCACAGTCTTCTTCAATAACAACCAAATCTTGCGCGACGTCAACCAGACGACGAGTCAAATAACCTGAGTTTGCTGTTTTTAACGCTGTATCGGCTAGACCTTTACGAGCACCATGTGTAGAAATAAAGTATTGAAGTACGTCTAAGCCTTCACGGAAGTTCGCCGTGATTGGCGTTTCAATGATCGAGCCATCTGGTTTAGCCATCAAACCACGCATACCCGCCAATTGACGAATCTGAGCAGCGGAACCCCTAGCACCTGAATCGGCCATCATATAAATAGAGTTCATTGATGTTTGTTTAACTTCATTACCTTCTGCATCAATAACGGTATCTGTACCTAAGCCATCCATCATCGCATTGGCAACTTGGTCATTAGTACGAGACCATATATCAATGATCTTGTTATAACGCTCTCCATCGGTAACCAAACCTGATGCATATTGCGTTGCAATTTCTTCAACTTCAGCTTCAGCTACGGCTAAGATCTCTGCTTTCTCTGCAGGAATTGCCATATCATCTATACCTACTGATGCGCCAGACATGGTCGCAAAAGTAAATCCTAGATACATCAATTGATCGGCAAAGATAACCGTATCTTTTAAACCCATACGACGGTATGAAATATTCACTAATTCGGCAATCGCTTTTTTAGTCAATTCACGATCGACAACTGAGAATGGCAATCCTTTTGGCAAAATTCCTGACACGATTGCACGACCAACAGTCGTTTCTACTCGAATGGTTCTGTTTTGTTCTGGTTCAGGCAGAGTATTATCTGTCTCATCTAAACGAACCGTAACCTTGGCATGCAGTGCAACTTCCTTATTATCAAAGGCGCGTTTTAATTCTGCCAAGTTAGCAAACTTGCTGCCTTCACCTTTGGCATTTATCAATGCACGCGTCATGTAATACAGACCCAATACCACATCTTGAGAAGGAATGATTACCGGCTCACCATTGGCTGGTGACAAAATGTTATTGGTCGCCATCATCAAAGAACGTGCTTCTAATTGCGCTTCGATTGACAATGGAACGTGTACCGCCATTTGGTCACCATCGAAGTCGGCGTTAAATGCACCACAGACAAGAGGGTGTAATTGAATCGCTTTACCTTCAATCAATAACGGTTCAAACGCTTGAATACCTAATCTATGCAACGTTGGTGCACGGTTAAGCATAACGGGATGCTCACGAATAACGTCTTCAAGAATATCCCAAACTTCTGGACCTTCGCGTTCAACCATTTTCTTGGCTGCTTTAATGGTTGTTGCTAAACCAGCACGCTCTAATTTACCGTAAACAAATGGTTTGAATAATTCCAATGCCATTTTTTTAGGTAGACCACATTGATGCAATTTCAAATATGGACCTACTACGATTACTGAACGACCTGAGTAATCAACCCGTTTACCTAATAAGTTTTGACGGAAACGACCTTGCTTACCTTTGATCATATCTGCCAATGATTTTAATGGCATCCGGTTTGTACCGGTAATCGCACGTCCTCGGCGACCATTATCAAGTAGAGCATCAACCGATTCTTGCAACATACGCTTTTCATTACGTACGATGATGTCAGGAGCATTCAGATCTAATAAACGTTTCAAACGATTGTTACGGTTGATCACTCGACGGTATAAATCATTCAAATCTGAAGTCGCAAAACGACCACCATCTAGTGGTACTAATGGACGCAAATCAGGTGGTAAAATTGGTAATACTTCCATTACCATCCATTCTGGTTTATTACCTGACTCACTAAACGCTTCCATTAATTTCAAACGTTTGGTTAATTTCTTAATCTTAGTTTCTGAGTTGGTTGCTTCAATAGCTTCACGAATAACATCGATTTCTTTAACTACATCGATATTACGTAATAATTGCTGAATAGCTTCTGCACCCATGCGGGCATCAAAGTCATCACCATATTCTTCTACTGCTTGTAATAACGTGTCATCTGACAATAACTGCCCTTTTTCTAAAGGTGTCATACCAGGGTCAACTACGATAAATGCTTCGAAATACAATACGCGTTCAATATCACGTAATGTCATATCTAAGAACAAGGAGATGCGTGACGGTAATGATTTTAAGAACCAAATATGAGCAACAGGACTAGCCAGCTCAATGTGTCCCATACGCTCACGACGTACTTTAGCAACCGTGACTTCTACACCACACTTTTCACAAATTACGCCACGATGTTTAAGGCGTTTGTATTTACCACAAAGACATTCGTAATCTTTAACAGGTCCAAACAATTTGCAGCAAAACAGACCTTCACGTTCAGGTTTGAAGGTACGGTAGTTAATAGTCTCTGGTTTTTTAACTTCACCAAATGACCATGATCTCACCATTTTTGGTGATGCCAGACCAATTCGAATGGCATCAAACTCTTCTGGTTGAGTTTGTTGCTTTAACAGGTTAAGCAAATCTTTCATGTTTTATTCTCCGCTGCCGTTTAACGGCCAATATACTGATTATCGGTAAGTAATATTTAATCTTGTTTTAGTCACTAACTAATTCAATATCAATACCCAGAGATCGAATCTCACGTGTTAATACTTTGAAGGATTCAGGCATGCCTGCATCCATACGATAATCACCATCTACAATGTTTTTGTAGATACGTGTACGACCAACCACATCATCTGACTTCACGGTCAACATTTCTTGCAAGGTATAAGCGGCACCATATGCTTCTAATGCCCACACCTCCATCTCACCGAAACGCTGTCCACCAAATTGCGCTTTACCACCCAACGGCTGCTGAGTAACCAGACTGTAAGGGCCCGTTGAACGTGCATGCATCTTGTCATCAACCAAGTGATTCAATTTCAACATATGCATGTAACCAACCGTGACTTCACGATCGAAGAATTCACCTGTGCGACCATCAATCAATTTAGTTTGACCACTACGCGGTAAACCAGCAAGTTCCAGCATGTCTTTGATTTCGCTTTCTTGAGCACCATCAAATACCGGTGTGGCCATCGGAACACCTTGTTTCAGGTTACCGGCCATTTCAATGATTTCATCATCTGAGAACGAATCTAGATCTTCTTTCTTACCGCTGGTGTTATACACCTTGCCTAAGAACTCACGTAACTCTGCGATATCACGTTGTTGCTCTAACATCTCAGCAATCTTATAACCTAAACCTTTAGCCGCCCAACCCAAATGAATCTCAAGGACCTGACCGATGTTCATCCGTGACGGTACACCCAGTGGGTTCAACACGATATCTACCGGACGACCATCTGCGGTATACGGCATATCTTCAACGGGAACAATGTTTGAAATAACACCTTTGTTGCCGTGACGACCGGCCATTTTGTCACCAGGCTGAATACGACGTCTTACCGCTAGGAAAACCTTAACCATGCGCTGCACACCAGGAGCGAGATCATGGCCTGAAATTAATTTGTTTTTCTTAATTTCAAACTGATCATCCATGTCTTGGCGATATTGAACGATTTGCGTTGACGCTTGTTCTAATTGTGCATTGAGCGCTTCAGCTTCCATGCGAATCTCAAACCACTTAGCATGTTCCAATTTATTCAAATATGCCTTGGTGATTTTGGCACCTGCAGCTAGACCTGGTGCACTTTCAGCCACCTTACCGTTTAATGATTTTTCTAAACGTAAAAACACATCGTCGACGATGATGCGATGTTGATCTTTAAGATCGTTACGAATACGTTCTAACTCATCTTTCTCAATCGCCAAGGTACGTTCATCTTTTTCAACACCATCTCGGGTGAAGACTTGAACATCAATAACAGTACCGAAAGTACCCGTTGGTACTCGTAAAGAAGAATCTTTAACGTCAGCTGCTTTTTCACCAAAAATAGCTCGGAGTAATTTTTCTTCCGGTGTTAATTGTGTTTCACCTTTGGGTGTCACTTTACCAACTAGAATATCACCCGGCTTAACTTCAGCACCCACGTAAACAATACCCGACTCATCTAGTTTAGATAAGGCGCTCTCGCTTACATTTGGAATATCACTGGTGATTTCCTCAGTACCTAATTTAGTATCACGCGCTAAACAGTTAGATTCTTGAATATGTATTGTGGTGAACCTATCTTCTTGCACAACTCGCTCAGAAACTAAAATCGAATCTTCGAAGTTATAACCATTCCAAGGCATGAATGCGATTAGAATGTTTTGTCCGAGTGCCAATTCACCTTTATCAGTAGATGGTCCATCAGCCAATACATCATCTTTAGCAATCACATCACCCGGTTTAACAACAGGTCGTTGATTAATACATGTGCTTTGGTTTGAACGGGCATATTTAATAAGGTTGTAGATATCAACACCAGAATCAGCATCACCAGCTTCGTTATCGTTGACACGAATAACGATACGGCTCGCATCTACAGAGTCAACCACACCACCACGGCGAGCCATAACCATGACACCAGAGTCTTGAGCAACAACACGTTCCATGCCGGTACCGACAATTGGTTTTTCTGCACGTAATGTTGGCACTGCTTGACGTTGCATGTTCGAGCCCATCAAGGCACGGTTAGCATCATCATGCTCTAAAAATGGAATCAATGAGGCCGCTACCGATACTACTTGGCGTGGCGATACATCCATCAATTGCACTTGGTCAGCTGGCATTAATGAAAATTCATTACGGTAACGACAAGGCACCATATTATCTTGAATTTCACCTGCATCACTTAATTCGATCGTGGCTTGAGCGATTTTATATTCGCCCTCGTCAATGGCCGAAAGATAGATGATGTCTTTACTCGCTTTTCCATCTTTTACTTTACGATATGGCGTTTCAATAAAACCATATTCATTGGTACGCGCATAAACAGCTAATGAGTTGATCAAACCGATGTTTGGTCCCTCAGGCGTTTCGATAGGGCAGACACGACCATAATGGGTTGGATGTACGTCACGTACTTCAAAACCTGCACGTTCACGTGTCAAACCACCAGGGCCTAATGCCGAAACACGACGTTTGTGCGTCACTTCCGATAAGGGATTATTTTGATCCATAAACTGAGACAGTTGACTTGAACCAAAGAATTCTTTGATTGCCGCGGCAACAGGTTTTGCATTGATCAACTGTTGAGGCATCAAGCCTTCAGATTCAGCAATGCTCAAACGCTCTCTTACAGCACGTTCAACACGAACCAAACCAATACGGAATTGGTTTTCAGCCATTTCACCAACACTACGTACACGTCGGTTACCTAAGTGATCGATATCATCAACGATACCGTGACCGTTACGAATTGAAATCAGCTCACTCACCACATCAAGAATATCGTCTTTAGATAAGACACCTTCGCCTTCTAATTCTTCACGACCTAGGCGGCGGTTGAATTTCATACGGCCTACATTAGATAGGTCATAACGATCTGTCGAAAAGAACAAGTTCTTAAACAAGTTGTTAGCTGCATCTTCTGTAGGTGGCTCGCCGGGACGCATCATGCGGTATATTTCAACTTTCGCTTCTAATGTCGACGTTGTTTCATCTAAACGCATGGTGTCAGAAATATATGAACCTTTGTCTAAATCATTAGAATAAATAACTTCTACTGTCGCAACATCAAAGCGTTCAAATGTTTCTAGCGTTTCTTCGGTGATTTCATCGTTAGCAGAAAGTATCACCTCACCACTATCGGTATCGATCATATCGTTTGCAATGACTTTACCAACCAAATAACTAGCCGGCACTGTCAGTGTAGTGATCGACGCTTTTTCCATCTGTCTGATATGACGAGCGGTGATTTGCTGTTCTGATTCGACAATAACTTTACCATCAGCTGTCGTAATATCAACGGGTACTGATTGACCACGGAGGCGTTTAGGCTCAAGTGCTAATTCAAAGTCACTGCCTTGTTTGGTATAGATATCACGGTCAAAGAATAAGTCTAAGATCTCTTCATTACTGAGCTCTAAAGCACGTAACAAGATTGTCGCGGGTAGTTTACGGCGACGATCGATACGAACAAACACGGCATCTTTCGGATCAAATTCAAAATCCAACCATGAACCACGGTAAGGAATAACTCGCGCATTAAATAAAATCTTACCTGACGAGTGTGTTTTACCTTTATCACTATCAAAGAACACACCTGGTGAACGATGTAATTGAGACACAATAACGCGTTCTGTTCCATTAATGACAAAGTTACCTTTCTCTGTCATCAGTGGGATTTCTCCCATATATACTTCCTGCTCTTTAATGTCTTTTACGACTTTTGATTTTGCAGGGGCATCTTTATCATAAATAACAAGACGCATTTTAACTCTTAAGGGTGCAGCATAAGTAATGCCGCGCAATTGACATTCTTTAACCTCAAATGCTGGAGTACCAAGGCGATAACTGACATATTGTAGTTCAGCCATGCCGGTATGACTTTTAATCGGGAATACCGAGTCAAATGCTGTATGCAAACCTTTTGCAGCACGATCATCAGCAGGTATGCCTTGCTGTAAAAAATCCTGATAAGAATTTACTTGTGTTGCTAGTAAATTAGGAACAGTCAAGACACTTGGACGCTTGCCAAAATCTTTACGAATCCGCTTTTTCTCGGTAAACGTATAAGCCATTTATTACACCTCAAAGTCGTCCCGCTTTTATTTTCGTAAAAGCTAGGAATTGTAATATTGTATTTAGTGGTCAAACAGTCTTTGCTTGACCAGTAACGGAAAAAGGCCGGTGATTAAAATCACCAGCCATTTTCTATACCGTGGCGATCGAACCACCACGATAAAAGCTGAACTTATTTAAGTTCAGCAGTAGCACCAGCTTCTTCAAGTTGCTTAACAACATCTTCAGCTTCAGCTTTGTCAACTGCTTCTTTAATCGTCGCAGGTACAGCTTCAACCATGCCTTTAGCTTCTTTCAAGCCAAGACCAGTGATAGCACGTACAGCTTTGATAACGCTAACTTTGTTCTCACCGAAGCTAGACATTACAACGTCAAACTCAGTTTGCTCAGCAGCAGCAGCACCACCAGCGTCACCGCCAGCAGCAGCAGCAGCTACAGGAGCAGCAGCAGTTACGCCAAATTTTTCTTCCATTGCTTCGATCAAATCAACGACCTCAACAACTGTCATATTGGAAATCGCTTCCAAAATATCATCTTTAGATACAGACATGTTTTTTTCCTATTTCAAGCTTACAGAATATAAATACAACATTAGTTCTTAATTAAGAAACTAAGCTGCTTCTTTTGCATCGCGAACAGCCGCGAGCGTACGAACCATCTTGCTAGTCGGAGCAACCAAAGTACGAACAAATTTTTCAATCGGTGCTTTCATTGTACCCATAAGAATACCAATTGCTTGGTCCTTAGTCGGCATTTTAGCTAGCTTCTCAATATCAGTAGCAGGTAATAACTTGCCACCTAGAGAAACCATTTTGATTTCAAGTTTGTCATTTTCTTTAGCGAAGTCATTCATGACGCGTGCAACTGCACCTGGATCTTCTAATGAGAACCCAAGTACCAAAGGACCAGTCATTCCTTCCTGCATGCAGGCGAAATCTGTCCCTTCTACGGCACGTTTAGCTAATGTGTTACGAACAACACGCAAATAAACATTCTCTTTGCGAGCGGCAACACGTAGCGTTGTCATATCTGTAACGGTTAATCCATGATATTCAGCTGCAACAGCAGAATATGCATTAGATGCCACTTCAGCGACCTCAGCAACGACGGCCCTTTTTGCTTCAAGATTTAAAGCCACCTAAAGTTCTCCTTAGGTTCACTACGATTAATCGTAGCGTGTTGCTAAAAGAAGAGTTGCCTCTTCCACCATTTACGGTGTTCAACATCAGAAATTCTGTAGCTGAACCCGTCTGCGTAGGTTGTTCCCAAAAGCAATAAACACTTCGGTACAATTAAATTTTCATGCCTACGGTCTTAGACGACCCAGCCAAAAGGCTGGGCGGTCCAATTCTTTTAAATCGTTTCCTAATCTATGAACGATTTATCAATTGTGATGCCAGCACCCATGGTGCTAGAAACACTAATACGTTTGAAATATATACCTTTCGCTGAGCTTGGTTTTAATTTATTTAAATCTTCAAGCAAAGCAGTAAGGTTTTGCTGTAAAGCTTCAACTTCAAAGCTTGCATTACCTATTGGGCAGTGAATGATACCAGCTTTGTCTGTTCGGTAACGAACTTGGCCTGATTTAGCATTTTTAACAGCTTCAGCCACATTCGGTGTAACCGTACCGACTTTAGGGTTAGGCATAAGTCCACGAGGACCTAACACTTGACCTAATGTACCAACAACACGCATTGCATCTGGTGATGCAATAACAACATCAAAATCCATATTGCCGGCTTTAATTGATTCTGCAAGATCTTCAAAACCAACAATATCAGCACCTGCAGCTGTTGCCGCTTCCGCATTTTTACCTTGAGCAAACACAGCAACACGTACAGTTTTACCTGTACCGTTTGGCAATACAGTTGAGCTACGAACTACTTGATCAGATTTACGAGGGTCAACACCCAAGTTAATCGCAACATCAATTGATTCGACGAATTTTGCTGATGCGTTTTCTTTAACAAAGGTTAACGCTTCACCAACAGGATATTGTTTGCCCACTTCCAGTTTCTCATGGATTGCGCGAGTTCTTTTACCTAGAGCAGCCATTATTCAACACCCTCTGTATTTAGACCCATACTGCGTGCAGTACCGGCAATAATTCTAACTGCTGCGTCCATATCATTGGCATTAAGATCAGCCATTTTAGTTGTCGCAATCTCTTCTAACTGTGCACGGTTAACCGTACCCACTTTTTCAGTATTTGGTTGACCACTACCACTCTTAATGCCTGCTGCTTTTTTCAACAAAACTGCTGCCGGTGGTGTTTTAGTGATGAAGGTAAAGCTTTTATCATTAAATACTGAAATCACAACAGGAACTGGAAGACCTTGTTCCATACCCTGTGTTTTAGCATTAAATGCTTTACAGAATTCCATGATATTTACACCATGTTGACCTAATGCAGGACCAACAGGTGGACTTGGGTTCGCCTGACCAGCTGGCACTTGCAGCTTGATATAGGCATCTATTTTTTTAGCCATGATTTACTCCAATACGGGTTCAAACGCCTCGCGGCTCCCCAACAACAAACCAGCCTAGGCTGGATAAATTAAGCTTTTGCTACCTGACTGAACTCAAGTTCAACAGGTGTCGAACGTCCGAAAATAACAACTTCAACACGTAATTTGCTTTTTTCGTAATTAACGTCTTCTACTACACCGGTAAAGTCATTAAATGGACCATCTGTCACACGTACCACTTCACCAGGTTCAAACAATACTTTCGGCCGTGGGCTATCAACACCATCTTGCACACGTTGTAAGATCTGATTAGCTTCCGCATCACTGATTGGTGCAGGACGATCGCCGGTACCACCGATAAAACGTAATACTCGTGGAATATCATTAACGACATGCCACGTATCATCATCCATTTCCATATTGACTAATACATAGCCTGGAAAAAACTTTCGTTCACTTTTACGCGGTTGGCCATCACGCATTTCAACCACTTCTTCAGTTGGGACAAGGATTTCATCAAACTTGTCTTCCATGCCAAAACGCTCAATACGCTCTTCCAAAGAACGTTTCACCTGGGCTTCAAAACCAGAATAAGCTTGAATTACATACCAACGTTTACTCATATTCAAACCTTTCCTATACCGTTAGAGCGCGAACCGCCCAACCTAATATTGAATCCACACCCCATAATAATAATGCCATCACGGTTACCATAAGGATAACAATCAATGTGGTTTGCACAGTTTCCTGTCTGGTCGGCCAAACTACTTTACGTACTTCTACTTGCGTCTCACCCACATAGGCCAACATATTTGAACCAATTTGTGTTCGTGATGCAATAAACAAAGAAAGCCCGGCTGCCGCAAGCAAGCCAAGCACTCTGAGCAATGTTGAATACTCACCATAAGTATAAAACAAAGCAATCGCAGTCATCATAATGATAACTGCGACTATTAATTTGATATTATCTGCCATTGTTTTCGTTTTCTCAATATAACTTGATTAAAAAAAATGGCAGGCCAGGAGGGAATCGAACCCCCAACCTACGGTTTTGGAGACCGTCGCTCTGCCAATTGAGCTACTGGCCTAACATATACTTCGAACTTGGTCAGAGACTCCAAATCTCCGACCAAATATTTCTTACTGCTTACTCAGTGATTTTACTAACAACGCCCGCACCCACTGTGCGACCACCTTCACGAATAGCAAAACGCAATCCATCTTCCATCGCAATCGGTGCGATTAGGGTTACGTCCATCTTAACGTTATCGCCAGGCATTACCATTTCAATTCCTGATGGCAATTCACATGCACCGGTTACGTCTGTTGTACGGAAGTAGAACTGTGGACGGTAGCCATTAAAGAATGGTGTGTGACGACCACCTTCATCTTTCGACAATATGTACACTTCTGCTTCGAATGTTGTGTGCGGATTGATTGTACCCGGGTGCGCTAATACTTGACCACGATCTACATCTTCACGCTTAGTTCCACGTAATAAAACACCTACGTTATCGCCAGCTTGACCTTCATCTAATAGCTTGCGGAACATTTCAACACCTGTACAGGTTGTTGTTTGTGTTTCTTTGATACCAACGATTTCTAATTCTTCGCCGACTTTTACGATGCCGCGCTCGATACGACCAGTCACTACCGTTCCGCGACCAGAGATTGAGAATACATCTTCAATAGGCATCAAGAATGCACCATCTACCGCACGATCAGGTAGTGGGAAGTAGCTGTCCATCACTTCACCAAGCTTGATGATTGATGGCACACCAATATCACTGGTATCGCCTTCTAATGCTTTCAACGCTGAACCAACGACGATTGGCGTATCGTCGCCAGGGAAGTCGTATTTGTCTAACAACTCACGCACTTCCATTTCAACCAATTCGATTAACTCTTCATCGTCAACCATGTCTGCTTTATTTAAGAAGACTACGATGAACGGTACACCTACTTGACGTGACAATAAGATATGTTCACGTGTTTGTGGCATAGGACCGTCAGCGGCGTTCACTACTAAGATAGCGCCGTCCATTTGCGCAGCACCGGTAATCATGTTTTTAACATAATCAGCATGGCCTGGGCAATCTACGTGGGCGTAGTGACGTTCGTTTGTTTCATATTCTACGTGTGAGGTTGAGATTGTAATGCCGCGTTCTCTTTCTTCTGGCGCATTATCAATATCTGCAAAAGACTTTACTTCGCCGCCTTGTGCTTCAGCCATTACTTTTGTAATCGCTGCTGTCAACGTCGTCTTACCATGATCAACGTGACCAATCGTACCCACGTTGA